>NZ_JBYTEB010000001.1:2729644-2778402 GCF_058791955.1 Microbacterium sp. EB106-03-03-XG65
AGCTTCGGGCTCCGAATCCGGTTCGTGCTCAGCCTCAAGCCCCGGCTCAGCCTCCGTCTCCGGCACCGGCTCAGGCTCAGGCTCAGGCTCCGGCTCCGCGGCCGTCGGCGCGATTGGCTCTGGCGGCAGCTCGATGATGATCGGCTCCATCGGGATGCTCGGCAGATCCGCAGCGCTCACGGTCTCGGCAGCCTTCGCAGCAGAGACGGGCTCGTCGACGATGAGGTCTGCGACGACCTCTCCTTCGACGACTCCATCGTCGGCGAGATCGTCTTCGTCGTCCTTCGGCAGTTGCACGCTCACCTGCGCGGTGCCGCTGAGGATGCCGATCACCGCCGTGTCCATCGACGCGGCGTCATCGAGCATCCCGCGGGACTCATCGTCCGGCGATTCTGCCCTTTTCTTCGGGGTCACGTTGTCACTCCAAGCCTGCGCGGGCCTCGGGTGCGCATTCAGAACTGCGCGACCCGCGCCCGCACAAGATTAGTGTGCCGGACTGATGACGACCAAAAGATCTCCGGCATCGACCTGCTGGGTGGCGCCGATGGCAAGCCTCTCGATGACTCCGTCGACAGTCGCGGTGATGGCCGCTTCCATCTTCATCGCCTCGATCGAGGCGACCGGCTCCCCCGCTCTCACGGTGGAGCCGACCTCGACTTTGAGCGTCACCACTCCGGAGAACGGGGCAGCGACCTGGCCGGGAACCGAGGTGTCGGCTCTCTCGACCTCATGGGCATCGACCGTGACTGCGCGGTCGCGGACGAACACAGGGCGCAACTGGCCGTTGAGTGTGGTCATGACGGTGCGGATGCCCCTGTCATCCGCATCGCCGATGGCCTCGAGACCGACATAGAGCTGCACGCCCCTGTCGATCTCGACGAGATGCTCCTGTCCCTGAACGAGTCCGTAGAGGTAGTCGCTCGTGTCGAGGACGGAGACATCGCCGAACTGCTCGCGTGTCTGCGTGAACTCTCGCGTCGGCGCCGGGAACAGCAGCGCGTTGAGCCGCGCCCGACGAGTCGGGCTGTCGCCCTCCAGAGCCGCTGCATCGTCGGCCGAGATCTCCACCAGGCCCGTCCGCACGGTGCGACCGGCCAGGACCTTCGAGCGGAACGGCTCCGGCCACCCGCCAGGCAGGTCGCCGAGCTCGCCCGCCATGAAGCCCACGACGGAGTCGGGCACATCGTACTTCTCGGGATTCGCCTCGAAGTCGGCCGGATCCGCTTTGACCGCCGCGAGATGGAGAGCGAGGTCGCCCACCACCTTCGACGACGGCGTGACCTTCGGCACGCGTCCGAGGATGCGGTCCGCGGCGGCGTACATGTCCTCGATCAGTTCGAAGTCGTCTGCGAGGCCGAGCGCCTTCGCCTGCTGACGCAGGTTCGAGAGCTGGCCGCCGGGGATCTCGTGGTGATACACGCGTCCCGTCGGGCCGGGCAGCCCGGATTCGAACGGTGCGTACAACCGCCGCACCGCTTCCCAGTACGGTTCGAGGTCGGAGACGGCGCCGAGATCGATGCCGCTGTCGCGGTCCGTGTGGGCGAGCGCAGCCACGAGCGACGACAACGACGGCTGGCTGGTGGTACCGGACAGCGGCGCTGACGCGGCATCCACCGCATCGACTCCGACGGCGCTGGCCGCGAGCAGCGTGGCGAGCTGACCGCCGGGAGTGTCGTGCGTATGCAGATGCACCGGCAGATCGAAGCGCTCCCGGAGGGCGCTCACGAGCTTCGCCGCGGCGGCGGGACGCAAGAGGCCGGCCATGTCCTTGATCGCGATGATGTGCGCGCCCGCGTCGACGATCTGCTCGGCGAGGCCGAGGTAGTAGTCCAGCGTGTAGAGGTGCTCGGCGGGATCGAGCAGGTCGCCGGTGTAGCAGAGCGCGACCTCGGCGACCGCGGTGCCGGTGGCACGAACGGCGTCGATGGCCGGGCGCATCTGCTCGACGTCGTTGAGCGCGTCGAAGATACGGAAGATGTCCACGCCGCTGGCCGCCGCCTCGCGCACGAAGGCCTCGGTCACTGCGGTCGGATACGGCGTGTAGCCGACGGTGTTCCGCCTTCGCAACAGCATCTGGATCGCGATGTTGGGCAGGGCGGCGCGAAGCTTGTCGAGGCGCTCCCAGGGATCTTCGCCGAGGAAGCGCAGAGCGACGTCGTAGGTCGCGCCGCCCCACGCCTCGACCGAGAGGAGCTCCGGGGTGAGCTGCGCTATGGAAGGAGCGGCGGCGACCAGGTCTCTGGTGCGCACGCGAGTGGCGAGCAGAGACTGATGCGCATCACGGAACGTGGTGTCGGTGATCGCGAGCGCCTTCTGCTCACGGAGGCTTCGCGCGAAGCCCTCCGGCCCGAGCTCCTGGAGGCGCTGGCGCGACCCGGCGACCGGAGAGGCATCCGGATCGAGCACAGGCAGTTTGGTACGTGGGTCGATGACACCGGGGTGGGTGCCGTGCGGCTTGTTGACGGTGACATCGACCAGCCAGTTCAGGATCCGGGTGCCGCGATCCTTCGACTCCCGCCCCTTGAGCAACTCCGGTCGTTCGTCGATAAACGAGGTGCTGACGTCGCCCGCGACGAACGCGTCGTCGTCGAGCAGAGCCTGCAGGAACGGGATGTTGGTGGAGACACCGCGGATGCGGAACTCCGCCAGCGCTCTCCGAGCGCGGGCGACGGCGGCCGGGTAGTCGCGCCCGCGGCACGTGAGCTTCGCGAGCATGGAGTCGAAGTGCGGGCTGATCTGCGCGCCCTGGTGCACGGTTCCGCCGTCGAGACGGATGCCGGCGCCTCCCGGCGACCGGTACGTGGTGATCTTGCCGGTGTCGGGGCGGAAGCCCTGGGTCGGATCCTCTGTCGTGATCCGGCACTGCAGCGCCGCACCGCGGACGTGCAGGTTCTCCTGCTGCAGCCCGAGATCGGCGAGTGACTGACCGGCGGCGATGCGCATCTGGCTCTGCACGAGATCGACATCGGTGACCTCCTCGGTCACCGTGTGCTCGACCTGGATTCGGGGGTTCATCTCGATGAACACCACTTCACCCGTGCGGTCCCCGGCCGTCTCGAGGAGGAACTCGACGGTTCCCGCGTTCTCGTACCCGATCGACCTGGCGAAGGCGACTGCGTACCCGTGCAGGGCCGCGCGGATGCCGTCATCGAGGTTCGGCGCGGGCGCGATCTCGACCACCTTCTGGTGACGACGCTGCACCGAGCAGTCTCGCTCGAACAGGTGCACGGTCTCGCCGGACTTGTCCGCAAGGATCTGCACCTCGATGTGACGGGGCCGCACGACGGCCTGCTCGAGGAACATCCGCGGATCGCCGAACGCGCTCTGCGCCTCCCGCATCGCCTCGGCGAGTGCAGGCGCGAGCTCCTCGGCCTTCTCCACGCGTCGCATACCGCGTCCGCCGCCGCCCGCCACCGCCTTGGCGAACAGCGGGAAGCCGATGTCGCCCGCCTCGGCGACGAGCGTCTCGACAACGTCGGATGCCTCCGTGGAACGGAGCACGGGCACCCCCGCTTCGACAGCGTGCCGCTTGGCCTCGACCTTGTTGCCGGCCATCTCGAGCACGTTCGCGGGAGGTCCGATGAAGACGATGCCGTTGGCTGCCGCCTTCTCTGCGAGCTCGGGATTCTCGGAGAGGAACCCGTACCCCGGGTAGATCGCGTCGGCGCCCGCCTGCTTGGCGACCCTGATGATCTCGTCGACGTCGAGATACGCGCGCACGGGATGCCCGCGCTCCCCGATCTCGTAGGCCTCGTCGGCCTTGAGTCGATGAACCGATCCGCGATCCTCGTGAGGGAACACCGCAACGGTTCTCGCTCCGACCTCGTAGGCCGCTCGGAAGGCACGGATCGCGATCTCACCGCGGTTCGCCACAAGGATCTTCTGGAACATGCACACCTCTGAAAGCTCGATGCACGACGCAATCGGCGCACATGGGGCGGGGCTGAGTGTGCACCCAGCCTAGGGGAAGGTAACGTGGTGTTCGTGCACGTACTCAGCGTCAGCTCTCTCAAGGGAGGCGTCGGCAAGACGACCGTGACCCTCGGCCTGGCCTCAGCGGCCTTCGCACGTGGTGTCCGAACGCTCGTCGTCGACCTCGACCCGCAGTCCGATGTGTCCACCGGCATGGACATCCAGGTGGCAGGACGACTCAACGTCGCCGATGTCCTGGCCAACCCCAAGGAGAAGGTCGTCCGCCAGGCGATCACGGCCAGCGGCTGGGCGAAGGTGCACCCCGGAACCATCGACGTGCTGATCGGCAGCCCGTCGGCGATCAACTTCGACGGTCCGCACCCGAGCGTGCGCGACGTCTGGAAGCTCGAAGAGGCACTCGCCGCCGTCGAGGCCGACTACGACCTCGTGCTCATCGACTGCGCGCCGTCGCTCAACGCTCTGACCCGCACAGCCTGGGCGGCGAGCGATCGCGTGATGGTCGTGACCGAACCCGGACTCTTCTCCGTGGCAGCTGCGGATCGTGCGCTGCGCGCGATCGAGGAGATCCGCCGGGGCCTGTCCCCGCGCCTCCAGCCGCTCGGCATCGTGGTGAACCGCGTGCGTCCGCAGTCGATCGAGCACCAGTTCCGCATCAAGGAGCTCCGCGACATGTTCGGCCCGCTCGTGCTCTCACCCCAGCTCCCGGAGCGCACCTCGCTGCAGCAGGCCCAGGGCGCCGCGAAGCCTCTGCACATCTGGCCCGGAGACTCTGCTCAGGAACTCGCAGCCGACTTCGACTCGCTGCTCGACAGGATCATCCGCACGGGACGCATCCCGGTGCCGGAGACGGGCCCGCAGGCCTGACAGCCAGAGACACGAGAACGGCCATCCTCTCCGCGAGGATGGCCGTTCTCGTTGATGGACGGAGTCAGCAGATGCCGAGAGGGCATGCCCACGCTTCGTCGATCAGGATGTCAGGCGGAGCGCTTCGAGCGGCGGACCGAGAGTTCGTCGACCTGGTCCGGTGTCGCGGAGTCGAAGGCGACGAGCGTGGACTCGACCTCTCGCAGGACCTTGCCGACCGCGATGCCGAAGACGCCCTGGCCACGGCTGACGAGGTCGATGACCTCGTCGTTCGAGGTGCACAGGTACACCGAGGCGCCGTCGCTCATGAGCGTGGTGCCCGCGAGGTCACGGATGCCGGCGCGACGGAGCTCGTCGACCGCGGTGCGGATCTGCTGCAAGGAGATCCCCGTGTCGAGCAGACTCTTCACGAGCTTGAGCACCAGGATGTCGCGGAAGCCGTAGAGGCGCTGCGAACCCGAGCCACTTGCGCCCCGAACGGTGGGGACGACCAGCTCTGTGCGAGCCCAGTAGTCGAGCTGACGGTAGGTGATTCCGGCGGCGCGAGCAGCGACTGCGCCGCGGTAGCCGACCTCGTCATCCATCGCCGGGAGACCGTCGGTGAAGAGGAGTTCGGGCACGAACCGCGGGTCGCCTGCACGCTCATCCGCATTCATCTGGAAATCCTCCCTGGAGCTGTTACCTCCACGCTAGAGCAGCCCCCGTGCACCGGCAATGACATCCGTGTGACCCCGAAGGTGTGTCGCAATCAGTTCGTTACGAAAGCAGTCGTGTGAGTGCTTCCTTGACGAAGAGCGAGCGCACTTCGTCGATCTTCGCGGCGAGCGTCGGAGCCATCTCGCTCGCTTTGGCGCGCGATGGCGCATCCGTGCGTCGCAGAAGTGCCGACATGGCCGATTCGATCAGCGCGACCTCGCGATCCGCACCCTGTCGCAGCGAACGCAGGTGACGGGGCTCGATGCCATGGCGGTCGAGCGCGACCAGACCACGCAGCAGCGTGACGGTCGCTTCGGAGTATGTCTCCTGAGCGATGATCACGCCGGTGCTGATCGCATCGTTGAGGAGCTGCGGCCCCGCCCCGGCGGCGGAGAGAAGCTCTTCCCGCCGGTAACGGCGCGGCGCCGGCGCGATCGACGGCGGCGGGGCGAAGGCGGCCGAATCGCCGTTCGCCTCAGCCTCGTCGAGCTGCTCGCGGATGACGCTGAGCGGCAGGTAGTGATCGCGCTGAAGCGTGAGCCCGAGGCGGAGACGCTCGATGTCGGCCTGTGAGAACTTGCGGTAGCCCGACTCGGTCCGCGAGGGCGAGACGATGCCCTGCACTTCGAGGAAGCGCAGCTTGCTGGAAGTGAGTTCGGGAAACTCGGGAGTGAGTCGCGCCAGCACCTGGCCGATGCTCAGAAGGCCCGCGGACGCGGAGCGTTCGCGGGCGGAGGATGCCGCCATCAGGCGTTCGCTGCGGCGCGATCGGCGGGAGAGGCGAAGAAGTTCAGCCGGAACTTCCCGACCCGCAGCTCCGAGCCGTCGACGAGGGGGCTGCGATCGACACGCTCACCGTTCACGTACGTGCCGTTGAGAGACCGCTGATCGATGATCTCGAAAGATGCACCCGAGCGCGTGATCTCGGCATGACGTCGAGACACCGTGACGTCGTCGAAGAAGATGTCGGCCTCGGGGTGTCGCCCGACCGTGGTCACATCGGTGTCGAGGAGGTAGCGCGCGCCGGCGAGGGCGCCGGAGCGCATCAGCAGCAGAGCAGAACCCGAGGGGAGCGCCGCGATGGCGCTCTGCTCGACGTCTGTCAGTTCGACCCCGAAGGGCACGAAGGAAAGATCCGAGTCGTGTCCGAACGTCTGCGTCACATCGTGTCGCTGCTCGCCGGAACGGTGGATCGCGGCATCACCGGCCTGTCGGCCTTCGCTGTCTGTCACTTCTGCCCTCCTAGTCCTCCAGACTAACGGATCAGGGCGAGGTCGCGGCATCCCGGTTCTCACTCAGTCGACGCATACCGCGTGTTCCTAAGCTGGACTCGTGAAAACCGACGTCCGAGGCCTCCCCGCAACTCCGATCGCCCTCGCCGCAGCCCTGCTGACCGCCTTCCTGGTGCTGGTCTCGCCGCTTGCGGCCTCGGCGCACGACAGTCTGATCTCGTCATCCCCCGAAGCGGGCAGCACGGTCGACACCCTGCCGTCGGAGCTGACGCTGGCATTCAGCGCCAAGCTCATCGATGCCGAGGGCGCCACCGAGGTAGTCGTCACCGACGCATCCGGCGCGTCCGTGACAGACGGTCCGGCGAGCGTCGACGGGGCGATCGTGACCCAGCCACTCGCGGCCCAGGGCGCGGCAGGCACGTACGACGTCACGTGGAAGGTCGTCTCGAGCGACGGGCACCCGACCTCCGGGCAGTTCTCCTTCACGGTCGCCACGTCCACCGTCGTCGAACCGACCGCTCCCGAGGGCACCGCGACTGCCGAGCCGACGCCGCCTGCACAGACGGCAGCGCCCGCCCCCACAGCCAGCGATGCCGCTGCCGATACCGCCGCACCCGCCGCCCCTGAGGAGTCCTCGGCGTCGCCCGCCTGGATCTGGATCCTCGCGATCGCGGGCATCGTGATCCTCGTCGTCGCGGCCGTCATCGCGGTCGCTCTCAAGGGGCGCCGTGCGAGCTCCTCGGAGCACTCCCCTGGCCCTTCGGGCCGAGACTCCGACGCACCCGCAGAGCGATAGGCTTAAGGCATGCCACACTACGATGTCGTCATCCTGGGTGCAGGTCCCGGCGGATACGTCGCTGCGGTCCGCAGCGCGCAGCTCGGTCTGTCCACCGCCATCATCGAAGAGAAGTACTGGGGTGGTGTGTGCCTCAACGTGGGCTGCATCCCCTCCAAGGCTCTTCTGAAGAACGCGGAGCTCGCGCACACCCTCAACCACAAGGCCGACTTCTTCGGCATCTCGGGTGAGTTCACGATCGACTACGGCAAGGCGTTCGACCGCAGCCGCGTCGTCGCCGACGGTCGCGTCAAGGGCATCCACTTCCTGATGAAGAAGAACAAGGTGACCGAGTACGACGGTCGCGGCACCTTCACCGGCCCCAAGGCGATCTCGGTCGCCAAGGCCGACGGCACGACCGAAGAGGTGACCTTCGACAATGCGATCATCGCGACAGGATCGAAGGTGCGCCTGCTCCCCGGCGTCCAGCTCAGCGACAACGTCGTGACCTACGAGGAGCAGATCCTCAGCCGCGAACTGCCCAAGTCGATCGTCATCGTGGGCGCCGGCGCCATCGGCATGGAGTTCGCCTATGTCATGACGAACTACGGCGTCAAGGTCACGATCATCGAGTTCCTCGACCGCGCACTCCCCAACGAGGATGCCGACGTGTCGAAGGAGATCGCCAAGCAGTACAAGAACTACGGCGTCGACATCCTCACCTCCACCAAGGTCGAGTCCGTCGTCGACAACGGCTCGTCGGTCACGGTCTCCTACACCGGCAAGGACGGTCAGCAGTCGTCGATCGAGGCCGACAAGGTGCTCATGTCGGTCGGCTTCGCCCCCAACATCGAGGGCTTCGGCCTCGAGGCCACCGGTGTGAAGCTCACCGAGCGCGGCGCGATCGAAATCGACGACCACATGCGTACCAACGTCGAGGGCATCTACGCCATCGGCGACGTCACAGCCAAGCTGCAGCTCGCCCATGTGGCCGAGGCGCAGGGCGTCGTGGCTGCAGAGACCATCGGCGGCGCAGAGACCCAGACGCTGGGCGACTACCGCATGATGCCGCGCGCGACGTTCTGCTCGCCGCAGGTCGCCTCGTTCGGACTCACCGAGCAGCAGGCCAAGGACGAGGGACGCGAGATCAAGGTCGCGACGTTCCCGTTCATGGCCAACGGCAAGGCGCACGGGCTCGGCGAGCCCGTCGGTTTCGTCAAGCTGATCGCCGACGCCGAGCACCTCGAGCTCATCGGTGCTCACATGATCGGACCCGACGTGTCGGAGCTCCTGCCCGAGCTGACGCTGGCCCAGAAGTGGGACCTCACGGCCCTCGAGCTGGCTCGCAACGTGCACACGCACCCGACGCTGTCGGAGGCGCTGCAGGAGGGCTTCCACGGCCTCGCAGGTCACATGATCAACTTCTGATCACCGCGATCGACTCGAAGGCCCGGCACGCTCACGCGTGGCCGGGCCTTCGTGCGTCATGACGCCGCGTCGGCGTGCGTGCGCAGCTCCAGCCGTGAGGGGAGGCCGAAGCGCACGGTCCATCCGGACGGCACGACGGAGGCGAGTTCTCCCCTCGTGTACGAGCGACGGATGCTGATGAGGCCGTCCTCTCGGATGAACGATCCTCGGAACAGCGTGCTCGCGAGGAGCCACGTCGCGGCGTCGTACAGCCCGTATGCGAGTCGAGTGCGGGCGATGTCGCGGTGGACCACCACGCCGCCGGCGTCGACGAGCGCGTCGGAGTCGCGAAGCAGGCCGTCGAGCTCCGCCGCGGTGAGGTGGTGCAGCACGTGATTCGAGAAGACCACGTCGTACTGCTCGCCCTCCGCCACGAGATCCGACGAGAGGGCGCAGCGATATCGGATGCCGGCTCCTCCGTCGTGCTCTGCCGCCCAGCGCATCGCCCGCTCGTCGGCATCCAGCGCCGTGATCTCCACATCGAGCCCTGCTCGCCGCGATCGCGCCGCGATCATCCGGCACACGTCTCCCCCACCCGCGCCGATGTCGAGGATGCGGATCGGGCCGCGGCGGGCGCGCGGCAGGATGTCCCGGCGATAGAGCAGCCCGGGCCGCGAGACCAGAGCGTTGACCAGACGGAAGCGCGCGTAGGTGCGCTCGAGCATCGCGATGTCGGCATCGGGATCGTCCATGAGCTCGCGCATCTCGGTGGCGCGCGTCGAGAGGTCGTGCCTCACGAGACGCCGGTCGTGACCGTCATCAGCGCGCTCTCGGCGGTCAGCCCGGGGCCGAAGGCCATCGCCGCGACGCGAGACCCCTCGATCGCACCGTCGTCGAGGATCCGCTTGATCACGAAGAGCACGGTCGCGCTCGACATGTTCCCGTTCTCGCGCAGCGTCTCACGGGCGGGGTGCAGTTGATCGTCGCTGAGATTCAATCGCTCCTGCACGCGGTCGAGGATGCTGCGTCCGCCGGGGTGGATCGCCCAGTGCTCCACCCGCTCCCCCACACGCCCCTCGTCGAACGCGGCCGCGAGCTCGCCCTCGCGCGTGTAGAGCGGACGGATCGCGCCGATGATGGTCTCGCCGATGATCTGAGGCACCTTGGTCGACAGGATCATCTCGAAGCCGTGGTCGCCGATGGTCCAGGCCATGTCCTTCTCACCCTCGGCGGCGATCGCGGTATGGAAGCCGTCGAGGCGGACGGACGGCACCGGGGTGGCGAGGTCGCGCGCCGTGACGATGCCTGCCGCCGCTCCGTCTGCGAAGAGGGAGTTGGCGACGATGAGATCCGGGTCCTCTGATGAGCGGAGATGCACGGTGCACAGCTCGACGCTGACCACGAGCACCACGGCTGTGGGGTCAGCCGCACAGAACTGGCTCGCCGCACGGAGCGCCGGCAGCGCGGCGTAGCAGCCCATGAAACCGAGGTGATAGCGCTGCACGCTGTCGGAGAGACCGAGGCCGCGAACGATCTCGTACTCGGGACCGGGTGCGTGGAAGCCCGTGCACGATGCTGTGATGACGTGTGTGATGTCCGCGGCGACGATGTCGGGGTCTGCGTCCACGGCGCTGCGCGCGACCTCGACGAAGAGACGCGACGCCTCGCGCGTGTAGAGGTCGTTGCGCGCCGCGGTGCCGGGCGACTGCAGACGGCCCGTCGCCCGGTCGAAGAACATCGTGTCGTCGGTGTCCGCCGTGGGCGAGAGCTCTCGGATGACGGTGTGACGGGTGTCGATGCCCGATCCGTTGAACGACGCCCCGATGATCCGCTGCGCGAGGCGTCCGACGTCGGGCTGCGAGGCGAAGATGTCGCGCACCTCGTGCTGCTCGATGACGGTGTCGGGAACGATCGTCCGCAACGAGCGGAGTACGGCAGAGCGGGTCATGCTGTCACTCAAGCATGCCCGCGCGCCGCCGCGGAAGGGGGTTGCGCCGTGGGTCAGAAACCCAGAGCACGGGCGAGTTTCGAGCCGGATGACGCGTCGCGACCCCCGGCTTCGGAGATCACCCGCTCCGCGGCGTCGAAGAGGGCTTCGCGCCCTGCCGCATCCGCGGGAGCTGCCGGACCGAGTTCGAACTCCCACTCCCGCCATTCACGCTGCACATCGTGTCTCACGTCGGTCGCGCGGACGCGATCGTCGACGAACTCGGCGACCACCCCGGCGTTGCCCGTGAGCAGGTATGCCGTTCGGGTGTTCTCGATCCGCGCGAGCGGAGTCAGCGCCCCCGTCGCCCATCGCGAGACGGCGGCGCTCACCGCATCCGGGATGCCGTCGTCGTCGCCGAGAGGCCAGCCGATCTCGAGGCGTCCGTCGCCCTCCCTCGGCCCCTTGATGTGCCATCCGGCATCGGGGCCGCCGGTGCGGTGTCGAAGTGCGACCCCTGAACGGGACAGCTGGGCGTCTGCCGTGTCGAAATAGCGCGCGTCGAGTTCGCGCACCTCGCCTGACGACACGGCCTCCACTCCGGGTATCCCGACCCACGCCGGAAGCGGAGTGGTGTCGTCGACGTCGTACTTGCGCTCGACCTCGACGACCCTGGACGGTTCGGAGTGCGACTGCGGAGCGGGGTGGTGCTCAGTCATCCGAGGGATTGATCTCCTCGAGTGCTTCGTCGTACCAGTAGTCGATCTCGGTGGGACCGTCATCGCTGCCGGTGTTCTGCTCGTCACCGCGGCGGTTGTACACCACCTGCGTCTCGCTGTAGGGGACGATCAGCTTGTCGTCCGCATCGTCGAGGGGAATGATCTGCCCGTCGAGCGGGCCTCCGTGGAGTCGTGCGAGTGCCATGTGCTTCACCCTAACCCCGACTCAGGTGATCGGTGCGTCATGCCACGAGTATGCCGAGCATCGCCCCGATGATCATCCACGGTCCGAACGCGATGCGAGTGGACCGATCCGCCCTGCGCAGCGACATCAGCACGGTGGCGTATATCGCCCCGAGCACGAACGCGGCGGCAGCGCCCACGGCGAGCGCCCGCCACCCGTGCCAGCCGAGCACGAGGCCGATCACAGCGGCGAGCTTCACATCGCCTCCTCCCATCCCCTCGCGGCTGGTCAGGCGCAGCAGCGCGTAGAAGCCCCCGAGGATCAGCATGCCGGCGCCGGCTCTCACCGAACGCGCAGTCTCGCCCAGGAGCGCGTCGAGGATCACGAGGGCGAGGAGTGCCCCGAGGGTGGGCAGCACGATCCGGTCCGGCAGCCGGTGCGAGCGGACGTCGATGACGAGGAGGGCACAGCCCACCGCGAAGAGTGCGAGGTGCACCACGATCAGAGCCAGGGTGCGGGGATCCATTGGGGAAGGGTAGAAGAGATGCGGGAGGCCGCGGAGAGCGGTGTGGATAACGTCGCCCGAGGCGCCGCGCCCGGCCTCGGCACGGTTCCGCGAATGTCGGACGTTCGAAATAGAGTCATCATCTCCAGTTGATTTACTAGTACATATATTCGAGGATGGACACATGGGGATCGGGCTCGAAGCGGTGACCGCGCTCTCTCCGGTGGGCGACTCTCGCGCCGGAGAGGTCCTGCGGCTGCGTCGAGAGATCAGCCGTATGCAGCGACGCCGCAGCGATCTTCCACTGCTCCCCCTCGACACAGCCTTCTCCTCTCTGCTTCCCGAACAGGGTCTGCAGACGGGAACCGCCTACACGGTCTCCCCCTCGCCGAGCCTGGTGCTCGCCCTTCTCAGCGCCGCCTCACGCCGCGGTCTCTGGTGCGCGGTGGTCGGCATGCCCACACTGGGCGTCGAGGCCGCCGCCGCATTCGGCATCGCTCTGCCCCGGCTGATCCTCGTCCCAGAGCCCGGAGAACGATGGCTGGCGGCGACCTCCGCACTCGCCGAGGTCGTCCCGCTGATCGCCGTGCAGCCCGGCAGCCGGGCACGCGACGCCGACGTGTCGCGCCTGAGCGCCCGCCTGCGGGATCGAGGAGGCACCCTTCTCGTCACCGAATCCGCGTCGGCAGGCGCCTGGCCGCAGAGCGAGGGCACGATCCGGCTGCACGATCAGCACTGGGAGGGCATCGGCGAAGGGTGGGGTCTGATCGAAGGATCCACGGCCACGGTGACCGCGACGACACGGCACAGCCCCCTGCCGATGAGCGTTCGAGTGCGCCTGCCCGGTCCTCAGGGCGGAATCGAGGACCTTCCCGCGGAGACCCCCGTCGAGACGGTGACCGGCTTGACCGCGTTGCCCGCCCTGCGCGACCAGGGAGACGACGGCGAACGTGAATACCGACCTCTGGCGGTGGCAGGGTGACCGCCCCGTTGCGCGTGCTCGTCCTGTGGTTCCCGGATTGGCCGCTGCGTGCAGCACTGGGAGGGCCACCGCCACATGCGCCGACCGCTCTCATGCACGCGAACACCGTCGTCGCCTGCACCGCATCCGCCCGAGAGCACGGAGTGCGCGCAGGGCAACGCCGCAGGGTCGCGCAGGGGCATCTCTCCTCGCTGCGGGTGCTGCCGCACGACCCGGCTCGTGACGAGCGGGCGTTCCTGCCGCTGATCCAACTCATCGAGAAGAACGCGCCCGGAGTGGCGATGCTGCGACCGGGACTCGCCGCCGTACGCGCCCGCGGCATCTCTCGCTATCACGATGGTGAGGGCGCAGCCGCAGACAGCCTGATCAACATGCTGGCCGAGGCCGGCTTCCCCGAGGTGCGCGTGGGCATCGCCGACGGTCCGTTCACGGCTGAACTCGCTGCCAGAGGACCCACGGCCTGCACCGTCGTGCCCCCGGGCCGCGCGCAGGACTTCCTCCGACCGCTCCCCGTGCGGGTTCTGCGCGATGATCAGCTCACGGGCCTGCTGGTGAGACTCGGCGTTCGCACGCTCGGCGAGTTCGCGGCGCTCGACGAGATCGAGGTGCGCGATCGATTCGGCGAGCGCGGCGCCCGCATGCACGCCCTCGCCGCCGGCGCCGACTCCCGAGGGGTGGTGCCTCGTCCGCCCGACCCTGAGCTGGTGCGCTCGATCGAATTCGAGTCGCCTCTGGCCGGGGCCGATCAGGTGGCGTTCGCGGTTCGGCAGACCGCCGACTCGGTCATGCTCGCGCTGGGCGAGGCATCCGTCGTCTGCACCGAGATCCGCATCGACCTGACCGACGACAACGGAGCGGTGTTCTCCCGCCCGTGGCTGCACCCCACCTGTTTCGATGCGGCCGACCTCGTCGACAGGGTCCGCTGGCAGCTGGAGGCGTTGGCTGCCGAGTCCGCCAAGAGTCCCGTCGACGAGGCGCGGGCATTCGGGGGCATCATCCTGGTGCGTATCGTTCCTGTGGCGGTGGACGACGCTGCCCACCATCAGCCCGGACTCTTCGGTTCCGGCACGGACGAGCGTCTGCATCATGCGGTGTCCCGAGTGCAGACCATGCTCGGTCATCAGGGAGTGGTCACCGCCGCTCTCTCGGGCGGCCGCTGGCTCGCGGATCGCCAGGTCCTCACTCCCTGGGGAGAGCGGCCTGTCGCTCCCCGAGACCCGGAGCGCCCCTGGCCCGGCAGCCTGCCCGACCCGCTGCCGGCAGAGGTGTTCCTGCCTCCTCGACCGATCGGAGTCCGTTCAGAGCGAGGAGAGACGATCGCCGTCGACGAGCGTGGCGCGCTGTCTGCCGCTCCCTCTCACATCGATGGCGACGACGTGCGCGCGTGGGCGGGGCCGTGGCCGATCCATGAACGGCGCTGGGATTCGTCCGGCGGCAAGAGAGGGCATCGGCTTCAGATCGTCGACGGTCATGACAGGGCCTGGCTCGTCTTCTGCGCCGGCGGCCGCTGGTGGGCCGAAGGAAGGTATCGCTGATGGGGTGGCACAACCCGCCGATGACATGGAGCGAGCTCGAGCGAGCCCTGAGCGGTGAGGAGTCTCCCCATCCGATCGGCGGTGAGCCTCCGACGATCCGCCCGGATCCCGGGCCGATCAGCACCCGCCGCACGCGTACTCCGCCGACAGCGATGACGCGGCCCGATGACGCCGTCCCCTATGCCGAGCTGCACGCGCACTCGTCGTACTCGTTCCTCGACGGCGCCTCCTCGCCGGAAGACCTCTTGGCCGAGGCCGAACGGCTCGGTCTCACCGCCCTGGCGCTCACCGATCATGACGGCTTCTACGGTGCGGCTCGCTTCGCCGAGGTCGCCGAGCTCATGCAGGTCGATGTGCAGACGGTCTACGGCGCCGAGCTGTCACTCGGTCTCGACGCACCCCAGCGTGGGGCGGCAGACCCTGTCGGGGAGCATCTGCTCGTGATCGCCGACGGCCTGGAGGGGTATCACCGACTCTCGGGCGCCATGACCGCCGCCCACCTGCGTGGAGGAGAGAAGGGTCGTCCCGTCTACGATCTCGATGAGCTCGCGGCGACAGCCGACGGACAGTGGACGATCCTCACCGGGTGCCGCAAGGGCGGCGTACGTCGCGGTCTCGAATCCGGGGACGCCCTGACTCCCCTGCGACGGCTCGTCGACCTGTTCGGCCAGGACCATGTCGCCGTCGAGCTGTTCGATCACGGCGACCCGCTCGACACTCGCCGCAACGACGCGCTGGCGGATCTCGCCCGCAGGCTGCGGCTTCCCCTACTGGCGACCAACAACGTGCATTACGCCACCCCGGAGCGGGCGTCGCTCGCCGAGGCGGTGGCGGCTGTGCGGGCCGTGCGGAGCATGGACGACCTTGACGGCTGGCTCCCTTCGCACGGAGGAGCGCACCTGCGTAGCGGGGCGGAGATGACGGCGCGCTTCCGACGGTATCCGGGGGCGATCTCCTATGGGCTCGAACTCGCAGCAGCATCGGCTTTCCCGCTACGCCGAGCACGTCCTGCGCTGCCGCAGCAGAAGGTCCCCGACGGCCACACTCCCATGAGCTGGCTGCGGCAATTGGTCTGGCAAGCAGTGCCCACGAAGTATCCGAACCTGGATTCCGACGGTCATCGCCGGATCGAGCGTGAGCTCGACGTGATCGAGGAGAAGGACTTCCCCGGATACTTCCTCATCGTGCACGGCATCGTCACCGAGGCGAAGCGCCGCCGCATCCTGTGCCAGGGCCGCGGATCGGCCGCTGCGAGTGCTGTCTGCTATCTGCTCGGGATCACTGCAGTCGACCCCATCCTGTATCGGCTGCCGTTCGAGCGCTTCCTCGCCACCACCCGGCAGGAAGAGCCCGACATCGATGTGGACTTCGACTCCGACCGTCGTGAGGAGATCATCCAGTGGGTGTACGGCGAGTATGGGCGGGAGCGTGCCGCTCAGGTGGCCAACGTCATCCAGTACCGTCCCAAGAACGCCGTGCGCGATATGGCGAGGGCCCTCGGATACTCGCCGGGCCAGCAGGATGCATGGTCCCGGCAGGTCGACGGCTGGAGCTCGGGACTGGAGATGGCCGAGGAGCACGACATCCCGCAGAACGTCATCGACTACGCGGGTGAGCTGCTGAAGGCCCCTCGACACCTCGGCATCCATTCCGGAGGGATGGTGCTCACGGCCCGACCCGTCGGCGAGGTCGTACCCGTGGAGCATGCACGCATGGAGAACCGCACGGTGATCCAGTGGGACAAAGACGATGCCGCCTGGATGGGGCTCGTCAAATTCGACCTGCTGGGGCTCGGGATGCTGGCGGCGCTGCAGCACTGCTTCGATCTCATCCGCGATGCCACGGGCGAGGAGTGGACGCTGGCGACCCTTCCGAAAGAAGAACCCGCTGTCTACGACATGCTGTGCCGAGCAGACTCGATCGGCGTGTTCCAGGTCGAGTCCCGCGCGCAGATCGGTCTGCTCCCCCGCCTGCAGCCCCGCGCCTTCTACGACCTCGCCATTCAGATCGCCCTCATCCGCCCCGGCCCCATCCAGGGCGGGGCCGTGCATCCGTTCGTCCGCCGCAAGATCGCGAAGGACGCGCTCGATGAGGAGAACCGCGCCCGGGCCAGGCGCGGCGAAGACCCGGTGGTGCTCGAGATCCCCTATCCGCACAGCGATCTCGAGCCGATCCTGAAGAGGACGTTGGGCATCCCCATCTTCCAAGAGCAGCTGATCCAGATGGCGACGGCCATCGGCGACTGCACCGCTGACGAAGCCGACCTTCTGCGCCGCGCCATGGGGTCGAAGCGCGGCCTCGAGAAGATCGAGAAGGTGCGCGACAAGCTCTATGCTGGCATGTCCCGACGCGGCATGACCGCCGAGCAGTCCGACCGCATCTACGCGCAGATCCAGGCGTTCTCGAACTTCGGCTTCGCCGAGTCGCACTCGCTGTCATTCGCCCTTCTCGTCTATGCGAGCTCCTGGCTCAAGCTGCACTATCCCGCGGCTTTCCTCGCCGGCCTCCTGCGATCACAGCCGATGGGCTTCTATTCCGCGTCGACCCTGACGGCTGATGCTCGGAGGCACGGCGTCGAGGTGCGACGACCAGATCTGCACGCCTCGGGAGCGACCGAGATCCTCGAGCCTCTCGACGGCGGCGCACCGCTGCGGATGCCGACGGGCCTCGACTCCTGCAGCGATTCGGCACAGCCGCCCGTCCCTCGGTTCGATCGGTCCCGCCCCGACGAATCGGCGCAGCATCGCAGAGACGGTGCCTATGCGGTGCGCCTCGGGCTCAGCGGCGTGCGCGGGATCGGCATGCCACTGGCCGAGCGGATCGTGGCGGAGCGCGACGCCGAGGGGCCCTACCGGGACCTGAACGATCTGGTTCGGAGGACCGATGCCACGGCCGCGCAGCTGGAGGCTCTGGCGACGGCCGGCGCCTTCGAGTGCCTCGGACTCCAGCGGCGAGAGGCGATCTGGCTCTCGGGCGCAGCGGCTGAGGACCGCGCGCAGTATCTTCCTGGTACGACCGTGTCCGTACAGCCGCCGCTGTTCAGCGACCAGTCCAGTTATGAGCGTCTCTCGGCAGATCTCTGGTCGACCGGCGTCTCGACCGACGACCATCCGATGTCACACTTTCGCGGTGCGCTGCGTGAGCGCGGGGTGCTCTCCTCCGCAGACCTCCAGAACCATGAGGTCGGACGACGTGTGGAGGTGGCAGGGCTCGTCACGCACCGGCAGCGTCCGGCGACGGCGGCGGGCGTCACATTCCTCAACCTCGAAGACGAGAGCGGTCTCGTCAATGTGATCTGCTCGACGGGCGTGTGGGGGCGCTATCGACGGATCGCTCGTGATTCACCGGCACTCATCATCCGAGGCATCCTCGAGCGTTCGCCCGAAGGGGTGGTGAATGTGCTGGCCGATGCCTTCGAAGATCTCCGCACCGGGGTATCGCACCGTTCGCGCGATTTCCGGTGACCGCCGTCACCAGAAGCGTTCGGGCTCCGGCTCCGGCAGGCGGTCGCCGCCGCCCCAGCGTGCGGCCTGCGCTTTCGCCGCCTCGACCGCGGCATCCGCTCCGAGCAGTGCGGCTTCGGCACCCGCCGCCCCGCTTCCGTCGCCGTCGGTATCGATTGCAAGCGCGGTGTAGGCGGTGCGACCGCCGATCGTCACAGTGCAGTCGACGACTCGGCCGAACCAGCGCACGAGCTCGCCCAGAGCCACACCTTCACGACGGTAACGAATACCCGTCTCGAGGTCGACGATCAGGAGCACCGCCGGCTTTCCCGTAGCCTCGACGACATGCTCGGTCACCTCGACGCGATGGCCGATGGGGATGGAGACCTGCGCGTCCAGCACGAGCTTTCTGTCCATCACCCCACTCTATGAGTCGGTGCTCTCACGGCAACCCCGGAATCCGGAAGAAACATTCGTATATTTCTTTGTCCCCCAAATGGCGGACAAGCGCATTTCGCGATATTCTGCATTCAGTAGCGGGGGCTACCGGCTGAGGAATGGGGAATCAGCCGACGAGAGCAGCGAGATTTCGCCGCCTCCCCTACCGTCCGGGATGGACGGTGAGCCCTCTCGAGCGATCCATCTGGGGTGGGTGACTCGGGAGGGCAACCACCCCGGACGGCTCATGAGCGACGGAGAGCACCGCCGCCGGTTGCCCGGCAAGCGATGCTCTCGTGCGCTGGTGGAATGTCGACTCAGCCGCCCGACGGGTTCTCCAGGGGCTTGCCTTCATCGTCGGTCGTCTCGTCCTCGAGGATCTCATCGGTGCTCTTCGACGTGTCGCCCGAGGTCGAATCGTCGGGGGCGCCGCCGGACGCGGTGTCAGCCTCTTCGTCGGCGCCAGGGGTTCCGTGCGTGTTCTGCAGATCACTCATTGCCATCTCCTCTGTTGGGATGCGGTGGAGTGTCGACGCTACGCGCGCGCATCCGATCGGCGGAGGGGGTTGACGCACGCCGACTCGTCGAACACGAGATGGCCTCTCGCGTCTCGCTCGTCGTTGCGCTATGCGGAGGGCAGCGCCCGCTCCGAGCTCTCGGCCGCCCAGGAGGCGAGGAGCCTCAACCTCTCGGCCGAGGGCGATCCGGGCTCCGCACTGTAGATCAGCATGACCTGACCGGGCTCCGCCGTGAGAGCGAGCTCTTCGTAGACGAGAGTGAGGTCGCCCACCACGGGGTGCCGGAAGCGCTTCGTGCCGGAGCCGTGGGTGCGCACGTTGTGCGCTGCCCACAGCGATCGGAACACCTCACTGCGGGTCGAGAGTTCCCCCACCAGGTCCTGAATGCCCTTGTCGTGCGGATCCCTCCCGGCTTCCGCGCGTATGACGGCGACGCACATCTCGGCGAACAGATCCCAGTCCGGGTAGAAGTCGTGCGCCTGCGGGTCGAGGAACTGGAATCTCGCCAGATTCGGCACACGCCCGCCGTCGCCGATGACCGGGGAGTAGAAGGCGCGCCCCAGGGCGTTCGTGGCGACGAGGTTCTGCCGCTGGTCACGCACGAAGGCGACCGCATCGGTGATCGAGTCGAGAGCCCACTGGAGACTCGCACGCGGTGCAGTGTTCTTCTCGGTCCGGCGACGACTGCGGCCGGAGGACGGGATGCCGTCGGCGGCCCGCGCGAGATCGAGAAGATGGGAGTGCTCGGCATCGGTGAGCTGCAGTGCACGGGAGACGGCATCCAGCACCGAGGCCGATGCCCCGGCGATGGCCCCGCGCTCGAGCTTGCTGTAGTACTCCACCGACACGCCTGCAAGCATGGCGACCTCGCTCCGACGCAGGCCCGCAACACGACGATTCGATCCGGCGGGAAGCCCAGCCGCCTCCGTGGTCAGACGCGCGCGGCGAGTCATCAGGAACTCCCGCACCTCTGCTCGATTGTCCATGACGTCAGCGTACGTGCCGAGAACTGCGCGAGGGATGCCCTGCCAGTGCACCCCTGAGCGCCGCACGGTCAGGGCATCGGGATCCTCGTGACCTCCGCGAGTGCCGCGAGAAGCGACTCCTGGAACCCGGGGTCGGTGGCGGCCTCTGCCGGTGGCTCGGTGCTGAGGTGGTGCCAGTACCCACCGGTGGGCGGGCTGAGCACCCCCTCGGTCGCAAGTCGGACCTGCGTGAGGTGCCCCTCTCGCAGATCGTCAGGCGCTCCGGCCCCGCCCATTCTCGTCGGCACCCACCCGGGGTCCACTGCATGGATCTGAAGCTCGGGCCACCGGGCGGCGAGAGCGAGCGCCATGGTCGTCACCCAGAGCTTGCTGTCGCTGTACGACGCCGCACCGTCACGCAGTCCGCGCAGATCGGTGCCACCCCCTCGATGCATGGAGCTGCTGAGGTAGATCAGGCGGCCCGGACGCTGCATCAGGGCCGTCAGCATGTAGGGAGCGATCGTGTTCACGCGCACAGCGTCGGGCGGGTGAAGTGCACCCGCGTTGTGCACGACCGCGTCGAAAGCGCCGAAGGCATCCGCATCTTCGGCGAGCGCCCTGACCTTGTCGTGATCAGCGAGGTCGCCGGTGATGACCCCGCGCCAATCGCCCGATGGCGCTTTGGCCGCCGTGCGGGCATGCACCACGACCTCGTGACCCCGGGCGGCGAGCGCCTCGGCGGTCGCGAGTCCGAGCCCGGTCGAGGCACCCGTCACAAGAATCACAGACACATCCGCCTCCTTCGCTCGTGGCGCACCCCCGACGTCGCCGACGTCGGGCCTCCCTGGCCACGGTCGCGCTGCTTCTCATTCTGCGCACACATGACACTACGAGGGGTGCCCTGTCGGTACACCCTTTGCCAGGGACTCCCCTTCGGACATCGCCGGGACGAAACTGGACGCATGACCTCCGCCACACCCACGACTACCCGCAGACTGCTGCCGGCGCTGCTTCTGGTGCTGACGGTGTTCGGTCCGATCTCCATGGACCTGTACCTTCCCGCGCTTCCGGCACTGACACGAGAGCTCGGCGCCGCGACGTCCGTCGCGCAGCTCACAGTCACAGCGTGCCTGATCGGTCTCGCCGCCGGTCAATTGACCGCGGGCCCGCTGTCAGACCGGTACGGGCGCCGGCTCGTTCTGCTGGTCGGGATCGTCGCCTACGTGGCGACGTCGCTGCTGTGCGCGGTCAGCCCGACCGTCGAGATGCTCATCATCGCCCGTTTCGTGCAGGGCCTCGCGGGCGGTGTGGGAATCGTCATCGCCAACGCGGCGGGCCGTGACATCTACACCGGTACGCAACTGATCCGCTTCTACGCCCGCCTCACCGTCGTCGGCGGGCTGGCAGCCATCATCGGCCCGCTGCTCGGCGGGGTGCTCACGACGTTCACCGACTGGCGCGGCCTGTTCGTGTTCCTCGCGGTCACCGGCGCTGCGATCCTGCTCGCCACGTTCTTCGTCTTCGACGAGACCCTGCCCCGCGACCGGCGCGCCACCGGTGGATTCGCCCACACCCTCCGCGACTTCGCGACTCTGCTGCGCGACCGCGTCTTCCTCGGGGCGGTGCTGAACCAGGGTTTCCTCTACGCGGCTCTGTTCGCATACCTGTCCGGGGCGACCTTCGTGCTGCAGGACATCTACGGGCTCTCGCCGCAGTGGTACGCCGCAGCATTCGGCCTGAATTCCGCCGGCTTCATGGTGTTCGGGTACCTCGCTGGGCGAGCATCCGAAAGATGGAGCGTGGGCGGCACGCTCGCGGCAGGTGTGGCCGTGACCACAGCGGGCGCCCTTGTGCTGCTGCTGGCCGGCTTCGTCGCCATGCCCCTCTGGGGCGTGATCGTCGCCCTGTTCACGCTCGCCAGTGGCGTCGCCATCGCGTCGCCTCCCGCGACGACCATCGCTCTCAGCGAGTATCCCCAGATGGCGGGAACCGCGGCGTCGCTACTCGGCATGGCCCGCTTCGGCTTCGGCGGCATCGCCGCCCCGTTCGTCGGCGTAGCGGGTGCGCTCAGCATCCTTCCGCTCGGTGTCGTGACGACGACCGCAGCCGCACTGGCTGCCCTCTCGTGCGTTCTCATCGCTCGCACGCGTCGTCCCGCTCCCGAACCAGTCGCGACCGCGGCATCCGCACCCATCCGTTGACCCCTCAGAGAAAGGACACCACCATGCGTGGAGTCATGATGTATGCCCCCGGCGATGTGCGAGTCGAGGACCGTGCCGATCCCGTCATCCTCGAGCCGACCGACGCCGTCATCCGGCTTTCGGCCACCTGCATCTGCGGATCCGACCTGTGGCCCTACCGCGGAGCCGAAGCGCTGCAGGAGACGCCTCAGCCGATGGGGCACGAGTACGTCGGCGTGGTCACCGAGATCGGTGCGGATGTGAAGAGCGTGAAGGTCGGCGACTTCGTCGTCGGGAGCTTCTTCACCTCCGACAACACGTGCGAGATCTGCCAGGCGGGCTACCAGTCGCACTGCGTTCACCGCACGCCCATCGGCACTGAGGGCACTCAGGCGGAACTCGCCCGGATCCCGAACGCCGACGGCACTCTCGTCGCCACCCCGGGACAACCCGATGCCGACCTCATCCCCTCGCTGCTCGCCGCGTCCGACGTCCTCGGAACCGGATGGTTCGCCGCAGTCGCCGCAGCCGTCGGCCCGGGAAAGACCGTCGCGGTCGTCGGCGACGGAGCGGTCGGTCTGCTCGGCATCCTCGCCGCCCAGCAGCTGGGCGCCGAGCGCATCATCGCCATGTCCCGCCACGCCGACCGGCAGGAGCTCGCCCGACGGTTCGGAGCCACCGACATCGTCGAGGAGCGGGGAGACGAAGGTGTGGCGAAGGTCAAGGAGCTCACGGATGGTCTCGGCGCACATTCCGTCATCGAGGCGGTCGGCACGCAGGCATCCATGGAGCAGGCGATCCGATCCGCGCGGGCCGGGGGCCACGTGGGGTACGTCGGCGTCTCGCATGATGTCTCCCTCGACGGGTTCGAGCTGTTCTTCTCGGGCGTGACCCTGCACGGCGGGCCGGCACCGGTGCGTCGCTTCCTGCCTGAACTCATCCAGCTCATCTGGGACCGCAAGATCGACCCGGGTGTCGTCTTCGATCTCACCCTGCCGCTCGAGCGTGCCGCCGAGGGATACACCGCCATGGATGAGCGCACCGCGACCAAGGTGCTGCTGACCGTCTGAACCGATTGGGGTGGCCGGCGCGCCGGTCACCCCGATGAGACAGGAGGAATCGTGAACATCGAGCCCGCATCACCGACCATCAAGAATCCGCCGGAGCAGTTCGCCGGCGACGTCTGGGTCGACATGATCGCCGTGCCGCACGAGGGTGACCAGCGGATGTCGGTCGCGGTCGTCAAGTTCGCCCCCGGCGCCCGCACCGCGTGGCATTCGCACGCCCGCGGACAGTACCTGCGGGTCACACAGGGCGTCGCCCGCTTCGGCACTCGCGATGGCGAGGTCATCGAGGTCGGGCCCGGACCGACGATCTACACCCCGCCAGGACAGGATCACTGGCACGCATCCGCAGCCGACACGTTCATGGAGCACATCGCCATGCTCGAGAGCGGTGACGATCCGGCGTCCACCACGGTGTGGAAGGAACACATCACCGACGACGAATACGAAGGGACGGCGCAGCGATGACCGGATGGACCGGCGGTCAGCGAGCAGTGGGAGACATCGCCCCTGCACTCGCGCACTACACCGATGCGATCCTGTTCGACGAGGTCTGGGCGCGGCCCGAACTGTCGCCGCGCGACCGCAGCCTCGTCACCGTCTCTGCGCTGGTGACACTCGGAGCCACGGAACAGCTGGCCTTCCACCTCGGCTACGCACGCGACAACGGCGTCACCGAAGAAGAACTCATCGAGACGATCACGCACCTCGCCTTCTACACGGGGTGGCCGCGCGCCATGGCGGCGATCGGTGCGGCTCGCGCTGCGTTCGCCGACGAGGCCGGATGACGATGACTCGCTCGAAGTGGTGCTCAGCCGCTGCGCTCGTGACGTCTGCCGCGCTGATCGCGGGATGTGCGCCCGCGGAGTCTCGGCCCGGGTCGGTGAGGCCATCACCCCCGCTGTCGAGCGCCGCGCCGGAGGTGGCGTCCCCTTCGCCCCCGGCCGAAGCGGCCGACACGATCGTGCGCTTCCGCAACGATGTCGCGCACGTCGATGTCGTGATGGGCGAGGACACCCCCGCCGTCCGAGATTTCCTCTCTCTGCTTCCACTCCAGGTCTCCTTCGAAGAGTTCGGGGGCAGAGAGAAGATCTCCTACCTGCCTCGCGAACTGGAATGGTCCGGCTCCCCCGGATCCGATCCCCAAGACGGCGACCTCATCTACTTCACGCCGTGGGGCAATCTGGGTTTCTACTACGACGCGAGCGGGATCGGCTACTCAGACGCGACGCTGCACCTCGGGACGTTCACGGCATCGCGCGTCGTGCTCGATGCACTGCATGGTCCGGTGACGGTCGAGATCCGCGAGCAGTAGCCCGGGATCGCGCCCATCAACGATTTGCCGCCGGCTGCGCATGGTCTGACGCGGTGATGACCCTAAGCTGGAGGACCGCAATATCGGCAACCACCGGGGGGACACCATGCCAAGTGCCGGCAAGCGCGCAGGAATCGTCGGGGCGGCCATCGCGCTGGCCGTGAGCGTGACGGGATGCACGGCGCTCGTGCCGTCTCCCACCGAGGACACAACCTCCGCTCCAGCGCCGACGACCTCGGCGACGCAGAGCCTCGAGGGCGCGTGCGAGACGGTGAACGCCGAGTGGGGATTCGCTCTCGATCCCTGGGTGGCGCTGGAAGCCGATATCCAGAACAGAGATTTCGCGCAGAAGCGAACGGAACACCTCGCGGTGATCTCCACCCTGCAGGACATCGCCGATCGCGTCGAGGCTCCGGAACTGCGAGGCGCCCTCGACACGACGATCGATGCGCATCAGCAGTACGCCGACACCATCTGGCAGGGTCTGGCCGATGTGCCGGAAGGATACGTCGCCGTTCTCGATGACCCTGCGAATCTCCTGGTCATTCTAGGGAAGCAGAAGACCGAGTTGGAGCAGCAGATGTCTGATGCAGATGTGCGGCGCTACGATCTGTGCGGCGTGATGCAGAGCGGCCAGACTGCCGCGCAGGCGTGCGAGATCGTCAACGGCGACTGGGTCGATGCAGGCCTGGCCTACAACGGTGCATCCAGCGCCGCGTCCACCGGTGACGTGGCTGAGGCCCAGCGCCGGGCGTCCGACGGGCTCGTGCAGCTCAAAGCGGCGCTGGCCCAGGTCACCGACCCCGCGGCCCACACCGAGATGGCGAGCATGTATGACGCGTATGAGACGTTCTACGCCGACGGGATCACCACTCTGCTCACCGAGGAGCAGACGCTCGAGCTCTCTGCTGACGAGCTCGATGCATACACCGTCGAGGCAGACTCGGCCTTCACCGAATGGGACGAGGCGCTCACGGCCGGTGAGGAGCGGCTGTCGGCCTACTGCGCCGGCCAGGGGTGACACCCCATCGCCAGCGGCCCGAACACCAGCCAACGACCACATCCAGAAACGACGAAGCCCTGGTGAGAGTTACTTCTCACCAGGGCTTTTCTGTCGGGCTGACAGGATTTGAACCTGCGACCCCTTGACCCCCAGTCAAGTGCGCTACCAAGCTGCGCCACAGCCCGTTGTTCTGCACTCTCGCGCAGGCAACTCCCCTATCTTAGCCCCACTCGCCCGCGCTCCGCGAACCGGACGTACGCCGGGCGTTGCGCGTTGTCGGAGGCCCAGCGTAGCGTCACCTGAATGGTGACGATCACGACCGAAGTGGCGACGACGGCCCGATGGGACGACGTGCAACGCGCGCTCACCGGCGGCGGCGACGGCGCGAGCTGCCAGTGCATCTGGCCGATGCTGAGCAACAAGGACTGGAACCTGACGACGACTCCGCAGCGCACGGAGATGCTCCGCGATGAGATCGATGAGGGGCCGCCGCCCGGACTCATCGCGTACGTCGATGGCGAGGCCGCGGGCTGGATCCGTATCGGACCGCGCACGAAGCAGGCGCGCATATTGCGCACACGCATGATCGCGGCCGCATCCGAAGAGCCGTTCGATGACGAGTCGGTCTGGGCTGTGAGCTGCTTCGTCGTGCGTCGCGAGCACCGGGGCTCCGGGCTCAATCTCGAGCTGCTGCGCGCTGCGGTCGACTACGCAGCAGCGGCCGGAGCGCGAGTCATCGAGGGCTACCCCGTCGACACACACGGCGAGAAGAAGCGCTCGAACGATCTCTTCCACGGCACGCTCGGTACGTTTCTGGCGGCGGGTTTCACCCCGCGAGGCGAGATGAAGCCCGGTCGCACACTGGTCGCCCGGTCGGTCACAGCGTGAACGGCGGATCCGAGCCGCCCCTCGATGCATCGGCCCTGCCACCCGGGCCGTGAACGAGCAGTAGCGTGGAAGACATGAGCGACGAGCATCCGATCATCGAAGACCCCGAACTCGGCACCCTCGTCCGCGCGACGACAGAACTGGGAGACGGAACGGTCCTGACTCACGACTGGTATGCGGGCGGCACCGTCGTGGAGGGCGCGCCCCTCGACCTCATGATCGAGGGAACGAACGCCGACGAGGCAAGCGCGCTCCTCCCCCGCGTGCACCAGACGATCGCGGCGCTCCCTGCTCTGCGCCGGCTGGCATCGGATGCCGTCGTGACTTCGTTCAGCACCGCATCGCCCGAACAGCACGAACTCGACGATGCAGCGAGCGACCTGAGCCTCGAGACGCTCGAGGCCTCGTCCGACGGCACCATCGTGCTGCACCTGATCGACACCTGTGGCCAGCACTTCCCCGAGGGGTACTGGCCCGCTGTGCATCTCGGCGCCGATGGCCAGATCACTCAGGTGACCGTCGAATCGTGATCGAAAACAGTGCAGGTCGGGCAGCGACACGATGACCGGCACAGCCACCGCAATACGATGAGTGGATGCTGCGACGCACGGTAGACCCGCTGGTGTGGGCGTTCCTGCCCTACGCCGCGGGATCGGCGCTGCATGTGGTCCTGCTTGCGATCAGCAGCCCTCTGGCGGGGCCGACAAAGCTCCTGCTGATGCCGTTGCTCGCGATCCCCGTGTTGGTGTCCTTCGTGCGGAGCACGCAACGCGCGGCGCTCGCCCTCGCCCTCGCCGCGGCCGCAATCGTGTTCTCGTGGCTCGGCGACAGCGCCGGCGTGCTCTTCCCCGCAGCCCCCGAAGTGCCGCTCATGCTGGCCTTCTTCGGTCTCGCCCACCTGGCGTACATCGCGCTGTTCGCTCGATTCCTCGCTCGAAGACGGATGCCGTGGTGGGCTCTCGCCTACGCCGTCTGGTGGGTGGCGATGCTCATCGGGGTCGGCCCCCACACCGGCGCGCTGTTCCTCGCGGTCGCCGCATATGGGCTGGTGCTCGGCAGCACGGCAGCCTTGTCGACCCGGTGTCACGCGCTTGTGGCGATCGGTGGCGTCTTCTTCCTCGCCAGCGACACTCTGCTGGCGCTGCGGCTCTTCCTCCCCGACTCGCTCCCGTCGTGGAGCAGCCCGACGATCATGCTCACCTATACGATCGGGCAGGGGCTGATCATCGCCGGCACCCTGATCACCCTGCGAAAGCGAGGTTCCTGATGGCCGATGCCGCCCGCGTCGACAGCTGGCTCTGGGCCATCCGCGTCTACAAGACCAGATCGGCCGCCACCACTGCATGCCGCGCGGGGCATGTACGAGTGAACGGCGACAAGGTGAAGGCTGCGCAGCATGTCCGCGTCGGCGACGAACTGCGCGTCCGCATCGCCGGCTTCGACCGGATCCTCATCGTCCGCCAGCTCCTGGTCAAGCGCGTCGGCGCTCCCCTGGCAGCACTCGCCTATGAGGACCGTACGCCCGAGCGTGAGCCGCAGGCAGCACTGGGACTACGCGATCGCGGCGCTGGGCGCCCCACGAAGCGGGAACGACGCGACATCGACCGGCTGCGTGGGCGAGCATCTGGGGATACCGGAAACGCTGACGGCTGACGCACTAGTGCCGACAGCACCGCCTCTGAATATCACTCCTGGGCGTCGAGCACCGCACGCAGCCACCCGGATGAGCGCACCCGCGCGGCTCCAGCCCTGACCACTCTGTCCTGCAGCTCTCGGTCGCTCGTCACGGCGATCACATGCTGCCCCGCGAGAGTGCGACGTTCGACCTCTTCGACGATCGCATCGTCGCCGGATGCGTGGGCTTCGACGACCGCGACGACGCCGGCGGGCAACAGCTCACCGGCTCCCTCCGCCGCAGGCGCTTCGATGCCACGCGCCTGCCCTTCGACGACCAGGGCGATGTCGGGAAACCACGCCGTGCCGCCGACCTCCAAGTCGGCCGCAGACACGGTCAGACCCTCCAGGCTCGCAGCCAGGCGAGCGGCAGCGGCCGGGCGGTCCTTCCACCAGCCGTCGGGCACCGAGCCGACCACATTCGCCGCATCGACGACCACGGCCGCGCGCACCTCCAGCAGCCTGCGCAACTCGGGCCAGGCGCGGCCGAAGCCGGGATGCAGGGGTCGCGAGTCGACGTCGTCGACGGGTACCCACTCGAGCGCCACGCTCTCGGGGTCGCTGATCACCGGTTCGAACGGCACCACGACATCGGCGACGACAGTCGTGTACGACCAGATCCCGAGATCGAGCACACTGGTGAATCGCGGTCTGACCGAGGCATCCGGCACACCTGCCTCTTCCTGAGCCTCGCGCACCGCGCCGACGATGGCGCTCTCACCCTCGTGCATGGCACCACCGGGCAAGCCCCACGTGCCGCCGAAATGGCTCCACGCCACCCGGTGCTGCAGCAGGATTCCGCGCTGTGGGTCGACCGCGAGCAATCCGGCGGCACCGAAGCGCCCCCAGTATTTCTCCCCCGACGGCGAGACCACCCAGGCGTCGCCGGGATTCCGCGGCCCCTCCGGGCGACGAGGTTCACCGGCAGCGGGAGGTACGACAGTCACCGTTCCAGCCTTTCACAGCATTCCGGTATTGGCACCGATCGCCGTCACACGCGGGAACGCGGAAGGTGACGACGATCGGGCCGAGAACAGCAACCGGTCAGCGCTGACGCTTCTCGCGCACACGCATGTTGACGACGATCGGCGAACCCTCGAACGAGTAGAGCTCGCGCAGGCGACGCTGGATGAACCGGCGATAACCCGGGTCGAGGAACCCGGTCGTGAACAGCACGAACGTCGGCGGGCGGGTGGACGCCTGCGTACCGAAGAGGATGCGCGGCTGCTTTCCTCCGCGCAACGGGTGCGGGTGCTCAGCGACCAGTTCTGCGAGGAACGCGTTGAACTTGCCTGTGGGGATACGACGATCCCAGCTCTCGAGCGCCGTCTCGAGCGCCGGCACCAGCTTGTCGAGGTGACGCCCCGTCTTCGCCGAGATGTTGACGCGGGGAGCCCAGGCGACGTGTGCGAGGTCCTGCTCGATCTCGCGCTCGAGGTAGCGACGACGATCCGAGTTCTCGAGGTCGTCATCGTTCAGACGGTCCCACTTGTTGAACGCCAACACGAGTGCACGGCCCGATTCCAGAACGAGGTCGATGATGCGCACGTCCTGCTCGCTGATCGTCTCCGACACATCGAGCACGACCACCGCGACCTCGGCCTTCTCGAGGGCAGCTGAGGTGCGGAGCGACGCGTAGAAGTCCGCGCCCTGAGCCATGTGCACGCGACGACGGATGCCGGCGGTGTCGACCAGTGTCCAGAGCTTGCCACCGAGCTCGACGATCTCATCCACCGGGTCGCGAGTCGTTCCCGCGAGGTCGTTGACGACCACGCGCTCCTCGCCGGCCGCCTTGTTGAGCAGCGACGACTTGCCGACGTTCGGACGTCCGAGGATGGCCACGCGACGCGGTCCGCCGATCTCGGCCTTCGCAACCGCCGAGACGTCGGGAAGCTTCTTCAGCACGGCGTCGAGCAGGTCGGCGACGCCACGACCGTGAATGGCCGACACGGGGTGCGGTTCGCCGAGTCCGAGGTTCCAGAGCGCAGCAGCCTCGGGCTCCTGGCGTCCGTCATCGATCTTGTTGGCGACGAGGAAGACCGGCTTGCCGCTCTTGCGCAGCAGCTTCACGACGTGCTCGTCGGTCGAGGTCGCCCCGACCATCGCGTCGACGACGAACAGCACCACGTCAGAGAGGTCGATCGCGACCTCGGCCTGCGCGGCGACCGACCGGTCGATGCCCTTCGCGTCGGGCTCCCACCCACCGGTGTCGACGAGCGTGAACCGGCGGTCCGCCCATTCGGCCTTGTACGTCACACGGTCTCGCGTCACTCCAGGGGTGTCCTCGACCACAGCCTCGCGACGGCCGAGGATGCGGTTCACCAGAGCGGACTTGCCCACGTTCGGTCGACCCACGATCGCCACCACGGGCAGCGCCGGCATGAACTGGATGCCGTCCTCGCCCATGGTGATGCCGGCGAGCAGCGCTGCATCCTCATCGTCGAGCTCGTAGTCGGCGAGTCCCTGCCGCAGTGTCTCGGCGCGCGCCTCGGCGAGCTGCTCGTCGAGGGATTCCATCTTCTCGGCGAGCTGGTCAGGGCCGCCTTCGTATTCGTCGTCAGCCATGCTGTGCTCCTCGGAGTCGTTCGATCACCGTGAGGACGGCGTCGATGGTCTGGGGGAAATCGAGTTCGGTCGAGTCGACCACCTCGACACCGTCTGCGGCATTCAGGAAGTCGACGACAGCGCTGTCCGACGCGTCGCGCTTGTGCAGCGCCGCGGCGACGGCGTCGGCGTTCTCGCCCGCGAGCTCTCCGGCTCGTCGCGCGGCGCGCACCTCGGGCGCGGCCGTGAGAAGGATGCGCACGGGCGCGTCAGGGGCGACGACGGTGGTGATGTCGCGGCCCTCGACGACGACTGCCGGGTAAGGGGCGTCGGCGACGAGCGTCCGGAACAGCCTGTTGACCTGCTCGCGGACTTCGGTCACACGCGCCACACCACTCACCGCGCTCGAGACACGCGGCTCGCGGATGGCCTGTGTCACGTCGACATCGCCGACCTGCACGGTCCGGTCGTCGGGGTCGAGTCCGAGCCGCACCGGGAAGTCTGATGCCGCTGCGAGAACCGCATCCGCATCGTCTGTGTCGGCACCGCGGTCGAGCACATGCCACGCGAGCGCGCGGTAGGCGGATCCGGTATCGAGGTACCCGAATCCGAGCGTGCGCGCGACAGCCTTCGACACACTCGACTTGCCCGATCCCGCGGGGCCGTCGATCGCGATGAAATCCGCACGGGTGGCTCCGGGCCGCTCTGCTTCTGTCTGAAGATCAGTCATTGGTCGTACCCGCAATCCGCCAGCCGCGTTCCTGTAGTCCTGTGATCGCGCCGTGCAGCGCCGCCGGGTCGACGCTGATCTCGGCCAGACCGAACTGCGCGCCGGGTGAGTGCTCGAGGCGCAGGTCCTCGACGTTCACACCGAGCTCGCCGAGTTCGCCGAACAGGCGTCCGAGTTGTCCGGCCGTGTCGTCGATCATGACGACGAGCGTCTCGAAGCGCTGATTCTGGCCGTGCTTGCCGGGCAGCCGCTCGACGCCGTCGTTGCCCTGTCGGATCGTCTCAGCCACGACGCGCCGAGCCCCCGGGGCATCGGGCGCACGAAGCGCATCGGAGACCTGCCGCAGGTCATCTGCGAGCGCGTCGAGGATCTCGACCACGGGGCGCGCATTCGCGCCGAGGATCTGCACCCACAGTTCCGGAGCGGATGCCGCGATGCGGGTGGTGTCGCGGACCCCCTGGCCGGCAAGCCGCAATGCGCCGTCGTCCGCGCCGGCGAGACGACCCGCAAGCAGACTCGCGACCACCTGCGGCACGTGAGAGGTGAGCGCGACCGATCGGTCGTGCTCTTCAGGCGTCATCTCGACGGGCGTCGCACCGACATCGAGTGCGAGGGCCTCGACGAGCGCGAGGTCGGACGCCTTGGTCGCGTGGTCGCGGCAGACCACCCACGGCCGGCCGATGAACAGATCGGCGCGCGCCGAGATGGCTCCCCCACGCTCGCGGCCGGCGAGCGGATGCGAGCCGATGTAACGCGTCAGATCGACGCCCCGGCTCTGAAGTTCGCGGAACAGCTCGAGCTTCACGCTCGCGACGTCGGTGACGACGGCGTCGGGGTGACGCGACAGCTCGGCCTGAATGACATCTGCGGTCACGTCGGGAGGAACGGCGACCACGACGAGCGAGGGTGCGTCGCCTTCGTCGGCCATGCGTCCCGCGCCGTAGTCGACGGCGAGGCGCAGCTGTGCGGGCGACGTGTCGGAAAGCACGACGTCGACGCCGTTGGCGCGCAGTGCGTGCCCGATGCTCGCGCCGAGAAGACCTGCCCCGACGATGCGGACCGTGCCCGAGAGACGGCTCGCGGCGCGGGGCGCGACCGATGCCGGAGCCTGCGTCCTTTCGGGCGCACTCGTGGTGTCGGTCACTCGTTCTCCTGCTGCTCGCCTGGCGCCTCGGCGACACCGGAATCACGGCGCGCGAGAGTCAACAGCGCGCCGAGTTCGATTTTACTCAGTTCACGAGTCCGACCGGCAGGGAGCGTTCCCAGGTGCAGCGGACCGAACTGGCGCCGCACGAGTTCGGTCACGGGGTGGCCGACGGCGGCCAGCATCCGTCGCACGATGCGGTTCCGCCCCGAGTGCAGTGTCAGTTCGACCAGGCTCGAGCCCCGCGATGTGTCGAGCAGACGCGCCTTGTCGGCAGCGATCGGACCGTCGTCGAGCTCGATCCCCTTCGTGAGCTTGGCGATGGTCTGGGCCGTCACTGCGCCCTCGACCTTCGCGATGTAGACCTTGGTGACTCCGAACGACGGGTGTGCGAGCACATGCGCGAGCTCGCCGTCGTTGGTGAGGATCAGGAGTCCGCTCGTCTCGGCATCCAGGCGGCCGACGTTGTAGAGCCGCTCCTCATAGTCCTCGGTGAAGCGCCGCAGATCGGGGCGACTGCTCTCATCGCGCATGCTGCTGACGACGCCGGTCGGCTTGTTGAGCATCACATAGCGCTTCGACACGTCCAGCTGCACGGCGGTGCCGTCGACGTCGACGAGATCGGTCTCGGGATCGATGCGCCGACCGAGCTCCGTCACGGTCTCGCCGTTGACACGGATGCGCCCTTCGACGATGTACTGCTCGACGACGCGGCGAGAAGCGACCCCGGCGGCAGCGAGAACCTTCTGCAGCCGGACACCGTCGGGCTGGGTCGGATCTGCGGATTCGGGAGTGGTCATCGGATGGTCCCTTCGTCGAAGCCGTCTGCGCCGTCGTCGAGCAGCGGCGAGATCGGCGGCAGCTCGTCGAGCGAGTTGATACCGAGATGCTGAAGCAGCGCCTCGGTCGTGCCGTAGTTGATGGCGCCCGTCTCCGAGTCGGCGAAGAGCTCGGTGATGAGTCCGCGGGCGAGCAGGGTGCGAACGACGGAGTCGACGTTCACGGCACGGATGGAGGCCACCTGGCTGCGAGTGACGGGCTGCTTGTAGGCGATCACGGCCAGGGTCTCCAGGGCCGCCTGCGACAGCCGGGCCGGCGCCTGTCCGCCGATGAAGTCGGCAACCAGATCGTCGTGGTCCTCGCGCACGTAGAGCCGCCACCCGCCACCGACCTCGCGCAGCTCGAAGCCACGGCGGGGACCCTGCCCCAGCCCGTCATAATCGTTCACGAGTGTCTCGATGGTCTGACGCACGGCGGCCACCGGAGAGCCGGCGGCCGCGGCGAGTGCCACCAGGCCGATGGGTTCGTCGATGATGAGCAGGATCGCCTCGATCCTCTCGGCAAGCGGCGTCTGCGGCGCCTCCTGCGCATCGGCGGCGTCGGCCGTCGTCAGGTCATCGGTCATAGTCGGCCCCCAGACTTGCGAGTGTCTCGTCCGACCAGGAATCGGCTGCCCAGCGGAGAGTGAGTTCACCGAGCGGTTCCAGCTGCTCGAACGAGAGCGCAGCGTGGCGGTACAGCTCGAGCACCGAGATGAAACGCGCGACGACGATCCCCACCTCGGTCACGCCCGCGACGAGTTCGCGGAAACTCACCGTCTCCGCACTGCGCAGCAGGGTCACGACGATCGCCGCCTGCTCTCGGATGCTCACGAGCGGCGCGTGCAGGTGGTCGAGCCCGACGTGCGGGATCTCCTTCGGAGCGAAGGCGAGCAGGGCGAGCGCCCCGAAGTCGTCGGCGCTGAGCGACCATACGAGCTCTGGCGTCTTCTTGCGGTGCCTCTCGTCGAGTCGCACGGCGCGCACGTGTCGTCGCCCCTCGCGCTGGAGGCACCGGGCGAACCAGGCGGACACTTCCTTGAACGCACGGTACTGCAGCAGCCGCGCGAAGAGGAGGTCCCGGGCCTCGAGCAGAGCGACTGCCTCGGCATCCACCAGCTCCCCCTGGGGCAGGAGCCCTGCGACCTTCATGTCGAGCAGGGTCGCGGCGACCACCAGGAACTCCGACGCCTGATCGAGTTCCTCGTCGTCGTCGAGTTCTTTGAGGTAGGCGATGAACTCGTTCGTGACGGCGCTGAGAGAGACCTCGGTGATGTCCATCTCGTGTTTCGAGATGAGGTTCAGCAGCAGGTCGAACGGTCCGTCGAAGTTCGTCAGCGAGACTCGGAAGCCCGAGCCGTCGTTCGTCTCTTCAGAAGTCTCGTCGTTGTCGGGCGCCCCGGCCGGTGAAGAGGTCGGCTCGACCTCAGGCGACGGCGCCACGGGCGACCAGCTCCCGCGCCAGTCGCAGATAGGCCTGCGCGGCGGCGTGCTCGGGAGCGAACTCGGTGATGGGCACACCCGATACCGACGCGTCGGGGAATTTGACGGTACGACCGATGACGGTCTCGAGCACGTCATCGCCGAAGGCCTCGACCACTCGCTCGAGCACCTCACGCGAATGCAGCGTGCGCGGGTCGTACATGGTCGCCAGCAGACCGTCCATCGTGATCGACGGGTTCAGCCGATCGCGCACCTTGTCGATGGTCTCGATCAGGAGGGCCACCCCGCGAAGGGCGAAGAACTCGCACTCCAGCGGGATGATCACGCCGTGCGCTGCAGTGAGCGCATTGACCGTGAGCAGGCCGAGGGACGGCTGGCAGTCGATGAGGATGACGTCGTACTCGCCGGCGACCTGGCGGAGCACACGCGCAAGGATCGTCTCGCGTGCGACCTCGTTGACGAGGTGCACCTCTGCGGCGGAGAGGTCGATGTTCGCCGGCATCACATCGAGGCCGTCGACATTCGAGTGCACGATCGCGTCGTGCGCGTCGCGCTTGGTGTCGAGCAGCAGGTCGTAGATCGTCGGCACGTCGTGCGTCTGGATGCCGAGTCCGGCCGACAGCGCACCCTGCGGGTCGAAGTCGACGGCGAGCACCTTGCGGCCGTACTCCGCGAGTGCAGCAGCGAGATTGATCGACGTGGTCGTCTTGCCGACCCCGCCCTTCTGGTTGCACAGCGCGATGATGCGGGCGGGCCCGTGAGACGGCAGCGGCGGAGGGGTCGGGAAGCCGTGATAGGGACGACCGGTCGGTCCGAGGGGCGTCTCGTCGGCCTTCTGTGCCTTCGCCCTGGACTTCGCCGCTTTCTCAACCACCGATTCTCCTGCTCCTTCGTGCTTGATCGATTCTAGCGGCAGGGCACTGCGCTGCACTCCCGGCGCGCGGCGTGGCCGCTCAGGTCGATGTGCAGACGAACGATGAGACGGTCAGCCTCCCCGCAGCGCAGCCACCGGTTCCACCCGCGCGGCGCGCCGTGCCGGGTACCAGCCCGAGCCCCATCCGACGACGGCACCCAAGACCGCACCCGCGATCGCCACGAGTGGATCGGTGACCGGCGTCCACCCCTGCACGACCGCCACGGCGATCACCGCGAACACCCCGAGCGCAGACCCGATGAGTCCGCCGATGAAACCGATCACGATCGACTCGACCATGAACTGCGCGCCGATCTGACGACGGGTCGCCCCCAGCGCGCGGCGCAGACCGATCTCGCCGATGCGCTCCATCACCGAGAGCAGCGTCACGTTCGCGATGCCGAGGCCGCCCGCGAGCAGAGCGATCACACCGAGAATGAGGAACACGACGTTCACGTCGGACTGCACGCTCTGGCTCAGATCCGACGAGCCGGACGGGGCCTTGGCCTGGAGGCTCTCCGGGTCATCGGGCTGCAGTGCGAGCACCGCCTGCTCCGCCACTTGAGGACCTGCGCCCACGACGATGCGGATGTCGAGTTCCGAGGGCGCGAGCAGTCCGAAGTCGGCGCGGGCCGCCCCCGTCGGAACGATCACCGCATCCAGCAGCTCGCTGCGTCGCTCCATTCCGTCGACGATGCCGATCACCGCATAAGCGACGCCGCCGATGAAGACGGAAGGCTGCGAGTCGACCCGGTTGATCCCCATGCGCTCCGCCGCCCTCTGCCCGAGCACGGCGACACGGTCGGCGCGCGCATCGTGACCGGCGTCGAAGAACCGACCGGTCACCAGCCCGCCCTCTGTCGTGTCGAGCAGATCCGGCGACGCCGAGTACAGCCGCGGCGACGCGACCGCTGCCGCCGAGGGGTCGTTCACGGGCACCGCGGTGATCGTCTCGCCCTCGGTCAGTTCGACCTCTCCGAGCAGGGTCGCACTCTCGACCCCCGCGAGCTGCGTCACGCGATCCGGTGAGTTCCACGGCAGCCGGCCGGCCGCGACGCTCTGGTTCTGCGAACCCGACTGCGCCGTGGCGGCCGTGACCACCACCCGGGTCGCCGCCGCGCCGTCGAACTGACTCGCGATCTGGGCGGCAGCCGTCTGGGCGAATCCGATCGTCGCCACGAGAGAGGCGATGCCCAGTACCGTCCCGAGGATCGTCATGACCAGACGGGCCGGGCGCGAACCGATGTCCGAGGTCGCCTCGGCGACGAGGTCCTGGAACGTGAAGCGGTCGGCGTGGGCGATGGCCGGCACGAGCGCAGCGCCCGCGGCATCCGTCACCGTCTCCTGCGGTTCCTCGGCCTTCCGCCTGCGCCGACGCCAGGCGATCACAGCTCGCTCAATCGGCCGTCGGAGATGCGGATGCAGCGCCGTGCTCTGCGCGCGACACCGTCGTCATGAGTGATGACGATCAGGGTCAGCCCGTCTTCGTTGAGCTCTTCGAACAGCGACATCACTTCACCCGAGGTGCGCTGATCGAGGTTGCCCGTGGGCTCGTCGGCGAGCAGCAGTCGCGGTCCGCTGACCACCGCGCGCGCGACGGCGACTCGTTGGCGCTCACCACCGGACAACGAGTTCGGGAAGAAGTCGATCCGGTGCCCGAGCCCCACCCGCGTGAGCGCGTCCCGCGCGCGCTGCTCGCGCTCGCGCCTCGGTACCCCGCTGTAGAGCATGGGCAGCAGCACGTTGTCGAGCACCGTGCGACGCGGCAGGAGGTGGAAGGACTGGAAGACGAAGCCGATGAACCGGGCGCGCACCGCGGCTCGCTCGTCGTCCGAGAGGTCGCCGGTGAGCGAGCCGGACAGACGGTACTCCCCCACGCTCGGCCTGTCGAGAAGACCGAGGATGTTCAGCATCGTCGACTTCCCCGAACCGCTGGGACCGACGATCGAGATGTAGTCCCCCGGCGCGACGGACAGCGTCGCTCCCTTGAGGGCCTGCACCTCGGGCGGTCCCGGGAACGATCGCGTCACGTCACGCAGCTCGACGAGCGGCACAGCGGAATCCGTCTCGGATTCGGCGGTGAGGATCGACGTCTGGGCGTCGGTCACTTCCCCACCACCACGAGATCGCCCTCGTCGAGCTCGCCCTCGACCGGAGTGACCTCGACGGCGCCCTTCGCGGCGAGCCCTGTCTCGACGACGACCAGGCGCGTCTTCGCATCCTCGCCCTCGCGGGGATCCGACTCGACGACTTCGATGCGCGATTCTCCGCCCGGACCCGCTGTCAGGGCCGCAAGCGGCACCGACAGCACGTCGCCCTCCGTGGCCCCGACGGCGATGCGCACACGCAGGTTGCTGCCCTGAAGCTGTGCGATCTGCTCGGCGGTCAGAGGATCCGGCTCGAAGACCACCTCCCAGCGGGCCTTGGCGTCTTTCCCCGGCTTGAGCTCCGAGACCACGGCGCGATGCTCCGTGCCGTCGGGGAGTTCGAAGATCCCCTCGGCGCCTGCCTCGAGCAGTCGTGCGTCTGCTTCGGCCGCCGCACCGGTGAGTCGCACCGTGGCACCCGAGACCGTCATGACGGCACCCGAGATCGCGCTTCCTCGCTTCACATTCACCGCGTCCACGCGCCGGGGCAACTCGGTGAGGAAGAGCACCTCACCGGACGGCAGATACGGCAGCACGCTCTCCCGAGCACTCGCGAGCGATTCCTCGGCCGCGCCGACCTGCTGGCGGGCGGCATCGAGCGCAGCCCGCTCCGCCCCCGTGTCACGGGCCGCCCACAGCTGGTCCCGCTCGAGGCGCGCGGTCTGCACGTCCCATTCCGCCTGCTGGACGTTCGTCCCCTCGGCTCCGTTCTTGGCATCGGCGAGGGCCTGCTCGGCCTGTGCCACGCGCACATCCGCCTGCCACGTCTCCAGGCTCGAGGGTCCGGCGCCCGCGGCGGCGAGGGCCTGTTCGGCTTGAGCCACCCCGCTCTGGGCCGCACGCACGCCCTCCTCGGCGGCTCGCACCGTGTCTTCCGCGCCCTCCTCGGGGGAAGGCAGCGGGTAACCGGCCTGCGCGTACAGCTGACCGACAGCGTTCGCCGTCGCCTGATCGAAGAGGTTCGACGCCACGTCTCCGGCGTCGATGCCGATGCTCACCAGCGCCTGCTTGAGCTGGAGGACGTCGGGACCCGAGACGCCCACGCGCAGCGTGCGGTAGGCCGGCAGCTCCCCGGGAAGCACGATGACGGGACGCCCCACGACCTCGAGCGCGATCGACAGCGGGTTCAGCGTGGCACCCACCTCGGGCACCGATCCGGTCACGATGCTGCCGCCGCTCGTGGTGTCGATCGTCACCTCGACGGCATCCGCGTATCCGACATCGGCACGCAGGGTCACGTCGTTGCTCAACGCTCCGAACTCGACCGGAACCGTGACGAGTCCGGGATCCGGTGTCTCGCTCGCCTCGGCCGGGGAGATCAGGAAGCGACCGACCAGGAGGCCGACGACCAGGCTCACGACGGCGCAGGCCGCCACGATCCAGAGCGTGCGGTTGCCTCGGAGTATCCGTCGCCACCCGCTCACGCGGGACGTGTCGACATCGTCGGTCTGCTCCGGAAGGAGCTCAGCGGGAAGTTCAGTCGTCGGGGTCTCTTCGTCCTTCATGTCAGCTGTTCTGCTCGGCGGCAGCCTTGAATGCCTCGAGGTCCGCCTTGTTCTCGGCGATGAACTTCTCTTCGATCGCGAACTGGATCTCGAGCGACTTCTTCATGTAGGACAGCGACGTGCGGCATTCGAGATCGGCGACCGCGAGCACGATCTCCCGCTCGCCGAGCTCCGCCATCTCAGGGCTCTCGGAAGGGTCGACGAAGTCGGGCGACTCGACGTCGACCTCGGTGGTGCCGTCGCCGTAGGCCGCGTCGAAGAGAGCGCTCTGCTCATCGGAGATCGACTGCTGCGCCTCCATCGGAGAACCGAAGCCGGGCTCGCCCGCATCGTCCATGCATGCGGCCCACTCCGCGTTCAGGTCTTTCAACTCCGGGGCCTCCTGCGCCTCGGTGAAGACCTCGTTCATCTTCTCGCGAAGGCCCGCGAACTCATCCGACTGCCACGGGTCCTCTCCCTCGAGCTCGTGCTGAGCCCACCCCTGGCATCCGGCGTCCTCCCAGTTGTACTCGTAGCTGCCGTCCTCGGCGAGTTCCTCCTCCTCGGGCGGAACCCCGTAGGCGACCTCGTAGTAGGCGGTCTGCTCGGACTCGGAGAGGGATTCGACGTACTCCGAGTTCGGGTCGACGTACTCCTCTGCCGACTCCTCCTGCGTGATCTCGTTGTACGGGTTGTTCACGATCCCGTACCCGTACTTCTCGACCCACTCCTTCTTCTCGGGCTCCCACTCGACCTCGTCGTCAGAGAAGACGATGCCCCCGTTCTGGGTGTTCGGCGTGTACTCGAAGCCCTCTTCGGCCATGCACTCGGCCATGAGCTCTTCGGTCTTCAGCTGCCGCTCCTCGAACTGCTTCTGCTGCTCCTCCTGCGAGAGGTCGCCGCCGTATGCGGCCGACAGGTACTCGTTGAGAGGCGAATCCTCGTACGTGACCTCATCGTCAGCAGCGCCGGAGCACCCGGCCAAAGTGAACACCAGAGCGGTCGCGGCGAGCGCAGCAAGAGGACCGGTGGTACGCATGACTTACTCCATTCATCGTCGATACACAGAGATCGACGCTCTCGAGTAACCCTAGGGGGAACGTCTCGATCCCCGCGTCCCCCAAATGGCGGACGAAAATACCTCCGAAGGATGACGTCGCTGCAGCCCGGATGCCGCTATTGCGCTCTCGGATGAGAGGTCGCGTACACGTCTCTCAGAGTGTCGACCGAGACGTGCGTGTAGATCTGGGTCGTGGCGACCGAGGCGTGGCCGAGCATCTCCTGCACCACGCGCACGTCGGCGCCACCCTGCAGAAGGTGTGTGGCGAAGGAATGCCGGAGCGTGTGGGGCGACACTTCCGCAGTGATCTGCGCGCGTGCGGCGGCGGCACGGATCACGAGCCACGCACTCTGCCGAGACAACGGCGCGCCCCGCGCGCCGAGGAAGACCCGAGCGGACGCACGACCTTTCGCCGCGAGCTGCGGTCGCACCCGGGTGAGGTACGCGTCGAGAGCAGTTCGCGCATACGAGCCGAGCGGGACGATCCGCTCCTTCGCCCCCTTTCCGCGCAGCCGCAGCACGTCGCCGTGGGCGAGATCGTCGACGTCGAGTCCGACCGCCTCGGAGATTCGAGCACCCGTGGCGTACAGCAGCTCGAGGAGCGCACGGTCCCGGATGCCGATCGGGTCGTCCGACGGCGGAGCGTTCAGCAGCCGCTCGACCTGATCGATCGTGAGTGCTTTGGGCAGGCGGCGAGGAGCTTTCGGTGGGCGGAGGCGTCCGCTCGGATCGTCGGACTCGATCCCCTCCCTCACGAGGTACCGGTGCCAGCCGCGCACCGACGACTGGAGGCGGGCGAGGCTCGTCGCGGCAGGAGCGGGTTCCGCCTCAGCCCGCTCTGCGATGAACCGCCCGACCACGGTCGGAGTGACCTCCGCGGTATCGCTGATGCCGGCATGCTGGAGCCACTCGAGGTAGCCCCCGAGGTCGCGCCGGTATGCCGCAACGGTGTGCGCGCTCAGACCGCGCTCGATCGTCACGTGGCGCAGGTACGAGTCCAGCGCCCGATCGATCTGCACGTCAACTCCGGGCGCGCCGTCGCTGCGCGGTCGCGAGCACTCCGATCGTCAGGATGCCGTTGCGCATGCGCCCGTCGAGCACGGCGTCGACGGCGTCATCGAGCGGCACCCACTCGACACGGATGTCGGCCTCCTCGTCCTCGCGCTCGTGCGCGGCGGGAGCCGACGAGATGCCGGTGGCGAGGAAGAGATGGATGACCTCGTCGTTGCCGCCCGGGGTCGTCCATGACGACACCAGCGGCTCCCAGTGCTCGGCGACCAGATCGGCTTCTTCCGCGAGCTCGCGCTTCGCAGCCTCGAGCGGCGCCTCGTCGGCGACGTCGAGCAGACCGGCGGGCAGCTCCCAGTCGCGGTGACGGATCGGATGCCGGTACTGCTGGATCAACAGAACCCGATCCTGGTCATCGAGCGCCAGGATCGCCACCGCACCGGTGTGTTCGACGTACTGCCTGCGGATCTCGCCCTCGCCATAGCGAACGACGTCGTCTCGCACGTTCCACACCGCGCCGCGGTAGGCGAGCTCACTGCGGAGCACCTCTGGTTCGAACCGCTCGTCGCGAAGGTGCTCGACCGCTGCCGTCTGCTCGCGCGACGCCGTCTGATCAGACATCTGCGGCGTCGACGTCGAACAGCTCGCTCGATCGGTTGCGCTCGATCGCCGCGCCCACCAGCCCGCGGAACAGCGGGTGCGGATCGGTCGGACGTGAGCGCAGCTCGGGGTGAGCCTGGGTCGCGATGTAATACGGGTGCACGTCGCGGGGCAGTTCCACGAACTCGACCAGGTCGAGGTCGGGGTTGAGGCCGGAGAACACCAGACCTGCCTCGGAAAGCTGCGTGCGGTAGGCGTTGTTGACCTCGTAGCGGTGGCGGTGACGCTCGGAAGCCTCAGGAGCGCCGTACAGCTCGCGCGCCAGAGATCCTTCGGCGAGGGCAGCCTGGTACAGACCGAGACGCATCGTCCCGCCCAGATCGCCGCCGTCGAGGATCTCGATCTGCTCGGCCATCGTGGCGATGACCGGAGCTGCGGTCTCGGGGTCGAACTCGCTCGACGAGGCGCCGTCGATGCCCGCCACGTCTCGGGCGTATTCGATCACCATGCACTGCAGGCCGAGGCACAGGCCCAGGGTCGGAATGCCCTGCTCGCGAGCGAACTTCAGGGCGCCGAGCTTGCCCTCGATGCCGCGGATGCCGAATCCTCCCGGAACGCAGATGCCGTCGAGGGCGCCCAGCTGCTCCTTCGCGCCCTCCGGCGTCTCGCAGAGATCGGACGGGATCCAGCGGATGTTGACCTTGGTCTCCTGCGCGAACCCGCCGGCCTTGAGCGCCTCGGTCACCGAGAGGTACGCGTCGGGCAGGTCGATGTACTTCCCGACCAGACCGATCGTGACCTCGTGCTTCGGGTTGTGCACCGCATGCAGCACCTTGTTCCAGCGCGACCAGTCGACGTCATCCGCCTTCTGATCGAGGCCCAGGCGGCGCACGATGTACGAGTCGAGCCCCTGCTGGTTCAGCGTGGACGGGATGTCGTAGATGCTGGGAAGGTCGACCGTGTTGATGACACCCTCGGCGTCGACGTCGCACATGAGGGCGATCTTGTTGCGGTTGCTCTCGCTGACCGGGCGGTCGCTGCGCAGCACGAGGGCGTCGGGCTGGATGCCGACCTGGCGGAGCGCCGCCACCGAGTGCTGCGTCGGCTTGGTCTTCTGCTCGCCCGAGGCGCCCATGAACGGGACCAGGGAGACATGCACGAAGAACACGCTGTCGCGGCCGAGCTCATGACGCAGCTGACGGGCGGCCTCGAGGAACGGCTGCGACTCGATGTCGCCGACCGTGCCGCCGACCTCGGTGATGATGACGTCGGGGCGAGGATCCTCGGTGGCCTGAAGACGCATACGACGCTTGATCTCGTCGGTGATGTGCGGGATCACCTGCACGGTGTCGCCGAGGTACTCGCCGCGGCGCTCGCGAGCGATCACCTGCGAGTAGATCTGTCCCGTCGTGACGTTGGCGGCCTCGGACAGGTTGATGTCGAGGAAGCGCTCGTAGTGTCCGATGTCGAGATCGGTCTCGGCGCCGTCATCCGTGACGAAGACCTCGCCGTGCTGGAAGGGGTTCATCGTGCCCGGATCGACGTTCAGATACGGGTCGAGCTTCTGCATCACGACGCGGAGTCCGCGGGCGGTGAGGAGGTTACCCAGGCTCGCGGCAGTGAGCCCCTTGCCCAAAGACGAAACGACACCACCAGTCACGAAGATGTGCTTGGTCGTGTCGTTCTTGGGCCCCGCAGAAGAAGAGTTCATCACGGGCTTCGATCCTATCAGTCCGAGGAGGCGCCGAGGCTGAGAAGTTCTCGGGCATGGGTGAGTGCGGCGTCCGAATCGGTGAGCCCGGAGAGCAGACGAGCCATCTCGGCTTCGCGTTCCGCACCGTCCAGACGGCGCACACTCGAGGCGGTCACAGCTCCGTCATTCGACTTGACGACGCTCAGATGGTTGCCGGCGAAGGCCGCCACCTGTGCCAGGTGCGTCACGGCGATCACCTGCGAAGATTCCGCGAGCCGGGCGAGTCGTCGTCCGACCTCGATGGCGGCGGCACCGCCGATCCCGGCGTCCACCTCGTCGAACACGAACGTCGGCACCGGATCGGTACCGGCGATGACGACCTCGATCGCGAGCATCACGCGCGAGAGCTCTCCACCGGAGGCGCCCTTGGCCACCGAGCGAGGCTCGGCTCCCGGGTGGGGCGCGAGCAGGATCGCGACGTCGTCGCGTCCGTGAGTCGTCTCGGCGCCTGGCGACACCGCAACCTCGAGGCGGGCGTCGGGCATCGCGAGAGCGTGCAGCTCATCGCTCACAGCCGCGCCCAGCCGCACCGCCGCAGATGTTCGAGCGTCCGTCAGGGTCTGGGCCCGCTGATCGAGTTCGACCCTGGCTGCGTCGCGCTCGGCCTGCAACCGCTCGAGTCGTTCGCCGTCGTCGTCGAGCTCGGCGAGCCGTGCCGAGCCGCTCTGCCAGAGCTCCAGTGCCTGTTCGAGCGATCCGTGCGCGCGGATCAGCACGCTGAGAGCGGCGCGACGCTCTTCGACGGCTGCGAGCTCGTGCGGCCCCGTCTCATCGAGGTCGGCGAGGTAGGCCGACAGCTGTGCGGCGAGGTCGGTCACCCGGTAGCCGATGTCGGCGAGCGCGGCGGCGATGTCGGTCAGCGTGGCATCCGATGCGCGTTCGAGCACACGTCGCGCTTCCGCGAGCAGAGCGGTCACATCGGGTTCGCCGACCTCGTTCGACAGCGCGCCATGCGCCTGAGAGGCGGCGATCCGCAGCTCCTCCGCGTTCGCGAGACGCTCTGCGCGAGCAGAGAGGTCTGCGTCCTCACCGGGTTCGGGCGCGGTGGCCTCGATGAGAGCGAGAGCATCTCGCAGTCGGCCCGCCTCCTCCGCCCGGCGATCGCGATTCTCGGTGATGTCGGTGATCTCGGCGTCGAGCTCCCGCCATGACGCGAAGGACTCGGCGTAGGCATCCAGCGCGTTAGCGATGGGCGCGCCGCCGAAGCGGTCGAGGGCATCGCGCTGAGCGGCCGACGACTTGAGTCGCAGCTGCTCGGACTGTCCGTGAACCACCACGAGCTCCTCAGCCAGTGCCGACAGCACACCCGCCGGTGCCGCACGGCCGCCGACGCTGGCTCGACTGCGACCCTCGACGTTCAGTGTGCGTGACACGTAGAGTTCGGCGAGGCCGCCGCCTGCAGGTTCCAGCTCTCCCCCGGCGTCCGACACGATGTCGGCCACGTCACCGGATTCCGGCACGACCCACACTCCGGCCACCGACGCCTGAGAAGCCCCTGCCCGTACGGCGCCCGAATCAGCCCGCTGTCCGAGCAGCAGGCCGAGGCCCGTGACGACCATGGTCTTGCCCGCGCCCGTCTCGCCTGTGATCGCGGTGAATCCCGCGCCGAGGGGCAGCACGGCATCGGCGATCACGCCGAGCCCCTGAAGCCGCATCTCCTCGATCACTTCGTCGCCCCCTGACCCCGCCAGCCGGCGACCGGCAGCCGGAACTTGCGCACGAGACGATCCGTGAACTCGGTGGGGTGCAGACGAGCGAGACGCACGGGCCGCGACGAACGCCTGACCACAACCCTCGCGCCGGGAGGAAGATCGTGCGACCGACGACCGTCGCACCAGAGGATTCCTGATCCCGACGTCCCCTCGAGCATCTCGATCGCCACTGCCGCGTCGGGACTCACCACGAGGGGCTTCGCGAACAGAGCGTGAGCCGACAGCGGAATCACCGCGATGGCTTCGACGCGGGGCCAGATCACCGGGCCGCCGGCCGAGAAGTTGTAGGCGGTCGAGCCGGTGGGAGTCGAGATCACCATGCCGTCGCAGCCGAAGCTGGACAGGGGGCGCCCGTCGATCTCGAGCACGACCTCGATCATCCGTTCGCGGCTGGCTTTCTCGACCGTCGCCTCGTTCAGCGCGAACGTCTCGTAGACGACAGTGCCGTCGACGTCTTTCACGCGGATCGCGAGCGCCAAGCGATCCTCGACGTCGTAGTCGCGAGCGATCACTCGTCGGACGGCGTCGTCCATGTCGTCGCGGTCGATCTCCGCGAGGAATCCCACGTGTCCCATGTTGATGCCGAGAACCGGCGCGGAGCACCCCCGCACGAGTTCCGCAGCGCGGAGGATCGTGCCGTCGCCGCCGAGGACGATCGCGAGCTCCAGGTCGTCCTGCTGCACGGTATCGCCCAAGACGTCGACATCGGCGAAGTGCGTGTCGACGGCGCGCAGATCCGCACTGTCGTCGGGAGCGAGTACCGGACGCGCTCCCGCGCCCCGCAGCGCGTCGATCACCCGTCGTGCGGCGGCCACGGTGTCGGCGCGGCCCGCGTGGGCGACGACCAGGATGTTGCGCTCGTTCATCGTCCCCCTGTCAGTGCGTTGATGCGGTCCGACCATTCTGACGGATCGCTGCCGCGCCCCGGTGCGAGATGCACCAGATACTCCGTGTTGCCGTGGGTGCCGAGGATCGGCGACGGCAGGATGCCGAGCATCCCGAGCCCTGCGTCCCACGCGCTCCAGACGGTGCGTGCGACGGCATCCGCGCGTGTCGCAGGATCCGTCACGAGACCGCCTCTGACCGCTGTGCGTCCGACCTCGAACTGCGGCTTCACGAGGAGCACGATGTCGGCATTCTCTGCGGCCACGCCCACCACAGCGGGGAGGACGAGCTCCAGAGAGATGAACGAGAGGTCACCGACCACGAGATCGGGCGCTTCGGATTCGGAGGTCGCCGCGGTGAGGCTCTCGGGTGTCATGTATCGGACGTTGTAGCCCTCGACGCTCACGACGCCCGGGTCGGACGCGATCGATCGCGCGAGCTGGTCGTGACCGACATCGACTGCCAGCACCTTGCGGGCTCCGCGTTCGCGCAGCACCTGGGTGAAGCCGCCCGTCGATGCCCCCATGTCGAGAGCGAGCCGGCCCTCGACCTGGACGCCGAATCCATCGAGGCCGGCGATCAGCTTGTGCGCGGCACGCCCGACGTAGTGGTCGGCGCCCGCGACGGTCACGACCGCGGACTCTGCGACCGAGGTCGAGGCCTTCATCACCGGTCGACCGTCGATACTCACCAGTCCGTCTGCGATGAGCGTCGCCGCATGCGTGCGCGACCTCGCGAGTCCTCGGGCGGCGAGGGCAGCGTCGAGTCGCGTCATCGGGCGCCCGGGGCGTCACGCTGATCGAGCTTCGCGCCGCTGTCGAGCCTGCGCGACAGCTCGTCGTGCAGTCCGGCGTAGGCGTCTGCGCGGGCGGCGAGCGGCTGCCCTTCGATCAGGCGCAGCCGACTCCACAGACCATCGGTCGGTGCATTCGACGTCTCTTCGCTCACGGTTCTACTGTACGCGGCGCGGCAGACGCCTCGGCGAAGCCACGGCGCGGGACGCTCAGGGCCGGATGCTCAGGGCCGGATGCTCAGGGCTTATGGAACGGATCGTCGTACAGGCGCTCGGGGACCCGCAGCACGAAGACCGGAATGCCGGAGGCCCAGATCGCCGCAGCGGCGGCGCGCAGCAGGTCGATCTGCGAGTCGCCCTCTGCGATGATCTCGACGTCGGCACCCACGACGCGCACGGATGCCCCGTTCACCGAATGGACGCCGTCTTTCGACGTCGCTTCCGGATACGGCTCGTGCAGTTCTCGAAGATCGCTGAGGATGTAGGTCGGGCGCGACCCCTCGGGGGCAGCGAGCACGTGCTTGGGCCGGTCGATGCCGGTGAGCACGAGGGCGGAGTCGATACCCGCACGGACGGCGCCGAGGATGTCCGTGTCGAGACGGTCGCCGATGAACAGCGGCTTCTTCGCGCCGAACCGCTCGGTGGCCTCTTCGAAGATAGGCACCTCAGGCTTGCCCGCGACCGTGGCGAGCCGGCCGATCGCCGTGTGCACGGCCGACACGAGCGTGCCGTTCCCCGGTGCGACGCCTCGCTCGCGCGGGATCGTCCAGTCGGTGTTCGTGGCGATCCACGGAATACCGCCCTCTTCTTCGGGAACCTTCAGCGCGAACGCGGCCTCGGCGAGATCCGTCCAGGCCACCTCGGGCGCGAAGCCCTGCACCACGGCATCCGGGGCGTCCTCGGCGCTGCGGGTCACGGTGTACCCGGCCTTCTCGGCTTCATCCACGAGACCCGCTCCGCCGACGATCAGAAGGGTCGCCGGCGGCGGCACGATTCCTGCGAGCAGACGCATCGCGGCCTGTGGACTGGTGATCACGTCGGCCGGGGCGACATCGAGTCCGAGACCCGAGAGGTGCTCGGCGACTGAGGCGTCGGTGCGCGAGGCATTGTTCGTGATGTAGCCGAGACGCACCGATGCTGCGGCAGCGTTCAGGCTCTCGACCGCGTAGGGCAACGCCCCCGGACCGGCATAGACGACGCCGTCGAGGTCGGCCAGCACGGTGTCGACCCCATCGAGAGGTGTCCGCGGCACGGACCGCTTCGAGAACAGCCCCACTACGCGTCCTCTGAGGCGTCGGATGCGGCGGGCTTCTCTCCTGCATCCGGCTCCTCCGAGCCGTCTGCGTCCTCGCCGAGGAGCTCGCGCACTTCGTCGTCGATCGACGGCTCGATGTCAGCATCAGCATCAGCATCAGCATCAGCATCAGCATCAGCATCAGCATCAGCATCAGCATCAGCATCAGCATCAGCATCAGCA
>NZ_JBYTEB010000001.1:2778500-2785694 GCF_058791955.1 Microbacterium sp. EB106-03-03-XG65
AATCGTCGTCGAAATCACCCTCGATCAGGCCGTCTTCGATGATGATCTCCTCGTCACCGGCCTCATCGACTCCGAGTGCCTCGGCGGCGACCTCGGCACGATGTGCCCAGAACTCAGCCTCATCGGTACGTCCGAGGTCTTCGAGGACTGCAGCGCGGGCAGAGAACAGCGCCGGGCTCCACTCGAAGGCACGATCGGGATCGAGCTCAGGAATCTCGAGCTCACCGAGCGCGAGCTCGAGGTCGCCCTGGTCGAGGCGAGCGCCCGACATCGCGATTGCGAGGGACACCCGCACCGGGGTGGGGAGTGCCGATCTGTCGACTGCACGGCCTGTCTCGAGAGCACGGTCGGGACGCCCGATGCCGCGCTCGCTGTCGACCATCAGTGCGATCTGGTCGTCCTTCCCGGAGATCCGGCGGTACGTGCGCAGCTCCCGGAGAGCCAACGCGAAGTCTTCCGTGGCATACGCGGTGATGCCCAGCGTCTCCCGCACGATCGCGATGCGACCAGCGCGGCGCGAGGCAGCGAGGGCGTGCTCATGGGCGAGCGCCGGATCCTCATCGATCAGCGTGGAAGCCATGGCCAGGTGACGCGCGACAAGCTCGGCGTTCTCCTTGCTCAGCGTCTTCAGCTCGTTGCGTGCCGACGTGTGGAGGTCGCGAGCCGTGACCTCATCGGGAATGTGCGGATCGTTGAAGCGAGGACGCTCTGCGGACGCCTGCACCGGACGCTCGCGGCCCGCTCCCCCGCGCTGCGGGTAGGAGCGCGACGAATCGCGGTCCTGTCGCGGTGCACGGTCGTCGCGGTTGTATCCACCCGAGCGCGGAGCGCCACCATCACGGGAGTCGCGGTTGTATCCACCCGAGCGCGGAGCGCCACCATCACGGTTGTCACGGTTGTAACCACCCGAACGAGGAGCGCCGCCGTCGCGGTTGTCACGGTTGTAACCACCCGAACGAGGAGCACCGCCGTCGCGGTTGTCACGGTTGTATCCGCCAGAACGAGGAGCGCCGCCGTCGCGGTTGTCACGGTTGTATCCGCCAGAACGAGGAGCGCCGCCGTCGCGGTTGTCACGGTTGTAACCGCCAGAACGAGGAGCACCACCATCACGGGAGTCACGGTTGTAACCGCCAGAGCGCGGAGCGCCGCCGTCGCGGTTGTCACGGTTGTACCCACCCGAACGAGGAGCACCACCATCGCGGTTGTCACGGTTGTACCCACCCGAACGCGGAACACCACCATCGCGGTTGTCACGGTTGTACCCACCCGAACGCGGAACACCACCATCACGGGAGTCGCGGCTGTAACCACCCGAACGAGGAGCGCCACCATCACGGTTGTAACCACCCGAACGAGGGGCACCACCATCCCGGTTGTAACCGCCGGAGCGCGGAGCGCCACCGTCACGGTTGTAACCACCCGAACGCGGAGCACCGCCATCGCGGCTGTCGCGGTTGTAACCGCCAGAACGGGGAGCACCGCCATCGCGGCTATCACGGTTGTAACCGCCAGAACGAGGAGCACTACCATCACGCGAATCACGGTTGTACCCACCGGAGCGCGGAGCACCACCATCGCGGCTGTACCCACCGGAGCGGGGAGTGCCACCATCGCGGGAGCCGCGGTTGTACCCTCCACCGTCACGGGAATCGCGGTTGTAACCGCCTTCGCGGCGCGGGCCGTCGTCGCGACGAGCGCTGCTGCCGCGGTTCTGCTCCGAGCGGCCACCGGAAGGTCGGTTACCGCGCGATCCATTGTCGTCGTTGCGACGCGGACGGCGCTGTTCGTCTTCCGGCATGATGCTCCCTGTTCTAGATGTTGTTAACGCAAAATGGCCACCCAACGATGGGTGGCCATTTGCTTAAAAGAAGTCCGGCGGTGTCCTACTCTCCCACAGGGTCCCCCCTGCAGTACCATCGGCGCTGTGAGGCTTAGCTTCCGGGTTCGGAATGTAACCGGGCGTTTCCCTCACGCTATGGCCGCCGAAACACTATTGATGTTTCAATCAAACACATAACAAAGTCATTGTCATGCGGTTCTCGACCGTACATCGAGAACCACTCAGTGGACGCGTAGCACCAACAAACGGTGTGTTATCAAGTCATCGGCTTATTAGTACCAGTCAGCTGCATGCATTGCTGCACTTCCACATCTGGCCTATCAACCCAGTAGTCTGGCTGGGAGCCTCTCACCCGAAGGTATGGAAATCTCATCTTGAGGCCGGCTTCCCGCTTAGATGCTTTCAGCGGTTATCCATCCCGAACGTAGCTAATCAGCGGTGCTCCTGGCGGAACAACTGACACACCAGAGGTTCGTCCAACCCGGTCCTCTCGTACTAGGGTCAGATCCTCTCAAATTTCCTACGCGCGCAGCGGATAGGGACCGAACTGTCTCACGACGTTCTAAACCCAGCTCGCGTACCGCTTTAATGGGCGAACAGCCCAACCCTTGGGACCTACTCCAGCCCCAGGATGCGACGAGCCGACATCGAGGTGCCAAACCATGCCGTCGATATGGACTCTTGGGCAAGATCAGCCTGTTATCCCCGAGGTACCTTTTATCCGTTGAGCGACAGCGCTTCCACAAGCCACTGCCGGATCACTAGTCCCGACTTTCGTCCCTGCTCGACCTGTCAGTCTCACAGTCAAGCTCCCTTGTGCACTTACACTCGACACCTGATTGCCAACCAGGTTGAGGGAACCTTTGGGCGCCTCCGTTACTTTTTGGGAGGCAACCGCCCCAGTTAAACTACCCACCATGCACTGTCCCTGAACCGGATTACGGTTCGAAGTTAGATATCCAGAGTGACCAGAGTGGTATTTCAACAATGACTCCACATGAACTGGCGTCCATGCTTCACAGTCTCCCACCTATCCTACACAAGCCACACCGAACACCAATACAAAGCTATAGTAAAGGTCACGGGGTCTTTCCGTCCTGCTGCGCGTAACGAGCATCTTTACTCGTAATGCAATTTCGCCGAGTTCGCGGTTGAGACAGTTGGGAAGTCGTTACGCCATTCGTGCAGGTCGGAACTTACCCGACAAGGAATTTCGCTACCTTAGGATGGTTATAGTTACCACCGCCGTTTACTGGGGCTTAAATTCTCAGCTTCGCCTTGCGGCTAACCGGTCCTCTTAACCTTCCAGCACCGGGCAGGCGTCAGTCCGTATACATCGTCTTGCGACTTGGCACGGACCTGTGTTTTTAGTAAACAGTCGCTACCCACTAGTCTCTGCGGCCACCACACCCTTTTCGGAGCAAGTCCGTATAAGTGGATGGCCCCCCTTCTCCCGAAGTTACGGGGGCATTTTGCCGAGTTCCTTAACCACGATTCTCTCGATCTCCTTGGTATTCTCTACCTGACCACCTGAGTCGGTTTGGGGTACGGGCGGCTAGAACCTCGCGTCGATGCTTTTCTTGGCAGCATAGGATCATCCACTTTTTATCCGCATCGTGTCTCAGCCTGTATGAACGGCGGATTTGCCTACCGTTCGGCCTACGCACTTGCACCAGGACAACCATCGCCTGGCTTGGACTACCTTCCTGCGTCACACCTGTTAATACGCTAACCGCACCAGAATGGGGTCGTGCGCTAGGCCCACCGCGTCACCCCGAAGGGATCAGTCAGTGGGATTCAGACACTTAGCACTACTGGATTAGCTTGGGCGGTTCTTCGCCGGTACGGGAATATCAACCCGTTGTCCATCGACTACGCCTGTCGGCCTCGCCTTAGGTCCCGACTTACCCAGGGAAGATTAGCTTGACCCTGGAACCCTTGGTCTTTCGGAGGACGTGTTTCTCACACGTCTTTCGCTACTCATGCCTGCATTCTCACTCGTGTAGCCTCCACGGCTGGTTTACACCGCCGCTTCGCTGGCCACACGACGCTCTCCTACCCATCAACACGGCTGGACCACGAAGGCCTACCAATAATGTCAATGCCACAACTTCGGTGGCGTGCTTGAGCCCCGTTACATTGTCGGCGCGGAATCACTTGACCAGTGAGCTATTACGCACTCTTTCAAGGGTGGCTGCTTCTAAGCCAACCTCCTGGTTGTCAAGGCAACTCCACATCCTTTCCCACTTAGCACGCGCTTTGGGACCTTAGTTGGTGGTCTGGGTTGTTTCCCTCTCGACTATGAAGCTTATCCCCCACAGTCTCACTGCTGCGCTCTCACTTACCGGCATTCGGAGTTTGGCTGACGTCAGTAACCTTGTAGGGCCCATCGGCCATCCAGTAGCTCTACCTCCGGCAAGAAACACGCAACGCTGCACCTAAATGCATTTCGGAGAGAACCAGCTATCACGAAGTTTGATTGGCCTTTCACCCCTATCCACAGCTCATCCCCTCAGTTTTCAACCTAAGTGGGTTCGGTCCTCCACGACGTCTTACCGTCGCTTCAACCTGGCCATGGATAGATCACTTCGCTTCGGGTCTAGGACATGCGACTGAATCGCCCTATTCAGACTCGCTTTCGCTACGGCTACCCCACACGGGTTAACCTCGCCACATATCGCTAACTCGCAGGCTCATTCTTCAAAAGGCACGCTGTCACAGCTACTAAGGCTGCTCCAACGGTTTGTAAGCAAACGGTTTCAGGTACTATTTCACTCCCCTCCCGGGGTACTTTTCACCTTTCCCTCACGGTACTTGTCCGCTATCGGTCATCTGGGAGTATTTAGGCTTATCAGGTGGTCCTGACAGATTCACACGGGATTTCACGGGCCCCGTGCTACTTGGGATACTCTTCGCGCCACGGTTGGCATTTCGACTACGGGGTTGGCACCCTCTATGACCGGCCTTTCAAGACCGTTCGTCTATACCATCGTGTAACGCCGCCACCTCGGCAGAGATGACTGAAAAGTCCCACAACCCCCAACGTGCAACGCCTGCCGGCTATCACACACGCTAGGTTTAGCCTGTTCCGGTTTCGCTCGCCACTACTAACGGAATCGCGGTTGCTTTCTCTTCCTGTGGGTACTGAGATGTTTCACTTCCCCACGTTCCCTCTACCCGCCCTATATATTCAGGCGGGAGTCACTAGGTCGGCACGCCGCCCAGCGGGGTTTCCCCATTCGGACACCCTCGGATCAAAACTTGCTTATCAGTTCCCCGAGGCTTATCGCAGATTGCTACGTCCTTCTTCGGCTCCAGATGCCAAGGCATCCACCGTTTGCTCTTAAAGACTTGAAATCACATGAGTTTGAATCAGAATCGACACCAGACTCGAAAGCCTGGCATGAAATTGACTAATGATCTTTAAGATCATCTTGTGCAACCAATCCGAAGATCAGTTGCAAGATGCTCGCGTCCACTGTGTAGTTCTCAAAGTACGGGCGGTACCCCTACCAGCAACCCCCACAGGGGAAACCAGAAGAGGCCCAGAGGTACGAAAAACGATCCGAAGATCGCATCCGGTCCCTCAGGACCCAACAGCGTGCAGCCGCCTGCTTGCATCCCCCACCGTTCCAGATCCGAAGACCGTACTAACTGGAGTCAGCTGCGCTGACGGCATGTCAAATGTTCCACCCATGAGCTCCCAGCGAAGAACGTATGCCTTCGAACTGGGTTCTGGACTCCGAAGAGTCAGATGCTCCTTAGAAAGGAGGTGATCCAGCCGCACCTTCCGGTACGGCTACCTTGTTACGACTTAGTCCTAATTACCGATCCCACCTTCGACGGCTCCCTCCACAAGGGTTAGGCCACCGGCTTCAGGTGTTACCGACTTTCATGACTTGACGGGCGGTGTGTACAAGACCCGGGAACGTATTCACCGCAGCGTTGCTGATCTGCGATTACTAGCGACTCCGACTTCATGAGGTCGAGTTGCAGACCTCAATCCGAACTGGGACCGGCTTTTTGGGATTCGCTCCACCTCGCGGTATTGCAGCCCTTTGTACCGGCCATTGTAGCATGCGTGAAGCCCAAGACATAAGGGGCATGATGATTTGACGTCATCCCCACCTTCCTCCGAGTTGACCCCGGCAGTATCCCATGAGTTCCCACCATTACGTGCTGGCAACATAGAACGAGGGTTGCGCTCGTTGCGGGACTTAACCCAACATCTCACGACACGAGCTGACGACAACCATGCACCACCTGTTTACGAGTGTCCAAAGAGTTGACCATTTCTGGCCCGTTCTCGTATATGTCAAGCCTTGGTAAGGTTCTTCGCGTTGCATCGAATTAATCCGCATGCTCCGCCGCTTGTGCGGGTCCCCGTCAATTCCTTTGAGTTTTAGCCTTGCGGCCGTACTCCCCAGGCGGGGAACTTAATGCGTTAGCTGCGTCACGGAATCCGTGGAATGGACCCCACAACTAGTTCCCAACGTTTACGGGGTGGACTACCAGGGTATCTAAGCCTGTTTGCTCCCCACCCTTTCGCTCCTCAGCGTCAGTTACGGCCCAGAGATCTGCCTTCGCCATCGGTGTTCCTCCTGATATCTGCGCATTCCACCGCTACACCAGGAATTCCAATCTCCCCTACCGCACTCTAGTCTGCCCGTACCCACTGCAGGCCGGAGGTTGAGCCTCCGGATTTCACAGCAGACGCGACAAACCGCCTACGAGCTCTTTACGCCCAATAATTCCGGATAACGCTTGCGCCCTACGTATTACCGCGGCTGCTGGCACGTAGTTAGCCGGCGCTTTTTCTGCAGGTACCGTCACTTTCGCTTCTTCCCTGCTAAAAGAGGTTTACAACCCGAAGGCCGTCATCCCTCACGCGGCGTTGCTGCATCAGGCTTGCGCCCATTGTGCAATATTCCCCACTGCTGCCTCCCGTAGGAGTCTGGGCCGTGTCTCAGTCCCAGTGTGGCCGGTCACCCTCTCAGGCCGGCTACCCGTCGACGCCTTGGTGAGCCATTACCTCACCAACAAGCTGATAGGCCGCGAGCCCATCCCCAACCGAAATTCTTTCCAGTAACTGACCATGCGATCGCTACTCGTATCCAGTATTAGACGCCGTTTCCAGCGCTTATCCCAGAGTCAGGGGCAGGTTGCTCACGTGTTACTCACCCGTTCGCCACTGATCCCACAGAGCAAGCTCCGTGTTCACCGTTCGACTTGCATGTGTTAAGCACGCCGCCAGCGTTCATCCTGAGCCAGGATCAAACTCTCCGTAAAAAAGAAATGCATACGACACCGGGAAAACGATGACGCAGCGAGTTTGATGCTGACCAAAGAGACAA
>NZ_JBYTEB010000002.1:0-839383 GCF_058791955.1 Microbacterium sp. EB106-03-03-XG65
TGTTGAGTTCTCAAGGATCGGATGCTCCCACGACCCAGTCATCACAACCAGGCCCGAAGGGCAACTTCTCTATCTTAGCCATCCCGTCTCGCTTGTCAAATCAGCGCGCCGCGCGGATCTTGGATCCGGTGCGCAGCCTGTGACAGCCGCAGACGGGGTGGATCTCCCATCCTAGACGCAGGCGTCTGTTCTCACAAGTGAGTAGATGCGGGAGGTGGTTCTCCGCTTGAGGGGGGTGAAGCTCTCGGCTCCTCCGCTTCCCTGTGGGGCGAACAAGTAATAAGTTACGGGGATTCTGGGGTTCTGGCAAATCGGGCCACCACCCCCGGGCGTTTCGCTCCGTGCACTCCTCCGGGTTTTCCCTGTCCAGGCGGACATTCGGCCCTGATCGCCGCCACGAGTACGATCGCAGCGTGACCGATCCGACGAATCACGACGCCGCTGCCGCGCTTCTGTCCCGTGTGTGCTCGTCGCTCGGCATTGCGCAGGAGAGCACCGATGACGGGCGGCCGTCACCTCACCCTGTGCCGCTGCACTCGCGTCTCGCCACATCGGATCTCGCCTGGGCGAGTGTGCGCTCGGTCTGTCTGGCCGCGGGCATCGTCGCCTTGCCCGACCCGGACCGCATCGCCATGGCCTACCGAAGCGACCGGGTTCTCACCATCGACGGTCTCGCCCCGGAGGTCTGGTCGCCGTACTCGGGATTCTTCCGCGTCGCCGACGGCTGGATCCGCACGCACGGCAACTACCCCCACCATGCGCAGCGGATGCTCGTCGGCTTGGGTCTCACAGACCGCGCCACCGGCGACGATGCCAGGGACGCGCTGCTGACGCTGCCGGCCGTCGACGCGGTCGCGCGGATCACCGGGGCCCGCGGGCTGGCGGTTCCCGTGCTGCCCGAGGACGACGCGCTCGACGCGCGGTTGCGCGCCACTCCCCTGCTGCACATCCGGAGAACCGCCGCGTCTCGATCAGACACCCGGTCCCCGAGCCGCGATCGGGACTCACCTCTGCCACTCGCCGGCGTGCGCGTGCTCGACCTCACCCGGGTGATCGCAGGCCCCGTCTGCACGCGCACTCTCGCGCTTCTGGGCGCCGACGTGCTGCGCATCGATCCTCCGCAGCTCGCCGAGCCCGAGTGGCAGCACTTCGACACCGGGCACGGCAAGAGATCGACGCTGCTCGACGCCCGAGCGCAGCGGATGCGTGAACTGCTCGCCACAGCTGACGTCGTCGTGCTCGGGTACCGACCGCAGGCTCTCGATCGCCTCGGTCTCTCGCCGGACGCACTGCTCGAGCAGCATCCGGGTCTGTTGGTGGCCCAACTCAGCGCGTGGGGCATCGAACACCCGGATCGCGCCGGGTTCGACAGTCTCGTGCAGGCAGAGTCCGGGATCGCCCTGGTGGAGTCGGTGGATGGGGATCGCCCTGGGGCTCTGCCCGCGCAGGCGCTGGATCACAGCGCCGGTTACCTCCTTGCGGCTGCGATCATCGCGCTGCTCGAACGGCGACGTCGAGACGGGGGCGGCTGGGTGGTGCGCACCTCACTGCGAAGAGTGGCTGCCGAACTGCTCGGGATGCCCAGATCCTCGGCGGCGGAAGCAGAACGAGACGTGGACCCCTCCGTCCACACCGTGGCGTTCGACATCGGAGGGCAGAGGATCACCACTGCGGGATCAGCGCTGCCGGGATTCGAGCTCACCGCGCCTCATCGATGGGGATCTGATCAGCCCCGGTGGTGAACGCGGCGGAACAGCGGCAGGGCCGCACAGAGCGCGAGTGTGAGCACGCCCCACACTGCGCACGCCGGCGGTAACACCCGATAGGCGAGGTGCTGATACGTGAAATCCTCGGTGAACGGCCCGTACGCCGCATACCCCACAGCCCACGCCGTGATCAGTACAACAGGCAGCGACACCCACCACGCGATTCGGACGGGCGGCGGCGTGACGCGCTCGACGTGTTCGCGCGGTTCGGCACGGTTCAGCCGGCGGAGAGCCCAGATGGCGATCACGAGCAGCCCGATCACGCTCGACCCGTGCTGCAGCCACTTGTATCCGGTGAACGGCCCCCACCTCTCGTCGAGTGCGGGAAGCACATCGACGCCCCACCTGCCTTCGTGCGTGAAGAGATCCCAGACGATGTGCGTCAGCACACCCAGCACCAACGAGACTGCCAGCATCACCGGATAGAGCCGATTCGGCGCACCGATGCCGACGGCGTCTCGTGCCGCACCGATGCCTGACCGCGACCAGCACGCGGGCAGGCGACGGGCCAGCCAGAGCGGAGACAGCTCTCCGACTGCTGGGCGCAGCACGACACGCCACAGCAGGAACAGGACGAAAGCCACCGACGCTGTCCAGACCACGTTGGCGAACGTGTGAGTGAACGAGTACCCGAGCCCGATCCCCCGGATGAACAGCGGAAGATCCGGCGTCATCGCGCCGATCGCGATCGCGGCCGGGACGAGTGGGGTGCGGATGAACGGAAGCGCGACCACCGCGTGACTCGGCGTGAACGGCATCGGTGGCTCCTGTCGATCTGAGAGATGGAGGCTTTGACGGCGGCCGTCAGAGAACTCTCAGACGGCCGCCGTCAGGCGACCTGAAAAGGACCTCACCCCAGGAAGACTCCTGCGAGGGTCTTCTTGCCGCGACGGAGCACGGACACTCCTCCTGGCAGAGTTCCCTCCACAGTGGCGGCATCGTCTTCGACACGTGCCCCATCGAGCGACACACCGCCCTGAGCAATGGCGCGGCGTGCTTCGGATGCGCTCGAGACGAGCCCCGTGGCGACGAGCGCATCGACGACCGACGCCCCTCGGGCGAGCGTCGCGTTCGGCAGCTCGTCGAGCGCAGTGCGCAGCGTCGACGCATCCAGTGCGGTCAGGTCTCCCTGACCGAACAGCGCCTCGGAGGCCGCGATCACGGCGGCCGTCGCATCGATGCCATGCACGATGGCGACGACCTCGAGCGCCAGACGCTTCTGCGCGGCACGCCGGAACGGCTCGGACTCGACGAGCGCCTCGTACTCCTCGATCTCGGCGCGGCTGAGGAAGGTGAACACCTTCAGACGCTCGATGACATCGGCGTCGGCCGTGCTGAGCCAGAACTGGTAGAAGGCGTACGGGCTGGTGAGATCGGCATCGATCCAGATCGCGTTGCCCTCGCTCTTGCCGAACTTGGTGCCATCGCTGTTCGTGATCAGCGGAGTGCCGATCGCGTGCACCGACACGCCCTCGACCCGGTGGATCAGATCGGTGCCGCTCGTGAGGTTGCCCCACTGATCCGAGCCGCCTGTCTGCAGCACGCAGTCGTACTGACGGTACAGCTCCAGGAAGTCGATACCCTGCAGGATCTGGTAGCTGAACTCCGTGTAGCTGATGCCGGCGTCCGAGTTCAGACGAGCCGCGACCGCATCCTTCTTCAGCATGGTTCCGACCCGGTAGTGCTTGCCGATCTCCCGCAGGAAGTCGATCGCCGACAGCGGAGCCGTCCAGTCGAGGTTGTTCACCATGCGGGCCGCGTTCTCGCCCTCGAAGCTCAGGTACTGCTCGACCTGCCCGCGCAGACGGTCCACCCACGCGGCGACCGTCTCTCGCGTGTTCAGCGTGCGCTCGGCTGTCGGTCGGGGATCGCCGATGAGGCCGGTCGATCCTCCGACGAGTCCGAGCGGCTTGTGTCCGGCGAGCTGAAGCCGACGCAGAGTGAGCAGCTGGACGAGGTGTCCCAGGTGCAGACTCGGAGCCGTCGGGTCGAAGCCGCAGTAATACGTGATCGGATCCCCCGCGAGAAGGGCGCGCAGCGCCTCCTGGTCAGTGGACACATGGACGAGGCCGCGCCACAGCAGTTCGTCCCACACGTTCTCGAACGTGGGGTCGATCGCCGGCGGGGCGGTCGTCAGATCGGAATTCGACACGCGCTCCAGGCTATCAGCGGTGCGTGCGTCCCATTCGCCGTGGCGCGGGTGCACCGGAGTCGTCAGCTGTGAGCAGCCCACCATACGAGGAAGGCCGCCCCCAGCCCGATCACCCAACTCACCAGGCTGCCGACGAGGAAGTACTCCGCCCGCGCCCCGGTCTCGCCGTCGCGCGAGATCTCAGGGAACCGGACGATGCCCTTGGCGGCGAGCATCGCCGCCAGAATCGGGTAGGCGGCAGCAAGCGTGAGGAGCATCACCAGGATGCGCTCGAGCGGCCCGATCAGACGTCCACCCTTGAATCCGGCCCGAGGATCGGATGCCGGGATCTCGGTGGGAGCGCTCTGGGCGGAGGCAGTCTCGGGGGTCGTGCTCCCGACAGACAGCGGTTTCGGTTCGACTGGCTCAGGGGCGATCCGCCACAGCTCTGCGGGACGCCAGGTGTGCTCGCCGTCGAGAGCGGCCCGGACGACGAGGTTCGCGGACTCGAGCAGGAACACCCCGGCCCCGAGCGTGAGGATCGCGAGATCGAAGGGCACGTCGCCGAACGGCGAGCGCAGAGCCCATACCGAACCGATCAGACCGGCATCCGTGCGAGCGCCGAGCCACACCACGGCGCCGACGCTCGACAGGCCGAGCAGCACGGCGGGCCAGAACCCGAGCACGGCGGGTCTCTCGGTCGGCATGCACCAGACCCACAGCGCGCCGACGACCAGCCCCGCGAGCATCGGCAGCAGCGCATCGCTCACACTGCCGAGCAACAGCAGGACGATCGTCACCGCGAGGTAGCCGATCCACCGACGCGGCGCGAATTGGCGGACGAGATCGGCCGAGCCCACAGCGAGCAGCAGGAACCCGGCGACGATCATGCGTTCGCTCCCCTCAGCGCAGACACGCCCTCGATGATCGCCGCGCTCCCGGCGCTCCGCAGCGACTTCGAGACGCTCGGCTGCGAGATGCCCTCTTCGGCAGCCAGCTCATGCTGAGATCGGCCGATCAGGCGCCCGTAGGTGAGACGACGTTCTCGCTCGTTCATGGCCCCGACCACCTCGTCGCGGACGAGGAGGTAGGCGTTCGATGCCGCGATCGTGCTCTCCATGACCTCATCCTGCCCGGGGGCTCCGACAATCCATGTTCGGGTGCGCGGCACGGCGCGGCCCTCCCTCGTATGCACGGTCTCGATGGCGGCGCGGGCCGCGTACCACCCCGGTCCGTCGGCGAGCTCGCCATGCACCGAGTCGACGGCGCTGACGGGACCGACGCCGATGCCGAAACGGAAGGCGATCCCGTCGGGAAGGGCGAGCTGGATCATCAGAAGCGAGATCATGGCGTCGCCGAGGCGCCGATAGACCCCCTGCTGCTCGTCTCCGACCGTGGGGGTCAAGGGCTGTTGAGCCAGAGGCGCATCGCGCTCGACGCGGACGATGGTGTCGTCGAGTGTGCGCTGCGCTGCCGTGCGGTCGTCGAGCCTGCGGGAGCCGACGATGTCTGCGAGTACGGCGATGACCATGCCATAACCATATCATGCATAAGTTGTGGTTATGCCTTATTTGGCTATATCCTCGTGACATGCCTGAATCAGACATCATTTCCTGGGCCGACGGCTCCTGGACGAACGAGCCCGCTTCCACTTCCGTCGACGAGGGTCAGCTCGTCGTCACCGCGGTCGAAGGCAGCGACGCCTGGCGCCACACCGCCTACGGCTTCGTCCACGATACCGAGCACGCGCTCCTGGTTCCCCTGGCCGTGGGCGAAGCCATGGACGTCTCCTTCCGGGCGCCCTGGGACGGCCAGTTCGACCAGGCCGGAGTGTTCGTCCGCGTCGACGACGAACACTGGATCAAAGCGGGCATCGAGTACGCCGACGATCATCTCGGCCTCGGCGCCGTCGTCACGGATGTTCGTTCCGACTGGTCGGTCGGCCACGTCGACGACTGGCACGGCCGGGAGATCACCGTGCGCGTGAGCCGCTGGCCGGATGCCATCATCGTGCGCGCGCGAGCGGACGACGGCGACTGGCAGCTGGTACGCGTCGCACCGTTCGACGGCGACGCCGCAGCATCCGCCGGTCCGTTCCTCGCCGGCCCCACCCGCGCGGGGCTGGTCGTGCGCTTCACCCGCTGGACGAAGTCAGCCGCCGACGTCGCACTGCACTGATCCGGGCGACTGACGTTCTGCGGACAGAGGGACGGAGCGCGGAGCAGTCACCGAGACTCTCCGCGCTCCGTCCACACGTGCGGAGTCGTCGCATCCGCCGTCTGCCGTCTGTCCCTAGAGACCGAGCGCGTGCGCGGCAGCCTGGGCGCGAGCCACGAGCTCGGCTCGCTGCTCGGCGACTCTGACGGGAGCCGTCCCTCCGGCGCCGGTGCGCGATGCCACCGAACCCTCGATCGTGAGAACCTCGCGCACCTCCGCGACCAGATGCGGCGAGACCGAGAGGAGCAGCTCGTCGGAGGCGTCCTCGAGGCCGATCCCCTGCTCTTCGCAGGCCCGCACGAGCGCGCCCGAGATCTCGTGCGCGTCGCGGAACGGCACCCGACGCTTCACGAGCCATTCCGCGACATCGGTCGCGAGCGAGAACCCCTGCGGCGCGAGTGCCGCCATCCGATCGGTGTCGAAGCGCAGCGTCGCGATCATCCCGGCGAATGCAGGGAGCACGACCTCGAGCGTCTGCACCGAGTCGAACACCGGCTCCTTGTCTTCCTGCAGGTCGCGGTTGTAGGCGAGCGGAAGGCCCTTGAGCGTGGCCAGCAGCCCCGACAGATTGCCGATCAGACGCCCTGACTTGCCACGAGCGAGCTCGGCGATGTCGGGGTTCTTCTTCTGCGGCATGATGCTCGAACCGGTCGAGTACCCGTCGTGCAGCGTGACGAAGCCGAACTCGCGCGTGTTCCAGAGGATGATCTCCTCGCTGAGACGCGACAGATCGACCCCGGTCATGGCGGCGATGAACGCGAACTCGGCGACGACATCGCGCGCCGCGGTGCCGTCGAGGGAGTTCTCGGCCGGGCGGTCGAGTCCGAGCTCGGATGCGACCAACGCGGGGTCGAGTCCGAGCGTCGAGCCTGCGAGGGCTCCGCCGCCGTACGGCGAGACGCCGGCGCGGCGTCGCCAGTCGACCAGTCGCTCGAGCTCACGCACGAGCGGCCAGCCATGGGCCTGCAGGTGGTGGGCGAGGAGTACCGGCTGCGCGTGCTGCAGATGCGTGCGTCCCGGCAGGATCGCGTCAGGATGCGCTTCGGCCTGCGCCACGAGGGCGTCGATGACTCGGAGCAGATCGCGCGCGATCACGCGGGCATGGTCGATCAGATACATGCGCACGAGCGTGGCGATCTGGTCGTTGCGGCTGCGCCCGGCGCGCAGACGTCCTCCCAGCTCGGGTCCGAGCTCGGCGATCAGCGCCTGCTCGAGCGCGCCGTGGACGTCCTCATCCGACGGAACGGGCAGCAGTGTTCCCTCTGCGACCTTGAGCGCCACGACGTCGAGTCCCTCGTGCATCCTCGTCGCCTCATCGGGCTCGAGGTACCCTGCGGCCTCGAGTGCTGTCGCATGAGCGTGCGAGCCCGCGATGTCGTACGGCGCGAGAATCCAGTCGAAATGCGTCGATCTGCTGAGTTCGACGAGCTCGGGAGAGGGACCGCTCGCGAATCGAGCACCCCAGAGGGCTCCCTCGTTGGTTCCTTCGTTCTTCGAGTCGACCATCACGCGTCCTTCTTGCCGAGCAGCCAGACGAGCAGCGCCTTCTGGGCGTGCAGACGGTTCTCCGCCTCATCCCAGACCACGCTCTGGGGTCCGTCGATGACCTCGGAGTCCACTTCATAGCCGCGGTCGGCGGGGAGGCAGTGGATGAAGATGGCCTCGGGATCGGCGAGCTGCATGGTCTCGGGCGTCACCTTGTAGCCGCCGAGATCGCGGATGCGCGCGAGCTTCTCCTCTTCCTTTCCCATCGACACCCAGGTGTCGGTCACCACGACGTCTGCGCCCGCAGCGGCCTCGACGGCGTCGGTGTAGAGCGTGATGGATCCACCGGTCTCGGCGGCTCGGCGATCGGCGGCCTCGACCACGTCTGCTCGGGGCGCGTAGTCGACCGGCGAGACGATGCGCACGTGCATGCCGGCAGTGACGCCGGCGAGCGCGTACGAGTGCGCCATGTTGCTCTGACCGTCGCCGAAGAACGTCAAGGTCAGACCCTTCAGGGCGCCCTTGTGCTCGCGGATCGTGAGCAGGTCGGCGAGCAGCTGACACGGGTGGAAGTCGTCGGAGAGAGCGTTGACGACGGGCACCGTGGTGCCGGCCGCCATCTCTTCGAGGCCTGCCTGCGCGTAGGTGCGCCAGACGATCGCCGCGACCTGGCGCTCGAGCACCCGTGCGGTGTCGGACGGGGTCTCCTTGCCGCCCAGCTGGCTGCTCGCGGTCGAGATGATCAGCGGCGAACCGCCGAGGTCCGCGATACCGACGGCGAACGACACGCGGGTGCGCGTGGAGGACTTGTCGAAGATCACCGCGACCGTCTGGGGACCGGCGAGGGCCTTGTTCGCCCAGCGGTCCTTCTTCAGTTCGATGGCGAGATCGAGGATCTCGGCCTGCTCGGCGGGGGTCAGATCATCGTCACGCAGCAGGTGGCGGGTCATGCGGGGGCCTTTCCGGATTCGGCGAGGGATGCCTGCACGTCGGCGAGCGAGGCGGCGAAGAGCTCGCGGAACTCGGCGAGTTCAGCGTCTCCGATGGTGAGAGCCGGGGCGATGCGCACCGTCTCGGGGTTGGCGGCGTTCACGATGAGGCCACGCTCCTGCGCGGCGGCGACGACCTCGTTCGCGACGGGGGCGTTCAGCGCGACACCGATGAGCAGGCCGCGACCGCGCACGCCTGTGACGAGCGGCGACTGCAGCCCGAGGATGATCTGGCGGAGCTCCTCGCCACGGCGCGCAGCGTTCTCGACGAGTCCGGCGCCCTCGATCTCGGTGAGCACGGCATCGGCCACAGCCGTCGCCAGCGGGTTGCCCCCGAATGTGGATCCGTGCGAACCGGGCGTGAAGAGCGAGCTCGCCGCACCGTAGGTGACGAGAGCGCCGATCGGGAAGCCTCCGCCGATGCCCTTCGCGAGCGTGATCGCGTCGGGCGTGATGCCCTCATGGCTGAAGCCGAACCAGGCCCCCGTGCGTCCGGCGCCCGTCTGGATCTCGTCGACGATGAGCAGCGCCCCGTGCTTCAGCGTCAGCGAGCGCGCGGCCTGCAGGTACCCGTCGGGAAGCTCGACCACGCCGGCCTCACCCTGGATCGGTTCGACGATGACCGCCGCGACCCGGTCGTCGATCGCGGCTTCGAGGGCCTCGACGGTCGCCGGGACGTGCTCCACTCCCCCGGGCATCGGCTCGAACGGCGCCCGCATGGCGGCCTTGGCCGTGAGGGCGAGCGACCCCATCGTGCGTCCGTGGAACCCGTTCTCCAACGCGATGATGCGCGGCTTCTCGGTTCCGCCGTGCAGACGGGCGAGCTTGAACGCGGCCTCGTTCGCCTCGGCGCCCGAGTTCGAGAAGAACACCCGCCCGTCGATACCGGCGCCGGCGAGGCGCTTCAGCCGAGCGGCGAGGGCGAGCTGCGAAGGCGTCGCGAAGTAGTTGGACACGTGCGCGAGTGTGGCCGCCTGCTTCGAGACCGCCTCGACGAAGACCGGATGCGCGTGGCCGAGGGAGGTCACCGCGATGCCGGCGAGGAAGTCGAGGTGGCGTTTGCCCTCGGAGTCCCAGAGGTACGACCCCTCGCCACGGGTGAGCATCGCCAGGCGCGGCCCTGCGTTGAGGACCAGATCACTCGCTGCGTCATCCTGCCAATTGCTCATGCGTTCGTCCCTGCGCTTCCCATGACCACTTCTGTTCCGATTCCCTTGCTGGTGAAGAGTTCGACGAGCACCGAGTGCGGCACTCTTCCGTCGATGATGGCGGCGGCGTCGACGCCGCCTTCGATCGCATCCAGGCACGCCTTCATCTTCGGGATCATGCCGGATTCGAGTGTCGGCAGCATCTCGATGAGAGCCTCCGAGGTGAGGTGCGAGACGAGCGAGTCGCGGTTGGGCCAGTCGGCGTAGAGCCCCGGCACATCGGTGAGGATGACGAGCTTGCGAGCCTTGAGCGCCACGGCGAGGGCTGCCGCCGCCGCATCCGCGTTCACGTTGAGCGACTGGCCGGGGTGATCGAGGTCGGGCGCGATGCTCGACACGACGGGCACGCGGCCGGCCGCAAGGTGATCCAGCACCGGCGTCGGGTCGACCTCCACGACGTCGCCGACGCGTCCGAGGTCGATCTCCTCGCCGTCGATCACGACACCGCGACGACGACCGCCGAACAGGCCCGCGTCCTCGCCGCTCAGCCCGGTCGCGATCGGACCGTGCGAGTTGATCTTGGAAACCAGCTGGGGGTTCACCTGACCGGTGAGCACCATGCGCACCACGCTGATCGCCTCGGTGTTGGTGACCCGGTAGCCGCCCTTGAACTCGCTCGGGATCTCGAGACGCTGCAGCATGTCGGAGATCTGCGGTCCGCCGCCGTGCACGACGACAGGCAGCACGCCGACGTATCGCAGATAGGCGATGTCCTGCGCGAAGGCCTCCTGCAGCTCGTCCGAGACCATCGCATTGCCGCCGTACTTGACGACGACGATCTGGTCGCGGAACTTCTTCAGCCACGGAAGCGACTCGATGAGGGTCGCGGCCTTGACTGCGGCGACGTCCGGGGTGGTGTCCTGGATGTCGGTCATGAGGCGTAAGCGCTGTTCTCGTGCACGTAGTCGTGGGTGAGGTCGTTCGTCAGGATGGTCGCGGTGGCATCCCCGACCTTGAGGTCGATCACGAGATGCGTCGCGCGCGGAGTGAGGTCGACCTCTTCACGCGGACGGTCAGGGCCTCCCTCGCTGCACACCCGCACGCCGTTCATCCAGACGTCGACGTCGTACGGGTCGAACTGGGCGTTCGTGGTGCCGATCGCCGCGAGCACCCGTCCCCAGTTGGGGTCGTTGCCGAAGATGGCGGCCTTGAAGAGGTTGTTGCGCGCGACGGAGCGACCGACCTCGACGGCTTCCCCCTCGGTCGCGGCGTGCTGCACCTCGATGGTGATGTCGTGGCTGGCTCCCTCGGCGTCGCCCTGCAGCTTGACCGCGAGCTCCTGACACAGTTCCGCGAGTGCGGTCGAGAAGTCCTTGAGCTCGGGGGCGACACCGGAGGCGCCGTTGGCCAGCAGAGTGACCTGGTCGTTCGTCGACATGCAGCCGTCCGAGTCGAGGCGGTCGAATGTCGTGCCGGTCGCGAATCGCAGCGCGGCATCTGCCTCGAGCGGCTCGAGCACCGCATCCGTCGTGATGACCACGAGCATCGTCGCGAGTCCCGGTGCGAGCATGCCCGCGCCCTTGGCCATGCCGCCGATGGTCCAGCCGTCGCGCGTGATGACGGCCGTCTTCGAGACACTGTCGGTCGTCATGATCGCCTCGGCCGCGATCTGACCGCCGTCCGTCGACAGCTCGGCGATCGCCTGCTCGGTGCCCGCGAGGACCTTGGCACGGAAGACCTCATCCCCGACGCCGATGAGGCCCGTCGAACACACGAGCACATCGCCGGCGCCGATGCCGAGCAGCTCGGCAGCCTTCTCAGCGGTCTGGTGCGTCGTCTGGAAGCCGAAGCTGCCGGTGAAGCAGTTCGCGCCGCCCGAGTTCAACACGACCGCCTCGACCACGCGGTCGGCCACTGCCTGCTGTGACCAGATGATCGGGTTCGCCTTGGCGCGGTTGCTCGTGAACACCGCGGCTCCGACCTTGCGCGGGCCGCGGTTGACGACGACCGCGACATCGGGCTTGCCGGTCGACTTCAGACCTGCGGCGACTCCGGCCGCTTCGAATCCTGCGGGGGCGGTGACGCTCACGGCGCGACTCCGTTCACTGAGAGGGCGCGGGACTCGGGAAGCCCCAGCGCGAGGTTCATGGACTGGATGGCAGCGCCTGCGGTGCCCTTGACGAGATTGTCGGCCGCCGTGACGACCGTCACGCGGTTCGCCGCGCGATCGATCGCGAGGCCGATCAGTGCGGTGTTGGCGCCGAGCACGTCGGCGGTGCGAGGGAACTGCCCTGCGGGCAGCAGCTGCACGAACGTCTCGTCGCCATAGGCGTCTTCCCACGCAGCGCGGATCTCGGCATCGCTGACTCCGTCGACGATGGGAGCCGTCGATGTCGCGAGGATTCCCCGCGACATCGGGACCAGCACCGGCGTGAACGAGATGCGGATGCCCTCGGGCACAACGCCGGATGCTGCGGCGAGCGCCTGCCGGATCTCTGGGATGTGCCGGTGCGTGCCCCCGACCGCGTACGGATTGGCGGTGCCGAGGATCTCGCTGGCGAGCAGGTTCGTCTTGAGGCTCTTTCCCGCCCCCGAGGGGCCGACGGCGAGCACCGAGACGATGTCCCCCGCATCGATCACTCCGGCGGCGACGCCGGGTGCGAGGCTCAAGCTCACGGTCGAGGCGTTGCAGCCGGGAGCCGCGATGCGCGACGCTCCGCGCAGGGTCTCCCGCTGCTTGACACCGCCGACGAGCAGCTCGGGGACGCCGTAGGCCCACGGCTCGTGGAAGTCACCACCGTAGAACGCGTCCCAGGAGGCCTGCGAGGTCAGTCGATGGTCCGCTCCCGCGTCGATCACGAGTGGCGTGTCGTCGAGCGCATCGGTGTACTGCCCGGACTGTCCGTGCGGCAGGGCGAGGAACACGATGTCGTGACCTGCGAGAGTCTCGGGCGTGGTGTCCTGCAGAGTGAGGTGCGCGAGCGACCGCAGGTGCGGCTGATGCTGCACGAGGGGCTGACCGGCGTTCGAGTGTGCCGTCACGGTGCGGATCTCGATGTCGGGATGAGACGCGAGAAGGCGCAGGATCTCGCCGCCCGCATAGCCGGAAGCGCCGGAGACGGCGACGGAATACGTCATTCTTCTACCTTAACGGTCGGACCCCTCGGCGAACGCGGGGTGCAGTGTCGGGAACCGGGGCGGCGACACCGGCACTCGACCGCCGTGCGTACGCAGGCAGAAGCGCAGGGTCGCCTAGAGTCGGCGGCCGCTGCGGCGTCGGCGCACGGCGATGACGCTCGGAGCGAGCGTCAGAGTTGCGGTGGCGGCCGAAGGCATGCCGCGACGATAGCGCGCTCGTCCCGGCATGCGCAAATCCGCTCCGTCACGGAGCGACGTCCGAGGCGAACGGTGCGGCGAAGAAGGAGAGCTCGTGGGCGCTCGATACCTCGAAGGCACGGAGCATTCGATCCCGCGTGGACGGGGTGGCGGTCGCCGCTGCGGCGGTGACAAGGGCGATCGCCTGATCCGTCGCATCCTCGAACGCCGGGTCGGCGTATGTCGCAAGCCAGGAAGCGTACGGATGCCGGGGATCCCGGGCGTACTCGCCGAACTCCCCCGCGTGCAGACGCTGCCCGAGATCGGTGTAGAGCCAGAAGCACGGCAGCACCGCGGCGATGAGCTCGGCGTAGTCGCCGCCGAAGGCCACCGAGCGCAGGTGGTCGAGGTACCCGACGGTCGCCGGAGCCGGAGCGGCCGAGAACATCGCCGCATCGACGCCCTCACCCGGAGTCAGCCACGACGCGTGCAGCTCGAGCTCGCCGATGATCGCCCCCTCGGCGGAGCGCGCCCAGAACGCCTGCTCGTGCGGCGTGGGCGCGAGGCGTGAGGCTTCGGCGAGCACGCGGGCGTATTCGCGCAGGTACAGCGCGTCCTGCGAGAGGTAGAACAGGAAGGGCTCCCGAGCGAGCGTGCCGTCGGCCAGGCCGCGGATGAAGGGGAGGTCGTCGATCCCCTCCCGCACCTCTGCTGTGCGCGCCCACCACGCGGTGCGGATCTCCTCCGCGGTCGGTCGCGTCTCGAGCCCGCCGCGCTCCCACAGACCCGCGAAATGGCTGACGGGCCCGTGACCGCGTCCGATGCGCATTGTCACGCTCTCGCGCAGTGCCTCGCGCAGCCATGCCCTGGCCGAGGCGACCGCGTCGACAGTCGTCTCGCCGCGAGCAAGACGGGTGGCCAGTGCGGACGAGAGCGAGCACCCCGTGCCGTGGGTGTTCGAGGTGCGGATCCGAGAGCCCGGATACTCCCGACGCACTCCCGCTGCGACGTCCACGAGTGCGTCGGGCACCTCATCGCCGACGAGGTGCCCGCCCTTGACGAGAACCGCTGCCCCGATCACCGTCGACAGTTCCTCCGCGGCGGCGAGTGCGTCGTCCCACCCCGAGATCGTGCGCCCGGCCAGCGCGGCGAGCTCGGCGAGGTTGGGGGTCACGATGTGAGCGCGCCGGAGCAGATCATGAAGCGCCGCCTCGGCATCCTCATCGAGCAGCCTGTCGCCGCTGGTGGCGACCATGACGGGATCGAGGACGACGATCGGCGGCCGCACCGTGTCGAGCCAGTCCGCGACGGCGCGGATGACCTGGGCATTCGCCAGCATCCCGATCTTGACCGCGTCGACGACGATGTCATCGGAGATCGCGTCGAGCTGCTCGCGCACGAAGACGGCGGGCGGCACATGCACACTCCGCACACCGGTGGTGTTCTGGGCGGTGAGGGCTGTGAGCGCCGCCATCCCGTAGCCGCCGTTCGCGGCGATCGACTTGAGGTCGGCCTGGATCCCCGCCCCGCCGGACGGGTCGCTCCCGGCGATGCTGAGCACCCGAGGCGTGCCGGCCGCACGCCAACGACGCACGAAGGCGCGGGCGGCCTCGGCCGGATCCGAGGCTGCGCACAGCGCCGAGACCACGGCGAGCCCGGCCGCACCGGCAGCCCGCAATGGCGCGGTGTCATCGATGCCCACTCCTCCGATCGCCACGCACGGGAGGGCGGTGGTCTCGACGAGAGCACGGAACCCCTCGATGCCGAGAGCCGGCGGGTGGTCGAGCTTGGTGCGGGTGGGGCGGATGACGCCGACTCCCAGATAGTCGACCGTGCCGGGCGGCAGCGCGCGCACAGCGTCGAAGTGCTCGTGGCTGTTCGCCGTCAGGCCGATGAGCGCCTCGGCACCCAGAGCCGCCCGCGCGCGCAGAACCGAGGCATCGCCCTGCCCGAGATGCACACCGTCGACCTTCGCACCCTGCTCCCGCGCGGCCAGGGCAGCGTCGAGCCTGTCGTTCACGACGAGGAGCGCACGTCCGTCGATCACACGCGAGAGCTCGACGAGCTGCGCCGTCGTCTCGGCATCCGTGGCGTTCTTGTCCCGCAGCTGCACGATGCGCACACCGCCGTCGACGGCACGACGCACGGTCTCGACGACACCGCGTTCGCCGCAGAGCTCCGGATCCGTGACCAGATACAGCGAGAGGTCCGCGATCACAGTGCGCGCTCCTCGACCCGCGCCGCAGCGGCGATGTTCTGCGGTCCGATCGAGGCGAGCGCATCGAGGAGCTCGACCGCGAAGCTGCCAGGACCCGAGGCCCGTGTTGCGGCGCGTTCCGCGGCGACGGTGTACACCAGGCTCGCCGCGGCGACGGCGGTCAGCGGATCCGTTCCGGCCGCGCGTGCGGCGCCGAGGAAGGCGGCCATCACGGCACCCAGTGCGCACCCGCCCCCGGTGACCCGGGTGAGCAGTTCATCGCCGTTCGCGATCCGCACGACACGGCGCCCGTCGGTGATGAGGTCGACGGCACCCGAGACGGCGACCACCGAGCCGTGCCGTGCGGCGAGCGCGAGTGCGGCGTCGGAAGCGGCATCCGTGGTGTCGGTCGCGTCGACTCCTCGCCCGCCGGCGCTGAGCCCTGCCAGCGCGAGGATCTCGGAGGCGTTGCCCCTGATCGCCGTGGGTCCCGATGCGACGAGATCGTGCGCGAGCGTCGTGCGCACGGGCAGCGCTCCGATGGCGACCGGGTCGAGCACCCAGGGAGTGCCCGCGGCCGTGGCACCGGCGACGGCTTCGATGCTCGCGGCGCGTTGCTCGGGGGTCGGAGTGCCGAGGTTGATCAGTACCCCGGAGGCGACGCCCGCGAACAGCCCCGCCTCGTCGACGATGTCGACCATCGCCGGGGCGGCACCGAGCGCCAGCAGGACGTTGGCCGTGAAGCCGGTCACCACGGCGTTCGTGATGCAGTGGGTCAACGGCGGTGCCGCCCTCAGCGCGGACAGGAGGTCCGTGGCAGAGGCCACGATGGTCGATTCGGATTCCGGACGCAGACGATCGCTCATTGCGACATCCCTTCGCTAGTACGAACTAGATCAGGTTCGACGGGTCTGTTCTCAGCCGCGGATGCGGCACCCCGTGTCACTCGTTCGAAGTCTATCGATGGGCCCGGCTCACGCGAGTCGCCGCAGAAGCATCCGTTCGTCGTCTCGAGTCAGGCCCGCACGCCTGTTCCGATCGAGGCCGCGGTCCTGCTCGTCCGCCATCACGGTCGCGACGGTGTCGTCGAGCGAGCGCAGTGCTCCCCCGGCGGCGGAGTAGCGCGCGTGCGACCGTGTCATGAAGCCGGTCAGTTCCGCAGGGAGCCACAGCGGCAGCGAGCGCTCCCCCGCCCAGTACGCGACCCCGTTGTCCCGGAGCCAGGAATCGTCGGCCTCGATAGTGTCGCCTCGATGCCCCGCGCTTCGGCGCACGGCGTCGAGCACATGGGCCAATGAACAGCGGTCGCCGACCGCGTTGACCGTGCCTCCTGCCGTCGTCGTCGCGATGAACTCGGACAGATCGTCGACATCGATGACCTGCGCACTGCGCCCCTCGGTACGAGGGAGGAGCACGCGATCGTCCTCCGCGCGCAGAAAGGCGGCCGCCCAGTAGCCGAAGCGGTCGCTGGGGTCGCCCTCTCCGACGATCAGTCCCGGCCGGACGATCAGCGCGCGATCGCCGAAGGCGGAGCGCACTGCGTTCTCCGCCGCCACCTTCTGCGCGCCGTAGTCGTATTCATCGCCCGGCTCTGCGGGCGCGTGCAGCGGTGCCGTCTCGTCAGCGCCGATCGTCGCATCATCGGAATAGACCGACACCGACGAGACGAAGGTCCACCTGCGCGCTCTCTCGGCCAGCGCGGACAGAGCCGCCCCGACGTGACCGGCATCGGACGAGACGTCGATCACGTGATCCCAGTCACGACCTGCCACGGCGTCGTACGCCGTGGGATCATCCCGGTCGGCCAGTGCGAGACTCGCCCCCTCCGGCGAGGGGCGCCCGCCCCGCGCGAGGCACATGACCGTCGCTCCGTTCACCAGCATCCGTCGGGCGATACGGCTCGACAACCAGCCCGTTCCACCCAGGATCAGCACATCTGTCATGCACTCATGTGATCAGCATCTGAGCACAAGGGGAAGGGTCTTCCGCTCACGGCGGATGCCGTGCTGACGTCTCGCGGAGTCTCCGACATGCGAACTGCATCCCGCGGCGGGGTTCACCGCGGCGGGATGCAGTTCGCGTGCGGGACTGTCAGTCGCGCAGCGTCGCGCCGAAGCGCTCGGCTGCGACGGCGACGCCGGCCAGCTTGGCCTCGGTGGCCTCGGCCGCCGTGAGGGTGCGATCGTCTGCGCGGAAGCGCAATGCGAACGTGAGGCTCTTCTGGCCCTCCGCCACGCCTTCGCCGCGGTAGTCGTCGACGAGACGAATCGCCTCGAGAAGCGACCCGGCACCGTCGGTCAGCGCGGCGCGCACCTCTCCGGCGCTCACCTGCGCACCGAGCACGAGCGACACGTCCTGAGTCGCCGCGGGGAACGTCGAGAGCGAGGCGGCGACAGCGCGTCCGCCACCCATCGACAGAATCCCGTCGAGATCGAGCTCGAGCACGATCGCGCGGCCCGGCAGATCAGCTCCGTCCGCCACCTCGGGGTGGAGCTCACCGACGTACCCGATTTCGACATCGCCCACGAAGAGCACTCCCGTGCGCCCCGGGTGCAACGCCGCGCGCTCGCCCTGAACCACGTCGATGTCGACTCCGGCGGCGGCCGCGATGACCCGGGCGGCGTCCAACGCCTCTGCGAGGCCGTAGGACTCAGCGGGGCGACCGGGCTGACGCGCCACGACGTTCCCCGTGAACAGCGCCGCGACGTGACGGTGCTGCGGCGGGATCGAGGCGTTCAGCGCGGCGAGCGTCTCGTCCGACGGACGCACGCCGAGCGGCGGCACCTCGTCGGTGCCGTACTCGACGCCGGGTTCGGGCAGGAACACGACCCCCGTCTCGAACAGCGCGAGGTCCGTGAGGCCGCGCGAGATGTTGCGGTGCGCGGTCTGCAGCAGGCCGGGGATCAGCGACCGACGCAGGAACGGCGCGGAGCCGTCGAGCGGGTTCGCGAGCCGGATGCTCGGCAGATGCTCACCCGACGCCGACCCGTGCAGATCGTTCTGCGCCTCGGTCGTGAAGGGGAACGAGGGGGTCTCGACGAGACCGGCAGCCGCCAGCGCGTCGGAGACACGGCGACGACCCTGCTGATGTGGGGTGAGACCCCGGCCCGACGGCGGCGTCGGCAGCACGGACGGGATGCGGTCGAGTCCGTGGATGCGGGCGACCTCCTCCGCGAGAGACCACCTGTCGGTGAGGTCGGGACGCCAGGTCGGCGGGATGACGGTCCAGCCGGCATCCGACTCGGAGACCTCGCCGCCGATGGTCGTGAGTGCGCCGACGACCTCATCGTCGGAGTAGTCGACACCGATGAGCGCCTGCACGAATCCGCGCGGCAGCTCGATGTCGGCCACGAAGACCTCGGCGAACAGCGCGCCGCCCTCGTCGGTGAGCGTGCCGCCGGCGAGCTCGACCATGAGATCCGCTGCACGGCGAGCAGCGACGAACGGCACGAGCGGGTCGACGCCGCGTTCGAAGCGCTTGGACGCTTCGCTCGGCAGCTTGTGACGGCGCGCCGTGCGCGCGATGGTCACCGGGTCGAAGGTCGCGGCCTCGATGAGCACATTGCGTGTCGTATCGCTCATCTCGGTAGTGCCGCCGCCCATCACGCCGGCCAGACCGATGGGGCCCGACTCGTCGGTGATCAGCAGGTCTTCCACATGGAGCTTCCGCTCCTGGCCGTCGAGAGTCGTCATCTTCTCGCCGGGCGTCGCACGGCGCACCGTGATGCCGCCCGTCAGCCTGTCGAGGTCGTATCCGTGCAGCGGCTGCCCGAGTTCGAGCATCACGTAGTTCGTGATGTCGATCAGGATGCCGAGGGAGCGCATGCCCGCGAGAGACAGACGCGCGATCATCCAGGGCGGGGTCGGCCGCGACGGGTCGACGTCGCGGACCACGCGGGTGACGAACTCGCTCGCGCCGACGCGCCCGCGGATGGGGGCCGCGTCGTCGACGATCGCCGTGTGACCCGTGCCGGGCTGGAGCTCGGCGAAGTCGCGCTCGGCGGGGTCGCGGAACGGCGCCCCCGTGGCGTGCGAGTACTCGCGGGCGACACCGCGCAGCGAGAACGCGTACCCGCGGTCGGGAGTGACGTTGATCTCGACCGCGACGTCGTCGAGCCCGAGCAGATTGATGGCGTCGGTGCCGACAGGAGCATCGATGCCGAGGTCCGCGAGGACGAGGATCCCATTGTGCTCGTCGCCGAGGCCCAGCTCACGCGCGGAGGCGATCATGCCGTCCGACACGTGGCCGTAGGTCTTGCGGGCGGCGATCGGGAACGGGCCAGGCAGCACGGCGCCGGGCAGCGTCACGACGACCTTGTCGCCGGCGACGAAGTTGTGCGCGCCGCAGACGATCCCGCGGATGCCGCCGTTCGCCTCTCCGACATCGACCTGGCACCAGTTGATCGTCTTGCCGTTCGACTGCGGCTCGGCCTCGAGAGACACGACCTGTCCGACGACGACGGGCCCCGATATCTCGAAGCGGTGGACGTCCTCCTCTTCGAACCCGACGGTGACCATCGCCGCCAGAACGTCCTCAGGCGACGCATCCGCTGCCAGATCGACGTACTCACGCAGCCACGAAAGCGGGACGCGCATCACACCACCATCCCGTACTGTTCGCTGAATCGGACATCGCCCTCGGCCATATCCCGCATGTCCTGCACATCGCTGCGGAACATGAGGCCGCGCTCGACTCCCATGCCGAACGCGAAGCCGCTGTACACGTCGGGGTCGATCCCGGCTGCCCGGAGCACATTCGGGTTCACCATTCCGCAGCCGCCCCACTCGATCCAGCGTGCGCCGCCCTTGAAGGTCGGGTGCCACAGATCGAGCTCGGCCGACGGCTCGGTGAAGGGGAAGAAGTTCGTACGGAAGCGCGTCTTCGCCTCCGGTCCGAAGAGCTGGCGCGCGACGTGGTCGAGGGTGCCCTTGAGGTGTGCCATCGAGATGCCCTTGTCGATGACAAGGCCCTCGAACTGGGTGAAGACAGGGAGATGCGTCGCGTCGAACTCATCGGTCCGGTAGACCCGGCCCGGGCACAGCACGTAGATCGGCACCTCACGGTCGAGCATCGAGCGCACCTGCACCGGGCTCGTGTGCGTGCGCATCACGAGGTGGCGCGAGGGCGGGTCGACGTAGAAGGTGTCCTGCTCCTGGCGGGCGGGGTGATCGACGTCGAAGTTCAGGGCGTCGAAGTTGAACCACTCATGCTCGAGCTCCGGGCCCTCCGCGATCTCCCACCCCATGCCGACGAAGATGTCGGAGATCTGCTCGCTGAGCAGGGTCAGCGGATGCCGCGCGCCGACGTGCGCCCGTGAGGGAACGGCGGTGATGTCGATGCGCTCGGACTCGAGACGCGCCGCGACCTCGGCTGCGGCGAGCTCTTCTTCCTTGGCGGCGAGGGCCTTCGTGACCTGGCCGCGCCCCTGACCCACCAGCTTGCCGAAGGCGGCCTTGTTCTCGGGAGCCACCTGACGCATCGAGGCGTTCAGCACGGCCAGCGGAGAGCCGTCGGCGACGTGTGCGGCGCGTGCTGCTTTCAGTTCGGTCGTATCGGCGGCTGCGGTGATCGCTGCGAGTGCCGCCGCGACGGCGGCCTCGACTGCTTCCGGGGTGATTTCGGGAGACTCAGACACGAGATAGGAGTCTACCGGCGCGGGGCGATCGCCCCGCGCCGGGAGACGTCACTTCGGATCAGAGCTGTCGAGCCCGCCCACTCCCCCGGCGCCGCCGAACCCGCTGCCTCCACGCTGCAGGGTGATGAGCTCGGTGTCGGTGCCGTCGCCGTGCTGGCGAGGATCGTCGGCCGCGTGGATCGCCTTCACCTTCGGCGAGCGTCGGGTCTGGATCTCGACCCACTTCGCGATGCCCGACAGGATGAGGCACATGACGATGTAGATGCCGCCGATGACGAAGGCGGATTGCAGGATGGGCCGGCCCTGCTGCGACGTCAGCTGCTTCGCGTAGTACAGCAGCTCGGGGTAGGTGATGATGAAGCCGAGGGCGGTGTCCTTCATCGTGACGACCAGCTGGGCGACGATGACCGGGAGCATCGCCCGGATCGCCTGCGGCAACAGGATGAGACGCATCACGCCGCTCTTGCGGAGTCCGATCGCGTACCCCGCCTCCTTCTGTCCCCGGGGCAGCGACTCGATGCCGGCTCTCAGCACCTCGGCGAGCACGGAGCCGTTGTAGACCATCAGCGCGATCACGACGGCCCAGTAGGGATCCATCTTGATTCCGACCACGGGAAGCCCGTAGTAGAGCAGCATCATGAACACGAGCACCGGAACCGCACGGAAGAGCTCGGTGATGGCTGTCACGGGGATCCGCACCCACGCATGATCGGAGAGCCGTCCGATGGCCAGCACGAAGCCGAGGACGACGCTGAGCACCGCGGCGAGCGCGAAGGCCGCGAGCGTATTGCCCAGCGCTCTGAAGATGCCCATCCACACGTTGGAGAACGTGAACACGTACCACTTCTCCGCCGAGAACTGGCCCGTCTCCACCATGCGGAAGACGACGAAGCCCACCGCCGCCAGGACGAGGACGACCGTGGCGACCGCGATGATCCGGTTGCGAGCGATCGCCCGGGGTCCGGGGACGTCATACAGTACAGAGCTCATCGCGCGATCCTCCAACGGTTCTCGAGATATCGCTGCAGCCAGCTCAACAGCAGCACCAGGACGACGAACACGACGGCGACCCACAGGAGGACCTCCATCGGGTTGCCCGGACGGTCGGCCGAATCGTTGATCGTCGATCGGAGGGCCGCGAGCTCGGCGACCGAGAACCCGGCCGCGACGGTCGTGTTCTTCAGCAGCGCGATGAAGACGCTCATCATCGGCGGGACGACCGAGCGGAAGGCCTGCGGGAGGATCACCAGCCCCATCACCTGACCGAAGGGCAGCCCGATCGCTCGGGCGGCCTCGGCCTGGCCGACCGGCACCGTGTTGATGCCTGCCCTCAGCACCTCGGCGACATAGGTCGCCGTGTAGATGCCGATGGCGAGGATGCCGAGCACGAGGTTCGACAGTTCAGGCAGCCCGAGTTGCGGGTAGCCGAAGACGAAGAAGAAGAACACCAGGGTCAGCGGGGTGTTGCGCACGGTGTTCACGTACACCGTGCCGACGCCACGGGCGATGGGCACCGGGGAGACGCGCATCGCCCCGACGATCAGGCCCAGGATCAGCGCGATGATCCCGCCCGCGAAGAACACGATCAGCGTGTTGCTGACCGCCTGTCCCCACAGGTCGAGGTTGCCGAAGATGACGTCCACGCCACCCTCCCTTCTTCAGAGTGAATGGGCGGCCCCCCGAGGGGGCCGCCCATGTCGATCAGTACGCGTCGACCTCGGGCTGTTCGACCTCGATGCCGCTGGAGCCGAGGTTCGCGTCGAAGATCGCCTGCCAGATGTCGCCACCGTCGGTGAAGAGCTCGTTGATGTGCGTGCGCAGCGCGTCGTCGCCCTTCGTGAGGCCGACACCGTAGCGCTCCTCCGTGAAGAGGCCGCCCGTGACCTTGACGTCATCCGGGTACTGGGCCGCGTAGCCGATCAGGATCGCCTGGTCGGTGGTGACGGCGTCGACCTTGCCATCGATGAGGTCCTGGACGCAGGCGGAGTACAGGTCGTACTCCTGCGTCTTGATCTCGGGGAAGTTCGCCTTGATGTTCTGGATCGGCGTCGAGCCGGTCGCCGAGCAGACGGTCTTGCCGTTGAAGTCCTCGAGAGCCTCGGCGTCATCCGCGTCGGCGGCGACCAGGAGGCCCTGACCGGTGATGAAGTACGGACCCGCGAAGTCGATGAGCTCCTTGCGCTTGTCGTTGATCGAGTAGGTGCCGACGTAGTAGTCGATGTCACCGTTGGTGATCGCCTGCTCGCGGTTGGCCGAGGCGATCGGCTTGAACTCGATCTTGTCCTCGTCGTAGCCGAGCGATGCGGCGATCCAGCGGGCGATGTCGACGTCGAAGCCGGTGCGCTCACCGGTCGTCACGTCGAGGTAGCCGAGACCGGGCTGGTCCTCCTTGACGCCGACGACGACCTTGTCGCGCTCCTGGATGGCGTCGAACGTCGGGCTGCCCTCGAGCTGCACGTCGTCGGCGACCTCGAACCAGGTGGAGTCCTCACCCTCATCGCTGCCGGTTCCGGCGCCGGGGCTGGACGGGCTGCCGCTGTTGCAGGCGGTCAGCGCGAACAGTGCAACCGTCGCGATCCCGATTCCTGCCAGTGTCCGTGTGCGTCGCATGTGCGTCTCCTTCATGTGCTGTGTGTGCAAAGGTCTATGGCGCTCGTCAGTGCGTGAGGAGCTTGGAGAGGAAGTCTTTGGCGCGATCGCTCTTCGGATTCGTGAAGAACTCCTCGGGAGTCGCCTCTTCGACGATCTTCCCGTCCGCCATGAAGACGACGCGGTTGGCGGCCTTCCGCGCGAAGCCCATCTCGTGCGTCACGACGATCATCGTCATGCCGTCGCGGGCGAGCTCGACCATGACGTCGAGGACCTCGTTGATCATCTCGGGGTCGAGCGCGCTGGTCGGCTCATCGAACAGCATGACCTTGGGCTGCATGGCGAGGGCTCGCGCGATCGCGACGCGCTGCTGCTGTCCGCCGGAGAGCTGAGCGGGAAGCTTCGACGCCTGCTGCGCGACGCCGACGCGCTCGAGCAGCATCATCGCCTCCTTGTCGGCATCGGCCTTCTTCATGCCGCGCACCTTGATGGGGCCGAGCGTGACGTTCTCGAGGATCGTCAGATGCGCGAAGAGGTTGAACGACTGGAAGACCATCCCGACGTCGGCGCGCAGGTTCGCAAGCCCTTTACCCTCGGCGGGCAGCGCTTTGCCGTCGATGCTGATCGTGCCGCTCGTGATCGTCTCGAGCCGGTTGATCGTGCGGCAGAGGGTCGACTTGCCCGAACCGGAGGGGCCGATCACGACGACGACCTCACCGCGGTTGACGGTCAGATCGATGTCCGTCAGCGCCTGGAAGTCGCCATAGTGCTTCTGCACGTTGTCCACTACGACGAGGGGTTCACCAGAGGTCATCATTGCTCCAAACTACCCAGGCGATCGGATCGCCTCCAGGCAGACTCTTCGAGATTTACACGTTCGTAATGGCCGATACAAGAGGTTGGGGTCCGGGGAGGGAGTGCCCCACGGTCCGCCCCCGCGAACCGTGGGGGCGTTCCTGCCGTCTCGCTCCTCCCCCGAGGGATACGGGAACGGCAAGCCTCCGATCGGATGCGATCGCCTCCGGACTCGAGCGAAGAGCCGAGCATCCGCCTGCATGAAGGGCGAAGGCTCTGTGGCATCTGAATTCTCCGTCGAATCGTCTGCGATCGATCACCACATTGGCAGAGCCCGGTGGCGCGAGGAGAGTCTCTTGAGGATTTCTTGAGGGCTCAGTCGCGCTGTCCGCGGTAGTACGCGACCGCTCCGGGGTGCAGGGGCACCGGACCGGTGAAGATCGCCTGGGTCCGATCGAGCAGCGCCGCCATCGGCACGCGCTGAGCGATGCGCGTTCGGGCGTCGAACAGTCCCGCCACGATGTCGCGCACGACCCCGGGTGGAGTGTCGACCGAGGTCACGAGATAGTTCGGAACCGCGAGTGTCGTCACCGACTCCCCCAGCCCGTAGAGCCCGGTGGGGAGGTCGGACGAACGATAGGCATCGGAGTGCAGCCGGTTCACCTCGTCGACCCAGCCCTGCTCGACGGCCAGCAGACGCAGCGGCATCTCCTCGGCCAGGGCGGCGATGCCCGGGGTGGGGATCCCGCCGACCCAGAAGAACGCGTCTATCTCGGACCGTTCGAGCGCGTCGATCGACTCCGCGAGATCCAACCGCCGGTCCTGCAGCGTGGTGGCATCGACCCCGGCGGCGTCGAGCACACGACCGGCGATCACATTCACGCCCGAGTTCTCCGCGCCGAGAGAGACCCCGCGGCCCACGAGATCGGCGAGCTCATGGATGTCTGATTCTGCCCGCACGACCACGTGCAGGTACTCGTCGTACAGTCGCGCGACGGCCTGTATGGGAAGCGGTTCGCCGAAAGCCCCGGCGCCGGCCACGGCGTCCGCTGCCGCATCGCCCTGAGCGAATCCGACCAGCGCCTCCCCCGCCGCCACCCGCAACAGGTTGTCCACCGAGCCTGCGGTCTCCTCGACGACGATCGGCACGTCGAGCGACGCCGACAGCTCTTCGGCAAGGCCGTCGCCGTACGCGAAGTAGACCCCGTCTGCACCTCCGCCGGCGACCGCGTGCTCGCCCTCGGTCCATTCCGCCGAACGACTCGCGCAGGCGCTCACCGACGTCACAGCTCCCACGATCAGCGCCGCGGCGACGAGTCGTCGGAGGCCCTGCATCCACCTGCGCCGCGTCATCCCGCCGCCCCGTCCGGCAGAACCAGCGCGACGAGCAGTCCCCCGCTTCCGGGGGATTCGACACTCACTCCGCCACCGATCGCCTCGAGCAGGTCGGTCGCGATGGCGAGCCCCAGCCCTGTTCCGGGCTTGTCGGCGGCGTCGTCGCTGCGCCAGAATCTGCCTGTCGCCGCGTCGACCTCGTCGTGAGCGAGCCCGGGACCGTTGTCTCGCACGGTGAGGAGACACACCCCGTCGTCCCGGATCGCCTCGACCTCGATCGCCGACTCGGGGGGAGAGTATTTGACCGCGTTGTCTATCACCGCATCCAGAGCGCTCTCCACGATCGTCCGGTCGGTCACGCTCATCACCGAAGAACTCCCCTGCAAGCGGATCGTGATCCTCTTCTGCGCCGCGACCTCAGTCCAGGCCTCCACCCGCCGACCGGCGAGTGTGGTGAGGTCGACAGCCGAGACGGTCGTGTCCGCACGACCACCGCGGGCGAGACCCAGCAGGGTCTCCAGGATGCGCGTCATCCGGCGCCCCTCCTCGCGCGTCTCCTCGACATCGTGCTGCCAGTCACGGCCGAGTCCGGTCGCGAGGTGCTCGACACGCAGCAGCAGCGCGTTCAACGGGTTGCGCAGCTCGTGCGAGGCGTTCACCGCGAACTCCTGCTGGCGGGTCATGACTCGCTCGATCTCGTCGGCCATGCCGTTGAACACTCGAGTCATGCGTCGCAGCTCGGGCGGACCGGTGTCCTCGGCCACCCTCGTGTCCATCTCACCGCGCTCGATCGCCACCATCGCCTCATCGAGTCGCCGCACCGGAGCGAGCACCCACCGAGCGAGATGGAAGACCAGCAGCACGCCGGCACCGATCGAGAACACGGCCACGGCCGAGAGCAGCACGATCTGCTGGATGATCTCCGCCCTCGGGGCGCCGACGTCGGCGGAGACCATCACTGCGCCGATCACATCGCCGTCGTCGAAGACCGGTTCGATGACAGTGGAGCGCGTGGCGCTCCACGGCAGGACCGGCGCAGGCGGCTCGGATCGTCGCCCCGAGAGCGCGAGCCCGACACGCGCCGCCTGATCGTCCGGGAGTTCCGCGGCGCTGCCCTCGCTCGCCGCCCACACCGTGCCGGACGGATCGAAAACCACCACGTCGATGTCGTACACCTCTCGGAAACGCCGCACCTCGGCGTCGATGACCGTCGCGCTTCCCGACCGCAGCGCCTGGCGCGCGCTCGTGACGAAGTATCCGAGATCGCCCAGCTGCTGCGTGTAGAAGGCCTGCTGCACGCTGCGCGTGGCGCTCCACGCCGCGGCCCCGCCGAGCGACACCAGGATCGCCACGAGCGGCACGAGGAAGACGATGATCAGACGCCTGCGCACGGCCCCGTCACCCGACCAGGCGGTAGCCGACGCCGCGCACGGTCTCGATGACCCCGCGCTGACCCGTCTTTTTCCGGATCGCGCCGACATGCACCTCGAGCGAGTGCCCGAATCCGCGCCAGTCCGTGTTCCACACCTCACGGATGAGACGCTCCTTGGGCACCGCGACTCCGGGGTAGCGAGCGAGCACGGCCATGATGTCGAACTCCTTGCGCGTGAGCTCGATCGGCGACCGATCCACCAGTACCTGCCGACCCACGAGATCGATCTCGACGGCTCCGTCGTGAAGGAGAACGTTGACCTCGGATTCCGGACGCACCGGGCGCGAACGCCGCGTGACCGCCTCGATGCGGGCGAGGAGCTCATGCACGTCATAGGGCTTGACGACGAAGTCATCAGCACCCGCTCGAAGACCCTTGATCCGCTCGGTCACCTGGTTGCGCGCGGTCACGATCACGATCGGCACATCGCTGCGGCCCCGGATGCGCCGGCACAGATCGATGCCATCGACATCGGGGAGTCCGAGATCGAGGAGCACCACCTCGGTGTCCGCACCGATCATCTGCAGAGCGGATGCACCGTCGGCCGCTCGTGCGGTCGCGTACCCGGAACGGATCAGAAAAGCATCGAGGGCGGCGGCGACACGCTCGTCGTCCTCCACGATCAGAATCCGCATCGACTCCGGTCCCCTTCTGCTGCTGGTGCAGGGGACAAACCTACCAGCGCGGGAGCGCGGTCCCCGACCCCTCAGGCTGCGCGGGTCACGCGGATGCGGACGCCCGCTGCGCGAAAGCGCTCTCGTACAGGCACACGCTGGCGGCTGTCGCGAGATTCAGGGATTCGGCCTTGCCGAAGATCGGAAGCCTGAGCACCCGATCGGCGAGCTCCAGAGCATCGTCTTCGAGGCCACGCGCCTCATTGCCGAACAGCCATCCGGTGGGCTCGGCGAGAACGCCTTCCGCGCGCGCCTGAAGCAGGTCGTCGCCCTTCACATCGGCGGCGAGGATCCGGAGCCCCGCAGCATGGGCGCTGTCGATGACATCCGGCAGCTCCGCCCCCACCGAGACCGGCACATGGAACAGCGAGCCGGTCGTCGCACGCACGACCTTGGGGTTGTACGGGTCGACGGTACGACCGGTGAGGATCACCGCGTCCGCGCCGGCGGCGTCGGCCGCCCGGATGATCGTGCCGAGATTGCCGGGGTCCCTGATCTCCTCGCAGATCGCGACGAGCCGCGGAGACGCGGCGAAGATGTCGCGGACCGACGTCGGGGTCTGTCGCACGACCGCCACGATCCCCTGCGGCGTGACCGTGTCGGCCATCGCGTTGAGCACGTACTCGGTGACGTACTCGACGTCGATGTCAGCATCCGTCGCCTTCGCGCGGATATCAGGGTGCTTCTCCCACCCGTGCGGCGTCGCGAAGAGCTCCACGATCGCCTCAGGACTGTAGGTGAGCGCCTCGCGAACCGCCTGTGGGCCTTCGAGCAGGTACAGGCCTGTCTCTGCACGCGCGCTGCGCTTGGTCAGCTTCGCGACGGAACGGACTCGGGGGGAGCGGGGGTTCTCCAGCACGATCTCAGTCTAGAGTTCCGAGACGGCCTCGCTGCGCACCCCGAGGGGGAACGACAGAGGACGCCCTCCCGAAGGAGGACGTCCTCTGACTGAAATGCTGCTTACGCGGCCGACTTCGGCGCGTTGACGTCGGAAGGCAGAGCCTTCTTCGCCGTCTCGACCAGAGTCGTGAACGTGGCGGCGTCGTTGACCGCGAGGTCGGCGAGCATGCGACGGTCGACCGTCACACCCGCCAGGCCGAGGCCCTGGATGAAGCGGTTGTACGTGATGCCGTTCTGGCGTGCAGCCGCGTTGATGCGCTGGATCCAGAGGCGACGGAAGTCACCCTTGCGCTTGCGACGGTCCCGGTACGAGTAGACCAGGGAGTGGATGACCTGCTCCTTGGCCTTCCGGTAGAGGCGCGAACGCTGACCGCGGTAACCGGAGGCGCGCTCGAGGATGACGCGACGCTTCTTGTGGGCGTTTACCGCCCGCTTGACTCTTGCCATTTTCCTGTGTTCCTATTCTGAGTTCGGGCGCTCAGCGACCGAGAAGCTTCTTGGCGACCTTGAAGTCGGCCTTCGCGAGCACCTGGTCCTGGTTCAGACGACGGGTGCGACGGCTCGACTTGTGCTCGAGGTTGTGGCGCATGCCGGCCTGCTGCTTCTTCAGCTTGCCGCTGCCGGTGATCTTGAAGCGCTTCTTAGCACCCGAGTGGGTCTTCTGCTTCGGCATCTTCTCTTCCTTCGTATGGCGCCTTCTCAGGCGACGGTGTCAACCCGCGGTGCGGGAGTTCTGGGGCGGGAGTTACTCCGCTGCGGCCTCGACAGGTGCATCCGTGTCGCTCTTCGCGTCGCGGGCGGCCTGCTTCTTGTCAGCCCGCTGGGCGTCGCGAGCGGCGTTCTGCTCCTGCTTCGCCTCGGACTTGCTCTTCAGCGGAGCCACGATCATGACCATGTTGCGACCGTCGATGGTCGGGTTCGACTCGACGGTGCCGAGCTCCGCGACGTCCTCCGCGAACTTGCGCAGCAGACGAACGCCCTGCTCGGGGCGCGACTGCTCGCGACCGCGGAACAGGATCATGGCCTTCACCTTGTCGCCGGCCTTGAGGAAGCCCTCGGCGCGCTTGAGCTTCGTCGTGTAGTCGTGCGCCTCGATCTTCAATCGGAAGCGGACCTCTTTGAGAATGGTGTTCGCCTGGTTGCGGCGAGCTTCCTTCTCCTTCTGGGCAGCTTCGTACTTGAACTTGCCGTAGTCCATGATCTTGACCACGGGCGGCTTCGAGTTCGGTGCGACCTCGACGAGGTCGAGGTCGGCTTCCTGCGCGAGGCGCAGCGCCGCCTCGATGCGGACGACGCCGATCTGCTCACCCGCAGGTCCGACGAGGCGGACCTCGGGGACGCGGATGCGCTCATTGGTGCGGGGATCGCTGATGCGTAGCTCCTTAGACGATGGGATTCGGCCACCAGGATGCTGTCGGCATCCCGGGCGAAATCAGAATCGTCCCCACCCACCGGCATTCAGACGCCGGCTCTGCACCCTACCTGCCGGATGCATCTGGCGACGCGATCCGGTGGAGTGCAAGACCCGGTAGCCTGGAACGGCAAGCGCGGGTGGGAAGTGAATCCTCTTTCGTACCGGAGCATGACGCTCCGGAGCCCGACACAGTCTAACAGAAGGCAAGGCGAAGTGACGAACCAGGCATCGGACGAGGCAGCACGCGAGCGCGAAGAGCGCTGGGCGCGGCAGGAGGAGGCGGCATCGTCCGCGACTCGGGACATCGCTGATGTGCCTGCAGTCGAGGTGATCACGACCGCAGCCGTGCACCTGATGAGCGCGGCCGCCGTCAAGCTCGGCCTCGCGGACGACCCCAGCGCCGCGGAGCAGCTCGATCTCGACGAGGCGCGCAAGCTCATCAACGCCCTGGCGGGACTCATCACGGCCGGAGCGCCGGAGATCAGCGACATGCACGCACGTTCCCTGCGTGACGGCCTCCGCTCGCTGCAGCTCGCGTTCCGCGAGGCATCCACGATCCCCGACCCGATCGGCAAGGGTCCGGGCGAGAAGTGGACGGGGCCTGTCAACTAGGCCGCACGATCGGACGCAGCGCTGATCCGAGGGCGTCAGACCGAACGGCGGAGCTTGACCGTGAGCGAATCGGCGAGCACCGCGATGCGGTCATCCGCGGACCAGCGCTGCGCCAGGCGTGCCAGCACGGCGTCGAGCACGTCGCGTTCGAGGCCGTCGACGAGTTCGAGGACCACGATCAGCTCGGGACCGCGAAGGCGCGCGTCGGGATCACCCGAGGCGACTGACACGTCGATCACCGCGAGTTCGTGCGCGACGCTCTCCTGAAGAGCGGCGAAGACCTCGGGCGACAGATGGCTCGGCTCCCAGCTATGCCCCTGCGCGATCGCCCACACGGCGGGGCGGCGGAAGACGAACTCGGTCTCGGAGGTCGGATCGAGCACGATGAGATCGGTGTCCTCGGCGGAGGCTGCGAGCGCGACACGCGTCGCGTCGACCGGGATCGGACGCGCTCCGGCATCCCATCGCCGCATGGCGTCGACCGAGGAGAACACGGGCTGCACACGGCGGCCGTCAGGCGCCGCCACCGTCACGATCGACAGCTCCTGGGTCTTGTCCACCGCGAGCCCGCTGGGCGCGACGCCCTCCTCGCCCTTCTCCGCGATGAGGGGGATCAGCACACGAGCTGTGCGGAACGCATCCACGACCTCGCTCTGGGATCCGTCACCGGAGCGGAACCGAAGGAGAGCAGCGAGGAGTGCGGGGTCCGCAGACCCGTCGTCGGCAGCGTGCGGATTCGACTCGAAGCTGCGCCCTTCCCAGGGCACACCGGCGGAGTCGCCGCGACCGCCCGACACCGAGCCGTGCAGCCCCTCGTCTCCCGGCTTCTCCGGATCGTGACCGTGCCCGCAGGCGTCGTCAGTGCCCTGCGACATCCAGAGCCTCAGCCAGCGTGAAGGCACCGGCGTACAGCGCCTTGCCGACGATCGCTCCCTCGACCCCGAGCGGAACGAGCTCGCGCAGTGAGGCGATGTCGTCGAGGCTGGAGATGCCTCCTGATGCGACGACGGGCTTCGGCGTACGGGACGTCATCTCACGCAGAAGCTCGAGGTTCGGGCCCTGGAGAGTGCCGTCCTTCGTGACGTCGGTGACGACGTAGCGGCTGCAGCCGGCATCCTCCAGACGGTCCAGAACCTCCCAGAGGTCACCGCCGTCCTTGGTCCAGCCGCGAGCGGCGAGGGTCGTGCCACGCACGTCGAGGCCCACCGCGATCGCTTCGCCGTAGCGACCGATCACGTCGGCGGCCCACTCCGGGTTCTCCAGCGCTGCGGTGCCGAGGTTGATCCGCGTCGCGCCGCTCTCGAGGGCGGCTTCGAGCGTCGCATCGTCGCGGATACCACCGGAGAGCTCGATGTTCACGCCCCGGAACTGCTTAATGACCTTGCGGAGGATGGACGCATTGCTGCCGCGCCCGAAAGCCGCATCGAGATCCACCAGATGGATCCACTCTGCGCCCTGCGCGACCCATTCGCCCGCCGCGTCGAGCGGGTCGCCGTAGCTCGTCTCCGTGCCCGCCTCCCCCTGGGTGAGCCGGACAGCCTTGCCGCCGGCGACATCGACGGCGGGGAGAAGGGTGAGCGAGGGAGACTGCGCGAAGTCGTTCATGACGTCCTCAGGTGAGATGGAAGGGCCGATTCGTCGGCACGAGAGTCGACATTAGCCTTCGCATCCGCCCACTCCAAAACGATGACCGCTGAGAACACAGGGCGCCACGCGGTAGCCTCGAAGACACACCTGTCCGGTCGGTGAGGAGATACCCCATGGTGCGCGATGCGGAACCCCGAGGCGGTGGACCTCTTCGGCGAGGGAACCCGATGCCTCCCGAGGCTCCGGAGTCCATCCCGCCTGTGCCACCCGCCTCGAATGCGAGCGACCGTCCGTCCGTGCCTGTAGCGCCGCCCGCGCCGACACCCGCTCCGGCCACCCGCGCAGCAGCATCAGCAGCCCGCATCACTCCCCCGCCGGTCGTCGCGCCTCCGGTTCCTCCACGACCGGATGCCCAGCCCTTCTCTGCCGAGTCGGCGTCACGCACCGCCTCTTCCGCGGAATCCGCAACACCCGTGCCGCCCGTCCCCCGCACCGCGCCCGTCAGCATTCCCCCAGCCCCCCGCGCGCCCGGCGACGCTCCGAGCGCTGCGCCGGCCCCCGCCTTCGACGCCGAGCCCGTTGCGCCACCGCAGCCTTCCCCGCTGCCTGACCCACCGCTCGGTGCCGCCGCGGTGCCATCGACTCCATCGACCCCGGCGGTCTCGCCCACCGCACCCGCCTCGCCCGCCTCGCCCGCCACGCCGGCAGCATCCGCAGCTCCCGCCGCGTCGTCGCGGCGCGTGCAGCGGGAGCAGGGCGTCGAGCGCCCGTCCTTCCTCCAACAGGAACGCCGGGAGGAGCCGGCTCGCGTCGGTGGTCGTGGCCTGCTCAACCGCGTGGGCTTCTCACTCGGGCCGAACGCTCGAGAGCGCGCGATCCGCGACGATGAGCACGCGGTCGGTATGCACTGGCCTGGTCCTCGCACAGTCGCCGTCGTCAACGGCAAGGGCGGCGCCGGGAAGACCCCCACCACCGTGCTTCTGTCGGCCGTCTTCGCCCAGTACGGAGGAGCAGGGGTCCTCGCCTGGGACAACAACCAGACGCGAGGCACGCTGGGCTGGCGCACAGAGACGGGCGCGCACGATCGCACCCTGCTCGAGCTGCTGCCGCAGACCCAGCGCCTCCTCGGCGCCCAGGGCCAGTCGGCCGATCTTGCACACTTCGTGCATCACCAGCCGCAGGAGAAGTACGACGTCCTCCGTTCGAAGCCCATCCGACTCGCACACGAGAATCGTCTCAGCCCCGCGGACGTCGATTCGATCCACGCGGTAGCAGCCAAGTTCTATCGCCTGATCATCATCGACTCCGGCAACGACGAGTCCGACCCGATGTGGCTGCGGATGATCGATCTCGCCGATCAGCTCGTCGTGGCCACCACGACGCGGGATGATCACGCGGAAGCCGGGGCCCTGCTCCTTGAGGCGCTCGAGGACCGCGACGAACGGTCTGCGCGCCTCGCCCGCGAGTCCGTCGTGGTGGTCAGCCAGGCAGATCCGAAGGCATCACCGGCAGACGTCGCAGACGTCGTCGGAGGCTACAGCTCGCTGGCCCGTGAAGTCGTCGCGATCCCGTTCGATCGAGAGATGGTCGACGGACACCTGCGACTGCGCGCCCTCGCAGACCCGACGCAGCGAGCGTGGCTGTCGGCCGCCGCCGCGGTCGCACGCGGCTTCTGACACACGAAGGATCGAGCTCGAAGCGCGCGCCGACCGGTCGTCGCGTCAGCGGGAGTCCGCCTGTTGCGCGCAGGCCGTCGCCTGTCTTGCACGGGCCGTCGCCTTTTCCGCGCGGGCCGTCGCCTTTTCCGCGCCGGCCGGCGGGGGTCAGCGCAGGCTGTCGACCCAGTTGCGCAGCAGCTGGATGCCTGCCTCGCCAGACTTCTCCGGATGGAATTGCGTCGCCGAGAGCGGTCCGTTCTCGACGGCGGCCAGGAAGGGGTCGCCGTATGTCGCCCACGTCAGCACCGGCTGCGGGAACGGCGGGATGACGTCGAGCTCCCACGACTGCGCGGCATACGAGTGGACGAAGTAGAACCGCTCGTTCTCGATGCCGTTGAAGAGCACCGACTCGGTACCGGGTGTAACCGTGTTCCATCCCATGTGGGGCAGTACCGGAGCGTTGAGCTCTGTGACGGCGCCCGGCCATTCGCCGAGACCCTCGGAGTCGTGGCCCCGCTCCACCCCGTGCGCGAAGAGAACCTGCATGCCGACGCAGATTCCGAGCACGGGACGACCGCCGGCGAGCCGCCGGTCGATGATCTCGTCGCCGCCGTGGGCGTACAGCGCATCTCGCACAGCCTGGAACGCGCCCACCCCCGGCACGACGAGACCGTCGGCCTCGAGCGCCTCCGTGCGATCGCGCGTCAGCACGGCGTCGGCGCCCGCGGCGACGAGCGCCTTCACCGCGGAGTGGACGTTACCCGACTCATAGTCGAAGACCGCGACCTTGGGTGCGCGACTCATAGCGCGCCCTTGGTCGAGGGGATGCCGTCGACGAGGGGATCGAGCGCCTTGGCTTGGCGGAATGCGCGGGCGAAGGCCTTGTATTCGGCCTCGGCGATGTGATGCGGGTCACGTCCGCCCAGCACGCGCACATGTACGGTGAGGCCGGCGTTGAACGTGATCGCCTCGAACGAGTGACGCACGAGCGAACCGGTGAAGTGCCCGCCGATCAGGTGGTGCTCGAACCCTGCGGGCTCGCCCGTGTGCACGAGGTAAGGACGCCCCGAGATGTCGACCACCGCTTGCGCAAGAGCTTCGTCGAGCGGAACGAGCGCGTCGCCGTAGCGTGAGATGCCGGACTTGTCGCCGAGCGCTTCGCGGATCGCCTGACCGAGCACGATCGAGATGTCCTCGACAGTGTGGTGCGCGTCGATCTGAGTGTCGCCGGAGGCTCGCACCGTCAGATCGGTGAGCGAGTGCTTCGCGAAAGCCGTGAGCATGTGGTCGAAGAACGGCACCGAGGTGTCGATGTGGCTCGCGCCAGTGCCGTCGAGATTCAGCTCGAGCTCGACGGTGGACTCCGAGGTGCTGCGGACGCGCGAGGCCGCGCGTGCAGTGCGAGTGGTGCTGCTCATGAAGCCGATCCTATCGAGGCCAGCGCATCGAGGAACGCGGTGGTCTCCGCTTCCGTGCCGGCGGTGACCCGGAGGTGCCCCGGGATGCCCACGTCGCGCACCAGCACGCCGCGGTCGTACAGCTGCTGCCACACAGCCTTGGGGTCGGACACCCCTCCGAAGAGCACGAAGTTCGACCAGGTCTCATGCGGCGTGTAGCCGAGCGCCTCGAGGGTCGCCGTGATGCGATCGCGCTGCTCGACGATCTCGTCCACCATCCCGAGCATCACGTCGGCATTCCGCAGCGCGGCGACAGCCGCAGCCTGTGTCAGGGCGCTGAGGTGATAGGGCAGCCTCACCAGACGCAGAGCATCGATGAACGCCGGATCCGCAGCGAGATACCCGACGCGGGCGCCCGCGAACGCGAACGCCTTGCTCATCGTGCGAGACACCGCGAGACGGGGCCGCCCATCGAGCAGAGAGAGGGCTGAAGGAGCATCGCGCGGGGCGAACTCCTGATAGGCCTCATCGACGACCACTATGCCCCGTGACGCCTCGTATACGGCTTCGATCACATCGAGCCCCATAGGGGTGCCCGTCGGATTGTTCGGCGAGCAGAGCAGGATCACGTCGGGATCCGCAGCGGCCACCTGTGCGGCCGCCTCGTCGGGGGTGATCGTGTAGTCGGGCTGGCGCGCGCCGGCGACCCAGCGGGCACCCGTCCCCTGCGAGATCAGCGGATACATCGAGTACGTGGGCGCGAACCCGTAGACGGTGCGCCCAGGCCCCGCGAACGCCTGCATGATGTGCTGCAGAACCTCGTTCGAGCCGTTCCCGGCCCAGATCTGCTCCGGCTCGAGGCCGTGGCCGAGGTAACGCGCGAACGCCTCTCGCAGAGTGGTGAACTCGCGGTCGGGATAGCGGTTCACGTCACGCAGAGCCACGGCGATGTCGTCGAGGATGTCGCTCGAGACAGCATCGGGAACGGGGTGCGTGTTCTCGTTGACGTTCAGAGCGATCGGGAGCGGAGCCTGCGGGGCACCGTATGGGGTGAGTCCGCGGAGGTCGTCACGAAGAGGGAGGTCTGCAAGTGAAACGGTCACCCTTCCCATGGTAGGCCGCGTCTGGAGGGCAGTCATTCAGCGTGACATCGAAGATGTGCGGCTGGTCGGCACGGCGCCGATGGTCACTCCGAGTACTGCGCCGGGATGGCCAGCTCTTCGCCGATCTGCAGAGCGCCACCCTGGAGCAGGTTGAGTCGCGTGATGTCACCGATCACGTCGCGCGGATCTGCCTTCGGCGCGATGCTCTCGGCGATCGACCAGAGCGTGTCCCCCGGCATCACCGTGACGGTCTCGAAAGACGCCACCGCGACATCGTCGTTCGAGGCGATCGCATTGCCGCCGCTGAGTGCGCCGAAGGCGACGCCTGCCGCGAGCGGCAGCGCCGCCAGCGCCAGCACGACTCGACGACCGCGCGCCGTCAGCCGGAGGCGCGTCGTCGGCACTGCCGGGACGATGGCTGCGGTGCTGAAGGTGATGGTGCTCATGTCGTGCTCCTCTGCTGCTCCCGCGCTGGGCGGTGAAGGTGGCGTAGCGTTCGCATTCGCGACTCGGCCGGGAGCCGTGAATGCGAAGCTACGTTCCGAAGGTATCTTCGAATTCGAATGTGTGTCAAGACTTCTTCGAAACCCGCTCCGGAAAAGAACCGACACGCTCGAACAGATATTCCCCATCGCTGCGTTTCTCGGATACGGTTTCGATAGCAACACCCCACCACGGGCCACCGACATTCGAACCGAGACGCCGGGTCGACACCTGAGGAGCATCATGAGCGACAACGCCGCCACCGAGTCAGAGGCTCCGCGCACTCGCCGTCGGAAGAGCCTGAGCCCGAAGCAGATGGCGATCCTCGAGGTCATCCAGACGTCGATCAGCCGCTACGGCTACCCGCCGAGCATGCGGGAGATCGGCGATGCGGTCGGACTCAAGTCGCTCTCGAGCGTCACGCATCAGCTCGGCCAGCTCGAACTGAGCGGGTACCTGCGCCGTGACCCCGGCAAGACGCGCGCGATGGAGGTGCTGATCGATCTTCCCGGCGCGAGCGGCGAGAACCCCGCCGACATCGCGACGCCCGTCGGCGATGCCGCTCTCGTGCCCCTCGTCGGCAGGATCGCCGCAGGCGTGCCGATCACCGCCGACCAGCAGGTCGAAGAGATCTTCCCGCTCCCCCGACAGCTGGTCGGCAAGGGCGATCTGTTCATGCTCAAGGTGTCGGGCGAGTCCATGATCGACGCGGCGATCTGCGACGGCGACTGGGTCGTCGTGCGTTCGCAGGGCAGCGCCGAGAACGGTGAGATCGTCGCCGCGATGCTCGATGGGGAGGCCACCGTGAAGGTTCTCCGGCGCCGCGACGGCCACACCTGGCTGCTTCCGCGCAACTCGGCGTTCGAGCCGATCCTCGGCGATGAGGCCGTGATACTCGGCAAGATCGTCGCCGTGCTCCGCGCCGTCTGAGCGCACCGCACATGCGGTGCCGGCCGCGTTGACCGTAGGGTCGAAGCATGTCGTCGCCCTATGGCTCCTGGTCCTCGCCCTTCTCTCCCGCATCCGTCGCGGCGTCGTCCCCGCGATACGACGGCGCTGCGTTCGTCGGTGACGAGATCTGGTGGGCAGAGTCGGTTCCGACCGAGGGCGGGCGAGTCGCCGTACGCAGTTCTGCGGGACAGGTGGTCCTCCCCGCACCGTGGAGCGCCCGATCGAGGGTGCACGAATACGGTGGCGGGTCCTGGACCGCGGACCCCGCGGGCACCCTCTACTTCGTCGATGCGGCAGACCAACGGGTCAGGCGGATGTCGCGCACCGGTGTGATCCTGCCGCTGACGCCCGCAGGCCCCTCCTACGGTGGCCTCCGCCTCGCCGGCGGACGCCTGTTCGCGGTGCGAGAGGATCTCGATGCCGAACCGCATACGCGAGCCATCGTGGAGATCCCGCTCGACGGCTCCGCAGCCGACGACCACCGGCGTATCCGCACGTTCATCAGCGGAGCGGACTTCTACGCGCATCCTGCCCTGTCGCCCGACGGCACCCGGCTCGCGTGGGTCCAGTGGAACGCGGGCCGGATGCCGTGGGAGAGTGCAGCGCTCGTGGTCTCCGACGGCGAGCACACGACGACTCTTCCGACGCGCGCCGCTCTGCAACCCGAGTGGACCGAGGACGACCAGCTCCTCTACTCCGACGATCCGTCCGGCAGATGGGCCCTGCACCGTCAGGCGCTGCGCGGCGTCTCCGCGCTCGGCCCGGCCGAGCCTTTCGCCGCCACCGATGACGCCGACACCGGCTACGGCCTCTGGGTGCTCGGCAATCGCTGGTACCGCCCGCTTGCCGACGGCCGGGTCGTCGCTGTGCGCACCGAGGGCCGCGACCAGGTCGTGCTGATCGACGCGTCCGGGTCCGCGCATCCTCTCGCGCTCCCCGCCGACGGCCACATCAGTGTCGATGACGTCGCGGGGACCACCGTGCTGCTGTCCGGCACCAGCTCGGCGGGTGCCCCCGGAGTCTGGTGCGTCGACGTCGACACCGGTGAGGTCATCACCGTGACCGGCGGAGGCCCGTCTGACCCGACCTGGGCACCGCCCGCGTCCATGATCGCGGTGGAGGGGCCGCGCGGGCCCGTGCACGCCTTCGTCTACCCGCCCGCCCACCCGCACGAGACTCCCCCGCACGACGAGCTTCCTCCGTACATCGTGCTCGTGCACGGCGGCCCGACGGCCCACGTGACAGGCGCAGCCTCGCCGGCGATCAGCTTCTTCACCAGTCGCGGGATCGGCGTTCTCGACGTGAACTACGCGGGCTCCACAGGGTACGGCCGGGCCTACAGAGAGCGTCTCGACGGCGAATGGGGTGTGGCCGACGTCGATGACGTGATCGCGGCAGCCGAGGGTCTCGTCGACATCGGGTTCGCAGACCCGGCGCGCATCGCGATCAGGGGCGGATCCGCCGGAGGGTGGACGGTGCTCTGCGCGCTCGTGCGCGGCGGCACGTTCACTGCGGGCATCAGCCGCTACGGCGTCGCAGACCTGCGGATGCTCGTCGCGGACACACATGACTTCGAAGCCTCATACATCGACGGTCTCGTCGGTCCGGTTCCCGAGGCCGAGGCGCTCTACATCGAGCGCTCGCCCCTCACCCACGTCGATCGGATCGATGTCCCGGTGCTCCTGCTGCAGGGAGGCGTCGATCGTGTCGTACCCGCATCGCAGTCCGAGGCGATCCGAGACGCCCTCGCTTCCCGGGGAGTCGATCACGAGTACGTGCTGTACCCGGAAGAGGGCCATGGCTTCCGATCCGCGGAGACCATGATCGACTCGCTCCGACGCGAACTGGCGTTCCTGGGGCGTGTCTTCGGCTTCACCCCCGCCGACTGATCACTCTCCGACGCGGTTGCGCAGACGCATGGCCCGTTCGGCCTCGCGGGTGTCCTGACGCTCGCGAAGGGTCTGGCGCTTGTCGAACTCGCGCTTTCCCTTCGCGAGAGCGATCTCGACCTTCGCTCGGCCGTCGGAGAAGTAGAGCTTGAGCGGGATGAGGGTGTAGCCGCCGGCGGACACCGCATGCTGCAGCTTCGCGATCTCCTCGCGATGCAGCAGGAGCTTGCGGATGCGCTTGGCCGAGTGGTTCGTCCAGTGACCCTGCGAGTACTCGGGGATGTGCACGGAATCGAGGAACACCTCGTTGCCCTTGACGAACGCGTATCCGTCGCTGAGATTCGCGCGCCCCTGACGTAGCGACTTCACCTCGGTGCCGGTGAGCACCATCCCCGCCTCGTACGACTTCTCGATGCTGTAGTCGTGACGTGCGCGACGATTGGTCGCGATGACCTTCTCCCCGCGTTCCCTGGGCATGATGTCTCCTGTGCGTCGATGAGCTCAGCGACAGGGGTGTCGCGAGCAGCCTTTCAGTATATACCTGAGCCCGGATGCGTCCCGCGACAGCACGAGCGGCGCCCAGTCAGGTGCGAAGCCAGCGGCGGATCGCGAAGCCTGCGGAGAGCGCGGCGAGTACGACTCCGATCCCGATCAGTACCGGAACCACGAGCGCGGCGTCACTCATCGAGATCCAGGTGGTGATGAACGGCACACGGCCGCGCAAGTACCCTTCGACTCCGAAATGCACGCCGGCGACCACAGCTGCGCTGGCGAGAACCGACCCGAGGAATGCCGCGAACACGCCCTCGAGCACGAAAGGCGTCTGGATGAAGCGGTTCGACGCTCCCACGAGGCGCATGATCCCGATCTCCTTGCGCCGTGCATACGCCGAGAGCCGGATGGTCGTGCCGATCAGGAGGATCGCGGCGATGAGCATGAGCACGGCGACCCCGACGGCGATGTACGTCGCGACGGTGAGTGCGGAGAACAGCGGCTCGAGGTACTGCAGCTGGTCCTGCACCTGCTCGACACCGGTGACGCCGTTGAAGGCCTCGGAGATGACCTGAGATTGGCCGGGGTCCTTCATCGTCACGAAGAAGACCTCGAAGGCCTGATCGGCGCTGATGAGGTTCGCCTGGTCCTCGCCGAGCTGGTCGACGAGCTTCGCGTAGGTGTCTTCCTTGGAGTCGAAGGTCACCTCGCTGATGAGCGGGGCCAGCGCCTCGCCCTCGAGCTGACTGCGCACGGCATCCACCTGGTCCTCCGACGCGCCGCCGTCGATGCACGTCGGCGACTCGGAGATGTCGCTGCACATGTACACGGCGACCTGCGCACGCTCCGTCCAGTAGCCGCGCATGGTGCCGATCTGCGCCTGCATCAGGATGGCCGCGCCGACGAACGTCAGAGACACGAACGTCACGAGCACGACGGAGATGACCATCGAGATGTTGCGCCGAAGACCGACGAGAGCCTCGGTGAGGATGAGACCGATTCTCATGAGGTCGGCCCCACTTCCTCTGCGCCGTCGTCCGAGAGGCCGAGACGATCGGCGACTCCCAGCTCTGCGACGTCGACCTGCGGGACCACTATCGGATGCGTGCGAGAGGCGACCGGAGTCGGCGCGACAGGCTCTGCATCCTCGATCCTGGGCTCGATGGGCGCAGCCTGCGCTTCGGGCGTCTCGGATGCGGTCGGCACGGCGTCGGCAGCGGGCGACTCCGCCCGGCGCTGCGCATGGAGCTCCTCGGCGAGTGCTGCGCGCACCACCGACAGATCGGCGGTCTGACGCTGCACCTCCTGCACGGCCGTGAGCGCCGCGGCCGCGGCTGCACCGCGAACCTCTTCGGGCACAAGTCGCGGGATGTTCGATGTGTCGCCATAACCGCCGTGCACCTCATCGCGCACCATCTCGCCGTCGCGCAGCTCGATGACACGGCGCTGCATCTGATCGACGAACGCCGCTTCGTGGGTGGCCATGAGCACGGTCGTACCGCCGGCGTTGATGCGGGCGAGCAGCTGCATGATGTCGACGGACGTGGCAGGGTCGAGGTTTCCGGTCGGCTCATCCGCGAGGAGCACCTGAGGCCTGTTGACGAGCGCGCGGGCGATGGCGACGCGCTGCTGCTCTCCGCCGGAGAGCTCGTGCGGCATCCGCTTCTGCTTGCCGTCGAGTCCGACGAGCGCGAGCGCCTCGGGCACGGCCTGCTGGATGAAGCCGCGCGACGAGCCCGTCACCTGGAGCGTGAACGCGACGTTCTGGTACACGGTCTTGGACGGCAGCAGGCGGAAGTCCTGGAAGACCGAGCCGATGTGGCGACGGAAGTACGGGACCTTCCGGTTCGCCAGCGACCGCAGGTCGCGTCCCAGCACGGCGACGCGACCGGTACTTGGCACGTCCTCGCGCAGGATGAGTCGCAGACATGACGACTTCCCCGACCCCGATGCCCCGACGAGGAAGACGAACTCGCCCCGTTGGACCTCGAAATCGACGCCGGACAGTGCGGGCCTGGAGGTCCCGCGATAGCGTTTCGTGACGTTCTCGAACCGAATCATGACTTTACGAGCGTAAGCGCGCGGGTTCCTCTGGTCGCGAGCGACACCCCGCCGACGGCTTCCACGTCAGACCCCACTGCTATACATGGAGGTGCGGATCCACGCCCCAGCGTGGACGACGACTCCGAGGGGGATGCGATGACCACGCCTGCAGGTTGGTACGACGATGGATCCGGCCGGCAGCGCTGGTGGGACGGCGCGCAGTGGACGGAGCATTTCGCCCCCGCTGTCGATGCCCCCGTCACCGACGACGCCTCATCCGACGTGGGGACAGCCGAGGAGAACGCCGCGTCCGAGTCGGCGGCATCCGCCGAGACGCACGACGCGATCCAGTCCGTCGCCGCGGTCGAGGTCGGCGCCACGTGGGACGCACCTTCGTCGGAGGGTGCATCCGGTCCGGAAGACAGCCCGTCGACAGACAGCCCGTCTGTCGACGTACCGTCGACAGACGATCCGTCGACAGATGGGGCGCCGGCGTCCGAGACGTCCGCACCCGCCGGACCTGTGCCGCCGTACGCGAACACCGCACCGGAGCCTCCCGCCTACTCCCCTCCCGCCTACTCCCCTCCCGCCTACTCCGCACCCGGCTACGCCGCTCCCGCCTACCCCGGTGCGACTCCGACATCTCCCGGCGCGGAGGCCGCCTCCCCCGGAAGCGCGCCGGGCTACGCCGGTTCACCGTATCCGGGCGCTGCTCCCGCATACGGAGCGCCCGGCGCTTATCCGGTCGCAGCGCCGTCGGCGCCCTCCGGACCGGCGGGGCTCTCGGTGCTCGGGCTCGTCGGCCTCGGCCTCGCGGCACTCGGCACGGTGCTCGCGTGCATCCCGCTCACGTGGATCGCCCTGATCGGCTGGCTGATGCTGGTCGGCGGCTTCTTCGCGTCGCTGATCTCGCTCTTCCTCAAGGGCAGGAAGTGGCCCGGTATCACGGGCCTCATCGTGTCGATCGTGGGCGGCATTCTCGCCGTCATCCTGAGCTTCTTCTTCGCGATCGCCGCTGTCTCCGAGGCGATCCGGGACCTGCCCACTCCGCCACCGTCGAGCGAGTCCGACACGACACCCGCTCCGTCGCCGAGCGCCGATGCCGATGACAGCGACGAGACAGTACAGGTGGAAGTGGGAACGATCGGCGACACCGTGACTCTCCGCTTCCTCGGCGGAAGCGGAGAGGTCACCGTCACCGAGGCGACCTGGACGACGGACGTCGGCACGGGTGTCCCCCCGACGAACGGCGGGTACCTGACGATCGAGACGACATGGACGGGCATCGACGGCGTGACTCCCGCGAACCCCCTCTTCACATCGCTCCAGGCGGCGGACGGCACCGAGGGCGATCTCGACCTCTTCGTCACGGGAGCCCCCAATGAGCTGCTCGATCCCGGACAGACGACGAGCGGGCCGATCACTTTCGACGTCGCCGAGAGCGAGTCGTACCTCTTCGTGATCACCGACGAGGCCCTGCGGGAGATCGCGCGGATCTCGATCACCCCGACCGCCGGCTGAGCCGGCGGATCGCTCCACACGGAACGGAGTCGATGATGACGACACCCGCAGGCTGGTACGAAGACGGTTCCGGACGGTTGCGCTGGTGGGACGGGGCCGGCTGGACCGAGCACACGATGCAGGCGCCCCCGGCCGCGGTGACTCCGGCACCGGTCTCCACGCCGACACCGCCCTCGCAGACGGCGTCGGATCCGCGTCCGACATTCGAGCCTCCCTACGTCGCCGCGAATCCTGCGGCACCCGCAGCGAACGTGACGATCGGCGGAGCGTCTGCGGGCGTCTCTCCCGGTGCGCCCGGCCCCTACCCGGGCCCAGCGACCGGCGGGGGTATGCCGGGCTCGTCCGATCCGTCTGCGGCGGCGAAGGCCCGGATCTCCGTGCTCGGCATCATCGGTCTGTCGTTGACGGCCGCGGGCGTCGTTCTCTCGTGCGTCCCGGTCATCGCCCCCGTCGGCTGGATCCTTCTGGCGGTCGGCGTCGTGGCGTCGCTCGTCTCGATCTTCCTCCCGGGCGCGAAGTGGCCGGGGATCGTCGGGGTCGCTCTCGGCATCCTGGGCGCAGTCCTGGCCGTAGCCGTGGCGTTGCTCACGCTGAGTACGACTGCGACCGAGCCTCGCGGCGAGCCCTCGTCCGTGACGACGGGCGAGCCGTCTCCATCGCCCTCGCAAGAGCCGACGCCCGCGCCCTCCCCCTCGACGATCTCCACCCCTCCCCCGGGTGCACAGACCGTCACCTTCGACGAACTGGCCGTGGGTCAGTGCATCCCGTTCATGGAATGGGGCGACGAGGTGTCCGAGCTTCCTGTCGTGGCGTGCGACCAGCCCCATACCGACGAGGTCTATTACATCTTCGACGCGACCGATGGCGATTTCCCCGGTGACGAAGCTCTGCAGACTCTGGCGACGGAACGCTGCGATGCGGCTTTCGCCGATTACATCGGCATCCCGTACGCGGACTCCGAACTCGACAACTACTGGTTCGTGCCCACCGAGGCATCATGGAACCGACTCAAGGACCGAACCATCCAGTGCATCGCCTACAGCAACGGCGAGGTGACGGAGTCGTTCCGGGGATCGGCCCGCTGAGCGACGGGGATCAGTCCTCCTCTTTGCGCTTGCGCCAGCGGATGCCTGCTGAGATGAAGCCGTCGAGGTCGCCGTCGAACACGGCAGCCGGGTTGCCCGACTCGTGTCCGGTGCGCAGGTCCTTCACCAGCTGCTGGCCGTAGAGGAAGTACGAGCGCATCTGGTCGCCCCAGCTCGCGGTGATGTTACCGGCGAGCTCCTTCTTCTTCGCAGCCTCCTCCTCCTTCTGCAGCAGCAGCAGTCGGGTCTGGAGAACGCGCATGGCGGCGGCGCGGTTCTGGATCTGCGACTTCTCGTTCTGCATCGAGACGACGATGCCGGTGGGGAGGTGTGTCAGTCGCACGGCGGAGTCGGTGGTGTTGACCGACTGCCCGCCAGGACCTGACGAGCGGAAGACGTCGACCCGGATGTCGTTCTCGGGGATGTCGACCTCGGTCGCCTCTTCCATCAGAGGGATGACCTCGACGGCGGCGAACGACGTCTGGCGCTTGTCAGCCGACCCGAAGGGGCTGATGCGGGCGAGGCGGTGCGTTCCTGCCTCGACCGACACGGTGCCGAAGGCGTAGGGGGCGTCGATCTCGAAAGTCGCCGACTTGATGCCGGCGCCTTCGGCGTAGGAGGTGTCGAGGACCTTCACGGGGTACTTGTGGCGCTCGGCCCAGCGCAGGTACATGCGCATGAGCATCTCGGCGAAGTCGGTGGCGTCATCGCCGCCTGCACCCGAACGGATCGTGACGATGGCGGAGCGCTCGTCGTACTCTCCGTCCATCAGCGTCTGGACCTCGAGCTGATTGATGATCTCGGTGAGCGCGTTGAGCTCGGCGCGTGCTTCGGCGGCCGAGTCCTCATCACCCATCTCGTTCGCAAGATCGACCAGGACCTCGAGGTCGTCGAGACGACGCCCGATGCCTTCGACGCGAGCGAGTGCCGACTGGCGGTGGCTCAGAGCGCTGGTCACCTTCTGGGCGCGTTCGGGGTCGTCCCAGAGGTCCGGCACGCCGGCTTCCTCGCTGAGGCGCGCGATGTCGGAGCGGAGGGTCTCGACATCGATGACCTCGCGGATGTCACCGTAGGTGAGTCGCAGGGCCTGGATGTCGGCGGAGAGATCGAGTTCGAGCATGTCGCGTCCAGCCTAACGTGCCGCCTGCGCGGGCGGGGACCCTGCTTCGCCTCTGGCCCGCGCGGCGACGGAGTAGCGTGAAGTGAGTGAGCAATGCTTCCACGGTCCTCAGGCGATTCGGACCCATGGTGTACCTGCCCACCGTGCTCTTCTCGCTCGGCGAGGGTGCCGTCATCCCGCTCATCCCGGTCATCGCGTCCGAGATGGGTGCCGACGTGGCGTTCGCCGCGCTCGTGGCCTCGGCGCTGGTCATCGGCCAGCTGTGCGGCAACGTGCCCGCCGGGTGGGCGGTGTCGCGCATCGGTGAGCGGTTCACCATGGTCATCGCCGGAACCGTCGCGATCGCGGCGGGTGTGGGCATGGTCTTCGCCCCGTCGCTGACCGTGCTCGCGGCATCCGTCTTCCTCCTGGGGTTCTGCGCCGCGGCCTTCGGCCTCGCGCGCCATGCCTTCATGACGACCAGGGTCCCGCTCGCCTTCCGTGCTCGCGCGCTCTCGCTGCTGGGCGGCAGCTTCCGCCTCGGTGTCTTCATCGGGCCGTTCGTCGCTGCGGGGCTGCTGCAGTTGTTCGGTTCCGAAACCGCCGCGATCTGGTTCTTCCTCGGCTGCCTCGTCGTGATGGTGCTGCTCGTGCTCTTCGGACCTGATCCCGAGAAGACCATCCCGAGGGCGAGTCCGATTCGCACGGCGGCACTGTCGGAGGATTCCGGCGAAGTCGTCTCCGGATCGATCCCCGTCGCTGAGCGCGCAGGAGTCTTCCGCACCATGTGGTTGCAACGGAGCGTTCTCGGGCGATTGGGGATCGCCGCGGCATCGCTGTCCGCTGTGCGCTCGGCACGCCAGGTCGTCCTGCCGCTCTGGGGACTCTCGCTCGGCCTCGACTCTTCGACGATCGCGCTCGTGGTCGGCGTCTCGGGGGCGATCGACTTCGCGCTGTTCTACGCGAGCGGCCAGGTGATGGACCGCTTCGGCAGGCTCTGGGCCGCGATGCCCGCCATGCTCCTCATGGGTGCCGGGTTCCTCGCCCTCTCTCTGACGCACGACCTCGATGCCGCCGTGCTGTGGTTCGGCATGTTCGCCGCGATGCTCGGAGTAGGAAACGGCCTCTCGAGCGGCATCCTGCTGACCTTGGGGGCCGACGTCGCCCCTCAGCGAGACCCGGCGGCCTTCCTCGGCTCCTGGCGGACCCTCACCGATACGGGAGGTGCGATCGCCCCGCTCCTGGTGTCGGGTATCGTCGCCGTCGCCTCCCTGCCGTTCGCCGCAGCGGCGATGGGCGTGATCGGACTTCTCGGGGCAGCGGGGTTCGTGCGGTGGATCCCCCGCTTCGTGCCGAGGGCGAAGGAGAAGGAATGACGGTTCTGGGCGCGGACATGCGCCGACTGGTCATGGAGTTCAGCCCTCGATCGTCTCGCGACGACAGGGCGCTGAGGGACTTCGCGCGACACTTCGCCGATGATGCAGGCCCTATCGGCCGCGACGACGGCCCGGCTCACGCCACGGCGTCAGCGTTCGTCTTCGACCCCGCTCTGACGAGGATCGCGCTGGTCTTCCACGGCAAGGGCGGATTCTGGGTGCAGCCGGGAGGCCATCTCGAAGACGACACCTCAGTCGTCGACGCGGCTCTCCGCGAACTCGAAGAGGAGACCGGGATCGCTGCGGAGCACCCCGGAGCATCGCTCGTGTACGACCTCGATCATCACGCCCTGTCTGCGGCATTCGGGCGCTGCGCGTCGCACCTCGATGTCGGCGTCGTCGTGACGGCGCCGACGGACGCGCCCCTCACCGTGAGCAGCGAGTCGGGCGACGTGCGGTGGTGGCCCGTCGACTCGCTTCCGGCGAATGTCCCTGAAGGGTTCTCCGCACGCGTTCGCGAGATGCTCGCACGCGCCGTGACCGTCTGAGAGGGCCGCAGTCGCCGACCCCGAGCGCGTGGGATCGCTCACTGCACGGCAGTGCGACTGGTGCCCGTCGACCGCAGCTCGATCCCGTCCGGCAGGAACAGTGAGAGAAGAGGGGGATGCCACCATGCCGCGACCGACACCCGCGCAGATGTCCCTTCGGGAGCGCTCGCGGACACGAGCGACGCCGCCTGTGGAGCGGCATCGATCACGGCTTCCGCCTGCTCTCCGACCCTGTCGTCCGTGAGTCGGGCGAGCGGCTCGTCGCCGTCGACGGTGAGGACGAATCCGTCCGCCCCGGCGAGCGCTGCGGAATCGGCGAGCGAGTCGAGTCGCTTCTGAGCGATGTAGAGATCGGTCGCACACACGCACACGAAGGTCAGAGCGAGCGCCAGCACGGCATACCCGAGCGTCAGCAGCAGCACGCTTCCTTCTTCGCTCCCCCGGATCTCTTTGCTCACCTCGCCCCCCAGGTCCGTGAGACCTTCTGCACGGCCGACCCCTGTACCGTGACCGCTGCCGCCTCCTGCAGCCCGAGGATCGCAGGGATCAGCGGGAGGGAGACGCGGGCGGTGACGGTGAGCACGATGGTCGCCCCCGGCTGTGGACACTCTCCGTCCGTCCCGGGGCACTCCGTCGACATCTCCAGTGTCGCGTCGTCCAGGCCGTACTGCTCGATCACGCTCGTGAGGACCCGCTCGCCCCGAGCCTCCGCCGTGTCAGGGTCCGGCGCCAGAGCGATCGCGCGTGCTGTGTGACGAGCCGCCGCCTCGACGCCGAGAGTCTGCTCCTGAATGGCGCCCAGGGCGATGATCAGATACACCAGGGGCACGAGCAGGATCACTCCCACAGCGATGAACTCGAGCGCGGCCGACCCCTCGTCATCCATTGCCGAACGTCTCTTTCGGCGCATCTGCCTCCACGGTCAGCGCGTGGGGCAGTCCCAAAAGGCCCATCACCGGGAGAGGTGCAGTGACGGCGACCTTCACCATCTGCGCACCGAGGACCTGCTCCTGCACCACGACGACGTCTTCGGCGTAGAGCGCCCCGACGGCACGAGTGATCACCTCGCGTGCGCGGTCCACACCGTCGGCCGGATCCGCGTCTGCGAGCGCCGCGACATACGCGCCCTCCACCGCAGCGTCGTGCACGACGTTCCGCACGTAGACGGCGAGCGCCAGCTGCATCACCGCGAGGGTGAGCACGGTGAGGAGACCGCCGACGAGGACGAACTCGACCGGGCTCGAACCGCGGTCGCCGGCGAACGCGCGGGGTGCGTCACTCGCCATCACGGCGCGTCTCCCGCCGGTCACCGATCAGATCCCCGACACGCGCGCGATGGCTTGCTGGAACAGCTCACTGAGCGCAGGACCGGCGACCGCCCAGATCAGGACGACGAGTCCCGCCGTCATGAGTGTGACGAGAACCCAGCCCGGCACGTCGCCGCGCTCATCTTGATAGAGCTCTCGTGCCCACGCTGCCGTGGCACCCCATCGGCGTCGGAGAAGGTTCATGGGATCGTCCTTTCGTTGGGCGCTCAGCCGATGCCGAGTCGCAGGATGAACAGTCCGGGGTAGATCGCGAAGAGCACGGACAGGGGAAGGATGAGGAACACCAGCGGCAGGAGCATCAGGATCTCCTTGCGTCCCGCCTGTTCGATCAGCACCCGCTTCGCGTCTTCACGGGCATCGCCGGCCTGAGCGTGCAGGACTGCTGCGAGCGGCGCGCCGTGTTCGAGTGCGGCGATCACCTGGTCGACGGCTCTGGACAGCCCCGGGAGCTGCAACCGGGTCGCCAACTCGGCGAGCGCCTCAGCGAGCGAGGACCCCGTGCTGACGGCGATCACGACTCCGCGGAACTCGACCGTGAGAGCGCCCGATCCCACATCGGCGACGCGGCGGAGAGAGTCGAGGAACCCTTCTCCGGCCGAGAGACAGAGCGCGAGGAACTCGAGCGTGGTGGGGAGCTCGTCGGTGAGTCGGCTCCTGCGGATGCCCACGCGTGCAGTGAGCTGCATGTCGTAAGCGACGGCGGCCCCCACTCCGCTGAGAACAGGCAACAGCGACACCGGCGCGATCATCCGCCCCGTCAGAACGAGGATGATGACGGCGGCGGCGCCCGCGCCGATACCGACGACGGTCCATCCGAGCTGGCGACCGCGGAACGTCACCGCGCCGAGCTCGCTCCCAGCCTGCGCGAGTCGCCGCTCCAGCAGTGCTCTCCCTCCGAGAACCTGCTCCCAGGTCGAGTGCAGACGGCTCCAGATCGCCCTGCTGCCGACGGGGAGCATACGAACCGCGGGCAGTGCTCCGGGTGGCAGCTGGGTGTCGGAGACGACGTCGCGCACGTACGGAGCGATCCTGAGCGCCAGCGGAGTCGCTGCCCAGCGCGGAAGCGCGCAGAGGATGCACAACAGGCCCCCGGCCAGGCCTCCCCCGAGGAGCAGCGAGAACGAGAGCGCAGAGACCGGACTCATCCGAACCACCGCCCGGGTTCTGACAATCGCCCGATCCGGATCATGACGCGGTAAGCGAAGACGGAGACGAGCGCCCCGACGCAGATGACGCCCATTCCCTCCGGCGTGCTGTACGCCTCGGCCCCTTCAGGCCGCATGACGAGCAGGCCCAGGATCACCCACGGCGCGATCGCACCGAGGACCGCGGCGCCACGGATCCACGATTGTCGCGCCTCGACCTCGCCGCGCAGGGCAGCGTCTGCGCGCACCGAGGTCGAGAGAGCACGCAGTACGCTCCCGAGTTCGGTGCCGCCCACTTGACGAGCCATTCGCAAGGTCTCGACGATCCGATCGGCGATCGGGTCGGCCAGGGCGTTCTTGAGGCGATCCAGACTCGACTCGAACCGACCGGTCGCGCGGAGGTCTCTGGCGAAGTCGATGAATGCGGGACGCATCATCGCGGGAGACGATTCGGCGAGGCTGGCCACCGCGTCAGGGAGCGACAGCCCGACGCGGATCGAGGCGATCAGCAGATCGCACACATCCGGCCAGACCTGGCGACGCGCCCGGCGGAGTCTCAGCCGGCGGGACCGCAGCACGACCACCGGCCCGATGCCCCCGGCGCCGAACGCGAGCGCGGCCAGCACAGGGATGGGGGCCAGCAGCCACACCGCGGACCCTGCGCAGAGGGCCGCGGCCAGCATGACCGCGATGAGCGACCGGGGGCGCACCGCGCCGAGCCCGGCTTCTGCGAGAGACCGCGCAAGAGGGCCGTGTCGCGCCTCGTGCGACGACGGAGGACGGGGCGGCCAGAGCCACGGCGCGGCGGACAGGAGCATCCCCGCGGCGAGCACCGCACCGAGCAGTACCGTCATGCGTCCACACCGTTGCGCCGCCACTGCGCGGAAGGGGCGGATGCCTGGTCGTCGCGCGCGTAGAGGGATCGCGCGAGGATGCGGCCGTCGATCACCGCTCCGGTCGGCGCGATCACCTCGGCGATCCGTCGGACTCCTGCGGCATCCCGCGTGCAGTGCACGACGAGATCGACGGCCCCGGCGATGGCCGGGGCGATGAACGACCGGTCGATGTTGCGTCCGGCCAGCAGCGGAAGCAGCGCGAGCTTGTCGAGTGCCTCCTGCGCGGAGTTCGCGTGCACAGTGGCCGCTCCCGGCACACCGGTGTTGAGTGCCAGGACGAGGTCCAGCGCCTCGGCGTCACGCACCTCTCCCACGACCAGTCGATCCGGCCTCATGCGCAATGCCTCCTTGACGAGCCTGCGGAGCGTGATCTCGCCGGTGCCCTCGAGCCCCGTCTGCCTCCCCTGCAGCGAGACGACGTCAGGGCCGTCGACCGCCAACTCGAAGGTCTCCTCGACGGTGACGATCCGCTGGGTCTCGGCGCACGACGCGAGCAGCGCACCGAGAAAGGTGGTCTTGCCCGCGTGCGTCGCTCCCGACACGACCACGCTGTCTCCGTCGCGCATCGCCTGTCGCAGCATCTCCGCCACGTGATGCGGCAGCATCCCCTTCGCGACGAGCGACTCGAGAGAGCGGTACCTGGGCAGGAACTTGCGGATGTTGACCGCCCACGAGCCGCGCACGATGTCGGCGATCGCGACGTGCAGGCGCGACCCGTCCGGCAGCGATGCGTCGACGAACGGCTGGCTGATGTCGACCCGACGCCCTGTCGCCTGCAGCATCCGCTCGACGAGGTCGCGCAGCGTCGCATCCGTCAGGTGCAGCTCGATCGACTCCGCGATGCCGTTCCGTGCGATGTGGACGCTCTCGGGGCCGTTCACCCAGATCTCCTCGATGTCGGGGTCGTCCAGCAGCGGCTGCAGGATGCCGAATCCGCTGACGGCAGCCAGCACGTCGCGCACGCACGCGGCCTCGTCATCGATCATCGCCTCGCCGCGCGCAAGCGCCACGTCGTTGAACCGTCGGACTTCGGCGACCGCGAGCAACCGCGCCGCGTCGCCGTCGAGCGCCGGGTCGGTCCCCTCGCTGCGCAGACGCTGGCGCACGCGTTCGGAGACGAGGACGGCCGGAAGGATCACCCGTGCATCCTCGCAACAATCGTCGTCTCGCCTCCCGAGTTATCCACAACGCCCTGGCCGCCTCTGCGGGCGGATGCTCAGCAACGCGCGATCACCCGATCAGTAGACTCATATCACCGCGCGGGAGTGGTGAAATTGGCAGACACGCAGGATTTAGGTTCCTGTGCCCTAGGGCGTGTGGGTTCAAGTCCCACCTTCCGCACCGATCTGTCGCGTCCCCCGCGGCCGACGACTTGACCGCCGCACAGCGCACGACGACGGGAAACCCATGCATCACGCCGCTCTCATCCCCTGGCTCGACCCCGCCACGATCATCGGGTCCGCCGGCCCCTGGGCGCTTCTCGTGGTGTGCTTCATCGTGTTCGCCGAGACAGGCCTGCTGGTCGGATTCCTGCTCCCCGGCGACACCCTGCTGGTGATCTCGGGGCTGCTGTCGCATCCCCTCGCGGGCTCTGAGCATGGCGTGTTCGGCATCAACGTGTGGCTCGTCGCGCTGCTGATCGGTCTCGCGGCGTTCGTCGGAGGCGAGGTCGGCTATCTGATCGGCCACAAGGGCGGGCCCGCCGTCTTCGAACGCAAGGAATCGGGCCTCTTCAGCAAGAAGAACGTCGAGCGCACGAACGCGTTCTTCGAGCGCTTCGGCGGCATCACCGTGATCCTCGCCCGCTTCGTGCCGATCGTCCGCACGTTCGCGCCCGTCGCGGCCGGCGTGGGCCACATGCCGTGGCGGCGTTACACGCTCTACAACCTGATCGGCGCGATCCTGTGGGGCTTCGGTCTCACGATGTTCGGCTACCTGATCGGCTTCATCCCGCCCGTCGCGCACTTCGTCGAGAGCTACATCGATCTGATCCTGCTCGCCGCCGTGGGCGGCACCGCGCTCGTCACCCTCTGGCACTACCTTTCCGAGCGTCACAAGGCCAAGAAGGAGGCCGCAGCCGGCGAGGGAGAGACCGATGCGGCCGAGGCCGAAGAACTCGCGCTGAACCCCGATGTCTTCGACCGCGCTCCCGACTTCGACGGCGACGGCAAGCACTGATCTCGGAACGCTGATCGCAGTGCGAGCAAGGCGGGCTGAGACTCAGCCCGCCTTCTTCTTGCTCGCGCTCTTCTTGGTGCTGGTCTTGGTCGCCGACGAATCCGACCGCGCCGCCTTGGTGCGGGCGACGCTGGCGCGCAGCGCCTCCATGAGGTCGATGACCTCGCCGCTCTTGGCCTCACCCTCGTCCTCGCCGAACGTCTCGGAGACGTCGAAGGTGTCACCCGCCTCGATCTTCGCGTCGATCAGGGTGCGCAGCTCCTTCTGGTACTCGTCGACGAACGACTCGGGCTCGAAGTCGGCCGAGTAGCTGTCGACCAGGGAGGCCGACAATTCCAGTTCCTTCTTCGAGATCCGCACGTCCTCGTCGAGCGCCGGGAACTCCGCCTCGCGCACCTCGTCGGCCCACAGCAGCGTCTGCAGCACCAGCACCTTGCCGCGCACTCGGAGGGCCGCGAGCCTCGTCTTCTGACGCAGCGTGAACCGCACGATGGCGGTGCGATCCGTCTGCTCGAGCGTCTTGCGCAGCAGCACATATGCCTTGGGAGACTTCGAGTCGGGCTCGAGATAGTACGGCTTGTCGAGGGTCAGCAGATCGACCTGATCGGAAGGCACGAACTCGACGACGTCGATCTCGCGGCTCTTCTCCGCGGGCAGCGCCGCCAGGTCGTCCTTGGTGAGCACGACGGTCTGCCCCTCCTCGACGTACGCACGATCGATGTCGGCGTAGGCCACGGTCTCGCCGCACACCTCGCACGTGCGCTGATAGCGAATGCGACCGCCGTCCTTCTCGTGCACCTGATGCAGCGGCACGTCGTGGTCCTCCGTCGCGGAGTACACCTTGACCGGCACGTTCACGAGGCCGAAGGTCAACGCACCCTTCCAGATCGTTCTCATGCCCCCAGTGAACACCAGCCGCCCCGGTCGCGGCCAGTACCTTGACTACGCTGGCGTCATGGTCGCAGAGGCTCAGAACGTGCAGATCGACGGTCGTCGGCTGCGCATCACCAACCTCGACAAGGTCGTGTACCCCGAGACCGGCACCACGAAGGGCGAGATCATCGCCTACTACACCGCGATCGCGCCCTACCTGCTTCCGCTGCTCGCAGGACGCCCCGTCACCCGCAAGCGCTGGGTCGAGGGTGTCGGGACCGCGGATGCTCCCGCCGACGCGTTCTTCACGAAGCAGCTCGAGCCGGGCGCTCCGAGCTGGATCCCTCGGCACGGCATCCTCCACTCCGACGGGACGAAGGACTACCCGCTCGTCGAGGACGTGCCGACCCTGGTCTGGCTCGCTCAGGTCGCTGCGATCGAACTCCACGTGCCGCAATGGCGTTTCGCCGCCGACGGGCTGCCGGGCAATCCCGACCGCCTGGTGCTCGATCTCGACCCCGGCCCCGGCGTCGGCCTCGCACAGTGCGCCGAGGTCGCGCGCATCGCACGGACGCTGCTGACGGACATCGGACTCGATCCCGTGCCGGTGACGAGCGGCAGCAAGGGCATCCACCTCTACGCGGCACTCCCGGGCGCGCAGACCAGCGATGAGATCTCGTCCGTCGTGAAGGAGATCGCCAGACTCATCGAGACCGAGCATCCGGATCTCGCCACGAGCACCATGGCGAAATCCGTCCGCGGCGGCAAGGTCTTCCTCGACTGGAGCCAGAACAACGGCAAGAAGACCACGATCTCGCCGTACTCGATGCGAGGTCGTTCCCAGCCCTGGGTTGCTGCTCCGCGCACGTGGGAGGAACTCGACGACCCCGAGCTGGCACAGCTCGACTTCGCGACAGTGCTCGAGCGCACCCAGGCCGGAATCGACCCGATCGCGCCACTGCGCACGGAGCACACCCCTCCTGCACCGCCCGCACGAAAGGCTGAGACGTCGAGTGTCGTTGCGGCGAGCGGTCCGGGCGCCGCGCGACACCGCCCCCGCGGGTCTGCGACGGTCGCGACATCGGCACGGATCTCCCCCGCGCCGCTCTCGCCCATGCTCGCAGAGAACGGAACTCCCGCGATCGCCCGCGGTCTGAGCTCACCGTCCTGGGTGGAGGTCAAGTGGGACGGCATCCGTGCGATCGGCTCCTGGGCAGACGGTCGGATGCTGCTGCATGCCCGCAGCGGCACCGACATCACCGCCCGCTATCCCGAGCTGACCGCTGACGGAGCACCCTTCCTGCCCGTCAGCGACGCGATCGTCGACGGAGAGATCGTCGCATTCGACGCTCACGGCAGGCCGAGTTTCTCGCTGCTGCAGAATCGCATGCACCTCACCCGGCCGCGTGAGATCGAACGAGAGGTCGTGCGTACGCCGATCGTCTACATGATCTTCGACCTGCTGCGGGTCGACGGGCACGATCTCAGCGCCATGCCGCTGTCGCAACGACGCACGCTGCTCGAAGAGGTCGTCTCGGATCTCGACGCGCCCGTGCAGGTCCCTCCCGTGTTCGACGATGTCGACGCGGCACTGGCCGCCAGCGACGAGTTCGGCCTCGAGGGCGTGGTGGTGAAGGATCCGGCATCCCGCTACCGGGCGGGTCAGCGGTCCCCCGCGTGGCTCAAGCTCAAGCACACCAGGATGCAGGAAGTCGTGATCGTCGGCATCCGTCCCGGCAAGGGAGATCGCGAAGGGACCTTCGGGTCGCTGCTGCTCGCCGTGCCGCAGCCGGGGCGAGGCCTGAGATATGTCGGACGCGTCGGCACAGGCTTCACGGACCGGATGCTGCGCGACCTGCTCGCACGCCTCGCGCCGCTGCGGGTCGACTCTGCGCCGCTCGAGGGCGTGCCCGCGCTCGACGCCTCGGATGCACTGTGGGTGTCTCCGGAGCTCGTCGGGGAGGTCGAGTTCGCCAACTGGACTCCCGACGGCGTGCTGCGTCACTCACGATGGCGCGGACTGCGCCCCGACAAGTCCCCCGACGAGGTCGTGGTCGAGAGCTGACCCTCACGCGTGATGCGGTTCGCAGTCGGACTGCTCGGCGGGTTCGATCTGGAAGGTGGAGTGCTCCACGTCGAAGTGGTGCGCGAGGCAGGATTGAAGGTCGCTCAGCAGCTTCGCCGACCGGCCGTCGGCGAGCAGAGCGGGTTCGACGCTGACATGAGCCGTGAACACGGGGGCGCCGCGCGTCAATTGCCACACGTGCACGTCGTGCACACCGACCACTCCGTCGTAATCGAGCAGGTGCTGGCGGATGTCGCTGACCGCGGTTCCCACCGGCGCCGACTCGGAGAGCACCGAGAACACCTCTCGGAGGAGTGCGACCGCGCGCGGGATGATCAGCACCGCGATCATGAGCGATGCGATGGCATCTGCCGGCATCCACCCGGTCGCCACGATCACGATCGCGGCGATGATCACCATCGCCGAGCCGATCAGGTCGCCCATCACCTCGAGATATGCGCCTCGGACGTTGATGCTCGTGCGCTGGGCGTGGCTCAGCAGCCACATCGACAGCGCATTGGCGAGAAGGCCGACGACCGCGACGACCAGCATCAGCCCGCCGACGACCTCGGTCTCTCCCGGGTTCAGCAGGCGCGCGACGGCCTCGATGCCGACCCACCCCGCCAGAAGGATCAGGATGATCGCGTTGATCAGCGCCCCGAAGACCTCGGCCCGCTGGTAACCGAACGTCCGACGGTCGTCTGCGGGCCGCGCGGCCACGGCCGCCGCGATGAGCGCGATCACCAGGGCGGATGCGTCAGTGAACATGTGAGCCGCATCGGCGAGCAGGGCGAGCGAACCGGTGAAGATCGCTCCCACGATCTGCACGACCATCACCGTCGCCGTCAGAGTCAGTGAGATCGCCAGCAGACGGCGGTGGCTCGCCGAGCGGATGCCGCCGGCAGCGGGCGCGTGATCGTGCATGTCACCAGGCTAGACCGGCCTCGACGCAGGGCAGGCGTTTCCCCGAAGTCGGGAATGGTGATGATTCTCAGTTCTTCAGAGACTCGCGAGAAGCGGCACCAGTTCCGCGAACGCACGGGCACGGTGCGACTGCGACTGCTTCTCCTCGTCCGAGAGGTCTCCGACCGTGCGCTCGGCGCCCGCAGGCTGCCCCGCCGGGATGAAGATCGGGTCGTAACCGAAACCTCCCGCCCCGGATGCCGATGACGCGAGCCGGCCGGGCCAGATCCCCTCGACCACGTGCTCTGTGCCAGAAGGCGTGACCAGCGCGATCGTCGAGGTGAAGTGCGCGGTTCGATGAGGATCGGCGACGTCGTGGAGCTGATCGAGCAAGAGCTCCAGATTCGCGGTCGCATCCTTCTTGTGGCCGGCCCAGTAGGCCGAGAAGACCCCCGGCGATCCGCCGAGGACATCGACGCAGATGCCGGAGTCATCCGCGAGAGCCGCGAGCCCCGTGTGCGTCGCGGCCGCGCGGGCTTTGATGAGTGCGTTCTCCGCGAAGGTGATGCCGTCCTCGATCGGCTCGGGCCCGTCATAGCCCACCACCTCGAGGTCGGGGCGGGTGGCTCGCACGATCTGCTGGAACTCCGCGACCTTGTGCGGATTGTGGGTGGCGAGGACGACTCTCATCAGCCCGCGAGAGCCTTCAACTGCTCGCTCTTCAGGTCGGCGCAGCCGTTGACGCCGAGGTCGAGAAGCGCATCGAGCTCTCGCTTGTCGAACGGCGCTCCTTCGGCCGTGCCCTGCACCTCGACGAAGAGGCCGCGGCCGGTGACGACGACATTCATGTCGGTCTCTGCCCGCACGTCCTCGACGTATGCGAGATCGAGCATGGGTTCGCCGTCGATGATGCCGACCGAGACTGCCGCCACGGAGTCGAGCAGCGGAGTCGCGTTCTTGCCGATGAACTTCTTCTCACGCCCCCACTCGATCGCGTCCGCGAGCGCCACATACGCGCCGGTGATCGCTGCGGTGCGCGTACCGCCATCGGCCTGCAGCACATCGCAGTCGATCACGATCGTGTTCTCTCCGAGCGCTTTGGTGTCGACCACGGCGCGCAGAGCGCGTCCGATCAGCCGCGAGATCTCGTGGGTGCGCCCGCCGATACGCCCCTTGACGCTCTCGCGGTCGTTGCGACTGTTGGTCGCGCGCGGCAGCATCGAGTACTCGGCCGTGACCCAGCCCTTGCCCTTCCCGGTGAGCCAGCGTGGCACCCCGTTGGTGAACGACGCGGTGCACAGCACCTTCGTCCCCCCGAAGCTGATGAGCGCAGATCCCTCGGCGTGGCTGCTCCAGCCGCGTTCGATCGTGATCTCGCGGAGCTGGTCGGCGCTGCGACCGTCGGCGCGGACGATGCTGGTCATGGAGTTCCTTCGTGTGAGGGGTGAAGCGCTGATGCCGCGGGGCGTACGACGCCGATGGGTGGTTCGGGAAGCGTGATGACGCCGGTCTGCACGAGCTGCACGTCGCGCACCTCGCGCCCCATGAGCCGGTTGGCCAGCGCGGTGAACTCGGTCGCGGATGCGCCGGTGGCCTCGTAGACGTATGTGGCCGTGGCATCGGGCGACGCAAGGAGGTCGCCTCTCACGAGCTGGCGGTACACGTCGCCGGCGGTCTCGTCGTCGCTCGACACGAGGGTGACTCCCTCGCCCATGACGTAGCTGATGGCGCCGCGGAGGAACGGGTAATGGGTGCAGCCGAGCACCAGCGTGTCGACATCGGCGTCACGCAACGGCGCGAGGTACTGTTCGGCGGTCGCGAGCACCTCTGGCGTTCCTGTGATCCCGCCCTCCACGAACTCGACGAAACGGGGGCAGGCGGCGGTGAAGACCTCGAGGCGCTCGTTCACCTCGAGCATGTCCTGGTAGGCACGCGAGCCGATGGTGCCGACTGTTCCGATGACACCGACACGACCGTTCCGCGTCGTCGAGACGGCACGACGGACCGCCGGACCGATCACCTCGATCACCGGTACGTCGTACCGCTCGCGCGCGTCACGTAGCATCGCGGCGGACGCTGTGTTGCAGGCGATCACGAGCATCTTTACGCCCTGGTCGACCAGAGTGTCGAGGACCTCGAGGCTGTAACGACGGACATCGGCGATCGGCTTCGGCCCATAGGGCGAATGCGCCGTGTCGCCGATGTAGACGAACGATTCCCGGGGCAGCTGGGCTCTGATGGCCCGGGCCACCGTGAGTCCGCCGACACCGGAGTCGAAGATTCCGATCGGGGCGTCGTTCATGACTCCCCAGCCTACCCGCGCGCACGCCGCACCGCGCTCAGCAACCCGTGCGGATGTCGTCACTAAGCTGAGCGCATGACGACGTCCACGGCGCTGCTCACCGACCGCTATGAACTCACGATGCTCGCCGCCGCTCTGCGCGACGGCACCGCGTCACGGCCGAGCGTCTTCGAGCTCTTCTCCCGGCGGCTCTCGGGTGGCCGCCGTTTCGGCGTCGTCGCCGGCACCGGCCGTCTCCTGACGCTCCTGCGCGAGTTCCGCTTCGGAGACGACGAACTGCGGTTCCTGCGCGACAATCACATCGTCGACACCGACTCGCTGACCTACCTCGAGGACTACCGCTTCACAGGGTCGATCCGCGGCTACCGAGAGGGCGAGCTGTACTTCCCGGGATCCCCCATCCTCACGGTCGAGGGCAGCTTCGCCGACGCGGTCGTTCTCGAGACCCTGGCACTCAGTGTGCTCAATCACGACTCCGCCGTCGCCACCGCCGCCTCGCGCATGAGCATCGCCGCAGGCGAGCGCCCTCTCGCCGAGATGGGGTCGCGCCGCGCCGCCGAGCAGTCCGCCGTCGCCGCCGCCCGCGCCGCCTACATCGCCGGTTTCGGAGCGACCAGCAACCTTGAGGCCGGGCGACGCTGGGGCATTCCCACCATGGGCACGGCCGCCCACTCGTGGACGTTGCTGCACGAGACCGAGGAAGAGGCGTTCCGCTCGCAGGTCGCGAGCCTCGGGACCGACACGACACTCCTGGTCGACACTTACGACATCCGTGCAGGTGTGGAGACCGCGATCCGGATCGCGGGGACCGGACTCGGCGGGGTGCGGATCGATTCCGGCGATCTGCCGATCGTCGCCGCGGAGGTACGTGCTCAGCTCGACGAGCTCGGGGCGACGGAGACGCGCATCACGGTCACGAGTGATCTCGACGAGTACGCGATCGCGGCGCTGGCCGCATCCCCGGTCGATGCCTACGGAGTGGGCACCTCGGTGGTGACCGGATCGGGTTACCCCACTGCGAGCATGGTCTACAAGCTCGTCGCTCGACAGGATCCCAGCGGGGCCTGGGTCGGCGTGGCCAAGGCCTCCACCGACAAGGCCTCGCACGGCGGACGGAAAGCGGCCTTCCGGACGCTGGTCGATGGCGTCGCCGACGCCGAGACCGTCGTCGTGTCCGACGGCTTCGAAGAGCTCGACAGTCCGGCGGAGCACCCCGACGGCCGAGCTCTCCAGACGACGTTCGTCGAGGTCGGCGAGATCGACACCGCCTTCGAGGGACCGACGGGCACGGAATCCGCCCGACAGCACCACCTGCGAGTCCGGGAGGAGCTCCCCGTGCGCGCGCTCGCACTCAGCAAGTCCGACCCGGCCATCCCGACCGTCTTCGTCGACGCGCGCTGACTCTGCGCGGCGCGGGACCCGCGGGCTGACGCCCGAGGGTCAGCGGACCATCGACTCGTAGATCTCCTTGCAGGTGGGGCAGATCGGGAACTTCTCCGGGTCGCGACCCGGCGTCCACTTCTTGCCGCACAGCGCACGCACCGGCTTGCCGGTGATCGCCGACTCGAGGATCTTGTCTTTCTTCACATAGTGGGAGAAACGCTCGTGGTCACCCGGCTCGAGGTTCTCCTCCCGGAGAAGCTCTTCCAGTTCGCGATCAAGCGTTGCCACGCCGCCCTGATCGGGGCTGTCCAGCGGAGTACTCATCCCGTGAGTCTAGCCGTGCGAACGCGGTGTCGGGCGGTCATCAGGCGGTCTCGACGAACTCCATGAGTCGCTCGCCGCCGCGCTCGAAGATGCGTCCGCCCACAGCGATCCCGACCGCAGCGATACCGACACCTGTCGCGAGTCCCGCCCAGAAGGTGGCGGGCGCGTACTGCGGCCCCTCGAGCATCGTCAGCACCAGAAGCCATCCGGTGGGGATGCTGACGACGATGGCGCCGAGGAAGGCTGCCGCGGGCCCGTACACTCCCCGGGACGTCGGTCGCTGAGGTTGCTGGAACGGGCTGTCGCCGGGCCGTGACACGGCGTAGGGCGCGAGCGCCGACACGATGCTCGAGACACCGAGAGCCGAGAACAGCAGACTCGCCGCGAGACCCGTGAGCGGGAGCAGCAGACGCCAGTCATCGATCCACAGCAGCGTGAGCGGCACCGCGATCGCGAGCACGGGCACCGCGACGAGGATGACGGGCACGAGCCGACCCAGCCGGTCGGGGACCCCTCGGACGCCACTGGCCACATGGGTCCAGAGAGCGGTCGAGTCATAGGCGACGTCGTTGTGCGGAAGCCAGCCGAAGAACAGCGCCATCACCGGCACCGGCACAAGCGCCGCGATCTCGAGTGGAACACCGGCGACCAGCAGCGGAAGCACGGTCAGCGCACCCGCTATCGGGACGACGATGAGGTTCATGATGTAGCGACGATCACGCAGCCAGTACACGAGACTGCGGGCGGCGATCGCACCGAAGGGGTTGGACGGCAGCAGGCCGAACCAGCCGAGCCCGGTGCGCTCACGGGATGCCTGGGGCCGCTCGGTGGTCGTGAGCAGCCGCCGCACGAGCCAGGTCCACAGCGCCGACAGCACCACCGCAGTGGCCACGGCGATGACACCGCCGATCCATGCATCGCCGGCATCGGCGGCGACGGCAAAGAGGAACCAGGACGGTGCGGCCAGAGGTGTGAGCCCGATGGTGGCCGTCAGCGCTGCGACCGCCGCAGGAACTTCGCCGTCCCATTTCAGGGAGGCGAGGAACACGGCGACAGGGAAGGCGATGACGATGACGGCGAGCGCGAAGATCGCCGTCAGCTCGCGCGATCGCCGCTCGGGCAGGATCATCGCGTTCACCGCCATGCCGATGCGCGCGGCGAGGAGCGTGGAGAGCACGCCGAGCACTGTCATCAGCACGGCGATCGGCCAGGGAGTGCCGAGATGCGTGGCGACGATGCCGACGCACGCATACACCGCGATCACGGCCATGCTCGGCACGCTGACGAACGAGGCGATCACGAGGATCCATGGCATCTGACGCTCGTCGACCCCGAACACTGCGAAGCGTCGTGGATCGAGCTGGTCTGTCGCGCCCACGAGTACAGGACCGACGAGGAAGCCGAGCAGCAGCGCCGCGCTTCCCAAGACGATGACGCTCCGTGCGACCGCCACCGGCGCATCGTCGAGACTCAGCACGGCCGCGCACACGACCGCCGTGATCACGATGACGACGGCGAGCATGAGCAGTGTGCGCACGCGACGCTCACCGCGGAGTGCGCCGATCAGAAGCGCTGCTCTCAGTCGGAGAACGTGTGCAGCCACTCGAGCCCCTCCACCTCTCCTGCGCCACCGGAGAGCTCGACGAATCGCGCCTCGAGCGTCTGCCCGGCGCGCACCTCGTCGATCGTGCCCTCGGCGAGGACCTCGCCGCCCACGATGATGGCGACGCGCGAGCACACCCGCTCGACCAGATCCATGCCGTGACTCGACAGGATCACCGTTCCACCGTGTGCGACGTACGCGCGCAGGATGTCGAGGATCACTGCCGACGACACCGGGTCGACCGCTTCGAAAGGTTCGTCGAGCACGAGCACGCGCGGCGAGTGGATCATCGCTCCGGCGAGCATGATCTTCTTCGTCATCCCTGCGGAGTAGTCCGACACCACTCTGTTGAGAGCATCGCCGAGGTCGAACGCGCGCGCGAGGTCGCCCACGCGCTTCTCGATCACACTCGACGCCAGCCCGCGCAGCAGACCGTAGTAGTGCAGCAGCTGACGACCGGTCAGACGATCGAAGGTGCGCAGGCGATCAGGAAGAACGCCCATCATGCGCTTGGCCGCGAGTGGCTTCGCGCGCTGGTCGATGCCGCAGATCACCACCTCGCCGCTGTCTGCGCGCAGCAGTCCGGCGACGATCGAGAGGGTCGTGGTCTTTCCGGCGCCGTTCGGTCCGACGATCCCGTAGAACGAGCCTGCCGGCACAGTGAGGTCGATGCCGTCGATGGCCGTGTGATCGCCGAAGCTCTTCACGAGACCGCGGATGCGGATCGCCTCCTCGCCGGACGCGGAGGGCGCGTGACCCGCCGCGCGAGCATCGTCGTCGGCGGAAGTCACGACCTCGTCTGTCGCATCGGCGTGAGGAAGGAGTTCGTCGACCGTGTCGTCGGCGGGGGCCTCTGCGTCCAGAGTGGCGGGCGCAACGCCGGAGTCGGCCACGGGAGCCTCGGTGAGAGACGGCTCGGTCTCGTCGTTCACCACCGCGTGTGCAGATGAGACCTCTGCGAGCGGGGTGTCCTCTGCAGGCACCTCGGGCGTGGGGTTCTCATCGACGAGGGAAGGATCGTCGATCCCCACCTCGCTCACAGGCTTCTCGTCGCTCATAGGCGCCTCGTCAGTCGCGTGGCTCTCGTCACGCACAGGCGCCTCGTCGATCACGGGCGTCTCGTCGCTGACAGCCGCCTCGTCGCTCACGCGACTCTGGTCGGCTGCCTCGACGGCCTCCGCTTCGACCCGCTCAGCCTGCACCTGTTCCGCCTTCGCAGCTTCCGCTGCCTTGGCGGCGTCCTCAGCCTTCGCAGCCTCCTCCGCCTTCGCCGCCTCCGCCTTGGCCGCCGCTGACTTGGCCGCCTCCGCCTTGGCCGCCGCTGACTTGGCTGCGGCAGTCCTGGCCGCCGCGCTGCGCGCGGAGGCGGTCCGCGCACTGCTCTTGGCTGCGGCGGACTTCGCCGCCGCGTTCCGCTCGGCCGCGACCTTCGCGGCACTCGTCTTCGCAGTCGTCGCCTTCGCGGCACTCGTCTTCGCAGTCGTCGTCCTCGCGGCAGTCGTCTTCGCGGCAGTCGTCTTCGCGGCAGTCGTCTTCGCCGCGGTCGTCGTCTTCTTCGCCGCGGTCGTCTTCTTCGCCGTCGCGCTCTTGGCCGGCGTCGCCGGAGGCACGGCAGTCGTACCGGTTGCGTCTGCCGTTCCGCGAATCTCAGTGCCCTCGGCCTTCGCCGTGCGGGCCGCCGCCGCTCGCGCGGTGGGAGCCGCAGCTCGGCTTCCGCGAGCGGTCGTGGGCGCGGCGTTCTTCGCAGACACCGAGCGCTTGGCGGCGGCTGTGTTCCGCGACGCAGCCGTGCGCGCCGCGCTGACGGTCGGCTTCTTCGACGCCACCGCGTCTGCCTGTCTCGCGATCGGCTCGATGACGACCTCGCCTGTGGCGGCCGCCCTGTCGTCAGCCGATCGAGGCGGCGTGGTGTCACTCACCGCCTTCTTCGCGGGCGCCTTCCGGGCCGTCGTCTTCTTGGTGGGCTTCGACGCGGGGTCGGCCACCTCGTCGGGGCGGTCTTCGGGGGAGGCAGTCACCGTCCTACGGTATCAACGAGGGCCGACTTTCTTCGGCTCCCCGAAACAATTGGCCGTACGTCGAGGGGTATCCCGGCATTTCGTTCAACGCCCTCTGGACGAATCTGAGCGTTGGGTGTGTACTGGGTCACGAAACGGCAACGTCGCCGTCTGCGCCCGCTTCTTTCCAGGCTCTGTCGCTACCATGAACCTCGGCACGACGAAGTGTCTGATCGGTGAACCGATCGTGAACACAACTTCTATAGGAGCTCTCGTGACTCTTCAGACCGTCATCCTCGCCGCAGGTATGGGCTCGCGCCTCGGCCGTGCACTGCCCAAGCCGCTGACCGAGCTGAGCGACGGACGCACCATCATGCGTCAGCAGCACGACAACATCCGCGCCGCCTTCGGTTCCGACGCACGCATCACCGCTGTGGTGGGCTACCGCGCCGAGACCATCATCGAGGCGTTCCCGTCGGTCAACTATGTGCACAACGAGCGCTACGACGAGACCAACACCTCCAAGAGCCTGCTCCGCGCACTCGGCGCCACCGGCAAGGGCGGGGTTCTCTGGATGAACGGAGACGTCGTCTTTGACCCGATGATCCTCGGCCGCGCCGCCGCGTACATCGAGCGGGACCAGTCGTTCGTCACCGTCAACACCTCGAAGGTCAGCGACGAAGAGGTGAAGTACACGGTGACGGCCGAAGGGTTCATCAAGGAGCTCTCGAAGACCGTCAAGGGCGGCCTCGGCGAAGCTGTCGGCATCAACTACATCTCTTCCGCCAACAAGAAGGCCTTCATGCGCCAGCTGCAGCGCGTCGAGGACCAGGACTACTTCGAGCGGGGACTCGAGCTCGCGATCGCCGAAGACGGCCTCCTTCTCGAGCCGATGGACGTGTCCGACCTGTACGCGGTCGAGGTCGACTTCGCCGAAGACCTCGAACGGGCGAACCTCTTCGTCTGACCCTCTTCCACGAAAGCCCGGCCCCGTCAAGGGAGCCGGGCTTTCGGCATTTTCGCGGCATCCGTTCCTAGGATCGATCCATGGCCCCCAAGGTGCACAAGATCCATTCCCTCCCCGACGACTCCCCGTGGGACAAGGGAGTGCCGCCCGTGGGCTCGACCGAGCATCCGCTCATGGTCCGCGGGCTCGACCGTGTCCTCGCGATCCAGCGCCCGCTCGTGCTCGCGCACATCCGCAGCATCCGGATCCGCAACCCGCACGCCTCGCCCGAACAGATCATCCGCATCCTCGAGCGCCGCTATCTCGCTGCCGTGACCACCGGCGGCGCAGCCGTGGGCGCGACTGCCGTCGTTCCGGGGATAGGCACCGGGATCACTCTCGCGCTGTCGGGTGTCGAGACCGTCGGATTCGTCGAGTCCACGGCGCTCTTCGCCCAGTCGGTCGCCGAGGTGCACGGCATCGCCATCGCCAACCCCGATCGCGCCAGGGCACTCGTGATGACCCTGATGCTCGGAAAAGAGGGCGTCGCGCTCGTCGGACAACTGGCGGGCGAAGCGACCGGCCGCGGGGGTTCACGATCGTCGTACTGGGGCGAGATGGTCACGAAGTCGCTCCCTCGAGCAGCCGTCGGGCCGCTCGTCGACCGCCTGAAGAGCATGTTCATCAAGCAGTTCGCCGCCACCGGCGGGGCATCCTTCATCGGCAAGGCACTGCCCTTCGGCGTCGGTGCGGCAGTCGGTGGTGCAGGCAACCACATCCTCGGTCGACGCGTGTTGACGACCTCGCGCCACGCATTCGGCGCGGCGCCCATGGATCTGCCGCTCGAGCTCGAGCCGGGGGAAGGCTCCGAGAAGCTCGAGATGCGGATGCTGCACGGCGCGCAGTACGTCGGCGGCGCATTCGCCGGTGCGGCCGGCACTGCCGTCAGAGGCGTCGGATGGGCCGGACGGAAGATCGCCTCTGTCGGACGCGGTCGCAACAAGGGCACCCCCGAGATCGCACCACCCGGCGGTCACGATTTCCCGACCGACACGAGCTCAGCGCGCGCAGAGAACACCGACGGCGATTCTCGCGACCGGGTGTGAGGTCATCGCGTTCCGAGGCGAGAGAACACCGCGGCGAGCAGACGAGATCCGCCAAAGGATCTCGCGACCCGTTGTGGTGAGCATCCAACGGCAGTGGCCGAGCCGACGATAGGGTGGAATCCGTGACGGACAAGCCCGAACTCTCGACCACCGCCGGCAGAATCGCTGACCTCCGCGCTCGATACAACGAAGCCGTTGTCGACGCCGAGAAGGTCGCGAAGGAGAAGCAGCACGCGAAGGGCAAGATGACCGCCCGCGAGCGAATCGAGCTGCTCGTAGACCCCGGGAGCTTCGTCGAGTTCGACGAGTACGTGCGTCATCGCACCACTGCTTTCGGCATGGACCGCAACCGCCCGTACGGAGATTCCGTCGTGACAGGCGTCGGAACGATCAATGGACGCACGGTCGCCGTCTACTCACAGGACTTCACCACCTTCGGCGGCTCCCTCGGCGAGGTCTCGGGCGACAAGATCATCAAGATCATGGAGTTCGCGCTCACCAACGGGATGCCGATCATCGGCATCCTGGACTCCGGCGGGGCCCGCATCCAGGAGGGAGTGCTCGCCCTCAGCAAGTACGGCGAGATCTTCCGACTCAACACCCGCTCGTCCGGTGTGATCCCGCAGATCTCGATCATCATGGGGCCGGCCGCCGGTGGCGCCGTGTACGGGCCCGCGCTGACCGACTTCGTCATCATGGTCGACAAGACGAGCCAGATGTTCGTCACGGGGCCCGACGTGATCAAGACGGTCACCGGCGAGGATGTCGGCATGGAGGAGCTGGGAGGAGCCCTCACGCACAACACGCGATCGGGAGTGGCGCACTACCTGGCTCAGGATGAGGACGATGCTCTCGACTACGCACGCACGCTGCTCAGCTTCCTGCCGGACAACAACATGGCGGAGATCCCGGGTTACGAGAGCGGCTTCGAATGGGAGACCACCGACGCCGACCGCTCCCTGAACGCGATCATCCCCGACTCTCCGAATCAGCCCTACGACATCCACACAGTGATCGAGCACGTCGTGGACGCCGGGGACTTCATCGAGGTCCAGCCGCTGTTCGCGCCGAACATCGTCATCGGATTCGGACGTGTCGAGGGGCGCTCCGTCGGCATCATCGCGAACCAGCCCTCGCAGATGGCGGGCACGCTCAACATCGAGGCGGGCGAGAAGGCCAGCCGCTTCGTGCGCTTCTGCGACGCGTTCTCGATTCCGATCGTCACGCTCGTCGACGTCCCCGGATACCTTCCCGGAACCGATCAGGAGTGGACCGGGGTCATCCGCCGAGGCGCGAAGCTCATCTACGCCTACGCGGAGGCCACGGTGCCGATGGTCACGGTGATCCTGCGCAAGGCGTACGGCGGCGCCTACATCGTGATGGGCTCCAAGCAGCTGGGCGCCGACGTCAACCTCGCCTGGCCGACGGCGGAGATCGCGGTGATGGGCGGTCAGGGGGCCGTCAACATCCTGTATCGGAACGAGATCAAGAAGGCCGAAGAAGCCGGCGAAGACGTCGCGGCAGTGCGCACGCGCCTCGCGAACGAATACACCTACAGCGTCACCTCGCCGTTCCTGGCTGCTGAGCGCGGAGAGATCGACGGCATCATCGAACCGGCGAACACCCGCGTCTCGATCGCGAAGGCTCTGCGCGCGCTGCGTGGCAAGCGTGCCGAACTGCCGCCCAAGAAGCACGGGAACATCCCGCTGTGACCGAGCAGCCGAACGCGGGAGTCCCGGCGGAGCACCCGCCGACGATCGAGATCACTCGCGGCAGCGCCACGGACGAGGAGCTCGCGGCGCTCATCGCGGTCGTCAGTCACGCGTACGCGCAGGAGAGCGCCGACGCCGTGGCGGATGACCCGGTGATATCGGCCTGGACGCGTACGCAACGCCCTTTGCGGACACCGCTGCGCCGCGACATCCCCTGGGGCCGATTCTCGGGCTGACGCACGACATCGCCGGAGCGGAAAGAAGGCCTGCAGGGCCCGTGAACCCCCCGGTGTCGGGCCCTGCAGACATCTTCGCCATGGATGCGAGAGAGACGTGCTCGCATCCCCCCAGTCGGCGCGTCCCAGATCGATAGTACATCGATTGGAATTACTCGCGCGCCAGGTTTCCGATATATCGCACCCGGGGGGCGGTCACGCCACTCACTGCTGCAGATACAGGTCCGAGGCCCGTGGGGTGAGAGCGAGATCGAGGACGACGCATGCGGCGCCGACCGCACCCACGTCGTCGCCGACGACCGTCCCCGCGACGGGGATCTCGCGCACAGCACGAGTGGCGCTGCGCCGCTGCAGCTCCCCGGGGATCTCGCGGAGGCAGATCTCGGAGACACGGTCCCAGAAGGGCCCGCCGAGGACGACGCGGTCGACGTCGAGCACGTTCGTGAGCACCGAGATCAACACGGCCAGCGAGTGCGCCGCCCGCTCGATCACCGCCACTGCGCGGGCCTCCCCCTCGGCGGCACGTTCGCAGAGCTGCGTGAAACGCTGCTCCATCGCGTCCATATCGCTCGCGTGACGGTCATCGTCGAGCATCCCGGCGCGCTCGGCATCCTCGACGATGGCCTGTGGGGTGCACACGACCTCGACGCATCCTCGCGAACCGCACGCGCAGTCGGGACCGTCGGGATCGACCATGATGTGTCCGACCTCGCCGAAGTTGTGCGAGCTCCCTCGGACCGCGTCGCCTTCGCGCACGAGGGACGCTCCGATCCCCGTGCCGAGGTACAGGAAGAGGAACGAGTCGTCCACTGGCCCGCTTCGTCTCCACGTCTCGCCGACCGCGGCAGCCGTCGTGTCCTTCTCGACGGCGACCGCGAGCCCCGTCGCTGCGGCCAGCACCGCGCGCAGCGGCACGGTGTGCCATCCGTGGAGTTTCGGCGGATCGATCACCGTGCCCCTCGCCGCGTCGAGCGGCCCCGGCGCCGCGACGCCGATCCCGGCCACGCGTGAGCGCTCGACTCCCGCCTCCTCGATGAGCTCATCGATCGCTGTCGCCATCATGTCGATGACCGCACGCGGGTCACTGTCTGCGGGACGCACCGCACGGCGTCGGACGATCGTTCCGGCCATGTCGAGCAGGACGACCGTGATGACGGCAGGGTCGAGGTGCACCCCCACTGCGAAGCGGCTCTCGGCGACGAGCCTGAGAGTGACCCGCGGCTTGCCGGGACCGTTGATCGTGCGGCCCGCTTCGGCGATCACACCGTCATCGAGAAGCCGCCGGGTGATGTTCGTGACGGTCTGCGCCGAGAGCCCGGTGGCCTCGACCAGTTCGATCCGGCTCAGCCCCTCCACCGATCGCCGGATCGCCTCGAGGATCACCGACTGGTTGAAATCTCCCATTCGGGGAAGATTGGTTCCTCGACGCATTCCCATGCCTCATCATCTCGCACATCGGGGGCGTCCTTGTCCCCCAAAATACCTACAGACAAACGTATTGACGATCACCGAGACTGAGGGAGACGCTTCGCGTTCGGCTGGTCTCTCGGTCCCAGGGTAGACAGACGCAGATCAGCCACAGGCGGACGGTTTTCGGGTAACTGTTCCGCATGGCGAGGGGCTGGCGATATCGCCGCCCCTCGCCCATTCTGACTGACCTCGACTCCGATCCCCTCCCCCGGTCGGAGCCGAGGACAGAGGGCCAGGATCTGCGGCCTTCAGCGGTTCTGGGCTTCGCGAGGGATCTCGTGCCAGACGTCCACGGCGTCGTCGTCGCTCGTCCCCCCGGATCGCGCGCGGCCCACGATCGTGACCGCGGTGTGCGGATCGCTCGCCGCACGGATGATCCAGCGCTCGGCCTCGGCTCCACGCAGCACCTCGGCCAACTCGTCGCGGATCTCTTCTCGACGGGCATCATCGACGTCGCCGAGTCCGCCTTCGTCGAACACCGTCACCACCGCGCCGCGCCGCCGAGCGTCGGCGATCGCATCACGCACGGCATCGTTCAGAAGGTCGGCCCCTCGGAGTTCGTCGCGCAGACGGCCCTCTGCCAGGCGCGCCTCCAGCCTTTCGTCGGCGTCGAGAGCGCCGCCTGTGGCCACCGCACGACTCAGGACGGGCCCGGCCACAGCGAGCGCGAACTGCGTGCGCATCCTCCGCTCCCGCTGACGCACCTGCTGCGTGGCATGCCACGCCGAAACGGCCTGCTGGATGCCCGCGAGCCGCTCGGTGTCGCTGACCGCGCGATCCCAGAACATGACGAGCAGGTGCGCGACCGCAGCCCACATCACCGAGCCGACGAGGCCGAGCGAGAGAGCATCGGCGACTCCCAGGTATATCGACGATTCGGCGATCAGCACGACGACGACGGCCCACCCGATGACGAAGCGCCGTCGGACGATGCACACCACCGCGAGGACCCCCAGCGCGCCGATGTACCACGTCGCGAACGGCGCGCGCAGCGTCAATGGATCGAGCGAGAGAGTGACGAGCACCGGGATGATCGCGCCCGAGACGAGAGCGACGACCGCGGCCCACAGCGGCATTCTCACGACGATGGCCGAGTCCCAGAGGATCGCGATGTTCACGACGACGAGGTACAGGCCGATCGCGGCGACCATGAGCAACGGCCCCGTGGGCTGTTCGATCCACCAGATCCCCCGCGCGGCGAAGTACATCGCGAACCCCACGGCGAGCGAGGTCGCGACGCTGCGTACCGTTCTGTTCATGGGCGCGCCCAGCCGAGCGAGACCGTGGTTCCCGACGCACTCGATTCGATCTCCGCAGTACCTGCCACACCCGCCATGCGGGCGAGGATGGACGCGCGGATGCCGAGGCGGTCCTGGCCGATCGCGGCGACATCGAATCCTGCTCCTGCGTCGGAGATCGTCACGATGATCCCCTCGTCGCCTCGTCCTTCCGCGATGATGTGCAGTCCGCGCCCGTGGGCGTGCGTCACCGCGTTGCCGAGCGCCTGTCGGGCGGCGAGCACGAGGGCCCGCGCCACACGCCCGGGGATGAGACCGGCTCCACCCCGCTCTTCGACGATGGCATCCGCTCCGAGCTCCGAAAGCGCGCGGCGGAGCTCGACCACGATCTGCGCCGCGGTGACGGGCTCGTCGCTGCCCTCCTGCGCGACAGCCGCCTCGGTGTTCGCGAGGCGCGTGAGCGCCTCTCTGGCCATGCCGACCGCCAGCTCTCTCGCTCTCTCGCCTTCGGCACGCTCCGCGGCGATGAGAGCCGCCAGCACGCTGTCATGCATGAGCGCCGACATCGCGACGCGCTCCTCCTCGGCGGCAGCCGCTGCGGCGGCCGCCGCATACGAGGACACCGCCTGGGCTCGCGCCTCGTCGACGCCCGCGGCGACCGACCGGAACATCCACCCCAGCGCCACGATGACGATGCCGAGGATCAGGGTGAACGAGACGTCGAACGCCGTCGTCACCCAGAACTCCGGAGAGAAGTCCCCTTCGACGAGTCGCACGTAGCCGTACACGAACGGCAGCCCGACCGCCCACGTGAACTGCAGCCAGAGCGGGAACGCGAGCATCGCCGCCACGACGCCGACGTTGACCAGGAAGAAGATCCACGGCTGCTCCGACGCCGCTCCATCGCCGCCCCCCACGATGGTCGGCCAGGCGCCGAGCGCCAGCACATACGCGACCGCGAAGACGCCGGATGCTGTGCGCACCCCGCGTCCGACGACGCAGGCGATCAGCATCGCAGCGAGGGGCAGCGAGACCGCGAGAAGGATCGCGATGCGCGGGGAGTCATCCCACGACATGGCCGTGACCGCCGCGATGAAGGCCTGCACGCCCAGCACTGCCGAGCCGACCGCGACGACCGTCGCGAGGATGCGCTCCATCCGTTTGCCGGTGAAGCGCTCGAACTCGGTCTCCACGCTGCCCGGAGAGGGGATCGTGCTCCAGGCCCCGCGGATGCTGAGCGCGTCAGCGGGCACTCGGTGCCCCGTCTGCGGCGACGATGCCGTCCTCCATCGCTCGTCGCAGCAGATCGACCTTGGTCGGTGCCGGTCGGCCGACATCGACGTACTTGACGCGGATCCGAGTGATGTTCTCCTTGGCGGTCGAGTACGCGACGCCCAGTCGCTCCGCCACGGCCTTCAGTGGAAGCCCCGTGGCATAGAGGCGCAGCACTTCGCGCTCCCGGACCGACAGCTGCGCGTCGGCGAAGTCGCGGTCGCCGTCGACGGCGCTCGCCCACTCGACGTTGTTGAGCGCTTCCCCCTGCGCGACCGTGCGGATCGCGTCGAGCACGTCATCCAGAGCCGACGACTTGCTCACGACTCCCGCCGCCCCTGCGGCGAGCGCCTCGCGCACGGCCGCCGGCCTGTCGGCGACGCTGTGGATCACCACGCTCGCCCCGTCTGCGACAAGCGATGCCACGTTCTCGGTGACGGTCGTGCCGTCGCCGAGGGTCAGATCGAGCACGACCACATCGGCGGATGCGGCTGACGTCGCGACGCGCCATTCCAAGTAGGAGACGACGGTGCTGCCCGAGAACACGACAGACTGCTCACCGTCGCGAGCGCATGCCGCCTCCAGACCGAGGCGAACGGATTCGTGATCGTCGATCAGTGCGACCCTGCTCATCCACCCAGCCTAGTGATTCGCGCGCGCGTGGACCCCCGTCAGCGTGTGAGCAGGGCGACGACCTCGAAATGGTGCGAGTGCGGGAACAGGTCGAATCCGCGCAGAGTCCCCACGTTCCAGCGTGCTCACGGAAGGTTCCGAGGTCGCGCGCCAGAGCGACCGGGTCGCACGCGACGTAGGCGATCGCCTCGGGGGCGAGTGCGTCGAGCGCCTCGACCACCGCGCGTCCTGCGCCGGCCCTGGGGGGATCCAGGACGACAGCGCCCGCTCTCGTGCCCGCGGGGATTCCTGCGAGGTAGCGATCGACACGCGCCGTCACCGCGCTGACGCCCAGAGGGGCAAGGTTCTGCTGGGCGTGCGCCGTCGCGCGCCGGCTGGACTCGACCGTGACGATGTCTGTGCCGCCGAGATCCGCGAGCGAGGCGGCGAAGAGGCCCACACCTCCGTACAGGTCGAAGTGCTTCTTGTCGGGATCGACGTGACCGTCGAGGACGCCGTAGACCGCACCGTCGAGCACGGATGCCGCGCGCGGATGCACCTGCCAGAAGCCCCCGGCATCGACCCGGAAGCGCCGATCGCCCACCTGCTCGTAGACGACCTCGGGTGCGGGGCGCCGGCCCTGCCCGCGCGCCGGACGCTCATCGAGTCGGGCGCGTCGGATGATCCGCACCTCCCCGTCGCCGGGCTCGACCAGGTCGACGCTGCCTGCCTCGCCGCCGGCGAGTCGCAGGGCCGCCTGAGCGATCGACGGCCGCGCCAGCGGATGGGAGCCGACGGGGATCACGCGGTGGCTGCGCGCGGCGTAGGGCCCGACGTGTCCGTCATCGTCGACGTGCAGTGAGACCCTGGTGCGCCATCCGGTGCCGTCGGTCGAATCGACCGCCTCGATCTCGGGGGCCTCGAGCCCTGCCCCGGCGAACCGATCGAGGGCCTCCGACAGGACCTGACGCTTCAGCACCCGCTGGTGGTCGAGGTCGATGTGACCCAGATCGGCGCCGCCCGGACGCTCGTCCGGAGAACGCGACACATCGGCTTCGGACCAGATGTGGGGGCGGCGGTGCGGCGAGGCCTCGAGCACCTCGACGGTCTCCGCTCGCCAGAAGCTCTTCGACTCCCCGGTCGAATCCGCGCTCAGACGGGCCCGCACGCGTTCGCCGGGGATCGCGTCGGAGACGAACACCACGCGTCCCTCGTGTCGGGCGATGAAGGTACCGCCATGCGCGATGCCGGTGATGTCCAGATCGAGCAGGGCTGGGGAGGAAGTCATCCTTCGAGGATACGGTGGTGAACATGCGCGTATGCCTCGCCTCGACGTCCCCCGCCCGCCTGATGCTGCTTCGGCAGGCCGGCATAGAGCCGCTCACGCAGGCGCCCGACGTCGATGAGGATGCCGTGGCCGCAGCGGCGACGGCCGAAAGCGGATCCGATCTGCTCCCGGCCGAGCTGGTGCTGCTGCTGGCCAGGGCGAAGGCGGCCGCGGTCGCTCATGAACTCGCCGCTGCAGGCGACTTCGACGGCATCGTGATCGGCGGTGACTCGATGTTCGCGCTCGGTGGACGCGTGTACGGCAAGCCCTACACGGCCGAAGAGGCCACGCGCCGCTGGAACGAGATGCGGGGAGCCACGGGCATCCTCCACTCGGGCCACTCGGTCTTCCGCGTCTCGCCGGGCGAGGCTCCCGTCGAGGCCACCGCGACGGCAGAGGCGGCAGTGACGTTCGCCGACGACATCTCGGATGCCGAGATCGCCGCGTACGTCGCATCGGGCGAGCCTCTGCATGTCGCCGGCGCCTTCACGGTCGACAGCCTCGGAGGCGCTTTCATCACCCGGGTCGAGGGCGACCCCTCGACGGTCGTGGGCATGTCGCTGTCGACGGTCCGCCGACTCGCCGCCGACCTCGGCGTGGAATGGACCGACCTCTGGTCGTAGACTCCCCTCCACGTTTCCTCCACTTTCTTGTGGAGAGTCGTCAAATGGATCGACGGCCTTCTCGCTAGGCTGGCAACCATGCCTGATATCGCCAAGGTGCTCATCGCCAACCGCGGCGAGATCGCCGTCCGCATCATCCGTGCCGCTCGCGACTCGGGGATCGCCTCGGTCGCCGTGTATGCCGACCAGGATCGCGACGCCCTGCACACGCGCCTCGCCGACGAGGCCTTCTCTCTCGACGGAGCGACCAGCGCCGAGACCTACCTGCAGATCGAGAAGATCCTCTCGATCGCCCGTCGTGCCGGCGCAGATGCCGTGCATCCGGGCTACGGCTTCCTCGCCGAGAACGCGGAGTTCGCCCGGGCCGTGATCGGTGCGGGAATGACCTGGATCGGCCCGTCTCCCGATGCCATCGAGGCGCTCGGCGACAAGGTCACGGCGCGTCACGTCGCCGAGAAGGTGGGCGCGCCTCTCGCTCCCGGCACGCCGGGTCCGGTCGCCGGAGCCGACGAGGTCATCGCGTTCGCGAAGGAGTTCGGTCTGCCGATCGCGATCAAGGCGGCGTACGGCGGCGGCGGCCGTGGCCTCAAGGTCGCCCGTGAGCTCGACGAGGTCGCGGAGCTGTTCGAGTCCGCCACCCGCGAGGCTGTGACCGCGTTCGGTCGCGGCGAGTGCTTCGTCGAGAAGTACCTCGACAAGCCCCGACACGTCGAGACCCAGTGCCTGGCGGATGCCGAGGGCAACGTCGTCGTCATCTCGACGCGTGACTGCTCGCTGCAGCGTCGCCACCAGAAGCTCGTCGAGGAGGCGCCTGCGCCGTTCCTCACGGACGAGCAGAACGACCTGCTCTACTCGGCGTCGAAGGCCATCCTCAAAGAGGTCGGCTACGTGGGCGCCGGCACCTGCGAGTTCCTCATCGGCGCCGACGGCACCGTGTCGTTCCTCGAGGTCAACACCCGCCTGCAGGTCGAGCACCCGGTGTCCGAAGAGGTCACCGGCATCGACCTGGTGCGCGAGCAGTTCCGCATCGCGGCCGGCGGCACCATCGACTACGACGACCCGAAGCCGACCGGACACTCGATCGAGTTCCGCATCAACGGCGAGGACCCGGGACGCGGCTTCCTGCCCCAGCCCGGACCGATCCACGTCTTCAAGACCTTCGGCGGCCCCGGCATCCGTCTCGACTCGGGCGTCACCGCCGGCGATTCGGTCTCCGGCGCGTTCGACTCCCTGCTCGCGAAGATCGTCGTCACGGGCAAGGACCGCGCCGAGGCTCTCGAGCGCTCGCGCCGCGCCCTCGAAGAGTTTGAGGTCGCGGGTCTGCCGACCGTGCTGCCGTTCCACCGCAAGGTCGTGAACGACCCGGCATTCACCGCCGAGAACGGTGAGTTCGGCGTCTTCACACGCTGGATCGAGACCGAGTTCGTGAACGACATCCCGGCGTGGGACGGCGAGCTCGAGTCGCCGAGCGCGGCCGAGAACCGTCACACCGTGGTCGTCGAGGTCGCCGGAAAGCGCCTCGAGGTCAGCCTGCCCGATCGTGTCGCCGTCGCCTCCGGCACTGTCGGCCGACCGGCGGCCGTGCCGCCGTCGCGCCGCAGCCACGCCACGTCGGTCAGTGCCGCGACGTCGGGTGACGCGGTGAAGTCCCCCATGCAGGCCACCGTCGTGAAGGTGGCTGTCGAAGAGGGCCAGCAGGTCGTCAAGGGCGACCTCGTCGTGGTCCTCGAGGCCATGAAGATGGAGCAGCCGCTGCAGGCGCACAAGGACGGCACGATCGGCAACATCGGCGCCGTCGCCGGAGCCACCGTCTCGGCCGGTCACCAGCTGCTGACCATCAGCTGACCCGCACCTCTTGACGAAGGCCCCCACCTGCCGGTGGGGGCCTTCGTCGTGCGTCAGACGGCGGATGCGGCCGCGCACCACTCGTCGAACAGTCGCTGGCCTGCCGACGTGCCGAGCACGGCCCGCGCCGACGGCGATCGATGCAGCCCCTGCAGCGCCGACCACACGACCTGCGGGTGGGTCGTCAGCATCGCCGGTGCGACGGTGACCGTGGCGGACACCCGCTGTGGGCCGGTCGCGATCACCCGGTCGGGATGCACCCGGAGCCGGATCAGCGGAAGCTCGGGCATCCCTCGACGGGGTTCGGTCACGTCGGCATCCACGCGGCGGATCGCGTGCCACGGCACGTACAGTGTCTCGGTGGCGCGCATCAGCAGCACCCCCTCGCGCCCGATGCCCACCCCGACCGGCGCGTGGCGCGGCGACGATGAGCGCCGACGGGTGATGGTCGCACGTACGGCCGCGAAGGCGAACAGCACGGTGGCTGCGGCGAGCACCGCCACGCCCAGGAACGCCTCCGGTCGCCCGGTCGCACCGATCACGGTCGCGACGGCCGTCGCTGCAGCCAGCACGAGCGTCCAGACGATGCACAGCAGCAGCATCACCACGTCGGCGCGCCGCTCAGACACGAAGTGCAGACGCACATCGGGCGTCGATCCCTGCCCACGGGTCAGTGCAGCCGCCTCGACCATCGTCACGCTCCCCCGAACGAACGGTCTGCGAGCAGCCGCCGCGAGGGCGGTGAAGCCGAACAGAGCGAGCACCGCGCCCGACCACAACGGCCCGGCGGCGCCTCGGGAGAATCCGATCATGACGGCCGCGAGAACGCACAGGGCGATGCCGACCCACAGCATCCCGATGTTGCCGCCACGGCGTCGCTCACCCCAGTTCGCAGGCCATTCCTGCAGACCGGGTGCTGCGCTCTGCTCGGTCACCGCGCCCTCCCCCGGACGATGGGCAGCAGAACGCTACGAGATCTTGGCGTTGACGAGGTGCATCGCGCGACTCGCGTCCGTGATGCTGCTCGACAGCGACGGATAGGCCGCGAACACGCGCGACACCTGATCGACCGTGAGTCGACGCTCCACCGCGACGGCGATCGGGTAGATCAGCTCAGAGGCCTTCGGGCCGACGATCACCCCGCCGATCACCGTTCCCGAGCCCTTGCGCGCGATCAGCTTCACGAACCCGTCCTTGATGCCCATCATCTTCGCGCGGGGGTTCGCTGCGAGGGGGAGCTTGTAGACGAGGCCGTCGGCCACACCGTCCTCGACATCCTTCTCGGAGTAGCCCACGGTCGCGATCTCGGGCGCCGTGAAGATGTTGGAGGTGATCTTGATCAGCTCGAGCGGGATGACGATGTCGCCCAACGCGTGGAACACCGCCGTGCGCCCCTGCATGGATGCGACGGAGGCCAGCGGGAAGAAGTTCGTGCAGTCGCCCACCGCATAGACGTTCGGCACCGAGGTGCGAGCCACGCGGTTCACCCGCACGTGCCCGGACTCGTCGAGCTCGACGCCCGCATCTTCGAGGCCGATGCCTGCGGTGTTCGGGATGGATCCGACGGCCATGAGGCAGTGGCTGCCGTCGACCGTGCGCCCGTCCGACAGCGTCGCGGTCACACCGTTCTTGGTGACCTCGACCTTTTCGGCCCGGGCCTTGGAGAGCACCGTCATGCCGCCGCGCGTGAAGACCTTCTCGAGCACGCGGGCAGCATCCTGGTCCTCGCCCGGCAGCACTTGATCGCGGCTGGAGACCAGCGTCACCTTCGCACCGAGGTTCATGTAGGCCGACGCGAACTCGGCGCCCGTCACTCCCGAGCCGACGACGATGAGGTGCTCGGGCAGCGCCTTCATGTCGTACAGCTGCGTCCACGTGAGGATGCGCTTGCCGTCGGGCTTCGCCGAGTCGAGCTCGCGCGGTGACGCCCCGACGGCGACGATGATCGTGTCGGCCTCGATGCGATCGAAGTCCGTGCCGCCCTGCCCGGTCGAGACGACGATCGCGTTGGGTCCCTCGAGGCGTCCATGACCGGAGAGGATGCGCACGCCCGCTTCGAGCAGCGCCGAGCGCATGTCCTCGGACTGCTGACCGGCGAGAGCGATGAGTCTCTTGTTGACGGCGGCGAGGTTGATCGCGATCTCAGGCTTGAGCGGCTTGCCGTGCTCGCCCTTCGCGAAGAACTGCACTCCCAGGTCGGATGCCTCCGAGATCGCGATCGCGGCATCCGCCGTCGCGATCAGGCTCTTGGAAGGAACAACATCGGTGAGAACGGCGGCGCCACCCACACCCACGCGCTCGACCAGGGTCACCTCGGCTCCGAGCTGAGCGGCGGCGAGTGCCGCCTCGTAGCCGCCGGGACCGCCGCCGAGCACGGCGACGCGCTGAGTGCGCTCAAAAGGGGTGGAAGACATAGTTTCCATTCTCTCGCAATCCTGGCTCCTGAGCCTGCACCTTCCTAGAGTGGATCCATGTCCGAAACACAGACCAACCCCCTCGACGATCCCACCGCGAACCCGTTCGAGGTCGCCTCCGCAGCCGCCGCAGACATCGCGCGACTCACCGGGGTCGAGAAGCACGACATCGCACTCACTCTCGGCAGCGGCTGGGGCAAGGCCGCCGACATCATCGGCGAGACCACCGCGACCATCCCCGCCACCGAGGTCACCGGCTTCTCGAAGCCCGCTCTCGAAGGCCACGTCGGGACCCTCCGCAGCATCCGCACCCCCGACGGCAAGAACGTGCTCGTGATCGGTGCTCGCACGCACTATTACGAGGGCCACGGCGTGCGTCGCGTCGTGCACTCTGTCCGCACCGCCGCGGCCACGGGAGCAGGGATCATGGTGCTCACGAACGGCGCCGGCGGAGTCCGCGAGACGTGGACCCCGGGTCAGCCGGTGCTGATCAGCGACCACATCAACCTCACCGCCGACTCGCCCCTCGAGGGCGCCACCTTCATCGACCTCACCGACCTGTATTCCGCACGCCTGCGCGACATCGCCCGGAGTGTCGACCCCACGCTCGACGAGGGCGTCTACACGCAGTTCCGGGGACCGCACTACGAGACGCCGGCCGAGGTCCAGATGGCGAAGCACATCGGCGGTCATATCGTCGGCATGTCGACCGCCCTGGAGGCGATCGCGGCCCGCGAGGCCGGCATGGAGATCCTGGGCTTCTCGCTCATCACGAACCTCGCTGCGGGCATCCAGAAGACCCCGCTCAGCCATGCGGAGGTCATCGAGGCCGGCCGCGAGGCGGAGCCTGTGATCTCGGCGCTGCTGGCCCGAGTGGTCGAGGCGCTGTGAGCGAGGAACGCCTCGCGCAGGCACGTGCCTGGATGAGGCAGGATCCCGACCACGAGACCCGCGACGAGCTCGCGGGCGTCATCACCCGCGCCTCCGCCGGCGACGAGGCCGCGGTGGCGGACCTCGACGACCGATTCGGCACCAGGCTGGCGTTCGGCACCGCTGGTCTGCGCGGCGCGCTCGGCGCCGGAAGCAACCGCATGAACCGGGTGCTCGTCGCTCAGGCGGCCGCCGGTTTCGCGGCGTACCTGCGCGAAGGTGCATCGGGGGCGACCCCCACCGTGGTGATCGGCTACGACGGTCGTCGCAATTCGCGGATCTTCGCCATCGACTCGGCGGAACTGTTCGCCGGCGCCGGGCTCCGCGCGATCCTGCTGCCACGTCTGCTGCCCACCCCCGTGCTCGCCTTCGCGGTGCGGCATCTCGGTGCCGACGCGGGCGTCATGGTCACCGCATCGCACAACCCGCCGAACGACAACGGCTACAAGGTCTATCTCGGCGGCGGCGACCAGGGCGCGCAGATCGTGGCTCCGGCGGATGCCGAGATCGCGGCGCACATCGAGCGCGTGGCCGACGCGGCCGACATCTCGGCGCTCCCCCGCTCCACCGCCTACGAGACCGCGGGCGAAGACGTCGTGGACGCGTACATCGCGGCGACCGCCGCGGTCGCGCCGGCCCCGCGATCGGCCTCGGGCCTGCGCTGGGTCTACACCGCGATGCACGGCGTCGGGTGGGAGACGCTGTCGAAGATCGTGGCCGCCGCCGGCTATCCCCAGCCCATGGTCGTCGGCGAGCAGCTGACGCCCGACGCCACGTTCCGCACCGTGTCGTTCCCGAACCCGGAGGAGCCGGGGGCGATGGATCTCGCGTTCGCGCGTGGTCGCCGCGTACAGGCGGACTTCATCCTCGCCAACGACCCCGACGCCGACCGTCTCGCCGTCGCCGTGCCCGACGCCACGTCGGCGAGCGGATGGCGACGGCTCACCGGGAACGAGGTCGGACTGCTGCTGGGCGCCCGCGCCGCGCGAGCCGCGGAGACCGGCGGCGGCGCGTCGCTGGCCTGCTCGCTGGTGTCGTCGCCCGGTCTCGGTGCGATCGCCGCTCATCACGGACTCGACTTCCACGAGACGCTGACCGGCTTCAAGTGGATCTCTCGAGCCCCCGGCATCGTCTACGGGTTCGAAGAGGCGCTCGGCTACCTGGTGAACCCCGAGACCGTGCGCGACAAGGACGGGATCTCGGCCGCCGTCGCGGTGCTGGGACTCGCCGCAGAAGCCCACGACCGCGGATCGTCTCTCGCGGAGGCGATCGCGGACCTCGGTGAGACGTACGGTCACTTCGCGAGCGGTCAGGTGTCGATCCGCGTCGACGACCTCTCGGTGATCGGGCGTGTGATGCTGTCGCTGCGCACCCTGCCGCCCACCCGTTTCGACGCACACTCGGTGGCATCGGCCGAAGACCTTCTGCAGGCCGGCGAGGGGATGCCCTCCGGCGATGTGCTGCGCTATCGCCTGGCCGACGGCTCGCGCATCGTCGTGAGGCCCAGCGGCACCGAGCCGAAGCTGAAGGTCTACATCGACGCGAAGGCGGATTCGGCCGGCCGAGCCGCCGAGATCGTGAGCGAGCTCGAGACCGCGGTCCGCACGCTGCTGGAAGAGCGCTCGTAGCGCATGCCGAGACGACAGGTGGTCATCACGGCCCACAACGGGGTGCACGCACGCCCCGTCGCGGAGCTCGTGCGGGTGGTGCAGGCGCACCCGCACGCGGTGACCCTCGAGACGTCGACGGGGGCGGTGGTGGACCTGAGCAGCGTTCTCGCGCTCATGGACCTCGGGCTCGCCCCCGGCGACGTCGTCGTGCTCGAGACGCCCGATGCGACAGATGCCGAGAGAGTGCTCGAGACGCTCGCGTCGGTGCTCGACCCGCTGCACTGACGGCTACCCGTGCGGCAGCGGGCGCGGGCGCGACCTCAGCCGTCGATGACCGCCACGAGTTCGTCGAGGAACGCCTCGAAAGTCGTGCCGCGTCGCACGATCCGCAGCACGCTCTCTCGCTCGCTGAACACCTCGACGAGCTGCTCGAAGACGGTCTGGAAGGCCGCCCGGTCGCTCTCGCTGAAGGCGGCGAGCGCCACCACCTGCACACGTCCTTCACCCCAGGCCGCCGACCCGTCGGCGACGCCGATCGCGATCGCCGTGCGGGCGGCGGTCATCTGCAACGCGTGGGGCACGGCGAGAGCATCCGTGAACGCCGTCGACGACATGCGCTCGCGCACGATCGTGTTCTCGACGTAGTCGTCGCCGATGAGCCCCGCGTCGACGAGCAGTCCGCCGAGCCGACGGATGATGGCTTCCTCGCCGTCGTCGGTCAGAGGGTGGATGAACGCGTCCGGCACGAAGTACCGCGCGAGTTCGGCCCGCAGCCGGGTCAACCTGCGTCCGCGGCGGACACGTGCGGCCGCCTGCTGGATGCGATCGACGTCGGCCTCGGTGAGGAAAGGCTGGATGCGCACGAACCGATCCCCCGCGGCCCCGGGCTCGATCGTGGTGAGCACGAGATCGGTGTCGAAGGCGCCCCAGTCGGGATCGACCTCTGTGACGACGCTGGTCACCTCGATCGCCGTGCCGAGCGAGCGGTCGACGCTCGATCGCAGCAGCTCGTGCAGCTCGTAATAGCCCGGGCAGACGATCGTCGCGGTCAGGATCGATTCGGCCTTGCGGCTGCGCTCCAGCCGCCCGCCCACGTGCATGGCGATATAGGCGATCTCGTCGTCGTGGATCGGCGTTCCAAGCCGATCGTGCAGTCCGCTCGCGATCGACACCGCGACCTCGAAGATCATCGGATACGACGATTTGAGCGACCGCGTCAGCGGATTGCGGGTGAGCGCGCTCTCTTCGGCACGTCGGAGCAGGTTCTGCACGTGCAGGGCGAGGCGCAGCACGAAGGTCTCGTCGACCAGATCGACCTCGAAGTCGTGCGCGGCGCGGGCGAGCTCGGCACGCACGGCCGCTTCCACCTCCGGCGCCACGCCGCTGCGCGCGACCTCGCGGGTGGCGTCCTGCCCCGGGGCGACGATGCGTGTCAGCACGAGCGAGGCGAGGTGGCCGCTGTCGCCGTCGCCCAGCGTGACGGCGAAGTGCTCGTGTGCGAGCCGGGCGATCACCGAGCCCACCTGCGGGATCTCCTCCCGTGCGCTGGGCGGTGCCGAGTCGAGTGCGTGGCCGGCGGCGACGCGCTCGGCCGCGATCGCGATGTGCAGCAGCACGTCGGAGATCGCGAGCTCGTTCACGTAGTAGCCCAGAACTCCGAGTTCGCGCACGAGGTCGGACTTGAAGGGGGCGACGGAGTCGGCGCCGACCGCGGTGGCGGCGAGCGCGCGACGGAAGGTCTCGGGGCGGAACGAGGCGGCATCCATCTCGTCGTGCGCCAGACGCGAGAGCAGCCGCCGCTGCGCGGTCTCGGTGCCCCGCAGTCGCACGATCTCGCGCTCGCGCTCGAGGGCGAGCTCGGTGCCGTCGAGCAGGCTCCGCACGCGTGAGAGGTCGGACTCGACGGTCGCCTCGCTGACATGCAGGCGATCGGCCATCTCGAAGACGTCGATCCCGTCGGGCACGTCGAGCAGCGTGCGCACGAGTGAGTGCAGTCGGTCTCGCGGCGTCGACTCCCCCGCCTGGCGCGACCGCAGCGCGTCACGAGCTCCCGCCCCGACGCGGTACCCGGCGGGGCCCGACTCGACGGCGTCCGACCCGCCGGTGCGGGCATTGAGCGCGGCGACGTACGAGCGGATGCTGCGCGGAGTCACGCCCACCTGGTCGGCGAGGCTCGCGGCGGTCGCCCAGGTGCCCTGTCGCAGCAGGATCGCGAGGAGCTGGTCCTGACGCTGACGCGACATGATCCTCCCCTGCTTCGTGCCGACCGCACTGTCGTGGCGTGACTTCCATGATGTCAGCTACCGGACCCCTTCGCCCCGAAACCGATGTTCCGGAGGGGCGGAAACGATCGTGTTGGCGCGCATCCGCGCCAGTTCCCAGACTGTTCTCAGGAAAGGTGGCATCAATGAGGATCCTCGTGGTGTGCGGCGCGGGCGCGTCGAGCACGTTCGTCGCGCAACGACTTCGCCGAGCGGCCGCAGAGTCCGGTCTCGACTGGGATGCGTCTGCCGGCATGGAGCATTCGGTCTCCACAGCCGATCACGACCTCATCCTCGTCGGCCCTCATCTGGCCGATCGCCTCGATGCCATCCGCGATGCCGTGCGGGTCCCGGTGGCGCTCCTCCCCGAGGACGTGTTCGCAGACCGTGACGGCTCACGCACCCTGTCCCTCGCGCGGTCGATCCTCATCGACGTCACGACCACCCCGGAAGGAACATCATGACCGTCTCCCGCACCGTCCGTATCGGCTCCTCGCACGGCCTCCACGCCCGACCCGCCAAGCTGTTCGCGCAGGCCGCGAAGGATTCCGGCATCCCCGTGACGATCGCCAAGGACTCCGGCAAGGCGGTCAACGCCGCCAGCATCCTGGGCGTGATCGCCCTCGCCATCGAGTACGGCGACTACGTGACCCTGACTGCCGACGGCGACGGAGCCGAGGGCGTGCTCGACACGCTCACCGAGCTGCTCACCACCGACCACGACCAGGAGACCGCATGAGCGACCTGCGTGGTGTCGGCATCGGCCTGGGCGTTGCGCAGGGGGTCGTCGTCCGGATGGCCGAAGCGCTGCCCGCACCCGAGAACACGCCGAGCACTCTCGGAGCGGATGCCGAGCGCACCCGCGTCCGTGAGGCTGTCGCGGTCGTGGCCCAGGAGCTGACCGCGCGCGGCGAGGCGGCCGGTGGTTCGGCGCAGGAGGTTCTCGAAGCGCAGGCGATGATCGCCGAAGACCCCACTCTGCAGGACGAGGTCGATGCGCGCATCGATGACGGTGCGACCGCCGAATGGGCCGTGCACGACGCGTTCGCCGGCTTCCGCGCCACCCTCGAGGCCGTGGGCGGATACCTCGGCGAGCGCGCCGCCGACCTCGACGACATCGCCCAGCGTGTGCTCGCTCGACTGCGGGGCGTCGACGCCCCCGGCGTGCCCGACCCCGGGCACCCTTTCGTCCTCGTCGCACGCGATCTCGCTCCCGCCGACACCGCGCTGCTGAATCTCGATCAGGTACTCGCCCTCGTCACGTTCGACGGCGGTCCTACCTCGCACACCGCCATCCTCGCCCGCGAGAAGGGCATCGTGGCGATCGTCGGCGCATCCGCAGCATCCGAGCTCACCACCGGCCGTGCGGTGATCGTCGACGCGGCGGCAGGCATCGTGACCCTGGATCCGACGGACGACGAGAAGCAGCGCGCCGAGCAGCGAGCGGCCGCCCGTCGATCCGCCGATTCCGCACCGCTCACTCCCGGCGCCCTCGCCGACGGCACGCTGATCCCGCTGCTGGCGAATCTGGGGAAGCCCGCAGACGCATCCGATGCCGTCGAACGCGGGGCCGAGGGCGTCGGGCTGTTCCGTACCGAGTTCCTGTTCCTCTCCTCGTCGCAGGCACCGACGGTCGAGCAGCAGCGCGAGGCGTACCGCGAGCTCCTCGCGGCCTTCCCGGGCAAGAAGGTCGTCGTGCGCATGCTGGATGCCGGGGCGGACAAGCCTCTGGCATTCCTCAACGACGCCCACGAGGAGAACCCGGCGATGGGCCTCCGGGGCCTGCGCGCCCTCCGCGCGAGCGAAGACATCCTGCGCGAGCAGCTGACCGCACTCGCCGAGGCGGACGCCGCCACAGACGCCGACCTCTGGGTCATGGCACCCATGATCGCGACGGTCGAGGAGACCCAGTACTTCACCTCGCTCGCCCGCGAGTACGGCCTGAAGACCGCAGGAGTGATGGTCGAGGTGCCCGCGGCAGCTCTGCTGGCCGACCGGGTGCTCGCGCATGCCGACTTCGCCTCGATCGGAACCAACGACCTCACCCAGTACACGATGGCCGCGGACCGCATGCTCGGGTCCGTCGCCGGATTCCAAGACCCCTGGCACCCGGCCGTTCTGCGTCTCGTGCGCGAGGTCGGTGCGGCAGGTGCACGCCTCGGCAAGCCCGTCGGGATCTGCGGTGAGGCTGCCGCCGACCCGATGCTCGCGGTGGTGCTCGTCGGCCTCGGGGCGACGAGCCTCTCGATGGCGCCGTCGGCTCTTGCCGACGTACGCCACACCCTGTCGCAGCACACTCTCGACGAAGCCCGCAACTTCGCCGAACTCGCACTCGCGGCCGATGACGCCGCCGGTGCTCGCCTCGCCGTGGCGGACGCCACGGCAACCCTTCCCCCTCACCAGAAAGAGACGACATCATGACGACGACGTCACCCGCCGCCACGAAGGCAGGCGGCCTCCGAACGGGCGTGCAGCGCTTCGGCACGTTCCTCTCGGGCATGATCATGCCCAACATCGCCGCGTTCATCGCGTGGGGATTCATCACCATGCTGTTCATCCCGAAGGGCTTCTTCGGGTCGGAGAGCCCGTTCGGCTGGCACTGGGCCGGCGTCGCCGAGACGGTCGGCGGCGGCGGCGACTCCGCGGTCGTGGGCTGGCAGGGCGCCATGACGGCGATCGCCGAAGGTGCTGACGGCAACATCCTCGCCTACGTGGGCCTGGTCGGACCGATGGTCACCTACCTGCTGCCCCTCCTGATCGCGAACACCGCGGGCCGCATGGTCTACGGCGAGCGCGGCGGTGTCGTCGCGACGATCGCGACGATGGGTGTCATCGTCGGCACGAACATCCCGATGTTCCTCGGCGCGATGATCATGGGTCCGCTCGCGGCCTACATCACCAAGCAGATGGACAGGATCTGGGACGGCAAGATCCGCCCCGGCTTCGAGATGCTCGTGAACAACTTCTCGGCCGGCATCCTGGGCATGCTCCTCGCGATCTTCGGCTTCTTCGCCTTCGGCCCCGTGATGCTCGGCATCAGCGCCGTCCTCGGCGGGGCGGTCGACTGGCTGGTCGCGTTGAACCTGCTCCCCCTCGTGTCGATCATCGTCGAGCCCGCGAAGGTGCTGTTCCTGAACAACGCGATCAACCACGGCGTCTTCACCCCGCTCGGCATCGAGCAGGCAGCAGAGACCGGCAAGTCGATCCTCTTCCTGATCGAGGCGAACCCCGGTCCGGGCCTCGGCCTGCTGCTCGCCTTCTCGTTCTTCGGCGTAGGCGCCGCCAAGGCATCTGCCCCGGGAGCGGCGATCATCCAGTTCTTCGGCGGCATCCACGAGATCTACTTCCCGTATGCGCTCAGCAAGCCGACCACCATCCTCGCCCTGATCGCGGGTGGAGCGGCCGGCGTCACCACCAACATGGTGCTCGGCGGCGGCCTGGTGTTCCCGGCAGCGCCCGGCAGCATCATCGCCGTGACCGCGGCCGCTGTCGGACCCGGCGTCGGGAACCTGCTCGTCGTGTACCTGTCGGTCGTCATCGCGGCCGTCGTCACCTTCCTCGTCGCCGGCGTCATCCTGCGCGCTTCGCGCAAGCGTGACCTCGAGGCCGAGGGAGACAGCTTCGGCGATGCGATCGCACAGACCGAGGCGAACAAGGGCAAGTCGTCCGCCGCGATGGATGCACTGCGTGCGTCCTCGGGTGCGGGAGCCGCCGGCACCGCCGCCGCCACAGGTGCGGGCGTCGCCACCGACCGCCGCATCGAGAACATCGTGTTCGCCTGCGACGCCGGAATGGGCTCGTCGGCCATGGGCGCGAGCGTGCTGCGCAACAAGTTCAAGAAGGCAGGGGTCGAGGGCATCACCGTCACGAACCAGGCCATCGCGAACCTCGACGGCACCGCCGACCTGGTGATCACGCAGCAGCAGCTGACGGATCGTGCGAAGGCCCAGTCGCCGAACTCCGTGCACGTGTCGGTCGACAACTTCATGCATTCCCCGAAGTATGAAGAGGTCGTCGAGATGGTGCGCGAGCAGCGCGGCACCGACGCGTGACACCCGCCTGATAGACCGGGAGGGGCGGGTGCCTCGGCATCCGCCCCTCCTCCACATTCTCAGAAAGAAGGAATCACCATGAGCGTTCTCACCCTCGACCAGGTGCGCATCCACGACGGCTCCAGCACGCAGGATGCGGCCCTGCAGGAGGCCACCGACATCCTCGTCGCGGCCGGGGCCGTCACTCCCGCCTACGTCGACGCGATGCGTCAGCGCGAGCAGACCGTGTCGACCTACATGGGCAACGGACTGGCGATTCCGCACGGCACGAACGACGCGAAGGATGCGATCCTCGGGTCGGCACTGTCCGTGGTCCGGTACGACGGCGGGGTCGACTGGGACGGCGAGCCCGCGACCTTCGTGGTCGGCATCGCCGGTCGCGGCGACGAGCACCTCGAGATCCTGTCGCAGATCGCGATCCTGTTCTCCGACGAGGACGACGTCGCGAAGCTCAATGCGGCTGCGACCCCCGATGAGCTGTACGCCCTGCTCTCGGCGGTCAACGACTGATGGCCGGTGAACGACCGATGAAGGCGGTCCACTTCGGAGCAGGCAACATCGGTCGCGGCTTCGTCGGGCTGCTCCTCCATCAGGGCGGCTACGAGGTCGTGTTCTCCGACGTCGCCGATGCTCTGGTCGACGCGATCAACGCGGTCGACTCGTACACCGTGCATGAGGCGGGCCCCGGCGGCACCGACCACGTCGTGTCTGGGTTCCGCGCGGTCAACAGCAAGAACGATCCGGATGCCGTGGCCGACGAGGTCGCCACGGCCGATGTGGTCACCACCGCGGTCGGACCCACCGTGCTGCGCTTCGTGGCGCCGACCATCGTCGCCGGCCTCGCCCGCCGCTCCGCCGGCGCCGCTCCCCTGCAGGTCATGGCCTGCGAGAACGCGATCGGAGCCACCGACACCCTGCGCGCGGAGGTCGAGAAGGCCGCGGGGGTGGATGCCGAGGAGCTGCTGTCGCGCGCGGTCTTCGCGAACACCGCTGTCGACCGCATCGTGCCGGGTCAGCCCGCCGAGGGAGGGGTCGACGTCACCGTCGAGCCGTACTTCGAATGGGCGATCGAGTCGGGGGCCTTCGGCGGTGCGCTGCCGAACATCCCCGGTGCTCATTTCGTCGACGATCTCGCGCCGTACATCGAGCGCAAGCTCTTCACCGTGAACACGGGCCACGCCGCCACGGCGTACTTCGGTGCGCGAGCCGGCATCGAGCGCATCTCCGACGCTCTCGCCGATCCCGACATCGCGGCCCGGGTCTCGGCCGCTCTCGAAGAGACCTCTGCGGTCCTCGTCGCCGAGCACGGACTCGATCCTGCCGACCTCGCCGCGTATCGGGCGACGATCCTCGAGCGGTTCCGCAATCCGGCGCTCGTCGACACGGTGCAGCGGGTGGGCCGTCAGCCGTTGCGCAAGATCTCACGACACGAACGGTTCATCGGGCCGGCGGCGATGGCGGCCGAACGGGGCCTCCCGACGACCGCACTCGTCGGCGCGGTCGCCGCGGCCCTCGAGTTCGAAGAGCCCGACGACGAGCAGGCGGTCGAGCTGCAGCAGCTGCTGCGCACCGAGGAGGCTTTTGCGTTCACTTCGCGCACGACGGGGCTCGACCCCGAGCATCCGCTGTTCCCGGCAGTCCGCGACGCGGTCGTCTCGCGTCAGACGGCCCTCGGGGTCTCCTGACCGGAGCCCGAACTCCCCGCTCCCGCCCCCTGTCGATGTGATCGGCAGGGGGCGTCTTCATCGCGGCGCCGCGAGTCCCGGATGACGCCGAGGAGCGCCGCTCGCACCTGAGAACCCCTCACACCCTCACGACGTACTCTGGATCCGTGCAGAAGAAGCGTGGCCGTCGGGTCCTGAAGTTCGTCGGATGGGGTCTCGTCGCGATCCTCGTGCTCGGCATCGGCGGCATTCTCGCCTGGAGCCAGATCGGCGTCATGCAGGCCGAGCCCGGCCCTCTCGCCGATGTCAAGGCGAACACCGCCATCCACGTCGAAGACGCCGAACAGGGCATCATCCTGACGCCCGCCGACGGCGACTCCGATCAGGGTCTGGTCTTCGTGCCCGGCGCCAAGGTCGATCCGTGGGCCTACGCGCCGATCCTGCAGAGCCTCGCCGAAGAGGGCGTGACCGTCGTGATCACCCGGCCGTGGCTGAACCTCGCGTTCTTCGACCTTCGCGGGCTCGACGCTTTCACGTCGGCGGCCCCCGACATCGACGACTGGGGAGTCGGCGGGCACTCACTCGGCGGCGTGCGCGCATGCCAGCTGGCCGCGGATGCGGAGGCCCTGGTGCTGTTCGGGTCGTACTGCTCGAACGACGTGTCGGAGTCCGACCTCTCGGTGCTCAGCATCTCCGGCAGCGAAGACGGCCTCTCCACACCCGCCAAGATCGATGCCGCGCGCGACATGCTGCCGACGGATGCCGAGATGATCGAGATCGAGGGAGCCTCCCACGCCTCGTTCGGCGACTACGGCCCGCAGGCGGGCGACGGCACCCCCACGATCTCCGACGACGAGATGCGTGCCGAGGTCGCCGAGCTGCTCGCGTCCTTCTTCGCGGAGCTCCCGCGCGGCTGATCCGCCGTCAGCCGAGCACGGCGTCGAGCGCGGGATGCAGGTGCCTCGTGCCGAGCGCCACGGATGCTGTGCGTGCCCCGGCCCGCAGCGCCGCGTCGAGGTGGGCCCCGCCGAGTCGCGCGTCGAGGACCCCGGCGAAGAACGCGTCGCCCGCACCGTTGGTGTCGATCACGTCGACGGCCACCGCGGCCACCCGAGTCTCCCGATGATCGCTGTCGACCGCGACCGCCCCCGCAGCGCCCAGCGTGCACACCGCGAGCGACGCCCCCGCTGCGATGCGCGAGTGCAGGAACGCGACGGGATCGGGCAGCCGGTCGGCGTTGCAGAACACCGCCTCCGCCGCGTCGAGGAAGGGACGGTGGAACTCGGCCTCGCCGTCGTAGTCGTGCACGTCGACCCAGATCGGTCGTCCCGTCGACCGCGCCTGCGGAAGCAGGCGCAGCGGTTCCGCAGCGAGGTCGAGCACGAGTGCATCGGCGCCGGTCATCGCCACGAGCAGATCGGCATCATCCCGCCCGTCGGTGGCCTGCGGCGACGACAGATACAGCGAGACGCGGCCGCCCTCCCGCGTCATCAGGTTGAGATGACGCTCGGTGGCGTCGCCCGCGCCCCAGACCGCATCGACCCCCGCCGCGGCGAGGGCGTCGCGCACCCGGCCCCCTGGCTCATCGCCGGCGCGCAGAGCGTACAGACGCGTCGACCGCCCGAGGCCTGTGAGGCTGAGCGCCTTGCCCGCGCTCGTGCCGCCGACGGTCTCCCAGCTGTCCTCGGCGAACTGCATGTGCGGCACCGGCTCGGGCAGCCGATCGAGCACGACGAGTGAGTTCCACGATGCCGGACCGGCGACGAAGACGGATGCAGTCATGGTCACCATCCTGCCGCGTGACCGTGCTCAGCCGATGCGCTTGATCAGCGCGTCGAGCCCCATTCCGTAGTCGATCCGCACGACGGGGAGCGCGAGCTTGTCGGTGCCGATCGAGACCGTGCCGGGCTCGATCGTCCGCGCCATCTCGAAACCTGCCTGGGCGACGCCCTGCTTCGCGGTGTCGTTGTAGTGGCCGTAGGGATACGCGATCACCTCGCGGACTCCGAGGATCTCGGCGGAGGTGTTCAGATCGGCCGCGATCTCATCGGCCGACCAGTTCACCATCCGCCCCTTGCCGTTCTCCCCCGCCTGGTGCATGTCGTGGGTGTGCGAGCGCCTCAGCACGTACTCCGAGGGCGCCGGGTCCTGACGTGCCGAGGTGATCATGAACGACGTCGACAGCAGGCCGAGGCGGTCGATCACGGGCACCGCCAGGTCGAACCAGGTCTGATCCGCGTCGTCGTCGGTGATGATCACCGAGTGCGCGGGCAGGAAGAGTCGGCCGTCGATGAAGGCGCTGAGCTCGTCCCACGTGGGCAGATAGAAGCCCGTCGTCGAGATGTGCTCCATCTGCGCCTCGAAGTCACCGATATAGGCGTAGTTGCCGCGCAGCCAGCCGGTCTCCCCCTCGGGGTTCGACGTGAACTGGTGATACATGAGGATCGGGATCTCGGCGTTCTCCGCGACGTTCTCATCCGGAGTCTTCCACGCTGCGAAGAGCTGGATCTGCTGGTCGACGCAGACGACCGGGTCAGCGCCGTTGATGCGGTTCGCGACCGTGTATGCCGCAGCATCGGCCTCTGACGAGTACCAGCCCGCGAACACGCGGCCGGGCTGGTCGAGAAGAGGCAGCCCGGTGTAGAGCGCATCCTGGCGCTGCAGCATCGGGTCGACAGGAGCGCCCTCGCCGACGAACGTCACAGCGCACGCGAGCGGATCATCGGCATCCGCGATCAGCTGCTGCACGGGCGTGAGCGGTCGTTCGACGACCCCCGCCCGTTGCTTCGACAGCGGCGTCTCCGTCGGACGGTTCATGGCCACTGCAGCGACCGCTGCTCCTCCCGCGAGCACGACGGCCGCGATGATCCCGATCGCGAGGCCGGCACGGCGTCGCTTCCCCCCGGATGCCATGGTCAGATGTCGAAGCCCTCGGCGATCATCTCGACGAGTTCTTCCCGCTCCTCGACGGGGAGGAAGGCGGCAGCGGCAGCGTTGAACTGGAAGGTCTCGAGATCGTCGAGGTCGTACTCGAACGCCTGGACGAGCAGCGACAGCTCGCGGGTCAGCGAGGTGGCGCTCATGGTGCGGTTGTCGACGTTGACCGTCACGGCGAAGCCGAGCTGGTAGAGCAGATCGAAGGGGTGATCGGCGAGCGTGTTGCCCCACGCGGCGATCGCTCCGGTCTGCAGATTCGACGACGGCGAGAGCTCGAGAGGGATCTCGCGGTCGCGCACCCAGCGGGCGAGATCTCCGAACTGCACCTGCACCTCATCGCCCTCCTGGGTGATGACCTGAAGGTCCTCGGCGATGCGCACACCGTGGCCGAGCCGCAGCGCGCGTCCGTCGAGCAGCGCGGAACGGATCGACGACGGGCCGGCCGCCTCGCCCGCGTGCACGGTCACGGGGAAGAAATTCTCCGCGAGGTAGTCGAACGCGTCGCGGTGCTCCGATGCGGGGAACCCGTCTTCGGGACCGGCGATGTCGAATCCGACGGCACCGCGCCCACGGAACGAGACAGCGAGTTCGGCGATCTCCCGCGAACGATCGGTGTGGCGCATGGCGGTGATCAGCTGCCCGACGCGGATGCTGTGACCGGCGCGGTCGGCCGCATCCTCGCCCTCTTCGATGCCCTGCTGCACGGCCTCGACGGTCTGCTCGAGCGAGAGACCTCCGGCGACGTGCTGCTCGGGGGCCCAGCGCACCTCGCCGTAGATCACGCCGTCCTTCGCGAGATCCTGCACGAACTCGCGGGCGATGCGCGTGAGTCCCGCCTCGGTCTGCATGACGGCCGTCGTGAGCTCGAAGGTCTTGAGGTACTCCACGAGCGAGCCCGAGTCGCTCTTGGTCGCGAACCACTTTCCGAGAGCACCCGGCTTGGATGCGGGCAGCTCCAGGCCGATCGCGTCGGCGAGCTCGATGATCGTCGAGGGGCGCACCGCGCCGTCAAGGTGGTCGTGCAGAGACACCTTGGGCAGGCTGCGCAGGGACACGCCCTGGATGGTGACGTCGCCGTTCGCGTCGATCGACATGAGGGTTCCTCTCGGTCGCGGATTCGCTCAGTTCAGGCTAGCGGTCAGCGAGTCAGGCGGTGATGCGCTCCCGCACGATCGGGCCGGCAGCCGCAGCGTCGTCGCCGATCGCCCACGACCCCTCGAGAGCCTCGAGAGCCCGGGGAAAGCGCGCCTCATCGGCAGCGGAGAGCGTGAACAGCGGCTGGCCGGCCACGACGCGATCGCCGGGCTTCGCATGCAGATCGATGCCCGCCTCGAAGATCACGGGGTCCTCCGCCCGCGCGCGTCCTGCGCCGAGACGCCAGGCCGCGATGCCGAACGGCAGGGCATCCATCTGCGACACGACGCCGTCGCTCGGCGCCGTGACGACGTGAGTCTCCCGCGCCGTCGGCAGGGGTGCGTCCGGGTCGCCGTCCTGCGCGCGGATCATGGCCTTCCACCCGTCCATCGCGCGGCCGTCGTCGAGAGCGGCCTCGACGTCGGCATCCGGCTGCCCGGCGAGGGCGAGCATCTCGCGCGCCAGGGCGATCGTGAGCTCCCGCACATCGGCAGGGCCGCCGCCGGCGAGCACCTCGACCGATTCGCGCACCTCGTTGGCGTTGCCGATCGCGCGGCCGAGAGGCACGTTCATGTCGGTGAGCAGCGCGGTGGTCGCGACGCCCGAATCGGTGCCGAGGGCGACCATCGTGCGCGCGAGCTCGCGGGCTCGATCGATGTCCTGCATGAAGGCACCCGAGCCGAACTTCACATCGAGCACCAGCGCGTCGGTGCCCTCGGCGATCTTCTTCGACATGATGCTCGAGGCGATCAGCGGGATCGCCTCGACGGTTCCGGTGACGTCGCGCAGCGCGTAGAGCTTCTTGTCGGCCGGCGCGAGACCCGAGCCCGCCGCGCAGATCACGGCGCCCACATCACCCTGCATCTGGGCGAACATCTCTTCGTTGCTGAGGGCGGCGCGCCAGCCAGGGATCGACTCGAGCTTGTCGAGCGTGCCCCCGGTGTGGCCGAGACCGCGACCGGACAGCTGCGGCACCGCCACGCCGAACACGGCGACCAGGGGTGCGAGCGGCAGGGTGATCTTGTCGCCGACCCCACCTGTCGAGTGCTTGTCGACGGTCTTCTTGCCGAGGGTCGCGAAGCTCATCCGCTCCCCCGACGCGATCATCGCGTCGGTGAGCACGCGGATCTCGTCGCGCTCCATGCCCCGCTGGAAGATCGCCATCGCGAACGACGCCATCTGCGCATCAGACACATACCCGCGGGTGTAGGCGTCGACCATCCAGCGCAGTGCCTTCTCGGGCACCGCACCGCCGTCGCGCTTGGCGCGGATCACATCGACGGCGTCGAAGGGCTCAACGCTCATCGGGCGTCCTCCAGATCTCGGGGGCCGAACGCATCCGGCAGTACTTCATCGATGGTCCGGATGCCGGAGACGGTCTCCAGCAGCATCCCGGGCATCGCGTGTTCGTAGAGCAGCTGACGGCAGCGCCCGCACGGCATGATCGTCTGGCCGTCGTTGTTCACGCACACGAAGGCGACGAGCTGCCCGCCGCCCGACATGTGCAGATCGCCGACGAGCGCGCACTCGGCGCACAGCGTCACCCCGTACGAGGCGTTCTCGACGTTGCAGCCCGCCACGATCCGTCCGTCGCCGACGAGTGCCGCCGCCCCCACCCTGTAGCGGGAGTACGGCGCATAGGCCTTGGCCATCGCATCGGTCGCGACCTGACGCAGCTCGTCCCAGTCGATGTCGGTCATGTCTCTCCTATGACTTGATGTACGGCTTGCCGCTCGCCGCGGGGCCCCGGATCTGGCCCGCGAAACCGGCGACCGCGATCAGGGTGACGACGTACGGGAGCATCAGCATGAACTCGCTCGGGACCGGTGTCTTGAGGATCGACAGCAGGTTCTGCAGGTTCGTCGCGAAGCCGAAGAGCAGCGCCGCGAGGGTCGCGCGGATCGGATCCCATCGCCCGAAGATGACCGCCGCGAGAGCGATGAAGCCGAGGCCGGCCGTCATCTCCTTGCCGAACTGCGGCACCGACACGAGCGTGAAGTACGCCCCGCCGATGCCCGCGATCGCGCCGGCCAGCAGCACGTTCCAGAAGCGCGTCGCGTTCACCTTGATGCCCACCGTGTCGGCCGCCTGCGGGTGCTCGCCGACCGCGCGCAGCCGAAGACCCCAGCGCGTGCGGTAGAGCCCCCAGGCGACCAGAGCGACCGTGATGAACATCAGGTACACGATGAAGGTCTGATTGAACAGCACCGGCCCGATGACCGGGATCTCGCTGAGCACCGGGATGCGGATGCGAGCGAAGCGCTCCGGTGTGTTGAGCGCCTGCTCATTGGGGGCGAGCAGCGCACCGTACAGGAAGCCGGTGAGACCGGTGACGAGCACGTTCAGCACGACGCCGACGATGACCTGCTCCACGAGGTATTTGATGGCGAACGCCGCAAGCACGCTCGCGACCAGCACGCCGCCGATCATCGCGCCGACGAGTCCCACGAACGGGTTGCCTGTGATGCTCGACAGCAGCGCGGCCGAGAACGCGCCGAGAAGCAGCTGCCCCTCGATCGCGACGTTCACGACACCCGCACGCTCGCCGATCACACCGCCGAGAGCACCGAACACGAGCGGCACCGAGAGCGAGACGGCACCGAACAGCAGGCTCGTGACCGGCACGAGGCCGCCCGCGCTCGCCCACACGAGGAAGGCGAAGATCGCCAGGATGCCGAAGGCCAGCGCCAGCCAGAGCGACGCAGGGCGATAGGACCATGCACGCAGGAACGCCGCGATCACGATCACCAAGAGCACCCCGATGACGACCCAGATGGTCGATGCCGTGGGCAGGGCGATGTCGGGAAGCTCGAAGGCCTGCGACGAATCGCCGAGTCGGAAGGTGCTCGTGCCGGTGCGCGGCACGAGCAGCACGAGCAGCGCCAGGAGCGCGGTGACAGCGGCGAGGACGATCGGCGCCTTGAGGTGGCGCTCGCGCACCGTCGAGAGCTGCACGGTGCCGTCGGCCGCCTGCGTCTGCACGAGGGACATCATGCGGTCACCGCCTTCTTCGCGGCCTTGGCTCTCGCCTTGGCGGCCTTCTCTGCATCGGATTTGGGCAGGAAGAACACCGCGCGCAGCAGAGGCGGCGCGGCGATGAACAGCACGACGAGCGACTGCACAACGAGCACGATGTCGACCGGGATGTCCTGCGCCTGCATCGAGAACGAGCCTGCCTTCAGCGCGCCGAACAGGATGCCGGCCGCGAAGGTGCCCCAGGCACGGCTGCGCCCGAGCAGCGCGACGGTGATGGCGTCGAAGCCGATGCCGGCATCGATCGTCTCGGTGATGCCGGTCGTGACCGCGCCCTGCACCTGGTTCATGCCAGCGAGGCCCGCGAGGCCACCCGCGAACAGCATCGCGTACACGTACACGCGCTGCACGCTGATGCCCGCGGCGCGCGCCGCGTGCGGGTTCTCGCCGACCGCGCGCATGCGGAGTCCGAGCGAGGACCGCTCGATCAGCCACCAGACGAAGAGCGTCGCGACGATCACGATCACGAAGCCGAGATCGAGAAGCGGGAACTTGGGTCCGAACAGCTCGGGGAACTGCGCGGTCTCGGGCGTGGCCGAGCCGAGAGCCTGGTTCGTGCCCTCCTTCTGCAGCAGACCCGGGGTTCGGATCATCCAGAGCAGCAGATAGTAGGCCACGTAGTTCAGCATGATCGTGAGGATCACCTCATGCGCTCCGGTACGAGCCTTGAGCAACCCGGCGATCGCGCCCCACAGCGCTCCGCCGGCGATACCGGCGATCAGCGTGACGGGGATGTGCAGCCAGATCGGCAGGTCGAGGCCGAAGGTGAGGAGGCCTGCGACACCGACGGCGATGAGCATCTGCCCACGGGCACCGATGTTGAACAGGCCGACGCGGAAGGCCAGCGCGACGCCGAGTCCCGCGGCGATCAGCGGAGCGGCGAAACCGAGGGTGTTCGTCAGCGGACGGATCTGTGCGGCGAAGTCCGCGCCGCGCGCGTTGAAGATCGCTCCGCGGAACAACGCCTCGTAGCCGTTGTAGACCGCGTTCCAGATGGCTGCGAACGTGTCGCTCGGCCGCTGGAAGAAGTAGCCGGACGCCTCGAGCACGTCTTCGTTGGTGAAGGCGATGAGGATTCCGCCGACGACGAGTGCGAGGAAGATCGCGAGGATCGTGGTGACCGCGCTGCCGCGCAGCATCTCCTTGAGGATCGTGTTCCCGCGCGGAGGCGGTGGCACGTCCACGGGATCGCGCAGAGTCGTCGTCGTGTTCAACGACAGCCGGTCGGAGGAGTTCTCCTTCTCCGGCCCGTCTGCCTGTGGCGTCGTCCCGCTCATGCGGCCACCTCTCCCTCGGCGGCGCCCGCCATCATCAATCCCAGTGTCTCGCGCGGGGTGTCGCCGGGAACGATCCCGACGATGGTTCCTCGATACATGACCGCGATGCGATCGGCCAGAGCCGCGACCTCGTCGAGCTCGGTGGAGACGACGATGACCGGGATGCCCGCGTCGCGCGTCTCGATGATCCGCTTGTGGATGAACTCGATCGAGCCGACATCGACGCCGCGCGTCGGCTGCGCCGCGACGAGCAGCCGCAGTTCGCGGCTCATCTCGCGCGCGATCACGACCTTCTGCTGGTTTCCGCCCGAGAGCGTGCCCGCCGGCGTGTGCGAGCCCTGCGTGCGGATGTCGTACTCGGCGATACGCGCCTTCGCGAAGTCCTCGAGTTCGGCGCGCCGGATCGTTCCGACACGGCTGAAGGCAGGGTCGGTCGATCGGTCGAGGATCAGATTCTCCGCCACGGAGAACGCGCCGACCAGGCCGTCCTCGTTGCGGTCCTCGGGGACGAATCCGACCCCCGCATCGAGGATGGTGCGCACACTTTTGCCGACCAGGTCGGTGCCGTCGAGGATGATCGAGCCCTCGACCCGCGACGCGAGTCCGACGATGGCCTCGACAAGTTCCGTCTGCCCGTTGCCCTGCACTCCGGCGATCGCGAGCACCTCACCGGGACGGACCACGAAGTCGACGCCGTCCACCACGATCGCGCCGGCCGCCGTCAGGACGCGGAGTCCTTCGACCTGCAGACCGCCCTCGCCGAGGCGCGGAGCATCCTTGTGCACAGTGAGCTCGACGGCGCGACCGACCATGAGGGAGGCGAGCTCGGCATTGCCGGCGGTGGGCGACGCCTCACCGACGATCTTGCCGAGACGCACGATCGTGATCGTGTCGGCGACCTCGCGGACCTCGCGGAGCTTGTGGGTGATGAAGACGATCGCGGTGCCCTCATCGCGGAGCTGGCGCATGATGCCCATGAGCTCATCGGTCTCCTGCGGGGTGAGCACGGCGGTGGGCTCGTCGAACACGAGCACCTTCGCATCGCGGGAGAGCGCCTTGATGATCTCGACGCGCTGCTGCACGCCGACGGGCAGGTCTCCGACGACCGCATCCGGGTCGATGTCGAAGCCGAAGCGGGCGGCGACCGAGCGCACGTGCTCCCGCGCCTTGGCGATGTCGAGAGTGCCGAGCCCCTTGGTCTGCTCGTGCCCGAGCATGACGTTCTCGGCGACGGTGAACACCGGAACGAGCATGAAGTGCTGGTGCACCATGCCGATTCCGGCCGCCATGGCGTCGCCGGGACCCCGGAACCGCTGGACGACGTCGTCCAGCAGAATGTCGCCTTCATCGGCCTGATAGAGGCCGTACAGCACGTTCATGAGAGTGGACTTGCCTGCGCCGTTCTCGCCGAGCAGCGCGTGGATCTGTCCCGGTTCGACGACGAGGTCGATGTGATCGTTGGCCACGAGGCTGCCGAAGCGCTTGGTGATGCCGCGGAGTTCGAGCTTCATATCTGCACCCTATCCAGAGGAGTCCGAGGGAGGGCGGGCATCAGCATCGCCGATGATGCCGAGTCCGCGGAGTGACGGTGGGAGTGTCCTTCCACGGCACGGGGCGAGTGGCCGCTTGCACCACTCGCCCCGCCCATGGATGGAGATCGCTTACGGGGAGTTCTCGGACTCCACCGTGATGTCGCCCGAGATGATCTGCTCCTGCAGAGTCGCGAGCTCATCGGTCAGGCCCTCGGGCAGGTCGCCCTCGAAAGCACCGAAGCCCGAGAGCTTGACGCCCTCGTTCTCGAGCGTTCCGATGTACGGCGCCGGGTCGAAGTCGCCCTCGGATGCGGCGATGGTCGCATCCTCGACGGCCACGTCGATGGCCTTCATGATCGAGAAGAGAGTGACGTCGGCCACGCTCTCGTCAGCCACGGCAAGGTCGCTGTCGACACCGACGAGGAGCGTGTCCTTGCCGCTGTCAGCGATCGCGGCCGCAGCGCTCTGGTACACCGGTCCACCGACGGGGAGGATGACGTCGACGCCCTGGTCGAGCACACCCTGCGCGGTCTGCTTGGCGGTGTCGTTCGCGTCGAAGCCACCAGTGAAGGAGCCCTTCTGCGTGGCCGCGTCCCAGCCGAAGACCTCGACGGCTGCGGACTTGTCCTCGTTGTACTTCTCGACGCCGAACTGGAAGCCGTCCATGAAGACGGCGACAGACGGGATCTGCATTCCGCCGAAGGTGCCGACCTTGTTGACACCGCTCTGCGCCGACCATGCCGCCGACGCGTATCCGCCGAGGTAGGCGGCCTGAGCCGTGTCGAAGACGAGGGGCTTGATGTTCGGGGCATCCGTGGTGCCGTCGAAGTCGTTGTCGGCGTAGTCGTCGATGATCGCGTAGTCGATGTCGGGGTTCGCGAGTGCCGACTCGACCGTGGCGGCCGAGAGCTTGAAGCCGACGGAGACGATGAGCGAGCAGCCCTCGGAGACCGCGGTCTCGAGGTTCGGCGCGTAGTCGTTGTCGTTCGCGGACTCGAACTCGATCGGCTTGACACCCAGGGTGTCCGCGGCGCGGTCCATGCCCTCCTTGGCCGACTGGTTGAACGACTTGTCGTTCCAGCCGCCCGCGTCGGAGACGAGGCAGGGGACGAAGTCGGAGGCGGCGTCGCCGCCGTCCGTGCCGCCGGACTCGGTCGGGGCCTGGCCGCAGCCGGCGAGCGCGAAGACGACGCCGGCGGCGATGGTCGCGCCGAGCAGCTTCTTGGTGGTGGAGATGGTCAACTCATGCCTCCTCAACGAACCCGCGGCCCTCGCGGATCGATCAAAGTTACCCAGTGTTTCGGCATTTCCGCATGCGACGACGCCACACGCCACGCAATGGTTACAAAGCTGAAATCCAACCAGCCGATGAGCACCACACCCTGCTCATCAGAGCACGTCGCCCCGACCGGTGAGCTTGAGCGACTCCACGACGCCCTTCACACGCTGCGCGTGCTCCACCGTCGTGACGAGCAGGGCATCCGGGGTGTCGACCACGACGATGTCCTTCACTCCGACCAGGCTGATCACGCGCGACGTCTGACTCACGAGGATGCCGCTCGCAGCGTCGCTGAGCACACGGGCACGGGGACCGAGCACGGCGAGGTCGTTCTTGCGTCCGTTGTTGATGAGCTTGGTGAGCGAGGCGAAGTCGCCGACGTCGTCCCAGTCGAAGTGCCCGGGGACCACCGCGAGGCGTCCGCGTCGAGCCGCCGGCTCCGCCACCGCGTAGTCGATCGCGATCTTCTTGAGTCCCGGCCAGATGCGATCGACCGCCGGACCACGCCGCTCGCGGTCGTCCCAGGCCTCGGCGAGCTCGATGAGGCCCGCGTGCAGGGCGGGCTCGTTCGCGGCCAGCTCGTCGAGCAGCACACTCGCCTTGGCGATGAACATGCCCGCGTTCCAGAGGTAGTCGCGACTCGCCAGGTACGCGGTGGCCGTCTCGAGGTCGGGCTTCTCGACGAAGCTCTCCACGAGCGCCGCCTCGCGCGCGCCCTCGACCACGAGCTCGGGGCCCTTCTTGATGTAGCCGAACCCGACCGCGGGCTCGGTAGGAGAGATCCCGATCGTGCAGATGTAGCCCTCCCGCGCGACCTCGACCGCGTCGCGCACCGCGAACTCGAAGACCCTCGTGCTGCGGATGACGTGGTCGGCGCTGAAGGAGCCGATGATGACGTCGGGGTCGCGGCGGTGCAGGATCGCGGCGGCGAGGCCGATCGCCGCCGCCGACTCGCGCGGCTCCGACTCGAGGAACACATTGAGATCCGGTATTCCGGGCAGCTCCGCCTCGACGGCCGCGCGGTGGGCGCGACCGGTCACGACGGCGATCCGATCGGCGCCCGCGAGCGGCTCCAGCCGGTCCCAGGTGTCGCGGAGCAGCGAATGCCCCGAGCCCGTCAGATCGTGCAGGAACTTGGGTGCGTCCGCGCGCGAGAGCGGCCAGAGTCTGCTGCCGATTCCGCCGGCGGGGATCACTGCGTAGAAGTCCTGGATCGGTTGGTTCACCCTGCCAGGCTATCGGCATCGAACCTCTCGACATCGAGATACTTAGGGTCCCCTTCGTCGCCTCCGCCAGTTCGCGGGAATAGGATGGACAGCGATCGGCCGTGCCTGACGTTCAACGGGTTCACGCTTGGATGACGCGATGCACGCGACCGAGTCACATCGATCCAGGGAGGACGACCGTGTCCACAAGCGCTCGCTTGACACCGTCGATTTCGGAAACCACTTCCAAGACGCCTCGCGGAACCCTCTATCGGGGTCGCGAAGGCATGTGGTCGTGGGTGCTTCACCGCATCACCGGAGTCGCCATCTTCTTCTTCCTGTTGGTGCATGTGCTCGACACTGCACTCATCAGGGTGTCGCCCGAGGCGTACAACGCCGTCATCGGCACCTACAAGAACCCGGTCATGGCGATCGGCGAGGTCGTGCTCGTCGCCGGCATCGTGTTCCACGCCATGAACGGCCTGCGCATCATCGCGGTCGACTTCTGGTCGAAGGGAGCGAAGTACCAGCGACAGCTGTTCTGGGGCGTGCTTCTGGTGTGGGGCATCATCATGGCGGGCTTCGTGCCCCGCCACCTGATGCTCGCGTTCGCCGGCTTCGGAGGAGGACACTGATGACCGCTCAGACCGTCTCCGCCCCCACTCGCGCTCGTCGCGGGGTCAACCTCGAGAAGTGGGGCTGGCTGTTCATGCGCGGCTCCGGCGTCGTGCTCGTGGTGCTGATCTTCGGACACCTGTTCATCAACCTCATGGTCGGTGAAGGCATCCACGCCCTGGACTTCGCCTTCATCGCCGGCAAGTTCGCCACGCCGTTCTGGCAGTGGTGGGACGTCATCATGCTGTGGCTGGCGCTGATCCACGGCGCCAACGGCATGCGCACGATCGTGAACGACTACGTCACGAACAACACTGCACGAAAGGCGCTCATCTGGGCGCTGGGCCTCGCTGCGGCTCTGCTCATCCTCCTCGGCACGCTGGTCGTCTTCACCTTCGACCCGTGCCTCGGCGTGACCGAGTCGAGCACGCTGTGGGATTCCTGCCAGGCGCTGGGCCAGTAGAAGAGAAGGCAAACGAGAAGTGACTACCGAGACCCAGGATTCCGTCGTCCGCGACGGTGTGCACTACCACCAGTTCGACATCGTCATCGTGGGCGCCGGCGGCGCCGGCATGCGAGCGGCCATCGAGGCCGGCTCCGGCGCGAAGACCGCGGTCATCTCCAAGCTCTACCCCACGCGCTCGCACACCGGTGCGGCACAGGGCGGCATGGCGGCGGCCCTCGCGAACGTCGAAGAAGACAGCTGGGAGTGGCACACCTTCGACACGGTCAAGGGTGGCGACTACCTGGTCGACCAGGATGCTGCAGAGATCCTCGCGAAAGAGGCCATCGACGCGGTCATCGACCTCGAGAACATGGGTCTGCCGTTCAACCGCACCCCCGAGGGCAAGATCGACCAGCGTCGTTTCGGCGGACACACCGCCGAGCACGGCAAGACCCCCGTGCGTCGCGCGTGCTATGCCGCCGACCGCACCGGTCACATGATCCTGCAGACGCTGTTCCAGAACTGCGTCAAGCTCGGCATCAACTTCTTCAACGAGTTCTACGTGCTCGATCTGCTCACGGTGAAGGATGCCGCGGGCAAGACGCAGATCTCCGGTGTCGTCGCGTACGACCTCTCGACCGGCGAGCTGCACGTCTTCCAGGCCAAGGCCGTGATCTTCGCCACCGGCGGTTTCGGCAAGATCTTCAAGACCACCTCGAACGCCCACACCCTCACGGGTGACGGCGTCGGCATCGTCTGGCGCAAGGGCCTCCCTCTCGAAGACCTCGAGTTCTTCCAGTTCCACCCCACCGGCCTCGCCGGCCTCGGCATCCTCCTCACCGAGGGCGCACGTGGAGAGGGCGCGATCCTGCGCAACGCCTCGGGCGAGCGCTTCATGGAGCGCTACGCCCCCACCATCAAGGACCTCGCACCGCGTGACATCGTCGCGCGCTGCATGGTGCAGGAGGTGGCCGAGGGCCGCGGTGCCGGCCCGCACAAGGACTACGTGCTGCTGGACTGCACGCACCTGGGCGCTGAGGTCCTCGAGACCAAGCTTCCCGACATCACCGAGTTCGCCCGCACCTATCTGGGCGTCGACCCGGTCGTCGAGCCCGTGCCGGTCATGCCGACCGCGCACTACGCGATGGGCGGCATCCCGACGAACAACGACGCCGAGGTGCTCGCCGACAACGACACTGTGGTGCCCGGCCTCTACGCCGCCGGCGAATGCGCGTGCGTCTCGGTGCACGGCGCGAACCGCCTCGGAACCAACTCGCTGCTCGACATCAACGTGTTCGGCAAGCGCGCGGGACGCAACGCGGTCGAGTACGTCAAGACGGCGGAGTTCGTCCCCCTCCCCGAGAACCCCGCGTCGTTCGTCTCCGACATGCTCGAGGGGCTGCGCAACAATCAGGGCACCGAGCGCATCGCCGTGCTCCGCAAGGAGCTGCAGGACGAGATGGACAAGGGCGCGCAGGTCTTCCGCACGCACGACTCCCTCGAGCACGTGCTCGGAGTGATCGCCGGACTCCGCGATCGGTACATGAACGTGCACGTCGACGACAAGGGCAAGCGGTTCAACACCGACCTGCTCGAGGCCGTCGAGCTGGGCTTCCTGCTCGACATCGCCGAGGTCGTCGTCTACGCGGCGCAGAACCGCGAAGAGAGCCGCGGCGGGCACATGCGCGACGACTTCCCGACGCGCAACGATGAGAAGTACATGAAGCACACCATGGCGTACCTCACCGGCGACCCGCACTCCTCCACTCCGAGCGACCACATCGAGCTCGACTGGAAGCCCGTCGTGTTCACGAAGAACGAGCAGGGCGAACTGAACTACCCGCCGATGGAGAGGAAGTACTGAACATGTCGAACGCCATCGCCGAAGCACCCGCCGACACGACCGAAGAGGCTGCGATCCAGTCCTTCATCGTGACGTTCAACATCCGCCGATTCGACCCCGAGGTCGACGCCGAGCCGCACTGGGTCGACTACGACGTGGAGCTGTACTCGACCGACCGCGTCCTCGATGCACTGCACAAGATCAAGTGGGAGGTCGACGGCTCGCTCACCTTCCGTCGCTCGTGCGCCCACGGCATCTGCGGTTCCGACGCCATGCGCATCAACGGTCGCAACCGGCTCGCCTGCAAGACGCTGATCAAGGACCTCGACATCTCGAAGCCGATCTACGTCGAGGCCATCAAGGGGCTGCCGCTCGAGAAGGACCTCGTCGTCGACATGGAGCCGTTCTTCGCCTCGTACCGCGAGGTGCAGCCGTTCCTCGTCGCGAGCTCCGTGCCGGAGAAGGGCAAGGAGCGCGTCCAGTCGATCGCCGACCGCGAGATCTTCGACGACACCACCAAGTGCATCCTGTGCGCCGCGTGCACCTCGTCCTGCCCCGTGTTCTGGACCGACGGACAGTACTTCGGACCGGCCGCGATCGTCAACGCCCACCGTTTCATCTTCGACTCCCGTGATGACAACGCCGAGGTCCGTCTCGACATCCTCAACGACAAGGAAGGCGTGTGGCGCTGCCGCACCACCTTCAACTGCTCCGAGGCATGCCCACGCGGCATCGAGGTCACGAAGGCCATCGCCGAGGTCAAGCAGGCCGTGCTGCGCGGGCGTCCCTGACGCTCCCTGACTGACGACGGGCGGGTTCCATGATCGGAACCCGCGCGTTCTCGTCTCTTGGATAGGGTGAGCACGTGTCTGAACCCGATGCCGCCCTCGAGCCCGGTCGCCTCGACACCGCCGTGGAACGCGCGACCGCTCTCACCCGGCGCACGCTGGGCCTCTTCCCGGTGAGGGTCTGGCGACACTTCCTGCAGCACAACGGATTCCTGCTCGCCGCGGGCGTGAGCTATCAGGCGCTGTTCGCGATCTTCGCCGCGATCTACCTCGCCTTCGCCATCGCGGGGCTCTGGCTCGGCGGCAGCGCCGAGGCCGTGAACGCGATGATCGACCTCATCAACAGCTACATCCCGAACCTCATCCAGGACGAGGGCGGGGTGTTCACGCGGCAGCAGGTGCAAGAGGTCGCCGCGGGCACGGCGGGCATCCTGAGTGTGACCGGTCTGATCGCGCTCGGCACGGTGATCTGGACAGCGATCGGCTGGGTGACGTTCTCGAGGCGCGCAACGCGGGACATCTTCGGGCTTCCGCCCGATCGTCGCAGCTACATCGTCCTGAAGGCGCGGGACCTGTTGGCCGCGCTGCTCTTCGGAGTCTCGTTGGTCGCCGGCTCTCTGCTCAGTTCGGCCAGCGCGTTCGCACTGAGCTGGATCTTCAGCCTGCTGGGATGGGAATCGGCACTCGACGGCCTCACCAGCATCCGCATCGGTACGGTGCTGGTCTCGTTCGCCCTGCTGTCGGCGGCGCTCGCTGCGATGGTGCGGTTTCTCACAGGCACGTCTCTGCACTGGAGCACCATCTGGCCCGGGGCCATCCTCGGCGGCGGAGCGATGACGGTCCTCCAGTTCGGGGCCGGTTTCCTGCTGAGCTACACCCCCACCAACCCGCTGCTGGCGACCTTCGCGATCTTCATCGGGCTCCTGCTCTGGTTCCGAGTGAACGGGGTGGTGATGCTCGTGGCCTCGTCGTGGATCGCGGTCGCGGCGCAGGACCGTGACCTCCCCCTGCAGACCCAGACCGAGGCCGAGCGCCGAGTCGCCGAACACGAGACGCTCGCGCAGGCGGCGCGCATCCGTCTGCGCGAGGCCCAGGCAGCTCGCGAGTCCGCCCGGTGGTACAGCGCCTGGCCGGCACAGCGAGCCGTGCGGGCGGCTGAGGCGGACCTCGCGCACCTCGAGGCGTCTGCTCCCCCGCCGCCGCCGACGATGTCTGCCTTCACTCAGCGCCTGCTCTCTGATCTGCAGCGCTCGTCCCGAGATGTCGGTGACCCTCGTTAGGCTGGAATCATGCCTCATCTGCGTATCGCCTCGGTCAATGTCAACGGAATCCGAGCGGCGGCTCGCAACGGCATGAGCACCTGGCTCGACGCCGCTGACGTCGACATCCTGACTCTGCAGGAGGTTCGCGGGCAGGACGAGCATCTCGAGGCCGCCCTTCCCGGGTGGACGTTCGTGCACGACGAGGCCACGGCCAAGGGCCGCGCGGGCGTCGCCATCGCCAGTCGGGTTCCGGCGCTCGTATCGCGCACCGATTTCGGCCCTGACGAGTTCGATTCGAAGGGTCGCTGGATCGAGGCCGACTTCGTGATCGGCGATCGTGCGCTCACAGTGGTCAGCGCATACGTGCACAGCGGCGAGGCCGACACTCCGAAGCAGGACGAGAAGTGGAAGTTCCTCGATGCGTTCGAGGCGCGTCTCGCCGAGCTCGGCAGCGACAGCGCATCCCTGGCCCTGGTCACCGGCGATCTCAACGTCGGCCACCGGGAGCTCGATATCAAGAATTGGCGGGGCAACCGCAAGAAGGCGGGCTTCCTGCCGCGAGAGCGCGCGTACTTCGACCGCTTCCTCGGTGAGCGCGACGCGACGATCGAGTCAGCCGACGGCTCCGCCGGAGCGGGTCTCGGCTGGGTCGATGTCGGACGCGCCTTCCACGGCGAGGTCGAGGGCCCGTACACCTGGTGGTCGATGCGGGGGAAGGCGTTCGACAACGACTCCGGGTGGCGGATCGACTATCACCTCGCCACCCCGGCACTCGCAGAGCGCGCCACCGCGTACCACGTCGCCCGCGCCGCCGCGTATGACCAGCGGTGGAGTGACCACGCACCCGTCGTCGTCGACTACACGTACTGAGCACTCGGCTGTCGGTGGCGCTGTCGACGGGATCACCCACCGCCACCACCCCCATAGGATTGAGAGCGTGATGAAACCACGCCTCTACTCAGGAATGCAGCCCTCCGCCGACTCTCTGCAGATCGGCAACTACATCGGTGCTCTTCTGCAGTGGCGTGAGCTGCAGAGCTCGTACGACGCCTACTTCTCGGTCGTCGATCTCCATGCGCTGACGGTGGCCCAGGATCCCGCGGAGCTGCGCGAGAAGACCCGGCGCACGGCTGCGCAGTACATCGCCGCAGGCATCGAGCCGTCGCTGTCGACGCTGTATGTGCAGTCGCATGTGCGCGCGCACGCCGAGCTCGCATGGATCCTGTCGACCATCACCGGCTTCGGCGAGGCTGGCCGCATGACGCAGTTCAAAGACAAGTCGGCCCGCTACGGCGCTGACGCCACGAGCGTGGGTCTGTTCACGTATCCGGTGCTGATGGCCGCCGACATCCTGCTGTACCAGACCGATGTCGTCCCCGTGGGCGACGACCAGAAGCAGCATGTCGAACTCACCCGCGACCTCGCGGAGCGGTTCAACTCGCGCTTCGGCGAGACCTTCGTCGTGCCGCGCCCGGTGATCCAGAAGGACACAGCGCGCATCTACGACCTGCAGAATCCCACGTCGAAGATGTCGAAGTCGGCCGAGAGCGATGCCGGTGTGCTGTGGATGCTCGACGACCCGGCCAAGTCGGCGAAGAAGATCATGCGCGCGGTGACCGACAACGAGGGCTCGGTGCGCTTCGACCGCGAGAGCAAGCCCGGTGTCTCCAACCTGCTCACGATCTATGCGGCGCTCACCGGACGCCAGATCGGCGCGATCGAAGACGAGTACGCGGGCCGCGGCTACGGAGATTTCAAGAAGGGTCTCGCAGAGGTCGTCGTCGCAGAGTTCGAACCGGTGCGCTCCCGTGCCCTCGAGCTTCTCGACGACCCTGCCGAACTGGACCGCATCCTCGCAGCCAACGCGAGCCGCGCCGACGAGGTCGCGGACGCGACCCTCGCCGCCGTGTACGACCGCGTGGGTCTGCTTCGACGCGTCTGAGACGTGCGGCCCTAGGATGGGGGCGTGACTGATGCTCAGCTGCCCCCGTCCGGAGCCGACCCTGTGAGCCCTCCTCCCCCGGGCGGCCAGCCGCCGATCGCGCCTCCCCCCTACGTGGCGCAGCCGCCCTCGTCCGGTGCTCCCGCCCCCTCGGGCGGTCCCGGGTACCCTGGCACCCCCGCGTACCCCGTCGCTCCCTCGTTCGCCGAGCCGCCCGCCTACCCCGGTGCCGCTGCCCCGGCGCCCTACCCCGGCGGCCAGGTCGCTCCGCCGTCCGGCCCCGGCTATCAGGCGGCTCCGCCCGGCGCCTATCAGGTGCCCGTCGGCGGGTACGCGACGGCATCGGGCGCCTACGCAGTGAGGCCGCCCGCCCGCGAGAAGGGGTCATCGCTACTCGGCATCGTGGCCCTGGTGCTCGCGGTCGCGGCCGCCGTCGTGATCCCCATCATCGGCGGCATCGTCGGATTCGAGATCGGCACGCGTCTTCCGAGTGGACTCGACACCAGCGAGCCCGACTTCCTGACGATCCTCTCCCCCGCTCGCGATCAGGTGCTGTGGGCCGAGATCGCGTTCTGGAGCGGCACGGTGCTCGGCATCGCCGCCATCGTGCTCGGCATCATCGCCATCCGCAAGAGGCAGGGTCGCGGCGCCGGCATCGCAGCGATCGTCGTCGCCGCCGTCGCGCCGATCATCTTCTGGGTCGGGCTCGTGATCGCGCTGTCGGCGGGCACGGCATCCGGCTTCATGCCCTGACCGGCGACGCTGCAGCCGGTCGCACCGCCACCGCCCCGCTCAGCGCGGAGCGTGGTGCTTCTGCTGAGCCGCCAGCAGGCCCTCGTCGACGAGCAGTTCCACCGCATCGGCGGCATCTGAGACGAGGATCGGCAGGTTCGCCCGTTCGTCCTTGCCGAACGGTGAGAGCACCCAGTCGGCAGGGTCCTGACGCCCGATCGGACGGCCGATGCCGACGCGCACGCGGGGGAAATCAGGGGTCGCGATCGCTCTCGCGATGTCGCGCACGCCGTTGTGACCTCCGTGACCGCCGCCGATCTTGAGCTTCACGGTGTCGAAAGGGATGTCGAGCTCGTCGTGCACGACGACGATGCGCTCGGCGGGAACCGAGTAGAACCTCGCGAGCGCTGCCACGGGGGTTCCCGAGACGTTCATGAACGTGTTCGGCTTGACCAGCACGATCTTGTCGCCGCCGGGCCGGAGCCAGGTCTCGATGACGCGCGCGCCGCCCTTGTGCTCTCGGAACGTCTCGGAGCGTCGGGAGGCGAGTTCATCGATCACCATCTGACCGACGTTGTGCCTCGTCGCCTCGTATCGGGGGCCGGGATTGCCGAGCCCCACCACCAGCCAGGTGGATGCCATGCGGTCGTCCTCTCGGGATCGGGATCTGCGGCCAGGTCAGAATACGACAGAGGGGGCGCGATCTGCTCGCGCCCCCTCTGTGATGCAGTCAGCTGAGTGCTGCGCCGGTGGAGATCACTCCGCGGCGTCCTCCTGAGCAGCCTCTGCCTCGGTCTCACCCTCGGCGGGCTCCTCGGCAGTCGTGTCGGACTCGAGGTCGAGCACGGGCACCGAGACAGCGACCACGAGGACCTCGGGGTCGGTCAGCAGGGTCGAGCCCTTAGGCAGGACCACGTCGGCGGCCGTGATGTGCGCGCCCTCTTCGAGCCCCTCGACCGAGACCTCGATGTTCTGCGGAATGTGCGTCGCCTCGGCCTCGATCGACAGCGTGGTCGTGTCGAGGTTCGCGATCGTTCCTGCGAAGGACTCGCCGGTGACGACGAGCGGAACGTCGATCGTGACCTTCTCGCCCTTCTTCACGACGAGCAGGTCGATGTGCTCGATGATCTGGTGCACGGGGTCCTTCTGGACGTCCTTGACCAGGGCGAGGTGGCTCTTGCCCTCGATGTCGAGCTCGAGCAGGGCGTTCGCACGACGGATGATGAGCGAGACCTGGTGGCCGGGCAGCGCGACGTGCACCGGGTCGGTGCCGTGGCCGTAGAGGACGGCGGGGATCTTGCCGGCAGCGCGGAGGCGGCGAGCGAAGCCCTTGCCGAAGTTCTCGCGAATCTCGGCCTGGACCTTGGTGTCTTCAGACATGGGGTTCTCCTTCGGGGCACGCAGCGAGCAGCCGCGCGGTGGTCTATGGAACAGCTCTCGAACGCAGACGCGTGAAAGAAGCCACCGGGCTTGCTTCGCCGCGTCGATAACGGATTCGCGCGCACGCGCACGCATCCCTCGCCGAGGTACTCCCCTCATGCTACCCGATGACCCGATAGGCTGAAGACACCGTTCCCTCTCGCAGAACACGGAGTTTCCTCATGCTCGACGGCGTCTTCTTCTCGCACGCGATCGCCTGGCTCATCGGAGCCATGACCCTCTGCGCCGCCGTCGCCACCTTCGGAGCCCTGTTCTCCCTCGGTCGTTCGGGCTACCGTAAGGACTGACCGCGACCGCTCTGGTCGCTCGTCCGTCGGCCCGCCGTCGGACGTCACACGCGACCGTCCCCCGAGCACCCGCGATATCCTGAGAGCATCCCCTTCTTCTCGATCTAGGAGCCATCTGTGCCCGAAGCATCAGCCAACATCGGAGTCGTCGGACTCGCCGTCATGGGTTCGAACCTCGCTCGCAACCTCGCCAGCCGCGAGGGCAACACGGTGGCGATCTTCAACCGCAGCTACGAGAAGACCGAGACGCTGCTGAGCGAGCACCCCGAGGCCGAGTTCGTCCCGGCGTCGACGTACCAGGAGTTCGCCGACAGCCTGCAGAAGCCGCGCACCGCGATCATCATGGTCAAGGCCGGTCGCCCGACGGATGCCGTGATCGACTCGCTCGTCGAGGTCTTCGAGCCGGGCGACATCATCGTCGACGGCGGCAACGCGTACTTCCCCGACACGATCCGCCGCGAGAAGGCCGTCCGTGAGACGGGCATCAACTTCGTCGGCGCCGGCATCTCCGGTGGCGAGGAGGGCGCACTGCTCGGCCCGTCGATCATGCCCGGCGGATCCGACGAGTCGTGGGTCACGCTCGGCCCGATCCTGAAGTCGATCGCCGCGGTCGCCGAGGGCGAGCCGTGCGTCACGCACGTCGGCCACGACGGCGCAGGACACTTCGTCAAGATGGTGCACAACGGCATCGAGTACGCCGACATGCAGCTCATCGCCGAGGCCTACGACCTCATCCGCCGCGGCACGGGCAAGACCCCGGCCGAGATCGCGGAGATCTTCGCCGAGTGGAACAAGGGCGAGCTCGAGTCGTACCTGATCGAGATCACCGCCGAGGTGCTCCGCCAGGTGGATGCCGCAACCGGCAAGCCGCTCGTCGACGTCATCGTCGACCAGGCCGGCGCCAAGGGCACCGGCGCGTGGACCGTGCAGACCGCACTCTCGCTCGGCGTCCCCGTCTCGGGCATCGCCGAGGCCACGTTCGCCCGCTCGCTGTCCTCGCACCCCGAGCAGCGCGAGGTGGCAGGCTCCCTTCCCGGCCCCGACGAGGCGTTCACCGTCGCCGACGAGGCCGCCTTCATCGAAGACGTCCGTCTCGCGCTCTACGCGTCGAAGATCGTCGCGTACTCGCAGGGCTTCGACGAGATCCGCGCCGGCGCCGCCGAGTACGACTGGAACATCGACCTCGGTGCGATCAGCAAGATCTGGCGCGGCGGCTGCATCATCCGCGCCCAGTTCCTCAACCGCATCGCCGACGCCTACCAGGCGGAGCCCGGCCTTCCGGTGCTGCTCACGGCGCCGTACTTCACCGAGGCGATCACCCGCGCCCAGGCCTCCTGGCGCCGCGTGGTCGTCGCGGCCGCGCAGGCCGGCATCCCGGCTCCGGCGTTCTCGTCGTCGCTGTCGTACTACGACGGCATCCGCGCCGACCGCCTTCCTGCGGCTCTGGTGCAGGGCCAGCGCGACTTCTTCGGTGCGCACACCTACAAGCGCATCGACAAGGAAGGCACCTTCCACACGCAGTGGTCGGGCGACCGCACCGAGATCGAAGCCGAAGACACGCACTGAGCGCAGTCCCACGCAGCACGAAGGCCCCGGCGAGTTCGCCGGGGCCTTCGCCGCACCTCAGCGGGTGATGTCCTGCACCGTCCCCATCGCGAGCCGCAGCCGCCTGGTCGCCCGGCGAGCCACTGCCGAGTCGTGCGTGACGACGATCATCGTGATCCCTTCGGCGCAGAGGCCCTCGAGCAGGGTGAGGATCTCATCTCGCATGCTCTCGTCGAGGTTGCCCGTGGGCTCGTCGGCCAGCAGCACACGAGGTCGCTTCACGATGGCGCGAGCGATCGCCACACGCTGCTGCTGGCCTCCCGAGAGCTCGGTCGGCAGATGGTCGCCGCGATCGGCGAGGCCGACGTGCGCGAGAGCCTCGGCGACGCGTGCGGTCCGGTCGCCGCGGCTCAGCGAGGTCGGTTCCAGCGCCATGTTCACGTTCTCCGCGGCGGTGAGGGTCGGGATGAGGTTGAACCCCTGGAACACGAATCCGATCTCCTCGGCCCGGATGCGACTCAGCTCGCGCGCCGACGCCGATGCCAGCTCGATGTCGCCGAGCGTGAGCGAACCGGACGAGGGCTTGTCGAGGGCGCCGAGCATCTGCAGCAGTGTCGACTTGCCTCCGCCGGTCGGGCCCTGAATTGTGACGAACTCACCGGCCTGGATCGTGAGGTCGACGCCTGTGAGCGCTTTCACAGTGCGTCCCTTCTGCGCGTAGGTGCGTGTGACGTCCTGTGCGCGGTAGATCGGCCGTGCGGCATCCGTGTTCCCTGTCGCCGCGGCGATGTCTGCGATGGTCATGTCGTTGTCTCCTTGTCGTGCGTGTGATGAAGGCGCGGTGGTCATGCGACCGAGCGAAGTGCTTCAGCCGGGCTGAGACGCGCGGCACGCCAGCCTCCGAAGGCGCCGGCGACGAGACCGCCGAGCACGGCCAGGCCCACCGCGGCGACGAGCACCCACGGGGTGAACGGTGCGTGCAACACGATGTCGGCCGCTTGCGGGCTCTGGAACATGCCGCCGCCTCCCGCGGGGCCTCCCCCCATTCCTCCCGGTCCTCCGCCTTCCGCGTTGCCCGTCGCCGCAGCGGCGACCGTGGGCTGCACGAGATTGATGATGAGGATCCCCGCGACGCCGAGCACGAGTCCCACCGCACCGCCGATCAACCCCTGCACCATCGACTCGCCGGCGACCTGGCGCACGACCCGGCCGTTCGACCAGCCGATCGCCTTGAGGGTTCCGAACTCCCGCGTCCGACGAGAGACGCCCGAGAGGGTCAGCAGCACCGAGAGCAGCACGGCCACAGCCAGCACGATGATCGACAGCCAGGTGCCGAGGTTCGTGATCAGCGATGTCGCACTCGAGAGCGAACCCGAGACCGTCGAGGCGAGCTCGGACTGCGACGTGATCGTCGCATCGGGAAGCTCGTCTGCCAGGGCTGCCTGCACCGCGTCGATCGATGATGCGGACTCGGCCTGCACGTACACAGTCGAGACGACGTCTCCTGCTCCGGAGAGCTCCTGGGCGGTGTCGAGCGGCAGGTAGACGTTCGCGGCGGTGTCGGCGGAGTCGGAGGTGGATGCCACGATGCCGACGACCTCGACATCGGAGCCAGCGACGTCGATCGTGTCGCCGACGGCGATCTCGTTCGTGGTCGCGTAGGTCGCATCGACCAGCGCGACGAGCGCTCCGGAGTCGTCGCTGTCGAGAGCCCGGCCGTCATTGACCTCGACCGAGGCGAGCGGGCCCACCGATGTCACCGCGGGGTCGATGCCCAGCACCGTGAACGAGTCGACACCGAACGAGCCGCCGCCGGCACCGTCCGTTCCGCCCTGCGGCGGTGCTTGCCCCTCGGTGGGGGCAGCGCCTTCGGTCGCGCCGTCCTGCTCGCCGAAGCCGCCGCTGGGCAGCTCGCCCGAGAACGTCGAGTTGGTGAGGCTGAGAGCAGCGGACGCCGCCGTCACGCCCTCCGTCGACGTCACTGTGTCGAGCACGGACGCGTCGAGCGTTCCGCGCATGAAGTCGGTCATCAGAGTCGATTGGCTCAGCGTCGTCGTGTCGCCGTCGGTGGCGCCGTCGTCTGATCCGAAGTCGAAGCGCTGACCGCCTCCTTCCCCGGGCTGGGCCGCAGCTCCGGTGACCGTGAGGTCGGTGCCGACGCCGTACACCGATTCCAGCGCCTGCGCTTGCGCGTCACGCACTCCCGCTGTGAGCGCGTTCACGACGATCACGAGGGCGATGGCTATCGCGAGTCCGATCGCGACGATCGTGGTCTGCTTCTTGCGGCCCGCCAACTCGCGCCGCAGATATGTCCCGTACATGTGTCTCCTTCTGCCGCGCCGATCGCGGGCCGATGATGACGGTATGGAGCGGAGTTTTGTGCAATCGAAGGAACATCGATGAGAAGGCTATGGGCGCTCGATCTCACAGCAGACGCATAGCGCGTTCCATAGAAACCCCATAGGTGATTCCGCAGAATGAAGTCATGAGCACCGATCTTCCCGAACTGCGCCGCCCCGACGGCTCGCCCCTGCGCATCCTCGCCGTCGACGACGAGCAGATGCTCACGGATCTGCTCGCGATGGCCCTGCGGATGGAGGGCTGGGAGGTGCGCACCGCGTCATCGGGGCTCGAGGCGCTGCAGGTCGCGCGCGACTTCGAACCCGACGCCCTCGTGCTCGACATCATGATGCCCGATCTCGACGGCATGGCGGTGCTGCGTCGCCTGCGCGAATCGGGCAGCCTCGTTCCCGTTCTGTTCCTGACAGCGAAGGATGCGGTGGGCGACCGCGTCGCGGGCCTCACCGCCGGCGGAGACGACTACGTCACCAAACCGTTCAGCCTGGAGGAGGTGATCGCACGGCTGCGCGCGATCATCCGGCGCACCGGACACGCGACCGCCGACGACGGACAATCGATCCTGCGCGTCGCCGACCTCACGCTGAATGAGGACAGTCACGAGGTCATGCGCGACGGCACCGAGATCGAGCTGACGGCGACCGAGTTCGAACTGCTCCGCTACCTCATGCGCAACGAGCGACGGGTGCTGTCGAAGGCGCAGATCCTCGACCGGGTGTGGAGCTACGACTTCGGCGGCAAGTCGTCGGTCGTCGAGCTGTACATCTCGTACCTGCGCAAGAAGATCGACGCGGGCCGCACTCCGCTCCTGCACACCGTGCGGGGAGTCGGCTACATGATCAAGGCGCCTCAGTGAGTTCCACGAGGATCGCCGGGCGACCGATGAGCCTGCAGACGCGGCTGATGACGGCCGTGATCGGTTTCGTCTCGCTCATCCTCGTGATCGTCGCCGTCATCACCAGTGCGCTGCTCGGCGGGACACTCGAACAGCAGCTCCAGGACAAGGTGACGAATTACTCGACAGGGGTCGCCCAGGCGGTCGGCAGCGTGCCCGCGAAGTACGCCGACGTCGATGCCATCTTCGAGGGCCAGGGGTCGCGCGTTCCACCCGGCATCCTGATGGCCGTCTCCAGTTCGGCGGGGGGCACCAACGGCATCGTGTTCCCCGACACCAAAGGCGAGCTGAGTGGACAGTCCCAGCCCCTGACGAGCGCTGATCTCGAGCGGATCGACGCAGCGCTCGACGGGCGGCGCGTGGGCACCGTGACGCTCGACGACTTCGGCTCCTACCTCGTGGTCGTGCAGCAGGCGCCCAACGGAGTGAATGTCGTCACGGGGCTCCCCCGCACAGACATCCAGAATCAGCTCACCACTCTCCTGACCGTCATCGTGCTCGCGACGCTCGGGGGGCTGATCCTTCTCGCACTGACGACCGCCATCACCATCAGGGTCGGCCTCAGGCCGCTGCGCGCCGTCGCCGCCACGGCCACGCGCGTGGCGAACCAGCCACTCGATCGCGGGGAGGTGCAGATCACCGAGCGGGTGCCGGCGGCCGAAGCAGACCCGCGCACAGAGACGGGCCTCGTCGGAGCATCACTGAACACTCTGCTCGACCACGTGAACGCCTCGCTGGCCGCACGCCAGAAGAACGAGGAGCGGATGCGCCGCTTCGTCGCCGATGCGAGTCATGAGCTGCGCACACCCCTCTCATCGATCCGCGGATACTCGGAGTTGTCTCTGCGCGCGCTGAAGCAGCAGGGCACGGACGCAGCGATCGAAGGCACCACGACATCGCTCGAGCGCATCCAGGCGCAGTCGCTGCGGATGACCCACCTCGTCGAGGACCTGCTGCTGCTGGCGCGGCTCGACGAAGGCCGCGAACTCGTGCACGGCACCGTCGACCTCACCCAGCTGGCTCTCGAAGGCCTCTCCGACGCCCGCCCCACCGCCGTCGATCACCACTGGAACATCGAGGTGCCCGACGAGCCGATCGTGGTCATGGGCGACGCGGGTCGTCTGCATCAGGTGGTCGCCAACCTGCTCGCGAATGCCCGCACGCACACTCCGCCCGGGACCTCGATCACTCTGCGGGTGACTCGCGAGGGCGACGACGCGGTCATCAGCGTGCATGACGACGGCCCGGGCATCGATCCGGCGGTGCGCGACGAGCTCTTCGCCCGCTTCGCCCGCGGCGACAGCTCGCGTGCCCGGCAGACCGGGGGCACTGGCCTCGGACTCGCCATCGCGAAGGCGATCGTCGAGGGGCACGGCGGAGGGCTCTCGGTGACGAGCGAACCGGGTGACACGACGTTCGCCGTCCGCCTGCCGGTGAACCCGGTGCCCGTCTCGGACTAGAGAGCTCGGACGAGGTCGCCCATCCGCGCTCAGTAGCCCGCGAACGCGTCGGTCGTGAGCGTGCGGGCCTTCTGCAGCGCGGGGGCGAGGTCCGCGATCAACCGCGGAGGGCCGGAGATGTAGGCGTGACGGGATGCGAGGTCGGGGACGAAGCGATCGAGCTCGGCGGCGTCGAGCCGGGCGCCCTGCGCCCATGACCAGTGATCAGGAAGCGGCGTCGGCTCGTCACGAGTGAAAGCGATCACTCGCGCGCCGGTGGCGGCGATCTCGTCGCGGAAGGCCAGCTCCGAGCTGTCGGAGGCGACATAGACCAGCACGACATCGCGGTGCTGACCTGTCGCCCGCAGCTGACGGAGCTGCGACACGAACGGCGTGACGCCGATGCCGGCGGCCACCATCAGCACCGGGGCTTCGGATCGCGGAAGCAGGAAGTCGCCCCAGGTGCCGGTGACTGCGAGAGTCGCGCCGGGTTCGGCGTCCGCGAGGGCACGCTTGTAGCTCGACGGATGCCTCTGATCCCCGTCCTTGTAGGCGATGCGCAGCGTCGGGAGGTCGGCGGGCGCAGACACGATGCTGAACTCGCGGCGTGTGCCGCGAGCATCCGGCCGGCTGTGGGGCACATCCAGTTCCAGGTACTGGCCCGCGAGGAAGCGCACCTTCCCCTTCGCGCGGAACGTGAGCTCCTGCGCGGTCGGAGTGATGAACTGCCTCTTCTCGAGGACGAGACGCACAGAACCGCGCAGCGCGAACGCGAAGGCGAGCAGGTTGCCGATGAGCAGGGCGCGTTCCTGGCCGAGCGTGAAGAGCCCTCCGACGGCGATCGGCCACCCGGCGAGGACGCCGACGAGGGCAGCGACGGAGAACTGCTGCCAGCGGCGCGGCGGAAGGGTCAGCGGCTCAGAGAGCATGAAGGCACCGAGGAACAGGAACGGCGACTGCAGCAGAGCGAACGAGAGCGCGGATGCGAGGTCGAAGTCGATCGAGAACTCCTGAGCCTGAACGGCCTGTCGTACGACCGAGACGACGATCGCGATCAGGAGGAATGTCGCCACGACGCGCACCTTCTCGGTCCGCCAGAGCACGGCGAGCCCGAGGACGAGCACGGGAAGGAACATCGACGGTGTGCCGACCCACCACGACGACGATGTGCCGAGCCACTCGAAGGCGCCGAAGGACCCGAGGATCGACACGACGGCTGCACCGAATGCGGCAGGGTTGAGGATGTGTCGTCCTCGCCACGCGATCAGGTACTTCGACAGACTCGCCACTGCACCGGCGATCGCGAGGCCGAGCAGCGCGAGCGGCTCAGCGCCGGGCCGCAAGACGAACAGCAGGATCAGCGCCGTGACGAGCGACGACTCGATGCGCCACGGCAGCCGCAGAACGCGCTGCGCCGCCGCATCCACGGCGGAGATCACCAGCGCGAGCACCACGAAGGACACGAGTATCTCGACCGGAGTCGGCGAGACGATGACCCCGAGCGACGAGAGCACGACGGCGATGATCGCCAGAGCGAGCAGCGAGAAAAGCACCAGGCGATACATCGAGATGCCGCCGAGGAGCGCGAGAACTCGTTGCCGCATGGCGGTGAGGGAGGTGATCACTGTTCCACTCTTCCGTAATCCTGCGCCTCAGCGGCGCGTGAACAATTCGGCAGGGCATCCGGGCGAGCGCTCGACGCGGCCATCAGTCGTCATCCGTACCCAGTGCACGTCCCACGACGCCGCGAGCTCCGGGCCGCCGTCGAAGAACAGGGCGGTGGCCACGGCATCCGCGCGCATCGCGTCGGCCGAGATCGCCCATGTCGCAGCCCATGTGCGCACCGGAACTCCGGTGCGCGCGTCGAGCACGTGATGCAGGCCGTCTCCCCACGCGCGGCGGTTGACGGCCGACGCGCAGAGTGCCGCATCCTGCAGCTCCACCACGCCGATCGCCTTCGTCGAGTCGTACGGATGCTCGAGGCCGACGCGCACGACCGCACCGCGGACGCGCATGTCTCCCCCGGCGTCGACGACCAGATCCCCGGGCACATCCGTGAGAGCGTCGACGACGAGGTCGACGAGACGTCCCTTACCCAGGGCTCCCACATCGATGAGCGCGGGGACAGACGCCGTGACTTCGCTCTCCGACCACCGGATCTGCTCGGTCCACGCCCGCGGGGCCGCCACAGGAGTCCCGGCCACGAGCGAGTACTGCGCGTCATAGCCGAGCGCGTCGAGGCTGTCGCCGACCAGCGGATTCACCGCTCCCGCGGTGGCGTGCGCGAGATCCCGGTAGGCGTCGAGCATGGGTCCTGCATCCACCGAGGCGATCGTCCCACCGGCTCGGCCGACCGCGGTGACCGCGGAGTCCTCGCGGAACCGCGACCATTCGCGGTCGAAACGCTCGATCTCCGTGCTCACGAGGCGTCGCTCGTCGGGCCCGAGCTCGTGCGTGGTCTCGATCTCCCAGCGCGTGCCGATCGCGTCGAAACGCCAGATCGCCATGGTGCCGGCTCAGGCGCCTACGCGGCGGCCTGCTCCTTGATCGCGTCGACGGCCTTGTTGAATCCACCGCTCGTGAGCGAGGAGCCCGCGACCTTGCTGACATCGATCTCGTCGAGGGACTTGCCCACGACCTCATCCGAGATGCCCTCGATGAACTGCCCCTGGTACTGCTCGCTCTCGCGGGCCTGGGGGTCGCCGGTCACCTCGACCTCGCTCACCACGCCGTCGGCGATCGTGAGGGTCACCGTGATCTCCTCCACGGTCTCCGGCGTCTGGTACGACCCGTCCGCGGTATAGGTGCCGTCGGAGTACTCCCCCGATGACGCCGAGCCCGTGCTCGTGTCTGTGCTCGAGTCGGTGCTCGAGTCGGTGCTCGACGAATCACCGGTCGAGGTGTCTTCGGCGTCAGCCGTGCCCGAGCATCCGGCGAGCACGAGAAGCCCGGCGACGCCGGCGATGGCTGCTCCCTTGCGGAGCGAAGTCGGTACAGTCGTGCGGATCATGATGGTCCTCCCGGCCTTGATCGATGTGTTGATTCGACCGTAGGGAGCCCGTCTATGTGCGGGCTGTGCCCGCTATATGAGTCGCTTACGCGTCTCCGCCGAACATGCTCGTGACGGATCCGTCTTCGAAGACCTCGTGGATCGCACGCGCGAGCATCGGGGCGATCGGGAGGACCGTCAGCTTGTCCCAGCGACGCGACTCGGTGAGCGGGATCGTGTCGGTGATCACGACCTCGTCGATCGAGGCGTCCTGCAGACGCTCCGAGGCCGGATCGCTGAAGATCGCGTGCGTCGCAGCGACGATCACGCGATGCGCGCCGTTGGCCTTGAGCGCCTGCGCGGCCTTCACGATGGTTCCGCCCGTGTCGATCATGTCGTCGACGAGCAGGCAGGTGCGACCGTCGACCGCGCCCACGATCTCGTGCACCGAGACCTGGTTCGCGACCTTCGGGTCACGACGCTTGTGGATGATCGCCAGCGGGGCGCCCAGGCTGTCCGACCAGGTGTCGGCCACGCGCACGCGACCCATGTCGGGCGAGACGACCGTGAGGATCTCTCGGTCGGCCGGGCTCAGGGTGCGCTGGAAGTAGTCCAGCAGCACCGGCTTGGCGAACAGGTGGTCGACGGGGCCGTCGAAGAAGCCCTGGATCTGAGCGGCGTGCAGGTCGACGCTCATGACGCGGTCAGCGCCGGCGGTCTTGAGCAGGTCGGCGACGAGGCGGGCGCTGATCGGCTCACGGCCGCGGCCCTTCTTGTCCTGGCGCGAATACGGGTAGTACGGGGCGACGACCGTGATGCGCTTGGCAGATGCGCGCTTCGCGGCGTCGATCATGATGAGGGTCTCCATGAGCCACTCGTTGACCGGCTCACCGAAGGTCTGGATCAGGAAGAGGTCACAGCCGCGGATCGACACCTCGAACCGCGCGTAGATCTCGCCCGAGGCGAACGTGCGGTGCTCGGTCGGCACGACCTCGGTGCCGAGCGCGGCTGCCACAGCTGCAGTCAGCTCCGGGTGCGAACGCCCGCCGGCGACGACCAGCCGCTTCTTCGTCTTGGCGACCAGTCCCGGTGCGATGCCGTTGTCCCGGTCCAGATCGACCGTCTTCTTCTTGCGCGCCATCGTTTTCTCGCCTATTCCACCACTCGCGATCGGGCTGCGGCATCTGCCGCGCCCGTGCCTGCCCTGTTCTTCTCGACCCAACCCTCGATGTTGCGCTGAGGGGCGACGCTCATGGCAAGAGAGCCGGCGGGGACGTCCTTGCGGACGACGGCGCCGGCACCTGTCTTGGCGCCAGCACCCAGCCTAACGGGCGCGACGAGGGTCGTGTGCGAGCCGGTGTGCACCTCGTCCTCGACCACAGTGCGGTGCTTGTTCACGTCGTCGTAGTTCGCGGTGATCGTGCTCGCGCCGAGGTTGACGCCGCGGCCGATCGTCGCATCGCCGACGTACGACAGGTGCGGAACCTTGCTGCCCTCGCCGATCTCGGCGTTCTTGGTCTCGACGTAGGCGCCGATCTTGCCTCTGGCCCCCAGGACGGTGCCGGGCCGCAGGAACGAGAACGGCCCGACCGTGGCCTCGGCACCGATCACCGCGAGCGTCGCATCGGTGCGGCGGACGATCGCGTCCTCCCCCACCTCGCAGTCGACGAGAGTCGTGTCAGGGCCGATGATGGCACCCTCGGCGATCGTCGTCGCCCGCAGGATGTGCGTGTTCGGGAGGATCGTGACGTCGGGCGCGAGCGAGGCATCGTCGTCGATCCACGTGGTGGCGGGATCGATCACGGTCACGCCTTCGCGCTGCCAGTGCCGCACGATGCGGTCGTTGAGCACGCGGCCGGCCTCGGCGAGCTGGATGCGGTCGTTGATTCCGAACGTCGATGCGGTGTCGGCGGCGATCTCGGCGGCGACCGGACGATCCGCTGCGCGGAGAAGCTCGATGACGGTGGTGAGATACATCTCGCCCTGCGCGTTGTCCTGCGTGACGCGTGCCAGCTGCGCGCGCAGCTCGAGTGCACGGAAGACGTAGACGCCCGCGTTGATCTCGGTCACGGCCGCTTCGTCGTCTGTCGCATCCTTCTGCTCGACGATGCGCTGCACGGTGCCGTCGACGTCGCGGATCACCCGGCCGTAGCCGCTGGGGTCGTCGAGTCGCGCCGTGAGCAGCGTGGCTGCGGCAGACACGGCACGGTGCCCGTCGACGAGCGCGCGCAGCGTGTCGACCTCGAGCAGCGGGACATCACCCGAGAGCACGAGCACATCGCCGTCGAAGTCGTCCGGCAGCTGATCGATCGCGACCTGCACGGCGCGACCCGTGCCGGGGACGTCGTCCTGATCGACGAACACGGCGTCGGGGTAGTCCTCGGCGAGCGCAGCCACGACCTGGTCGCGTTCGTGCCGCACGACGACCTCGATGTGATCGGCACCGAGTCGCGTCGCGGTGGTGAGCACGTGGCCCACGAGCGGACGCCCGCCGATCGGGTGCAGCACCTTCGGCAAGCGGGAACGCATACGCGTGCCCTGCCCGGCAGCGAGGACGATGATGGCGAGCTTGTTCCCAGTCATGCTCCGCCGCCAGGACTCGAACCTAGACCTAACAGCTCCAAAGGCTGTCGTGCTGCCATTACACCACGGCGGACCGCTGCCCCCGAGGGAGCCGCGGATCAAGTCTGCCACGTCCGCCTGCGTGCTACCGGCGATAATGGACGGATGACTGAGGCGGATGAGGTTGATCGGATCGTCGGCGCCTGGAACACCCAGCGCCCCGACCTCGACTTCTCGCCCCTCGAGGTGCTGTCGCGGATGGATCGGCTGACTCGCCTGCTCGATCGCGCGCGCCGCGATGTCTTCCGCCGCAGCGACCTGGAGGCCTGGGAGTGGGACGTGCTCTCGGCGTTGCGCCGGGCGGGCTCGCCTTTCCAGCTCTCCCCCAAGCAGCTGCTGCAGCAGACTCTCGTCTCGAGCGGCACCATGACCAACCGCATCGATCGTCTGGTCGGGCGAAAGTTCGTGCGCCGCGAGGCGGACCCCGCTGACGGCCGCAGCGTGCTCGTCACCCTGACGGATGACGGACGCATCAGAGTGGATGCGGCGATCACACGCCTCGTCGATGTCGAAGACGACCTTCTGAAGGCGCTGTCGCGTGGCGACCGCGACCGCCTGGCGAGTCTGCTGCGCAAGCTCAGCCTGAGCTTCGACGCGTGAGGGCCTGAACACATGGCGATGCAGTCCCCTCTTCCCGTGCGCGACGGCGTCGGCGCGACGCGTCTGCACGTGCCGATGAGCGGCGAATGGCCGACCGTCGGCGCATACATGATCGAGCGCTTCTTCCACCTCGACCCCGAGGGGCTGCTCAGCCGCTTCGATCGTGGCGAGATCGTCGCCCGTGACGGCACCCCTCTAGCACGGGACACACCCCTGGGCGTCGAGGAGTTCATCTGGTACTACCGGGACCCGCCTGTCGAGACCCGGCTGCCCGTCGAGATCGAGATCCTGCACCAGGACGATGACCTGGTGGTCGTCGACAAGCCGCACTTCCTGCCGACCATCCCCGGGGGGAAGTTCCTGCAGAACTCGGCGCTGATCCGCCTCCGCAACCTGCTGGGCAACGACGATCTCGCTCCGATCCACCGCCTGGACAGGGCGACGGCGGGCCTCCTGATGTTCTCGGCGCGACCGGCCACGAGGGGGCCGTACCAGCTGCTCTTCGAGACACGTCAGGTGCAGAAGGTCTATGAGGCGGTCTCCGCCCGGCCTGCCGACTGGGACCCCTCCCGCTTCCCTCTCGTGTACCGCAACCACATCGTGAAGCTCCGCAACGAGCTGAAGGTGCAGGTCGACGACGATCGCGAGCCCAACGCCGAGACCCGCATCGATGTGATGGGCGCGGATGACCACGTCGTACACACGCTGCTGCATCCGCACAGCGGCAAGATGCATCAGCTGAGGGTGCACCTCGCTGCACTGGGCCTCGGCATCCTGAACGATCCGTTCTATCCCGAGTTGCGCGGCGAGAAGGCCGACGACTTCGAGAACCCGATGCAGCTGCTCGCCCGAGAGCTCCACTTCGTCGATCCGATGAGCGGCGAGAAGCGCACCTTCACCTCGGGCCGCTCGCTCCGGTACGCGCCGCGGTCACGGTAGCCGCACCGGCCGCGCGACCCCTTCTGTCGAGGCGACGGGGCGGGTCAGCGGCGCATGATCTTGCGCGCGAGGCGGGTACCGAGCATCTGCACCAGGTGCACGAACACCACGATGAGGATGATCGCCGCCCACATGACCAGCGGCTCGAATTGCCGGAAGCCGTAGATCTGGGCGAACGCGCCGAGCCCGCCGCCGCCGATCAGACCGGCCATGGCCGTCATGTCGATGAGCGCCACGACGATGAACGTGTAGCCCAGGATGAGGGGTCCGAGGGACTCGGGGATCGCCACCGTGAAGAGTATGCGCCAGGGACCGGCTCCCATCGCCCGCGCGGCCTCGATGACCCCGGGCGAGACCGAGACGAGGTGCTGCTCGACGATGCGACCGATCGCGAACGCCGCCGCGAGACCGATGATGAAGGCCCCCGCGGTGGTTCCGATGCCGGTACCGACGACCACGCGCGCGAAGGGCTGCGCCACCGCCATGAAGATCACGAACGGGATGGGCCGGAAGAAGTTGACCGCGAGGTTCGCGATGACCGAGACCGGCTTGTTCTGTGCGAGCCCGCCCGGACGCGTGACGTACAGGATGACGCCGATCGCGAGACCGAGGATTCCACCGAGCACGAGCGCGAAGGACGTCATGTAGAGGGTCTCGAGCGCGGCCTTCCAGAATTCAGGCCACAGTTCGTTCAGACGATCCATCAGCGTGCCTCCTCTCCGGCGATCTCGGTGACTTCGACGCGCTCCGCGATGCCCGAGAGCGTGCGGTCGATCACGTCGCCGTCGCCGCGAATCGCGAGTGTGAGGTGGCCGAAGGCGCGACCCCGGATGTCGTTGATGCCGCCGTACACGAGCTCGAAGTCGAGACCAGCACCGGCGAGGTCGAGGAACACCTGGGCCTGCGACGAGTCGCCGTCACGGAACGAGAAGGTGACGAGCCGGCCCTGGTGCCGGTCGCGCAGCACCGACAGCTCGGACGGCGTCGGGATGCCTTTGACGACGGTGCCCACGAATCTCTGCGACGCGGGGTTCTGCGGGGCTGAGAACACGTCGAACACGTCGCCCTTCTCGATGACCCGACCGTTCTCCATCACCGCGACCTTGGTCGCGATGGTCTGGATGACATCCATCTCATGCGTGATCACCACGATCGTCACACCCTGCTCCTGGTTGACCCGCTTGAGCAGATCGAGCACCTCGTGCGTGGTCTGCGGGTCGAGAGCGCTGGTGGCCTCGTCGGCGAGCAGGATCGCCGGGTCTGTGGCGAGGGCACGGGCGATGCCGACGCGCTGCTTCTGCCCGCCGGAGAGCTGCTCGGGGTAGGCCTTCGCCTTGTCGGACAGGCCGACGAAGCTGAGGAGCTCAGTGACCCGCTTCTCGATGTCGGGCTTGGACCAGCCGGCCAGCTTGAGCGGATACGCGATGTTCGCCTTGACGCTGCGTGAGGAGAATAGGTTGAACTGCTGGAAGATCATGCCGATGCCACCGCGGACCTTGCGCAGCTCGCTCTCGCGCAGCGCGGTCACGTCCACGCCGTCGACGAGGATGGTTCCGGCAGTCGCTGGCTCGAGCGCGTTGATAAGGCGGACGAGCGTCGACTTCCCCGCCCCCGAGTACCCGATGATGCCGAAGACATCACCCTTCTCGATATCGAGGGTCACGTCGTCGACAGCGACGACGTCGCCGTCTCCCGGGTTGCGGGCGGGGTATGCCTTCGACACGTTGGTCAGGCTCACGATGGGCATGTGTGCTGCTCCGGTCTGCTTCGGGAACGAAGAATCGGGTGACGCACGCAGCGCCACCCGATTCTCTCGCATCCGGATGGGAGGTTCCCCTCCCACCGGACTCACTTCTGTGCTTCGGTGTCCTTCTGGACCTTCTCGAGCGACGACACGAGGTCCTCGACAGGAGTCTGCAGAGGAACGGCGGTGTCACCCGACGACTCGAGCAGACCGGCCCGGACGTCTTCATTCGTCTGGAAGATCTCGACGAGCTTGAGGTAGGTCTCGTTGTCAGCCTCGTCGGCGCGGGCCGCGAAGATGTTGACGTACGGCAGCGCGTTGGGATCCTCGGGGTCGTCCTGAGCGATCGCGTCGTCGAACGTCAGACCGGCGTCCTTCACGAAGTCGTTGTTGATGATCGCGGCGGCGACGTCCGGCAGCGAGGTCGGGATGAGCGCGGCCTCGAGTGCCGTGACCTTGACCTTGGACTTGTCGGTGTCGACGTCGGCGACGTCGGAGAAGATCGTGCCGCCGCTCTTCAGCTCGATCAGACCCGCGGACTGGAGCACGAGCAGCGCACGTGCCTGGTTCGACGCGTCATCCGGCACCGCGACAGTCTCACCCTCGGGGATGCTGTCGACGTCGTCGTACTTCTTCGAGTACAGGCCGAGCGGGTAGATCGCCGTCGAACCGATCGGAGTGAGGTCTGATCCGGAGTTCACGTTGTAGTCAGCCAGGTACACGATGTGCTGGAACTGGTTGAGGTCGATCTCGCCCTCGGTCAGCGCCGGGTTCGGCTGCTCGTAGGAGCCGAAGTCGACGAGCTCGACCGTGATTCCCTCTTCGGCCGCTGCCTCGACGAACGGCGCCCACTGCGCGTCGCCCTTGCCGACGACGCCCACCTTGACGGTTTCGCTCTCGGACGCTCCGGACTCGCCGGAGCCGGCGTCGGAGGACGCGGTCGCGCAGCCTGCGAGTGCGACGAAGAGCGGGACCGCGGCGAGCGCGGCGATGACGGAGGTGGTCCTGCGGGATGCTGTGAAGGACATGATGTTCGGGTTCCTCTCTTGGGGGACTCGATCACGTTAGACACCCGCACGGGATCGCGCCGAATCGCGACGTCACAGAGCGTCACAGCCGTCAGTCGTAATCCTCGATGCCCTGCAGGCGCACCTGCTCGAGGTCGAGGCGAGCTGCGATGCGGCGCACGACGAGGTCATCGACCGTGCCACTGCGACGGAGCCCCAGAAGCACCTCTCGTTTGCGGTCGAGCAGGGCGAGTTTGAGGCGCGTGTGCTCCTCGTGGCGCAGCAACGGCGACCGCTGCATGACGTCGACGTCGGTGGATGTCGCGATCATCTGCAGTGTTCTGACCTCGACGTCACCGGTGGCGCCCGCCAACACGCTATCCGCGGCGATCGTCGAGGCGGGTGCGTCAGCATCCGGGCCGCCGCCGATGTTGCTGCCGCCGACGCCCCCGACGTCGATGCCGTCAGCGTCGATGCCCGTCTCCATTGAGCCCCCGGTGGAGCCGGCGACACCCAGCGGATCGGGTTCGTCCAGGAGCTCGTCGAGTGCACGCGCTTCAGCGTCGACGATCGCCTGTTCGCGGGCGAGCGCGCGTGCGTTCGAGAACTCGAGCATCTGGTACCCCTCCGCGCGCACCTTGTCGCGGATCTCCTGCCCGATCGCGTGCTCGGTGGCGATGTCGTCGAGCGCGGCGAGAGCCGCTCCCGAGATCGCCCGCTCGGCCAGCTCGTACTCCTCGTCGGCCGCGTGATCGACGGGGAACCGCGCCCAGCGCACGATGGCGGGAAGCAACGGCCCCTGCACGAGAAGGCTCAGGAGGATCACCCCGGCCGTGACGAAGACGATCTCGTCACGTCCGGCGATCGCCCCCTGCGTCGCGCTCGCCGCGGGGACGGAGAGGGCGATGGCGAGGGAGACGGCTCCGCGCATCCCCGCCATGGTCGACACCGCCATCGAGCGGGCGCGCGCGCCGGCCGAGGGTCGGGTGCCGGTGCGGCGCTGGAACGGCATGTTCATCACCTGGAACAGGTAGCGCACGACCAGCAGGGTCACCCAGACCCCGAGCGTGATGAGCACGAGCCTCCCGATCGCCGCTGCCGAGATCTCGTGCGCGACGAACTGCACCTCGAGGCCGATCAGCACGAAAAGAGCGCCGTTGAGCAGGAAGACCCCGAAGGGCCAGGCGGCGTCGGCCTGGCGTCGCGACGACGCCGTGGTGACGCGCGGCGCCACGTATGCGACCACGAGACCGGCGACCACGACTGCCAGCACGCCCGAGGCGTGGACGATCTCGGCGAGAAGGAAGGCCGTGAAGGGGATCAGCAGCAGTGTGACATTGATCACGATCGTCGAGGAGGTGGCGCGCAGCAGCACGAACGCGAGGGCGGCGATCACGCCGCCCGCCGCGATGCCGCCGGCGTACGACATGAGCACGGACATCGTGACGGACCACGGCGTGACCTGGCCACCCAGCGCCAACGACACCGCGATCGCGTACAGCACGAGCGCCGTTCCGTCGTTCGTGAGGCTTTCCGCCTTGAGCTTCATGAACAGGCGCTGCGGGAGCAGTCGACCGAGCGCGGCGACGGCGGTCGCGTCGGGCGGAGCGACCGCCGCGCCGAGGATGAGTGCGGTCTCCCACGGCATACCGAACAGGATCCCGACGCCTGCGACGGCGAAAGCGGAGGCCACGACGAGCAATGTGCTCATGGGCAGGATGTAGCGGAAGTCCCGACGAATGGAGCGCAGCGAGGTGGTGAGGCTCTCCCAGAACAGCATGACCGGGAGGAACAGCAGAAGCACGGTCTCGGGCGGCAGTTGGATCTCGCGCAACTGCGGAACGAACCCGAGCAGAAGGCCGAAGATCACCAGCACAAGCGGCAACGCCAAGCGCACGCGCGGGGCGAGGATCGCGCCGACGAGAATCGTGAGTCCTATCAGGACCGTGACCTCGAGTCCTTCCATCTGAACCTCCAGGGTGCCGCAGGATCAAGCTGTGCGATCCCTGTCGGTATCGAATCCCGCCCAGAGCACAGCGCCGCGCAGAGCCACCGTATTCCCGCGGCGGCAGAATGGCGAGAGCTCAGTCAGTCGAGCTCCCGGGTTGATCGAGCTCTTCCGTCGATCCAGCTCTTCTGTCGGTCAAGCTCTTCCGTCAGTCAAGCTCTTCCGTCAGCTCGAACCAACGCAGTTCGAGCTCCTCGATCTCCGCCTGCTGATCACTGATCGCCTTCATCTTGTCGCCGAGCCCCGCGAAGTCCGACTGGTCGTGATCCGCGAGCGCGGTCTTCGCCTTGTCGACCTGCTGGGTGAGCTTCTGGATGCGCCGCTCCAGCGCCGAGACCTCCTTCTGCGCTGCGCGCAGTGCAGCGCCATCGAGATTGGAGGCCTTCTTCTCAGTGTTGACGGCCGTCTGCGACTTGCCGGGCGCGGAGGTCTGCAGCTGGCGAAGACGGAGATACTCGTCCACGCCGCCAGGCAGATGACGAAAATGCCCATCGAGGATCGCGAACTGCTGATCGGTCACGCGCTCGAGGAAGTAGCGATCGTGGCTGACGACCAGCAGGGTTCCCGACCACGAGTCGAGCAGGTCCTCGATCGCCGCCAGCATGTCGGTGTCCAGGTCATTGGTCGGCTCATCGAGGATCAGCACATTCGGCTGGTCGAGGAGCACGAGCAGCAACTGCAAGCGGCGCTGCTGGCCACCCGAGAGATCCTTCACCGGAGTGGAGAGCTGAGCGGAATCGAACCCGAGCCGCTCGAGCAGCTGCCCGGGCGTGAGTTCCTGCGCCTTGGACCCGGCACCCATCGTGTACGAAGTGCGCAGGCGAGAGATCACGACCCGCACCGGCTCGCGCCGAACATCCTCGAGTTCGTCGAGGCGCTGCGTGAGCGTCTTGACCTTCACGGTCGTGCCGCGCTTCACCCGACCGACGGTCGGCTCCACGGTGCCTGAGATGAGCCCGAGCAGTGTCGACTTGCCTGCGCCATTGACGCCCAGAATCCCGGTGCGCTCCCCCGGTGCGATGCGCCATTCCACATCGCGCAGCACCTCTCGGGTCCCACCATCAGCCGTGGGGTAGGTCACCCCGACGTCGAGCAGATCGACGACGTCCTTGCCGAGGCGAGAGACAGCGAGCGACTGGAGCGAGATCTTGTCGCGGATCTCCGGCACGTCGGCGATCAGCTCGTTCGCTGCATCGATGCGGAACTTGGGCTTCGCCGTTCTCGCCGGGGCGCCCCGCCGCAGCCAGGCCAGCTCCTTCTTGGCGAGATTCTGACGCTTGGCCTCGGTGGCGGCCGCCATACGGTCACGCTCGACCCGTTGCAGGATGTAGGCCGCGTAGCCTCCCTCGAAGGGCTCGACGATGCGGTCGTGCACCTCCCATGTCTCGGTGCAGATCTCGTCCAGGAACCACCGGTCGTGGGTCACGACCAGGAGGGCGCCGGAATTGGCGCTCCATCGCTTCTTCAGATGTCCGGCAAGCCATGTGATGGCTTCCACATCGAGGTGGTTGGTGGGCTCGTCGAGCGCGATGACGTCCCAATCCCCGGCCAACAGCTTGGCGAGAGAGACGCGGCGACGCTGCCCGCCGCTGAGCGAGCCGATCTCGGCGTCCCACGGAAGGTCTTTGAGCAGCCCCTCGATCACATCCCGGGTGCGGGGGTCGCCGGCCCACTCGTATTCGGGGGTGTCGCCGACGACCGCGGCACTGATGGTCAGGTCATCGCTGAGGGTGTCGGCCTGGTCGAGGACGCCGATCGTCGTGCCCCCGCGCACGGTCACGCGACCGGAACTCGGCTCCTTGATGCCCGCCAGCATGCCGAGGAGGCTCGACTTGCCGTCGCCGTTGCGGCCGACGATGCCGATGCGGTCACCCTCTTCGATGCCGAGGGTCACGGAGTCGAAGACGACCCTCGTCGGATATTCGAGGTGAAGGGCTTCTGCCCCGAGAAGATGTGCCATATCGCTTCCAGGTTAGTCCCGCATGCTGTGCGCGAGCGGTCAGGCGAGATCATGCGAGCGGTCTGTCGGACCCGCGAACCCGACTGACCTGAAGCGAGTAAAGCATGCGAAAGGCGAGCCGTATTCGAATTCCGGAATACATTAGAAACTTCGTTCGAATGTCGGAGATCGATGATCTACTTGAGTCATGACAGCGCTCCTCGATGCGACCGACTCCCAGATGGCGAACCTCGCCGGATTAGTCGAGTCGTTGCGCGTCGCTGAGGCGACGTTGAGCAGCGTGCAGGCCGCGCGTGATGGGCTGCTCGCCCTCGCGGGGCGGCTCGCGATCGACATCGCGAAGCAGGGCGACCACCCCGACCGCGGCGACCATTCCATCCGCACGGTGGCCGCAGAGGTCGCGGCCGTGCAACGAGCCAGTGACCGCACTGTCGAACGGCGCATGGCGGCCGCAACCGAACTCGTCGACCTGTTCCCCACCGTCTGGGCGGCGCAGGGCGCCGGGCGCATCAGCGCCGCGCACTCGCGCGTGATCGTCGACGCGGGGTCCCACCTGCCCGACTCGACACGCGCGACCTATGCCGCGATCGTTCTGCCGCTGGCCGAAGTGGAGTCACCCAACCGGCTACGGCCGCTCGCGCGACGCATCGCTAAGCGCTTCATGCCGACATCGATCACGTCTCGACACCGCAAGGCGCGCTCCGAAAGACGGGTATGGGTGACCGCGGGTGAAGACGGTATGGCCGCCCTGCACACCCACGCTCCAGCGGCCCTCGTGCATGGGATGTTCGATCGTCTATCGCAGATGGCGCACCTGGTCCGTACACACAATCTCCGCGCCGCCCGGGATGCCCGGCGCGACGGGCGCGAGTTCGATGCCGATAAACGCACCGTCGATGAGATTCGCGCCGACCTGCTCGCCGACCTCGTCCTTACCGGAGCTCCCAGCGGACATGACAGCGAAGATGCGCTCCTCGCCGAGATCCGAGCGCACATCACCGTCACTGTCCCTATCTCCACTCTCATGACCGGTGCAACCGACGACACCGACACCGACGCCGACGCCGACGGGAACGTCGGCGACTACAAGAACACCGGCGGCGACGCGGGCACCAGCAGCGACAACGCCTACGGCAACCACACGAACCCCGACCCCGACCGCCGTCGCCCCGCTCGGGACGCGGAGTGCCAATGTGACGGGACGTCCTCCCTCGCGCCGTCGACACGCTGCTTCCATGCGTCCGCCGCGCCGCCGCCCGCTGAACTCGACGGGGTCATCCCGATCGACAACGGCACAACCCGACAACTTGCGGCAACGGCCAGCGGCTGGGATCGGGTTCTCACCCACCCTTTCACCGGCGGCGCGCTCACCGTCGACCGCTATCGGCCCAGCAAGCACCTCCGACGTCTCCTTCGCGCCCGAGACGCACGATGTCGTTTCCCGGGCTGCGGCGTCCCGGCGCGCAAGAGCGACCTCGATCACACCCACGCCGCCTCCACCGGCGGCGACACCAGCGCCGCCAACCTCGCCACGCTCTGCAGACGCCACCACGTGCTCAAACACCACACACCGTGGCACGTCGCACAGGGTCATCATGGAGTACTCGTCTGGACCAGCCCGACGGGTCGCACCTACATCGACACTCCGCCTCCACAGAACACTGTCGCATTCACAGACACCACGGCAGCGCCGTTCTGAGTCGCCGGCCTCGTGCCAGTCTGCCGTCAGTCCCAAATACGGTTGCCGTCTGCCACCAAGTCACACGCAGGCATCGTGCCGCAGAGGAGGTAAAAGATGCGGGCGCGCCCAGGTCACTAAGGTCGCCGCGTGTCGTCAAGAACCCGAAGCGAGGCGTCGCTGTCCAGCCTTCGCTGTGGATAACTGCAGCGACGTCCGGAGCCGTTTCACTACGGTGGCGCGATGACATCGCTCCGACTGTTCCTTCGTTTCGCCTTGGCACTGCTGGTCGCCGCCGGTGCCATCGCCGCTTCGGTCGCGTGCGCGCCTGTGCCGGCCGGCTCTTCGGCGCGACAGATCGTCCCCGCCGCGGATTTGGCTGGCGTGATGTCGGAGAAAGTCTTTCGCGACTATATCGCCGCAATGAATGAGATCGACCTGAAGAATGTCGATTCGTTCGCCCCACTCGCAAGTATCGGGTCCGAGACCCTCTTCCAGCGCGAGATCAACACGCTGATGCCTTTGTACGAGCAGGGATATGACATACAAGGAGAGATCGAGATCGATTCGTTCGAGGTACAGACAGTACGAGGCCAGCGCGTTCAGGCGATCGGATGCACCGATGTGTCGAACTACGTGGTGCGAGACGGTCTCGGGACACAGACAAATTACGGTCAGCCGGAGAAGGTGGAGTCGCATCTGGAGTTCGTACTGGTCAACGGGCGTGTCTACCTCGACCGGGTCGCAAGCCGCCCAGCCGCCGAATGCGATTCGGCAGCCGGCTGACCATGGGCGCCCCCAGAAAGCTCACGAACTATCGCCTCGCGGTCCCTGCGCTTTTGGCGATCGCCCTCGCCGCGTTGGTCGGATGCGGACCTATAGCGAATCCGACCCCGAAACCGACACCGACGCCGGTCTTCGCTTCGAAAGAAGCCGCCTTCACCGCCGCCGAGGAGGTGTATCGCGCGTACAACGCCGCGTTGAACGCGATCGACCCGTCCGACCCCGCGACGTTCGAGCCGGTCTTCGAGTTGTCGAGCGGGTCCTTCGAAACAGCGGATCGCGAGAACCTCTCAATCATGCATGCTGAAGGACATTCGATCGACGGCGATTCAGCGGTCACATCCTTTAGAGGCGAGTCCGTATCGGCTGGCTTCAGCGTCGTGAAGGCGCTCGTCTGTCTAGACGTGAGTGCCGTGCAGATCACCGACAAGAACGGGGCGTCGGTCGTCACGGAAGGTCGCCCGAATGTCTACGCGCTCGCTGTGTCATTCAAAGCTGACGACGGGGAACTACGTATCGACGCCGCAGAACGCGCTGAGGGGGCGACATGCGAGAACCGCTGATACTCGTGGCGGCGGTTCTGGTCGTCACGGCTTCAGCGGGCTCGTCTGACGGCGGAAGCGACTTCCTCTACGGTACCGACGGCTCGACTCTGACGATCTCCGGAACTCAGCAGCAACCAGGAATGCCCGTCATCCCAAATCGCCCGAACACCCCTGGTACTCCACATACCCCGGGCATCCGTACCGACTCCACCACGCCTGGCAGCTCTGCAGAACCGGCACCACCGAGTGATCGGGCTGTGCAACTCGCAGCCTGCATGGATGATTCCGGCACGACACGCTGCTCAAAGCGCGCGAGTCCGAGCGAGCCGACCCCGGTCGCAGATGCGCCGGGCCCCGCAGCGCCCGCCCCGCCGACGATCACCATCACAGATCTGGCGCAGTTCGCACCGCCGCCCACCGCCGCGAGCGCCGACCCGGGGAACGTGGGCATCGCCGATCTCCCCACGAACTTCATCGCAGCGGCAGACGTACGGACGCAGACGGGTGAACTGTTCGGCATCCCGCTGACGGTCCGGTTCTCCCCCGCCGCGTACGTATACGACTACGGGGATGGGAGCACGATGAGCACGGCTCGTGCGGGCCGCACCTGGGAGGAGCTCGGTCAGGCGCAGTTCACTCCCACACCCACCACTCATGTGTACGAAGAGCGGGGGAACTATGTCGCCCGCGTCGACGTGGCCTATGCCACAGAGGTCGACCTCGGAACCGGATGGATCCCCCTGCCAGGGCAGATCACGACGACGGGAACACCCCAGCAGATCCGCATCCTCGAAGCCCACACCGCGCTCGTCGCCCATACGTGCACCGAAGATCCGCAGGGCGTCGGGTGCTGAGGGCGCCCTGACGCGAACGAGCCGTCCGGGACCCGAAGGTCCGAACGGCTCGTGTGCTGTCGAGCTGATGTGCTCGACAAGCGGAATCGCTTACTGGTACGACTCGACGATCTCGAGGAGGCTCGGGACGTTGGCGTAAGCCTCGGCCGCGTTCTCCTTGGTGACGATGATCGGGTCGAGCAGGTATGCCGGAACGACCTTGGCGCCGTTGTCGTACGACTCGGTGTCGTTGACGTCGACCTCTTCGCCCTTCTGCAGCTGGCCGACCATCGTGATGGCCTGCTCGACGAGCAGCGTGGTGTCCTTGTTGATCGTGGAGTACTGCACGCCCTCCATGATCGACTTGACCGACTCGACCTCGGAGTCCTGACCGGTGACGACCGGAACAGGCTTGCCCGCCTGCTGCACCGAGGTGATGATGGCGCGAGCCAGGGTGTCGTTCGGCGAGAGGACGCCGTCGAGCACCGTGTCACCGCTGTACGAACCGGTGAGCAGCGTGTCCATGCGGTTCTGCGCGTTCTCTGCGAGCCAGCCCTCGGTCGCGGTCTGCGCGATCTCAGTCTGACCCGACACGACGTTCAGCGTTCCGTCGTCGATCTTGTCCTGCAGCACGCTCATCGCGCCGTCGAAGAAGACCGCCGAGTTGGCGTCGTCGGGCGAACCCGAGAACAGCTCGACGTTGTACGGGGCTTCGTGACCCGCACGAGCCTCGAGACCATCGAGCAGCGCCTGTCCCTGCAGCTCACCGACCTTGAAGTTGTCGAACGCGACGTAGTAGTCGACGGCCTCGGTGTTCTCGATGAGACGGTCGTACGCGATCACGTAGGCGCCGGCATCCTTCGCCGCCTGCACCTGCGTGGCCAGCTGCTTGCCGTCCTTCGCGCCGATGATGATGACCTTGGCACCGTTGGTGACCATGGCCTGGATCTGGTTCTGCTGCTCGGCGACCGTGTTGCTGGCCGGGGCGTACTGGACGTCGGCCTTGAAGCCGGCCTCCTCCAGGCCGTCGGTGAAGAGCTTGCCCGCGAGGACCCAGTTCTCACTGGTCTTGTCGGGAAGCGCGACGCCGATCGACGAGTCCGCTGCGAAGCCCGCGGCTTCTTCGCCCGATCCCGAACCGGTGTCCCCGCCTCGCTCGGCCGAGCAGCCGGTGAGGGCGAAGGCAGCCGTCGCGACGAGCGCTGTCGCTGTGACGATGATCTTCTTCATGTGATCTCTTTCTGTGTGATGTTGACGGACCCTGCGCGCGAGCACTGCGCGAAGATTCCGCTTACTCGCTCCGCGTCTTGTCGACGGGCGGAGCCTGGTAAGTCTTGTTCGGCTCGAACACCGGAGAGGCCTCGGGATCGTCCTTGCGGCCGAAGCGACGTGTCATGAACCCGATGATCGAGGGGCGACCCTGCTGCTTGTTCCAGACGTCGATGCCGACCGCGAACAGGAGCACGATGCCCTTGATCATCGAGACGACGTCGGCACCCTGGCCGAGCAGCGCGAGTCCGTTGTTGAGGAACGCCATGACGAGACCACCGATGATCGAGCCGATCACCGTGCCGATGCCGCCAGCGACAGCCGCACCACCGATGAAGACGGAGGCGATCGCGTCGAGCTCCCAGCCGGTGCCGTCGTTCGGCCCGGAGGCCTGCGAACGGGCGACGAAGATCATGCCGGCCAGCGCCGCCATGACCGACATGTTCATCATGACGAAGAAGTCGACCCAGCGATCCTTGACACCCGACAGGCGTGCAGCCTGCCGGTTGCCACCAACAGCGTAGATGTGACGGCCGAACACGGTGTTGCGCGTGATGAACGAATAGATGATGACCAGAGCCAGCAGGATGAGCCCGGGGACCGGAAAGCTCGTGCCGGGGCGACCCGTTGCGAACATCCATGCGGCGACCAGGACCACCACCGAGAGCAGAGCGACCTTGACGACGCTGACCCACAGGGGCGCACTCTCGGATCCCATCTTGTGCTGGATGCGACGCGTGCGGATCTCCCAGAAGATGAGCCAAGCGACCGCGAGCAGTGCCAGGATCATCGTCGGCACGTTGAACGGGAGCGGAAGACCCACCTCCGGCAGATAACCGGTGCCGATGATCTGGAAGCCCTTCGGGACCGGGATCGTCTGCGCGTCGCCGATCCATTGCTGCGCTCCGCGGAACAGCAGCATGCCCGCGAGCGTCACGATGAACGCAGGAACCCCGACGTACGCGACCCAGAATCCCTGCCACGCACCCACCAGAGCACCCACGGCGAGGCCGAGCACGATCGCGAGCGGCCAGGGAAGGTTCCAGTCGGCCATCGATTTCGCGACGATGATGCCGGTGAAGGCGGCAACCGAGCCGACCGACAGGTCGATGTGCCCCATGATGATGACCATCACCATGCCGATCGCGAGGATCAGGATGAACGAGTACTGGTTGATGACGTTGATCAGGTTGCCCGACGTCAGCGTCGCACCGTTCGGTCCGTTCCGCAGCAGTGTGAAGATCTCGAAGAAGACGATGATGACGATGAGGCTGCCCAAGATGCCGAACTGGCGCAGCGACGAAGTGCCGTTGCTTCCGAACATCTTGCGGATGTCGCCGAAGTGGAAGCCGCGCTTCGTTGTCGTGATGTCGGTGGTCATGCGGATGCTTTCTGAGTAGCGGAGGTCATGCTGCGCATGAGGGCCTCGGGTGTCGCCTGGTCGGCCGGGATGCAGTCGGTGACCCGACCTTCGAAGACGGTGTAGATGCGGTCGGAGATGCCGAGAAGCTCGGGCAGCTCACTGGAGATGACGATCACGCCCTTGCCCTGGGATGCGAGCTCGTTGATGATCGCGTAGATCTCGTACTTGGCTCCGACGTCGATGCCGCGCGTGGGCTCGTCGAGGATCAGCAGGTCGGGATCGGTGAACATCCACCGCGCCAGCACGACCTTCTGCTGATTGCCTCCGGACAGCTTTCCCACGCCCTCCTCGACGGAGGGCGCCTTGATGCGCAGCGCCTTGCGATACTGCTCGGCGATCGAGTACTCGGCACGCTCGTCGACGACGCCGCGCTTGGAGATCTTCGACAGCTTCGCAGCGACCGTGGAGCGCTTGATGGTGTCGAGCAGGTTGAGCCCGAGCACCTTGCGGTCCTCGCTCACATACGCGAGCCCGTGCTTGATCGCCGAGGACACGTCGGGGATCGTGATCTCCTGACCGTCCTTGACGAGGGTGCCCGACTGGAAGTTGCCGTACGAGCGACCGAAGATGCTCATCATGAACTCGGTGCGCCCGGCGCCCATGAGTCCCGCGATGCCGACGACCTCGCCGCGCCGCACGTTGATGTTCGATCCCTTGACGACCATGCGCTCCGACACCGTCGGGTGCTGCACCCACCAGTCCTTGACCTCGAAGAACACCTCTCCGATCTCGGGGGTGCGGTCGGGATAGCGGCTCTCGAGCGAACGCCCGACCATGCCGCGGATGATCCTGTCTTCGTTGATCTCGCCGCGCGAGATGTCGAGCGTCTCGACCGTGCGTCCGTCGCGGATGATCGTGATCTCATCCGCGATCTGTTCGATCTCGTTGAGCTTGTGGCTGATCATGATCGACGCGATCCCCTTGGCCTTGAGCCCGAGGATCAGATCGAGGAGGTGCTGCGAGTCGTTCTCGTTCAGCGCCGCGGTCGGCTCGTCGAGGATCAGCAGCTTGACGTCCTTGTTGAGCGCCTTGGCGATCTCGATGAGCTGCTGCTTGCCGACGCCGAGCGTCTTGATCGCGACATCCGGGTTCTCGCCGAGCCCGACACGGGCGAGCAGCTCGATCGCCCGCTGACGCTGCGCCTGCCAGTCGATCCGTCCGAACCGGCGGATCTCGTTGCCGAGGAAGATGTTCTCGGTGATCGACAGCTCGGGGATGAGCGCGAGCTCCTGGTGGATGATCGCGATGCCGGCCTGCTCGCTCGCGGCGATGTCGCGGAACCGCTGCTCCTCGCCGTACAGCAGGATCTCGCCCTCGTACGACCCGTACGGGTAGACCCCGGACAGGACCTTCATCAGTGTCGACTTGCCCGCACCGTTCTCGCCGCAGATCGCATGGATCTCGCCGGCCCTGACGGTGATGGACACATCGGACAGCGCTTTGACACCCGGGAACTCCTTGGTGATGCTGCGCATCTCCAGGATGGGGCCAGACACGACCGGCAACGTTGCTGTGGTGCTCACAAGATCTTCCTCGCGACGGGCGGCCACAGACGATGTGACCGTTCACATTGGATTACATAGTCTACGCTCGCCGAAGCGGTGTCAAGACCACTGACGAAAATGTGGCCTTATCGAGGCGCCGAGGATTCCCTGGTTCTCAGGGTCGTCTGCAGGGGCCCGAACACGGGTGCCTGCTCGCCGCGGATCTGCGCCAGCAGCAGGCGCACCGCGCGGCGACCGAGTTCGGGGAAGTCCTGGTGCACGGTGCTCAGGGTCGGAGCCACATGCGCCGCCACCGGAATATCGTCGAACCCCACGACGCTCACGTCGTCGGGCACGCGGATGCCGGCGTCGCGGAAGCCGTGCAGCAGCCCGATCGCCATCTGATCGTTGGCCACGAAGACCGCGGTGAAGTCGCGGCGGCGCGACAACTCCTGACCGGCGAAATAGCCGAAGTCGGCCGTCCAATCACCGCGGATGGGCGGGAACGTGGGCAGATCCGCTTCCCTCAGGGCATCCAGGTATCCCCGCATCCTCGACTCGGCCTCGACCCAGTCCTGCGGTCCGGCGATGTGCAGGATGTCACTGTGGCCGAGCCCGATCAGATGCTCGGTGGCGGTGCGCGCACCCGTCACCTGGTCGGCCGAGAGGCTCACGCCGTCGGAGCCGGATGCGGTCTGCAGCGACACGAAGGGGATGTCGACGGCCATGCCGCGCAGCACATGGAAGACCCGCACCTGCGGCGCCAGCACCACGATTCCGTCGACCTGCTCCCGCGAGAGCTGGCGCAGAGCGTTGCCGATCGCCTCGGGAGACGTCGCCGAGAGGTTGAGCGTGGAGACCGAGTACCCCTCTTCGCGCGCGGCATCCTCGATGCCGACGATCGACGAGGTGGGGCCGAACTCCCCCACGGTCGCCGACAGGATGCCGAGCATGTTCGACCGGCTCGTCACCAGGGCCCTGGCGGCGAGGTTCGGCCGATAGTCGAGGACCGAGATCGCGTCGAGCACTTTGGCCTTGGTCTCGGGCCGGATGCTCGGGTGGTCGTTGAGCACGCGGGAGACGGTCTGGTGCGACACCCCCGCGAGGCGCGCGACATCGCGGATGCTCGGCATCCTTGCTCGCTCGGAGGCGGTGGACACTGCCTTGCCTCCTTGCATGTGCACGGTCACATCGTCATCTCATTATGTACGCACGGCACGCCGAACGCACCTCGCATGCCGTGGATCGCTCAGGCGACGATGCGCGCGCCGGGAACGGGACCGTGCACGTGCATCGAATCGAACCCGTGGTCGCGGAGCTCGTTCTGCACATGCTGAGCGCTCTCGGGACTGCCGCAGAGCAGCGCCACCGTGGGCCCCGATCCCGACACGATCCCCTGCAGCGCGCCCGCATGGATGCCGCGGAGGATCGTGGTCTCGAGGTCGGGGCGCTCGTACAGCGCCGCTTCCTGAAGGTCGTTGTAGATGCTCTCGGACAGCGACTCGGGATCACCGGAACGCAGCGCCTGCAGCACGGGCACCGGAACGTCGAGGGAGAGCGGCGGGTCGTCGGCGAGCGCACCCTGCTGCTCGCGGAGAGCATCGAGCCGGCCGTAGACGACGGGCGTCGAGAGTCCCTGAGCGCTCGTGACGAGCACCCAGTCGAACCGGCCGCGTGCCAACGCGGGACTGAGCTGATCGCCCCGCCCCGTTCCGACGGCGGTGCCCCCGTGCAACGCGAACGGCACGTCGGCGCCCAGGCGCGCCGCGAGTTCGTGCAGCCGCGCCGTCGAGAAGCCGGTACCCCAGAGCGCGTCACAGGCCACGAGCGCGGCAGCGGCATCAGCCGAGCCTCCGCCCATCCCTCCCGCGACGGGAACGCTCTTCCTGATCTCGAGCGCGACTCCGCCCTCGTACTGCGCTGCGGTCGCGAGCAGCTTCGCCGCGCGCATCGCGAGGTTTCGGTCGTCGAGCGGCACGCTGTCGACGTCGTCGACCCCCGACACGGTGATCGAGAAGTCGTCGGCATGCCGCGCGATCACGTCTTCGTAGAGCGAGACCGCCTGGAAGACGGTAGCAAGGGCGTGATACCCGTCGTCGTGTCGCCCACCGACGCCGAGATAGAGGTTGATCTTGCCCGGCGCACGCACGTGCACGGCGGGGGGCGAGGAGGCGACGCTCATGATGTGCTCCTGTCAGAGCTCCGTCGACGACGCCCAGAGGTCGACGTCGATCGAGCCGGAGAGCTCGTCGATGCGGGCCAGCTCCTGGTCGGTGAAGGCCGGACCGTCCAGCGCCGCGATGTTCTCGTCGAGCTGGGCGGGCCGCGAGGCTCCGACCAGTGCGGATGCGACCACCGGGTCGCGCAGCGTCCACTGCAGCGCCAGCTGCGCGAGCGACTGACCGCGGTCGCCCGCGATGCCGTTCAGCGACCGCAGGGTCTGCACGGCGTCGCCCGAGAGCGGAGCATCGGGCAGCGAGCCACGCTTCTGCGCGCGCTCGGCCGTGCCGTCTCCGAGGTACTTGTCGGTCAGCAGCCCCTGCGCGAGCGGTGTGAAGGCGATCGCCCCGACGCCCGACTGCCGCAGGGTGTCGGTCAGGCCGTCCTCGACCCACCGGTTGAGGATCGAGTACGCGGGCTGGTGGATCACGAGCGGGGTGCCGAGGTCCTTCGCGACCGCGACCGCCTCAGCGGTGCGCTCGGCACTGTACGAGGAGATGCCGACGTAGAGAGCCTTGCCCTGTCGCACGAGAGTGTCGAGCGCGGCCACGGTCTCGGCGATCGGCGTCACCGGGTCGACCCGATGCGAGTAGAAGATGTCGACGTAGTCGAGTCCCATGCGTGTGAGCGACTGCTCGGCACTGGCGAGGATGTACTTGCGGCTCGCGTAGTCGCCGTAGGGCCCGGGCCACATGTCCCATCCGGCCTTCGACGAGATGATCAGCTCGTCACGGTAGGGGCGGAAGTCCTCGGCGAACAGGCGGCCGAAGTTCTTCTCGGCAGAGCCGTAGGGCGGGCCGTAGTTGTTCGCGAGGTCGAAATGGGTGATGCCGCGATCGAACGCGTGGCGCAGCAGCTCGCGCTGGTTGTCGAGCGGGATGTTGTCGCCGAAGTTCCACCACAGGCCGAGGGAGATCGGCGGAAGGAAGAGTCCCGAGGTGCCGACCTGGCGGTACTCGAACTGCCGGTAGCGGTTCTCGTCCGCCGCATACGGCCGGTGCAGTTCGGGGACGTTCGGGCGGAAGCGGGGCGAGTCGGTCACGGTGCCAGGTTAGTCGGTGACGGCGGCTTCTTCGATCCGAGCGACGTGCTGCGCAATGCGGTGGTAGTCGTCGACGCCGAGGTCCTCCCCGCGAGAGGTCGGCGCCACACCGGCGGCGAGCAGGATCTCGGATGCCGCTGCAGAACTGCCGAAGAGGCCAGAGAGGGCCTGGCGCAGCATCTTGCGTCGCTGGTTGAACGCGGCGTCGACGATCGCGAAAGTGCGGCGTCGCTCGTCTTCCGGACCACGTTCGCCGTCGGAGCGGTCGAATCCCACGAGCAGGCTGTCAACATTGGGCACGGGCCAGAACACCTGCCGCGACACGTTTCCCGCGAGTCGCCACTCGCCGTACCAGGCGGCCTTGACGCTGGGCGATCCGTAGATCTTGGAGCCCGGCTTCGCCGCCAGGCGCTCGGCCACCTCGGACTGGACCATCACGACGCCGCGCTTGAGATACGAGAAGTTCTCGAGGAAGTGCAGGAGCACCGGCACCGAGACGTTGTACGGCAGATTCGCGATCAGCACCGTGGGGTCGCCCGGGAGTTCGGTCACACGCAGCGCGTCGGCATCGACGACGGTCAGCTGCCCTTCGGGCACCCCGTGCTCGACGACGGTCTGCGGCAGTCGGGCGGCGAGACGGTGATCGATCTCGACGGCGGTGACGGACGCTCCCGTCTCGAGGATCGCGAGAGTGAGCGATCCGAGGCCCGGCCCTACCTCGACGACGCGCTCGCCCGGCTGCACCCGCGCCGCGTGCACGATCTTGCGCACCGTGTTCGCGTCGACGACGAAGTTCTGTCCGAGCTTCTTGGTCGGGGTGACATCGAGCTCGGCGGCGAGGCGGCGGATCTCGGTGGCGCCGAGCAGGGTGACTGTCATTGCTCCATTGTCCCCCACCGCCCCCGCCTTCGAAGCCGCAGCCGATGTCGGAGCCCGCCAGTAGTCTTCTGTGATGCCCTCCCCCATTGAACTCATCGCACCACGGCGCATGGGCAGGGACTTCCGCTGGCTGCTCGCGTCGTCGTGGACGAGCAACGTGGGAGACGGTGTCGCCCTGGCCGCCGCTCCCCTGCTCATCGCGTCGATGACGTCGTCGCCGATCCTCGTCGCCGCGGGCGCGATCATGCAGTTCCTACCCTGGCTGCTCTTCGGGCTGCACGCGGGTGCGATCGCCGACCGGTTCGATCGGCGTCGCCTGGTGATGTTCGCGAACAGCGCTCGAGCGATCGTGCTCGCGGGCCTGTGCGTCTTCCTGCTCACCGGGACCGCGAACATCTGGATCGTGCTGGCCGTCGCATTCCTCTACGGCACGGCCGAGGTCTTCGTCGACACGGCGGGCAGCACGCTGCTGCCGATGCTCGTGAAGCCGGCGGACCTCGGCGTCGGAAACGCCCGCCTGCAGGCGGGGTATCTCGTCGCGAATCAGTTCGCCGGCCCGCCGCTCGGTGCCTTCCTCTTCGCGGCGGGCACGGCCTGGCCGTTCCTTGTCGAGGTGCTCTGCGTGCTTCTGGCGGTCGCACTGATCTCGCGCATGGCGCGCACGCCGGTGCCTCCTCGCCCTGCGGTGGGCGCAGGAACCCACGAGACGACGAGCACAGAGGCCAGGACGCATGTGCACACCGACATCGCCGAAGGGCTGCGCTGGCTCTGGCGCAACCCCCCGGTGCGGATGCTGGTGCTGATCATCCTGGTGTTCAACGTCACGTGGGCCGCCCCCTGGGGTGTGCTCGTGCTCTACGCCACCGAGCACCTGAACATGGGCGCCGTCGGGTACGGTGCTCTGACGACCGCCTCCGCGATCGGCGGGATCCTCGCCACGGTGAGTTTCGGATGGCTCGAGCGACATGTGTCGTTCGCCACACTCATGCGCATCGTGCTCACGCTCGAAGTGCTGATGCACCTGGCCTTCGCCCTCACGAGCACCGGGTGGGTCGCGCTCGTGATCATGTTCTTCTTCGGCGCCTACGCCTTCGTCTGGGGCACGATCTCGACCACCGTGCGCCAGCGCCTGGTGCCCGCCGAACTGCAGGGTCGCGTCGCCTCGGTCAACATGGTCGGCGTGTTCGGCGGAATGGTGATCGGGCAGGCCCTGGGCGGAGTGATCGCGCAGATCTGGGGCCTGACCGGACCGTGGTGGTTCGCCTTCGTCGGCGCCGCCCTGACGCTGCTGCTGGTATGGAAGCCGATCTCGCAGATCGTCAGCGCAGCGCCGGTGGATCAGTCGGTGAACGAGCCGTAGACCCGCAAGGTGTTCGCGGCGAGCTGCGCCGACAGCTCGTCGACCTCGACACCGAGTTCCGCCGCCATGAACCGCACGGTGATCGGCACGAGGTACGGCGCGTTCGGTCGGCCCCGCAGCGGGGTCGGCGTGAGGAACGGCGCATCGGTCTCGACCAGGATGCGGTCCAGCGGCGTGACCTTCAGCGCGTCGCGCAGGTTCTGCGCGTTCTTGAACGTGACGTTGCCCGCGAAGGACAGGTGGTAGCCGGCATCCGCGCAGAGACGAGCCATCGCCTCATCGCCCGAGAAGCAGTGGAAGACGGTCCTCTCGGGTGCGCCCACGCGGGTCAACGTCTCGAGAACAGCCTCATGCGCATCGCGGTCGTGGATCTGCATCGCGATGCCGTGCTTCTTCGCGAGCGCGATGTGCGCCTCGAACGACGCGAACTGCGGCGCGCGGCGCTCGGGCTCGGTGCGGAAGAAGTCCAGTCCGGTCTCGCCGATCGCTCGCGTGCGCGGATGCGCAGCGAGCTCGTCGATCACCGCGATCGCCTCGTCGAGACGCCCCTCCTCCGCATAGGTGGGCGCATCGTTCGGGTGGATCGCGACGGCGGCGAGCACGCGATGATCCGATGCCGCCGCCTCGACCGCCCAGCGTGAGGAATCGATGTCGCCGGAGGCCTGCACGACCCCCGCGATGCCTACGGCCTCGGCCCTGTCGAGCTGCTCGACCAACGACAGCGGTTCATCGCCGTCGAGGATCTCGAGGTGCGCGTGGTTGTCGTACACCGGCACCGCGAGGGGCTCGGGAGCCGCGGGGTAGCGCAGATCCTTGCGCCCGTCGCCGTCACGGCGCTGCACGTACGTCTCCGGCATGGGTCAGGCGTTCGACTCCACCCGCGGGAACAGCGGCGAGAGGCCGTTGACACTCGTTCCCGGGCGCAGGGCACCCCAGGCACCGGCCTCGCGGATCGGCTGGTCCAGCAGCCGGCCGAGGCTCTCGGCGGCACCGAGTGCGACCCACAGCTTCTCGGTCGACTGCGGCATGACCGGCGAGAGCAGCACGGCGAGCGCGCGAAGGCCTTCGGCGCAGGTGTAGAGGACTGTTCCGAGCCTCGCGCGCTGATCGTCGTCGCGGGCCAGCGCCCAGGGCTCGTTCTCGGTGATGTAGCCGTTGAGAGCGTCGACGATCGTCCAGATCGCGCGGATCGCCTCATCGATGCGGAACTGCTCGACGGCGGCGTCCGCATCGGTGGTCGCCCGAGCGACCAGTCGCTGGATCACCAGATCCTGTTCGAGGTACTCGGCGGGCGGCGGCACGACGCCGTCGAAGTACTTCTCGATCATCGCCGTGGTGCGGGAGGCGAGGTTGCCGAAGCCGTTCGCGAGCTCGGCCTGATACCGAGCGGCGAGGTCCTCCCACGAGAACGATCCGTCCTGACCGAACGCGATCGCCGAGAGGAAGTAGAAGCGGTACGCGTCGGAACCGAACACGTCGGTGATCTCGGTGGGCGCGATGCCGGTGAGCTTCGACTTCGACATCTTCTCGCCGCCGACCAGGAGCCAGCCGTGCGCGAACACACCCTTGGGCACATCGACGCCCGCCGCCATCAGCATCGCGGGCCAGATCACCGCGTGGAAGCGCAGGATGTCTTTGCCGACCACGTGATACGCGGGCCAGCGGCGTGCGAACGTCTCGGGGTCGTCGCCGTACCCGACAGCTGTCGCGTAGTTGAGCAGCGCATCGACCCAGACGTAGATGACGTGCGACGGATCCCACGGCACCTCGATGCCCCAGTCGAACGCCGACCGCGAGATCGACAGGTCCTTGAGTCCCTGGCGCACGAATGAGACGACCTCGTTGCGCGCCGACTCGGGGCGGATGAAATCGGGCTGGGTCTTGTAGAGGTCGAGCAGCCGGTCCTGGAACTCGCTGAGCTTGAAGAAGTAGTTCTTCTCCTGCAGCAGCTCGAGAGGCTTGGAGTGGATCGCACACACCTTCAGACCCTCGAACGGGCCGGTGCCGTCGAGGATCTCGGCCTCGGGCTTGAACTCCTCGCAGCCCACGCAGTAGAGGGCCTCGTACTCGCCGGCATAGATGTAGCCGCGGTCGTAGATCGCCTGCACGAATTTCTTGACGCGCTCCTCATGCCGCTCCTGCGTGGTGCGGATGAAGTCGTCGTTCGCCACGTCGAGGGTCTTCAGCAGCGGGAACCAGGACTCGGTGACGAGCTTGTCGACCCACTCCTGCGGAGTGACGTTGTTCGCCGCCGCCGCGCGGAGCATCTTCTGGCCGTGCTCGTCGGTGCCCGTGAGCATCCACGTGTCATCGCCGCTCTGACGGTGCCAGCGCGCGAGCGCGTCGACCGCCACCGAGGTGTACCCGTGGCCGATGTGAGGCACGTCGGAGGGGTAGTAGATGGGCGTGGTGATGTAAAACGATTCGCCAGCGGGCATGCGGTCAATTCTAGGTGGGATGCGGGGGTCGTTACGCTCAGGCGACCGAGACCTCGATGCGGTGCCAGCCCTGGGCGCCGTCGGGCACGACATCGGCCGGATCGGAGGTCTGCGTCTCGCCATCAGCGCTGAGGGCCCGGCACTCGATCGTGTGATCGCCGCTCTCGGCCGCCCAGTCGAGACGCCACTGCACCCAGGTGTCGTCGGAGATCGCAGAGGCGAGCTCGGCGCGACGCCACTCGCCCTCGTCGATCCGCACCTCGACGCCCTCGACGCCCACGTGCTGCTGCCAGGCCATGCCGGCGATCACCGCATCACCCGGCTCGAGCCGAACGCCGCGGCGGGGCACATCGATGCGCGACTGCAGCTTGACCGGCCCCCGCTCGGACCACCCGCGGTCGGTCCAGTACGCCGTGGCCCGGTCGAACCGCGTGACTTCGAGCTCGGTCACCCATTTGGTCGCCGACACATAGCCGTAGAGCCCGGGAACGACCATGCGCGCCGGGAAGCCGTGCTCGATCGGCAGCGGATCGCCGTTCATGCCGACGGCGAGCAGAGCGTCGCGGTCGTCGGTGAGCGCCTCGAGAGGAGTGGATGCGGTGAACCCGTCTGACGACCTGGACAGCACCATGTCGGCATCCCGGTCGACGCCCGCGCGCGCGAGCAGCTCGCGCACGGGATGACCGAGCCACAGGGCGTTGCCGATCAGGTCGCCGCCGACCTCGTTCGACACGCAGGCGAGTGTCACGTGCGACTCGGTCATCGGCAGGGCGAGCAGCTCGTCCCACGAGATCACGACCTCGCGCTCGACCATCCCGTGGATGCGCAACGACCAGTCGGCCGGGTCGATGCGCGGCACGATCAGCGCGGTGTCGATGCGGTAGAACTGCGCGTTCGGCGTGACGACGGGGGCGAGGCCCGGGATGTCGAGCTCCGCTCCTGCCGGCACGGCTGGAGCGGAGCCAACCGGAGACGGCAGGCGCAGTGCCTCACGCACCGCCTCGATCGAGCGGGTGGCACCGCGAGCGACGTTGGCGACGATGAGCGCTGCGGCGCCCGTGGCTGCGACACCGATCGTCCAGAGCAGGAATCGGCGCCGCTCCTCAGCATCCGGGCGCGCATACGGAACAGGGTGGAGTCTGCGCACGAGCAGCCGCAGTGCGACGACCGCGGTGATGCCTGCGATGAGACCGGGCAGCCAGGCGAAGGGTCCGGCGCCGGGTCGGATCATCGCTGCGACGAGTGCGATCACACCGAGCGCCGCGAGGATCGTCGACCCCACACCGGCTCTGCGGGACTCCAGGATTCCGGCGAGCGCGGCGATGGCCGCGAGCACGACGGCGATCCCTGTGAGGAGCGCGATCTTGTCGCCGGTGCCGAACAGCGCGATCGCCGCATCCTTCGCCCAGCTGGGCGCCAGGTCGATGAGCCCGCCGCCGATCACGGCGAAGGGGCTCGCGCTCGGCTCGACGAGGGCCGCGACGAGTTCGGCGAGGCCGACCGCGACGACGGCCGCGCTGAGTCCGGCGGCCGCCGCTCGCAGCCCGTCCCTGCGGGGTGTGCGGGCGGCGTGGCTCATGAACCGAGCGTAACCCCGGGGCAGTGCCCCGGGGCCGTGCGGCTCAGAGCCCGTTGCGACGAGCGACCTCGCCGAGCCACGCGAGAGACGGCTTCGGCGACCGCTCGAACGTCTCGTGGTCGAAGCCGATCAGCCCGAAGGTCGGGCGGAAGCCGCTCGCCCACTCGTAATTGTCGAGCGCACTCCAGTGCTGATAGGCCTTCACCTCGATGCCGTCGGAGATCGCGCGATGCAGGCCCTCGAGAGCGCCCTGCGTGTAGGCGATGCGGCGGGTGTCGTCGGAGGTCGCGATGCCGTTCTCGGTCACCAGCACCGGCACGCCGCCGCTGCGCTCCCAGGCGCTGCGCACACCCAGTTCGAGCGCCTCCGGGAAGAACTCCCAGCCGGTGAGCGTCGTCTCGACGTCGTCGGAGACGGGCCGCGGACCCTCCGGCCCGATGAACGTGCGCGTGTAGGCCTGCACGCCGACGAAGTCGTCGCCGGCCGACTGGTCGAGGTACCAGTGGTCGCGAGGGTCGCCGTACTCGGCGAGCATCTCGTCCGCCCCCGGCTCACCCGTGGAGTGGAACGCCTGCGTCGCGATCGTCCATCCGGCCTGCACACCCGAGACGGAATGCAGGATCTCGGAGGCGCGGTGGTGGGCGTCGAGCAGGGTGTCGGCGACCGCGAGGTCGGGGTTCGGCAGACCGTAGGCGACGAGGTTCGCCGCATCCTCTCCCCCGGCCAGCATCGCCGCGATGTTGGGCTCGTTGATCGTGCAGACGTAGGTCACGCCCTCGAGGATCGGGAGCACCGTCTCGACGTAGCGAGAGAACAGGTCGACCGCGTCATCCGCACGCCAGAAGCCGTCGTTCTGGAACCACTGCGGCACCGTGAAGTGCATCAGCGTCACCGTGGGATCGAGCCCGTTGTCGCGAGCCGTGTCGATCATGCGGCGGTAGTGGTCGAGCATCGCCCGCGAGACGAACCCGCGCTCGGGCTCGATGCGCGCCCACTCGATCGAGAAGCGGTAGGAGTTCAGACCGGCATCCGCCAGCAGACGCATGTCCTCGGGGTACCGGTGGAAGTGGTCGGCCGCGTCGCCCGAGGGCTCGACCATGGGCGAGCCGGGAGCATGCTCCATGGCCCACCAGTTGCTGGTCGTGTTGTTCCCCTCCACCTGATGGGCTGCGGTCGCAGCGCCCCAGAGAAAGCCGTCAGGGAATGTGAGCACGAGTGCTCCTCTCTATTTCGAGATTCGGGATGGGTTGGGCACGGCGTCGAGCAGCTGCACGGTGTACGGGTCCTCGGGATGCTGCAGCACCTGCGAGGTCTCGCCGCGCTCGACCACGCGTCCGCCGTTGAGCACGAGGATGTTCTCGGTGACGAGTCGGGCGCTGAGCAGATCGTGCGTGATGTAGAGCATGCTGATCCCCCACCTCTCGCGCAGGTCCTCGAGCAGGGCGAGCACGCCGGCGCGCAGCGACACGTCGAGCATCGAGACGGGCTCGTCGGCGATCAGCACCTGCGGGTCGCTGGCGAGTGCGCGGGCGATGACCACGCGCTGCCGCTGGCCACCCGAGAGCTGGTGCGGCAACTTGGCGGCGAACTGCTCGACGGGCGTCAGCCCCACGGTCTCGAGGAGTTCGAGCACGCGGGCTCGAGCCTCGTGGCCGCGCAACGGTGTGTAGTTGCGGATCGGCCGACTCAGCGCATACTCCACCGTGTGCAGCGGGTTGAGCGCGGCATACGGATCCTGGAACACCATCTGCACGTCCTTGCGCAGGTCGCGCAGACCCTGGCGGCGGAGCGTCGCGACATCGACGTCGCCGAAGCGCACCGTGCCCTCGGTGGGCTTCTCGACGCCGGTGATCAGCTTCGCGAGCGTGGACTTGCCCGACCCCGAGGCGCCGACGAGAGCCAGTGCCTCTCCGGGTTCGAGCCGGAAGGAGACATGATCGACCGCCGTCACGGGCTTCTCGCCGCGGCGCGGAGCCGGGTAGCGCTTCGACACGCCCTCCACCACGATCGCGGCATCGGCGCGACGGGTGTCGCGCTGCGAGACCGTGGGCAGGGTCTCGGTGAGGTCGGTGCGCGAGCGCCCCTCGCGACGCCGGGTGCCGAGATCGACGAATCCGGGGATCGAGATCGACTCGGCCCGCGGGTCGGCGTAGTGGCTGAGCAGCATCCTCGTGTACTCGTCCTGCGGGCGGTGCAGGATGTCGAGGCTCGGAGCGTCCTCGACGATCCGCCCCTCGTGCATGACCATCACACGGTCGGTCGCCTCGAGCACGATGCCCAGATCGTGACTGATCAGGATCGCAGTGAAGTGTTCGGAGCGCTGCAGATCCTTGATCGTGTCCATGACGGCGTGCTGCACGAGCACGTCGAGGGCCGTGGTCGGCTCGTCGAACACCATGAGCTGCGGCTCGAGCGAGAGGGCGAGGGCGATCGAGGTGCGCTGACGCATGCCGCCCGAGAGCTCGCTCGGGTATCGGGCGAGCACGGCGGGGTCGAGACCCACCTTGCCGACCAGCTCGCGCGCCCTGCCATCCCGATCCTCGCGCGGCACGTGACCATGCGCGGCGAAGATGTCACGGAAGTGGTTGCCGACCGTGCGCACCGGGTTGAGCGCGTTCATGCCCGACTGCAGCACCATCGCGAAGCCGCCCTGGCGCTGGCGACGCAGCTCCTCGGCGTTCAGCTCGCGGATGTCGCGTCCGTCGAACAGGATGCGCCCGCCGCTGATGCGGGCCGGGGGCTTCTGCAGCCGCGTCAGCGCGAAGCCGAGCGTCGACTTGCCCGAGCCCGACTCACCGACGAGACCGACGAACTCTCCACGGCGCAGCGTGAACGAGACGTTCTCGACGGCCGTGACGGGAGTCGTGCCCGGCGAGGCGTACTCGACCGACAGGCCCTGGACATCCAGCAGCACGTCGCCCCCGGGGGCATTCGCTTCCATGGCGCTCATCGGCCCTTCCCCTCTCGCAGGCGTGGATTGGAGATCCCATCCACGCCGAAGTTGATCAGTGTCAGGCTCAGAGCGAGCAGGGCGATGCACAGACCCGGGGCGAACAGCAGCAGCCACTGCCCGGTGAGCAGAGAGTTGGAGTTCTGCGCCCAGTAGAGCATGGTGCCCCAGCTGACGATGCTCGAGTCGCCGAGTCCGAGGAACTCGAGGCCCGCCTCGGCGAGGATCGCCGCGGTCGCCGCCCCGAAGAGCGTTCCCGCGATGATCGAGGTCATGTTCGGCAGGATCTCCCGGAACACGATGCGCGCCCGACTGTCTCCCGAGAACTGCGCCGAGGTGACGAAGTCATTGCCTCGAAGCGACTGGGTCTGACTGCGCAGCACGCGCGCGCCCCAGGCCCACCCGGTGACGACGATCACGGCGATGATCATCAGGATGCCGCCGTTCTGCAAGTACGCGGCGATCACGATCATCAACGGCAGCCCGGGGATCACGAGGAAGAGGTTGACGATGAAGCCGACCACCTCACCCAGGAATCCGCGCATGTAGCCCCAGCTGAGTCCGATCAGCACCGCGACGATCGTCGACAGGATGCCGGCGGCCATGCCGACCAGCAGGCTGATCTGCGAGCCGTAGATGAGTTGACTGAGCACGTCTTCACCTGCGGCGGTCGTGCCGAGCCAGTGCGCCCACGAGGCATCCGCATTGCGCTCGAAAGAGTTCTCCTTCGGGCCGTAGGGCGCGAGCAGCGGCGCGAACACCGCGACCAGCACGAACAGGCCGAGGATGATGAGACCCAGTCGGGCCTTGCCGTTGGACCAGAGGGTGCCCACCATCCGGGCGAACGAGCGCCACGGGCTGGGAGCCGCGATCCGGTCGGCGGGAACCTTGACATTCATGGTGGAGGTCATCGGCGAGTCCTTGGATCCAGCACGCCGTACAGGATGTCGACGAGGAAGTTGGCGACGAGCACGCTCACGGTGATCATCAGGAAGAGCGCCTGCATGAGCGGGTAGTCCTGCCCGATCACGGCGTTGAAGAGCAGATACCCGATGCCCGGATACCCGAACACCTGCTCCACGAGGATGGATCCGCCGACCACTCCGCCGAGCGTGAGCCCGAAGCCGGTGAGGTTCGGCAGGATCGCGTTGCGGGCGGCATAGCGGAGCGCGATCGTGCGCCCGTGCAGTCCGTTCGCCTCGGCGAAGGTCACGTAGTCGTCACCCAGCGTGTTGATCATGGCGTTGCGCATGCCGATGATCCAGCCGCCGAGCGAGGTCAACAGGATCGTCACCGCCGGCAGCACCGCATGCTGCACGAGGTCGACGATGAAGTCCCAGCTGAACGCGGGGGTGGTGGTGGCCGCGTACGCCCCGGTCGTCGGGAACCAGTGCAGCACGTACCCGAAGAAGAACAGCAGCAGCAGCGCCGTCCAGAAATACGGGAAGGTGCTGAGGAACGAGCCCGTCAGTGTCGGGAGCGAATCGAGCCAGGTGCCACGACGCCACGCGGCGGCCGTGCCGATCAGCGTGCCGATCACGAACGCGAGGATCGTGACGATGCCGACCAGGCCGATCGTGTAGGGAAGCGCGGTCGAGACCATGCTCGACACGGTCTGCGGGTAGAACGTGTACGAGACGCCGAAGTCGAGTCGTGCGACCTGACCGAGGTAGGTCACGTACTGATCCCAGATCGAACCGGTGGGCACACCCAGCTGGGCTTCGATCGCGGCACGAGTCGCGTCGGACACCGGGCCGTTCTGCGCGAGCTTCGCGACCGCGGCGTCGGCGGGAGAGCCCGGCATGAGTCGCGGGAGGAAGAAGTTCAGCGTGACCGCCGCCCACAGCGTGAGCACGAAGAGGCCGAGCTTCTGGAGGACATACTTCATCAGTCGTCATCCCCCTTCGCGCGCTCGAGCCGGGTGAAGATGCCCAGCGGAGCGGAGTCGTAGTTCTGCGGAATCATGTAGGGGTCGTCCTCTGTGGGCCAGCCGGTGAACTTGGAGTCGTTGAACAGACCCCAGATGCCGCCGTAGTACAGCCCGATCACGGGCAGGTCGTCGTAGACGATGCCCTGCAGCTCGTTCACGATCTCGGTCTGACGGGCGGGGTCGACCGTCTCGCGGTACTCGGCGAGCAGAGCATCCGCCTCATCCGAGCGATAGCGCTCGAAGTTGTTGGCGGTGGGTTCGCCGGACCCGGACGGCACATAGAACTCGCTCGAGAGCAGGTTGTTGAACGCCTGGTAGACGTCGCCGTTGCCCATGCCGCCGATCGCCATCTCGAAGTCGCCGTTGCTGATGGCATTCTGGTAGCCGGCCGGCTGCGGCAGCTTGAGGCTGACCTTGACGCCGACCTTCGCCAGCTGGCTCTGCACGGTCTGCGCCGCACGGGTCCAGTCGGAGTATCCGTTGGCGGTGGTGAGCGCGAACTCCAGCTGCTCGCCGTCGGGACCCACGAGTCGGTCGCCCTGCAGCGTGTAGCCGGACTCGGCGAAGGCCGCCAGCGCAGCATCCGTGTCCTGCGTGATCATGCCCTGATCAGGGATGCTCGGGTCGAGATACTCCTGCTGGTTGGGCAGGATGAGTCCGGTCTGACCGGCGGGCTCCATGTAGCCCTCGGAGGCGGTCTCGGCGATCTCGGCACGATCGAGCGAGAGGGCGATGCCGCGACGCACGTTCACGTCGCCGAACGGCGCGACCTCGAGGTTCGGCATCAGCGCGATCACACCGCCCGGCGGGAACCACCAGGCGTTGTGCTCGCTCGCCGCGCCCCAGGTGCCCTCGACGTCGGAGATGAACGAGTAGGCCCAGTCGTATCCGCGCGTGACGGTGTCGAGCTGGGAGTTCGTGGACGGCAGGATGATGTGCTCGATCTCGATCTTGTCGGCCTGCCAGTAGTCGGGGTTCTTGTCGACCGAGTACTGCTGGTCGTTGTAGTTGCCCAGCAAGAAGGGTCCGGTGCCCACCGGCTCTTCGTTGCGGTACGTGTCCGGGTTCTTCACGTCGGACCAGAGGTGCTCGGGCACGATCATGGTCTGACCGAGGATCGGCAGCGAGGGTGCGTCATCCGTCTGCAGATGCATGATGACGTCGTCGCCCTCGACCTCGACGGACTCGAGGTGCTGCCAGGCGCCCTTGATGTCGAGCGAGGGGTTGTCCTTCAGCAGCTGGAACGTGAACGCCACGTCATCGGGCGTCAGCTTCTCGCCGTCGCTCCATTCGACGCCGTCGCGGATGGTCATCACGACCGTGCGTGCGTCGGGCTGCGACCATTCGCTCGAGAGCCAGGGGTTCAGGGTTCCGTCCAGCGGGTTCACCAGGATCAGGGGCTCGTAGATCCACCGCGATGCCGTGCGCGTGTTCGTCAGGTACGGATTGAAGTTCCGCGTGAAGAACGGATTCCCCTTGTCCGCATTGATGAGCATCGTGTCGTCGCCGATCGACGGATCGGGCTGCGAACTGATCTGGATGCTGCAACCGCTGAGCGCGACGGCTGCTGCCGCCAGTCCCGCGATCGCCGCTCTCCGCCAGCGTCGGAGCATGTGCGTCTTCGCCACACTGCCACCTCATGTCGTCTGTGTCATGAAGGGGGTCCCACGGGTCGGGGCACCCCGCGGCCGAAGCCGCATGAGCAATTGTAAGCGCATACATTTACCCCTGCAACCCCTCGCATCACCCCCGATTCCCCCGATCCCCTGCTGCGACGGGCGTGGGAGCGGTATCAGGACCCGGTCTCACTCGGGGACGCGTCGCAGCGAGTCGACCATGCTCCGCAGAGCGCGGAGCGCGGCGGACTGCTCCTCCAAGGTCATCCCGGTGAGCATCCTGACCTCGACAGAGCGGACGGCGGCCGTCGCCGCGGCGAGGCTCTTGCGCCCCTTCGGCGTCAGGCTGGTCGGCAGCGCCTTGCCGACCGGAGCCTCGTCGGCCCGCGAGACGAATCCTTCGCGCTCGAGCGATTGAAGGAGCACGTTCATCGACTGACGCGTGACGAACGCTCCCCGAGCGAGTTCAGAGTTCGAGAGCCCCGGCCGCTGAGCGAGGAGTTCGAGACACGAGTAGTGCGTGATCGTCATGCCGAGAGGCTTCAGCACCGCCTCCATCTCGACGCGGAGAGCGCTCGACGCCTCCTTCACCAGGTAGCCCAGCGAGGTGTCGAGGTCGATGCCGGCTCGGTCTTGACTCATGTCAGTATTCTGACATAGGTTCAAGCATGTCAGATAACTGACACGAAAAGGAAAGAGCACGATCATGCCCGTCACCGGACCCGACTTCATCTCCCTGCAGGTGCGCGACCTCGACGCCTCACAGGCGTTCTACGAGCGCTACCTCGGACTCGTCAGATCGCCGGCGGGTCCGCCTCACGCCGTGGTCTTCGAGACGACGCCGATCGCCTTCGCGCTGCGCGACCTCGCCCCGGGGACCGACCTCGACTCCGTCGATCAGCCCGGGATCGGCACGGCGGTCTGGCTGCACGCCACGGATGTCCAGGAGATCCACGACGCCCTCGTCGCCGACGGCCGCACGATCGTGGCCGATCCGATCGACGGCCCGTTCGGTCGCACGTTCACGTTCGCCGACCCCGACGGCTACCGCATCACCCTGCACGACCGCGCCTGAACGCCGCCAGCGGTTCACTCGGGGCGCTGGGAGCTCTCGCGGACCAGGATCTGCACGGGCAGTCGCACCGTCATCGGCTGGCCGTCCGGGTTCTCGAGACGTCGCGAGAGCAGCTGCACGGCGGCCCGCCCGAGATCGATCATCGGCTGGCGAACGGTGGTGAGGGCGGGACGCGACAGCGCCGCCGCCTCGATGCCGTCGAAGCCCGTGACGCGGACATCGTGGGGCACGCGGATGCCGGCCGAGCGGAACGCGTCGATCGCCCCGAGGGCCATCTGGTCGTTCGCGGCGATGAGTGCGGCGGGGGCGCCGTCGGCGATCAGCTGCTCGGCCGCCCGTCGCCCGGACGCGCGGGTGAAGTCGCCGCGCAGCACCGTCACGGCATCCGTCGCGATGCCCGCCTCGGCGACCGCCGCGGCGAAACCCTCCCAGCGCTGGGCACCGTCGGGCGAGTCCTCGGGGCCGGCGAGAAAAGCGAGCGTCCCCTCGTCGGCCTGGGCGAGCACCAGTCTGGTCAGCTCCGACATCGCCTCGGCGTTGCTGACGGTGACGTGGTCGTAGCTGTCGCCGCGCGCCGGCCCCGAGAGCACGACCACGGGGATCCGCTGAGCGAGCCGGGCGAGCACGTCGTCGGGCACGCTCTGCGCCAGCACCATCAGCCCGTCGACGCGTCCGGCGATGTCACGCACGGTCTCACGCGTCGGATCGTCGCGGCCGACGCCGATCATGAGCACGAAACCCTGCTTCCAGGCCTCGAGCTCCGCTCCCCGCAGCACCTCGTCGAGGAACAGCATGGTCGGATGCGGTGCTCCCGCGTCGGCGGACGCCTGCTCGACCGTGAACGGCGGTGCCTCGCCCTGCTCGTCGGCCAGCACGTCGAGGACGGGCGCGTCCTCCGAGGCATCGAAACCGGGGAAGTACAGCCCGAGCACTCCGGTGCGGCGCTCGGCCAGACCGCGGGCGCTGCCACTGGGCACGTAGCCGAGCGCGGAGACGGAGTCGAGCACGCGCTCGCGCGTGGCGGGGCGCACGGCATCCGGCTGTCGCAGCACGCGGGAGACCGTCGCGATCGACACTCCGGCGCGGTCTGCGACGTCGTAGACGGTCGCCTTCTTGCTCACGCTCGGTCCTCCTCCGCTTGCGTGTGCACCAGGCTACCCGGCGAGCGAGTCACCGCCTGCGCGCTTCGAGCGAGCCGTGAGGGCGGGCGCTGATCTCACCGGCTTCGCGGCCGCGGGTCTCGCTCGACATGACCTCGAAGCCCGAGTCGTGCAGGAGTCCGCTCAGCGCCTCAGCCGACCAGAACCACGCCGGAGCGACGGCATGCGCGAACGGCTCGCGCGGCTCGCCGTCGAAGAAGCCGATCAGGATGCTGCCTCCGGGAGACAGCACGCGAGCGAACTCTTCGAGTATCCCGGGGACGTCAGGCGGAGAGGTGTGGATCAGCGAGTACCAGGCGAGGATGCCGCCGACCGCCCCTGCTTCGAACGGCAGGTCGCGGAACGAGCCGACGTCGAAAGAGATGCCGGGATGCCGTTCCTTCGCCGTCGCGATGAACTCCGCAGACAGGTCGACCCCCTGGGGCACGCGTTCGCCGCGGCTCAGGAAGGCGGTCCAGTGCCCGGGGCCGCAACCGGCATCCAGCAGCCGCCCCGAGGTCGTGGCGCGCCAGGCCCCGATGACCGCAGCATCCCGGGGGTCCATCTGCTCGATCGCACCGGCGAGCTCGACGTACTCCACGGCCCGCGCGTCGTACGCCGCAGCGATCGCGGCATCCGAGGCCTCGCGCATCAGCTGCGCGCGGCGAGTGCTGCCTGGTACAGGTCGCGAGACGACAGCCCGGTCGCCGCGGCGACCTCGGCGCACGCCTCTTTCAGACGCACACCGGATGCGACCAGTCGCTGCACCTGCGCGAGAGCGTCTTCGGCGGACGACTCCCGAGGCGCAGCTCCTTCGACGACGACGACGATCTCGCCCTTGACCCCCGCCGAAGCCCACTCGACGAGCTCGGCCGCGGTGCCGCGACGGACCTCCTCGTAGAACTTCGTCAGCTCGCGGCAGACGGCGATGCGGCGGTCGTCACCGAGCGTGGTACCCATGTCGGCGAGCGCGGACGCCAGTCGGGCGGGTGATTCGAAGAAGACCATCGTGCGGGGTTCGGAGGCGAGGGCGCGGAGCGTCGACCGCCGCTCCCCCGGTTTGCGCGGCAGAAAGCCTTCGAACGTGAAACGGTCGGTGGGCAGCCCCGAGATCGCGAGCGCCATGATGACGGCGCTCGGCCCCGGGATCGCGGTCACCGTCACGCCCTGCGCCACCGCCTCGGCGACGAGCGCATACCCCGGATCACTGATCGCCGGCATCCCTGCGTCGCTGACGACCACGATGTCCTGCTCGATCGCGAGCGTCGCGAGCTCGGCCGACTTCTGCTTCTCGTTGTGGTCGTGCAGCGCGATCAGGCGCGGCCTGTTGACGATCTGCAGCGCCTGCAGCAGCCGCCCGGTGGTGCGCGTGTCTTCTGCGACCACGACCTCGGCGTTCTCGAGCACCTCGATCAGGCGGCGGGACGCATCCCCGAGGTTTCCGATCGGCGTGGCGGCGAGGATGATCACCCGCCCAGCTTAGGCCGACCGAGGCCGCAGCCCGCCTCGAACCCGGGTCGCCGCGGACCCGGGTTGTCTAGGCTGGAGCGGTGACAGCGCCCGTGCCCCTGATGCCCGCTCCCGAAGAGCGCCTGACGCGTTACGGGCAGCTGCGCGACCGACTGCTCGACGACCCCGGCTGGGGACGGATGCTGCGGTGGTTCGCGCCCTTCATCGTGACCGTCGTCGCGGCGGTGCTGCGCCTGGTCAACCTGGGCCACCCGCACCAGCTCGCCTTCGACGAGACCTACTACGTCAAAGACGCGTGGTCGCTGTGGACGCTGGGCTACGAGGGCACATGGGGAGAGAAGGCGAACGAGGCGTTCATCACCCTGCAGGAGCTGCCGCTCGCCGACAACGGGTCGTTCGTCGTGCATCCGCCGCTGGGCAAGTGGCTGATCGCCCTCGGCATGTCGATCGGCGGGCCCGACAACTCCGTGGGATGGAGGCTCGCGACAGCGCTGCTGGGCACCGCCACCGTGCTGCTGGTCTATCTCGTCGCACGCCGTCTGACCGGCTCGATCGTCGTCGCCACCGTGGCCGGCTCGCTGCTCGCGATCGACGGCCTGAGCATCGTGATGAGCCGCACCGCCCTGCTCGACGGACCGCTCACGTTCTTCGTGATGCTCGGCGCCCTGTTCATCCTGATCGACCGTGAACGCACGATCCCGGTGCTCGAACGCATCGATGCCGACGCCGACGCGCCTGAGCCGCTCTGGGGACGGGTGCTCTGGCGGCGGCCCTGGCTGATCGCCGCGGGAGTCGCCCTCGGGGCCGGATGCGCCGTCAAATGGTCGGGCCTCTACGCGCTCGCCGCGTTCGGTCTCTACGCCGTCGTGACCGATGCGCTGGCCCGTCGCCGCGCGGGCGTGGTGCTGTGGCCGAGCTCAGCGGCGTTCCGCCAGGGTCCGGTGTCGTTCGTGCTGCTCGTGTTCCCCGCGTTCGCCACGTATCTCGTGAGCTGGACCGGCTGGCTCGTGACCGAGGGCGGGTACGCCCGTGACAGCGACCCGAACCCGTTCATCGCGCTGTGGAACTACCACCAGTCGATCCTCAACTTCCATGTCGGACTGACCAGCGGGCATCCCTACGCCAGCCCGGCGTGGCAGTGGCCGCTGCTGCTGCGACCGACGGCCGTCTGGGTCGGCACGGACCCGGCACCCTGCGGAGTCGACCACTGCATCGCGGTGATCTCGACGATCCCGAATCCGCTGATCTGGTACGCGAGCATCGCGGCCGCCGGGTACCTGATCTACCGTCTCGTGCGCGCCTGGATCGCCCGGCGACCGATCGATCCGGCACTGACGTTCCCGCTGGTCGGTCTCGCAGCGACCTATGTCCCCTGGCTCATGTTCCCCGAGCGCACGATCTTCCAGTTCTACACGGTGGCGATGGCGCCCTTCCTCGTGATCGGTCTCGCGGTCGTGCTGCGCGTGATCGCGGGTCGACGCGAAGACCCGCTGCACCGACGCCAGGCGGGCGAGCGCACGGTCATGGTGTTCCTCGCGGTCGTCGTGCTGGTCTCGGCGTTCTACTATCCGGTGTGGACCGGCGTCAGCGTGCCCTACGACTTCTGGCTGCTGCACAACTGGCTGCCGGGCTGGGTCTGATCCCGGCCGGTCTCCCCTCAGACTCGGCGACGCGTGAGGCGCGCGACGACGAGCAGCACGGCCGTCAAGCCGATCGTCAGCAGCAGCTGCGCCCGCGCGGCCTCATCGGTCATCGCGAGGGCGATGACCCCGGCGAGCAGGGCCAGGCACAGCCACGACAACCAGGGGAAGCCCCACATGCGCATGGGCATCTGCTCTCCTGTGCGGTCCGCGCGACGGCGGAGGATGATCTGCGACACCGCCGTGGCCGACCAGATGATCAGGACGGTCGACCCCACGACGTTCAGGAGCACCGGGAGCACCACATCCGGGAACGCCCAGTTCAGACCCACCGTGACGAAACCGAAGGAGACCGAGGCGAGCACCGCCACCACCGGCACGCCCTTCGCGGTGGTGCGCGTGGTCGCCGCCGGGGCGAGGCCCCGCTCGCCGAGCGAGTACGCCATGCGCGACGCGCCGTAGATGTTCGCGTTCATCGCCGAGAGCAGCGCGATCACGACGATGAGGTCCATCACCAGACCGACGCCGGGCACGCGCAGCGTCTCGAGGACGGCTGAGAACGGCCCCTCCGCGACGGCGGGATCGTTCCACGGCAGCACCGACACGATCACGAAGATCGAGCCGACGTAGAAGATCAGGATGCGCACGAGCACCTCGCGCACGATGCGGCGGATGTTGCGCGCGGGATCATCGGACTCGGCGGCGGCGATCGCCACGACCTCGGTCCCGCCGAACGCGAACATCACGATCAGGAGAGCCGCTGCGACCCCGGGCAGGCCGGTCGGGGCGAAACCGCCGTTGTCGAACAGGTTGCCGACGCCGGTCGCCGGCACGCCGGGGAAGAGCCCGACGATCGCGCACACACCGACCACCAGGAACGCGATGATCGCCGCGACCTTGATCGCCGCGAACCAGAACTCGAAGGTGCCGTAGTTGCGCACGCCGAACAGGTTGACCGCGGTCAGCGCCACGACGAACACGAGCACCCAGACCCAGGCGGGGATGCCGGGAACCCAGGCCGACACGATGCCGGCGGCGCCCGTCGCCTCAGCGGCGATCACCACGACGAGCTGGACCCAGTAGAGCCATCCCACCGCGCTTCCGGCACTGCGCCCCATCGCGCGCTGCGCATACGAGCTGAACGCGCCGGAGCTCGGACGAGCGGCGACCATCTCGGCCAGCATCGCCATGACCAGCACCACGATGCCGCCGGCGACGAGATACGAGATGAGCACGGCGGGCCCGGCGATGCCGATCGCCTGACCGGATCCGACGAAGAGCCCGGCGCCGATCGCGCCGCCGAGTCCCATCATCGAGATCTGGCGGCGGGTGAGACCCGGGTGCAGACCCTTGGTCGTCGTCGTGGTGGTGGGAACCTCGGTCATGCGTGTGCCTCCTGCGGTGCGATGTCAGTCTGGAGCGCTGACAGCACCCGATCTCCGTTCTATTGAACCCGATCAGCGCGCGTGCGACAGTTGGGCCGGATCGCTCACCGGCAGCCGACAGACGAACGAGCGGCAGTCGAACGCCTGCTCGGACCCGTCGGCCTTGCCCTCGAAGAGCTCGAATCCGGCGGCGGCGAACGCTCGGGCCTGTGTCGGGGAGACGATCGCCACCGCATCGGCATCGAGGCCGCGGGCGGCCGAAGCGAGCGCGCCGTCGGGCTGTGCGGTGACCACCACGACCTGTCGCGGAGCGTCGACGAGCCCCGCAGCGACCCGCAGCAGGCTGCCGTGGGCGAACGGCTGCTCGACGGCCCGAGCGGCGTGCGCGCTCACCGACTCGACGGCGGCGTCCCGATACCGATCCCCCGCTCCCAGCAGCCACGCCGTGAGGGAGGCGGCGGCGACGGCCGCGGCGCCCGAGGGAAGGTCTCCGTCGGTCTGATCCGGCGCCGTCGCGATGCCGTGAACGGTCAGCAGAGGGTCTCCGTCGATCCCCGCGAGAGCCGTGTCGAGCAGCGTCAGTCCCTCGCGAGCCCACGCTGCGTCGCCGGTCGCAAGAGCCAGCGCGAACAGTCCGTCCGCGAGAAGCGCGGCGTCGGCGGTGGTCGCGACGGCTGACGACGCCACGCCGTCGAGCGACGCGCGCACCAGGACGCCTGCGGCATCCCGGTTCACCCGCAGCACGTGTTCGGCGGCGTCGACCGCGGCCGTCACCCACACGGGTTCGGCGCACGCGGCGCCCGCCCGAGCGAGCGCCGCGATCGCGAGACCGTTCCAGCCCGTGATGACCTTGCCGTCGACAGCGGGCTCCGCGAGCCCGCTCCGCTCGCTGACCGGCCGCAGATAGTAGCCGCCCTCACTGCGCTGCCCGTCGATCCACGACTCCGAGTCCTGTGCGGCACCGAATCCGCCGCCATCGCGCCGCAGCGTGCGCAGCAGGAAGTCCGCCACCCCGTGCACCGTCGGCATATCCCCGGCGTCGAGGGCCACCTGCAGCAGCTGGGCGTTGTCGGTCAGCATGCGCTCGTAGTGCGGCACGGTCCAGTCCCGCTGCGTCGCGTAGCGGAAGAACCCGCCGTCCTCATCCCGCAGAGCGGACGCCGCCATGGCGGCGAGTGCCCGATCGGCGGTCGCCGCCGCATCCGGAGCCTCGCGACGCACGAGCGGGCTCTGCAGGAAGCTCAGCGTGGTGGCCACCGGGAACTTCGGTGCGCCGCCGAAACCGCCGAACTGCGGGTCCTCGCGTGCAGCGATCGCACGGGCGGCTGCGGCGATCGCACCGGCATCCGGCAGATCCGACGGAGCGGATGCGGCGGCCTGCGCGAGCGCCGCGGTCACCGCATCCGCCGATTCCTCGGCCTGCGCGCGCCGCACCGTCCACGCCTCGTGCACCGCAGCGAGCACATCGCGGAAGGCGGGCATCGGCTGCCGCGCGACCGGCGGCCAGTAGGTACCCGCGTAGAACGTTCGCCCCCGGGGCGTGGCGAACACGGTGAGCGGCCAGCCGAGGTTCTGCGTGAACGCGGATGCTGCGGCCATGTACGCGCCGTCGACGTCGGGATGCTCCTCACGGTCGACCTTGACCGCCACGAAGTCCTGATTGATCGCCGCCGCCGTCACGGGATCGGCGAACGACTCGCGCGCCATCACGTGGCACCAGTGACAGGTCGAGTAGCCGATCGAGATGAGCAGCGGCACGCCGCGGCGCTCGGCCTCGGCGAAGGCCTCCGGTCCCCACGGGTACCAGTCGACGGGGTTGTCGGCGTGTGCGCGCAGGTACGGACTGAGCGTGTCGGCGAGCCGGTTGGTCATCCCTTTACGCTACGCGGGCCCGAGGGCGCGGCGGAAGCCGGGCGGCGTCAGGAGACGAGAAGCGGCTCGGCAGGGCGCGACGCGGCATAGCCGACCAAGGGCAGCGCACGGTCGGCGGCGAGCGCGATCCGCGCCTGCAGAACGTCCGACGAGATCACGTAGCCGTCGAAATCGGTGTTGCTCGCATACACGCCGACCGGCAGCGTCAGCGCCTGGAAGAACGCGAACAGCGGACGCAGCTGGTGCTCGATGATGAGCGCGTGGCGCTCGCCGCCGCCGGTCGCGGCCAGCAGCACCGGCTTACCGACGAGCTCGTACTGACCCACGAAGTCGAACAGGTGCTTGAAGAGTCCGGTGAACGATGCGCGGTAGACGGGGCTGCCCACGATCAGCAGGTCGGCCTGCTCGATGGCCACGAGCTTCTCCTCGACGCGCTCGGGCAGCTGGTCGCGCGACAGTGCTCCCGCGAGGGAGGGGCCGATGTCGGTCAACTCGATGACCTCGATATCGACCGCGGTGCGTTCGGCGACAGCACCGGCGATCGCACGGATCAGAGCCGTGGTCTTGCTGGGTTCGTGCAGAGAGCCGGACACGGCGACGACACGGTAGGGAGCTGTCATGCCGACGACGCTACTCACGACGACGCCCCGTGTCGCCATGCGCGACACGGGGCGTCATCTGTCGAAACGGAACGCCTCAGTTGACGTCGTTCGGGTGCGCGCCCACGCGGCCCGAGCCGTCGAGCGGGTCGAGCGCGTCGATCGCCGCGATCTCGGCATCGGTCAGTTCGAACCCGAACACATCGAGGTTCTCGCGCAGCCGCTCGGCACGCACCGACTTCGGGAAGACGATGAACCCCTTCTGCAGATGCCAGCGCAGCACCGCCTGGGCGGGGGTGACATCGTGAGCTGCGGCGGCCTCGGCGATCGCCGGAGTACCGAAGAGGTCGTACTTGCCCTGTCCCAGCGGACCCCACGACTCGATGCGGATGCCGCGCTCGGTCGCCCAGTCGACGATGTCGCGCTGCTGATAGGCCGGGTGCAGCTCGATCTGGTTGACCGCGGGGGTCACGCCCGTCTCGGCGACCACGCGCTCGAGATGCGGCACGAGGAAGTTCGAGACGCCGATGCTGCGGGTGAGTCCCGCCTCACGCAGCTCGACGAGCTTCGCGAAGGCGTGCACGTAGTCGTCCTTCGCCGGCGTGGGCCAGTGCACGAGGTACAGGTCGACCGCGTCGAGTCCGAGCTTCTCGAGGCTCTCGGCGATCGCCTTGTTCGGCTCGTCGTCGTGGTGGCGGTCGTTCCACAGCTTCGTCGTGACGAAGAGCTCGTCGCGCGCGATGCCGGATGCGGCGATCGCGGCTCCCACGCCCTCTTCATTGCCGTAGATGGCCGCCGTGTCGATGTGGCGGTAGCCGATCTCGAGCGCTTCGCTCACGGCGCGCTCGGTCTCGTCGGCCGGCACCTTGAAGACGCCGTAGCCGAGCTGGGGGATGGAGTTGCCGTCGTTCAGTTCGAGTGCAGGAATCGTCATGCATCCAGCCTAGGAGCACCGGAGGCCGGCGGGGTCGCCATCGCCGAGGCTGCTCCGCCTGCGAGCCGCTCGAGCGGGCCGCGTCCCACGAAGATCGACCAGAGGGTCGTCGCCAGCAGCAGCGTGATCGCTGTGCCGACCCAGAACTCGTTGCTCGTGAAGAAGCCGCCGGGTCCGCCGATCAGCGCGGTCGAGAGCACGTGAGCGGTGTATGCCGACAGCGGCATGGATCCCAGCGCGGCGAGCGGCAGCAGGATCCCGCGCAGTGGACGGCTGAGCAGAAGGCACAGTGCGATGATCACGAGCGCGAATCCGCCGGAACCGAGGATCTCGGCGGTGCCTCCCGAATGCGGATCGACTCCGAAGACCGCCGCCAGCACCGCACCGAGCGGATCGGCGTCGGCGACGGCATCCGGATAGGTGGTCCATCCCGTGCTCGGCACTCCCGCCGTGCCGCTGACGCCGCCCGTGCCACCCACACCCGCAAGCGCTCCGACGAGGCCGAGCCCGTAGCCGACGACCATGAGTCCGAGCCCCACCGCGAGTGCGACCGCTGCGGTCTCGAGTCGCTCCACATGCAGGCGCCCCAGGGCCATGCCCGCGAAGACGAACGCGAGCCAGACGGTGATCGGGTACGAACCGTAGAGCACGAGATCGATACCCGGCCCCGACGGATGCAGCGTGAGCACGGCCAGCAGGGCGAGGAGCGCCGGCCCTGCGAGAGCGAGCACGCCGGCCGCGAGCAGCAGCTTCCACGGCTGCCACCGCAGGAACGGGATGACGGCGACGTAGAGAAGGCCGTACAGCGTGAGGATCACCGCGATCGGGGTGTTCAGCAGCTCGAGCCCCACGCCGATCAGGAAGATCACCGCACCACGCCCGACGAGCTGCAGTCGGATGCTCGGGATGCGCGCCGGGTCGGGGCCCGAGCTGCGCCCGGTCATGAGTGCGATCGACACCCCCGCCAGCACGGCGAACAGGATCGATGAGCGCCCGTTGACCAGATCACCCCAGGTCGAGGGATCGAGCGCGTCGAACGATGCGGATTCGCCGATGTGAGCCCCGGCCATGCCGAGGATCGCGAGACCGCGAGCGACATCGAGTCCGAGGATGCGAGGCGGCCGACCGAAGTCGTGGAACCACTGGGTGGGGCTGTGCACGACCGTCATTCGACGATCGTAGAGGCCGATCCCGACATACGATGGAGAGCCATGTCCTCCCCCGTCATCTCGTATCCCGCCGAGCTGCCCGTCAGCGCTGCCCGCCACGAGATCGCCGACGCCATCCGCGACCACCAGGTCGTGATCGTCGCGGGCGCCACGGGGTCGGGAAAGACCACGCAGCTGCCGAAGATCTGCCTCGAGCTCGGGCGCGAGCGGATCGCACACACGCAGCCCCGCCGTCTGGCCGCGCGCACGATCGCCGAGCGCGTCGCCGAGGAGCTCCAGGTCGAGCTCGGCACGCTCGTCGGCTACAAGGTGCGATTCACCGACAAGGTCTCGGACGAGACCCGCATCGCGCTGATGACGGACGGCATCCTGCTCAACGAGATCAACCGCGACCGGCTGCTGCGCCGCTACGACACGATCATCATCGACGAGGCGCACGAGCGCTCGCTCAACGTCGACTTCCTGCTCGGATACCTCGCACGGCTGCTGCCGGAGCGACCAGACCTCAAGGTCATCATCACCTCGGCGACGATCGACCCCGAGAGCTTCGCGAGACACTTCGCGGCGGCGGACGGAACCCCGGCGCCGATCATCGAGGTGTCCGGGCGCACGTATCCGGTCGAGATCCGCTATCGCGGCCAGACCGATGACACCGAGGAGGGCGGTGCCGCCGAAGCCGCCGACGAGGTGACGGCGATCGTCGCCGCGCTGCGCGAGCTCGACCGCGAGGAACCGGGCGACGTGCTCGTCTTCCTGCCCGGGGAGGCCGAGATCAGAGACGCGGCGGATGCCGTGCGCGGCGCGTATGCGAAGGATCGCTCCCCCACCGAGGTGCTGCCGCTGTACGGGCGGCTGTCGGCGGCCGAGCAGCACCGTGTGTTCGAGCGGAGCAGGGTCGCCGGAGTGCGTCGCCGCGTCGTGCTCGCCACCAACGTCGCCGAGACCAGTCTCACCGTGCCCGGCATCCGGTATGTGATCGACACCGGCACCGCACGCATCTCGCGCTACAGCAACCGTTCCAAGGTGCAGCGGCTGCCGATCGAGGCCATCTCGCAGGCCTCGGCGAACCAGCGCTCGGGGCGTGCCGGTCGCACGAGCGACGGCATCGCGATCCGCCTCTACTCCGAAGAGGACTTCGAGAAGCGCCCGGAGTTCACCGAGCCCGAGATCCTGCGCACCTCGCTCGCCTCGGTGATCCTGCAGATGCTGTCGCTCGGCTTCGGCGACATCACCGCGTTCCCCTTCCTCACGCCACCCGACTCCCGAGGGGTGAAGGCGGCGTTCGACCTCCTCACCGAGCTCGGAGCCGTCCGCCCCTCGACCGGCTCGGACGCCCCCACGCTGACCCGCATCGGCCGCGACATCTCGCGCATACCGATCGACCCGCGCTTCGCGCGCATGCTCATCGAGGCGGGTCGCCCCGGCGGCGCAGACGTCACCCGCGACGTGCTCGCGATCGTGGCGGGGATGTCGATCCAGGACGTGCGCGAGCGCCCCTCGCAGGAGGCACCGCAGAGCGTGCGCGACGAGGCCGACAGGATGCACGCGCGGTTCGCCGACCCGACGAGTGACTTCCTCTCGATCCTGAACCTCTGGAACCACCTCAGGGAACAGCAGCGCGAGTTGGGGTCCAGTGCCTTCCGCCGACTCTGTCGTTCCGAGCATCTCAACTATGTGCGCGTGCGGGAGTGGTTCGACGTGCACCGCCAGCTCCGCGGACTCCTGAAGACCGCAGACGGTTCGGGGACGGCGGATCCGGACGCGATCCACCGCGCGCTCCTCGCCGGGCTCCTGTCGCAGATCGGCATCCTCGACGAGCGCAAGACCGGTAAGGGCATCGACCCCAAGAAGAAGCGGATGGCGGAGTACCGCGGCGCCCGCGGCATCCGCTTCTCGATCTTCCCGGGTTCTGCCCTGCGCAAGAAGAGTCCCCAAGCCGTGATGGCCGCCGAGATCGTCGAGACGTCGCGAACCTATGCGCGCACGGTCGCCGCGATCGACCCTGCCTGGGCCGAGGCGCTCGCCGGCGACCTCGCGAAGCGGCAGGTCACCGAGCCGCACTGGTCGAAGGATGCCGGCGCGGCCGTCGCCTATGAGAAGGTCACGCTGTTCGGGGTCGAGATCATCCCGCGCCGTCGTGTGCAGTTCGCGCGTATCGATCGCGCCGCGTCGCGGGAGCTCTTCGTGCGGCATGCGCTCGTCGAGGGCGAGTGGGACCCCTCGCGCATCGACAAGCGCGTGAGTGCGTTCTGGCGCAGCAACGCCGAACTGCGCAAGCGCCTCGAGAAGCTCGAGGAGCGCGAGCGTCGCCGTGACATCCTCGCTGGCGACGAGGCGGTCTTCCGCTTCTACGAGGAGCGGATCCCGGCCGACGTCTTCGACGTGCGCTCGTTCGAGAAGTGGTGGCGCGAGCAGCTGGCCTCGACGCCGAAGCTGCTGGTGATGCGCGAGGCAGACCTCGTCGACGACGAAGGCCGCGCCGATCAGCACGAGTTCCCGACCAGGTGGACGCAGGGCGACCAGGTGCTGGGCCTGGCCTACCGGTTCGAGCCTGGCGCTGCCGACGACGGCGTGAGCGTGGTGATCCCGCTCCCTCTGCTCGCCCAGATCGAGAACCGGGGCTTCGACTGGCAGGTGCCAGGCCTCCGTGCCGAACTCGTCACCGGTCTGCTGCGCGCGCTGCCGAAGGCGATCCGACGCCATGTCGTGCCCGCCGCCGACTGGGCCGAGAAGTTCGGCGCGGAGCTCGCGGGAGACGGCCCCGAGTCCCACGGCGGAATGCCGGCACGCACGCTGAAAGAGGCTCTCGCTCGGCTCATCCAGCCGCTCGCGAATCAACTCGTCACGGCGTCCGACTTCGAGGACGAGCGCGTGCCGGCGCACCTGCGCATGAACTTTCGCGCGGTGGACGAACGCGGTCGGGTCGCCGGATCGAACCGTGATCTCCGTGTGCTGCAGGCGCAGCTCGCCGACCGGGCCCGCAGCAGCGTGGCCCGCTCGATCGCCGCGCCGCCGCGCCGCCCCGGCCCGTCGAAAGGCCCCCAGCCTGCGGCACCCGCCGCGTCGATCGAGCAGAGCGGTCTCACCGGCTGGACGTTCGGCGACCTTCCCGAGGTGCTCGACACCCGTGTCGCCGGCGGAGTGGTGCGCGGATATCCGGCGATCATCGATCAGGGAAAGACCGTCTCGGTGCGGGTCGAGTCGACGGCCGACGCGGCTGAGACGGCCACCCGCGCAGGTGTTCTTCGGCTCGTGCTGCTCGGCGTGCCGTCTCCGTCGTCGTACGTGCAGCAGCACCTCACGAGTCAGGAGAAGCTCGCGCTCGCGGCGTCCCCCTACCAATCCGCCGCCGCGCTCATCGAGGATTGCCGCGCGGCTGTGGTGCAGAGCGGGATCGACGGTGTCGCACCGGGCGGCATCGTGCGCACCGAGGCGGAGTTCGTGCGCGTGCGCGACACCGTCTCGGCATCGCTCGTCGACGACCTGTTCGCGTGCGTATCGCTCGTGGCACGCATCCTCACGAAGTCACGCGAGGTCGAACGCGGCATCAAGTCGCAGAACTCGCTCGCGCTGCTCGGACCACTCAACGACATCCGCACACAGCTGTCGGGTCTGCTGCACGCGGGTTTCGTGTCGTCCGCGGGCGTCGAGCGCCTCGCGCACTTCCCTCGCTACCTCGACGGAATGCTCGACCGACTCAAGACTCTCGCGAGCGAGCCCGGCAAGGACCGCACCCGCATGAGCGAGTTCGAGCGCATGGCGAAAGTGTTCGAAGATGCCGGAGGCACCATCCCTCTGCCTTCCGATGCGCCCGCGGCTCTCGTCGAGACGCGGTGGCTGCTCGAGGAGTATCGGGTGAGCGTGTTCGCGCAGCGACTCGGCACCGCGCAGCCCGTCTCGCCGCAGCGCATCATGAAGGTGCTGTCTTCCCGGGGGTAGCCTGAAGGCATGGCTCGCGCGATCGTCTACACAGAGTTCGGTTCCCCTGATGTGCTGCATGAGATGGAGGTGCCCGACCCGATCGCTCTCGGCGGCGAGGCCGTCGTGCGCATCGAAGCTGCGGGTGTCAACCCCATCGATGCCAAGCTGCGCTCGGCGAAGCGCCCGTCTCCGCCGATCGAGGAACCGCGAACGGTCGGCTTCGACGGCGCGGGCGTGATCGAGTCGCTCGGCGACGACGTCGAGGGCTTCGTAGTGGGCGACCGTGTCGCGATCCGTGACACCGTGGGCACCTACTCGAGCCTGCTCGCGGTGCCGGTCGAGAACATCGTGGCCCTCCCCGACTCGGTGACAGCGGCCGAGGGCGCCGGCATCGGCATTCCCGCCGGCACGGCCTACCAGGTGCTGAAGTCGCTGGGAGTCGAGGCCGGTGACGTGCTGCTCGTGCACGGAGGCTCGGGATCGGTCGGCCAGGCAGCAGTGCAGTTCGCCGTGGCGTGGGGTGCCACGGTGATCGCCACCGCGAGCCCTGCGCGCCATGAGCAGCTGCGGGAACTCGGCGCGATCCCGGTCGCCTATGGCGAGGGACTGCTCGAGCGCGTGCGAGAGGCTGCTCCCGACGGTGTGACGGTGGCACTCGACTGTGCCGGCACCGACGAGGCCATCGAGGTGTCGCTCGCGCTCGTCGCCGACCGCGACCGCATCGCCACCATCGTGCGCGGGCCGGACGCCGCATCCTTCGGCATCCGGGCGTTCTCGGGCGGGGCACCGCAGCCCCTCACCGAGCAGGAGCTGGCGTGGCGGGCCGAGGCCCTCGGCGCGACCGTCGATCTGCTGGCGGCCGGCGACTTCACCATCGAGCTCGGCCCCGAGCTCCCCCTCACCGAGGCGGCACGGGCTCATGAGCTGGTGGAGTCCGGCTCCGCCGCGGGCAAGATCGTCTTGATCCCGTAACGCCTCAGGACCAGATGCGGGCGGCTGTGTCTGCTGTCGCCATCGAGATCGAGTTCGCGGTGATCAGGCGGCGGGTGGCTTCGGCAAGCGCCGCTTTCAGTTTCGCGAGCGCTGCAGACCAGTCCTGCTGAGCGCGGTCGTAGGCGCGGCGTGCCTCGCCGTTCCAGGCGGAGTCCAGCCTCGCGACCTCAGAATCGAGGGTGGCGAGTTCGTGCTCGACGGCTTTCACCGCGAGCGCGAGCTGCGCGATCGTCTCCGCGACGGCGTCGTGGCGGACCGAGACCCTCATCGCAGCTCCGAGAGTTCTCGCGAGAGATCCAGCTCTCGAAGCACGTAGGGCTGCGAGACGGACTCCGTGAGGTAGAACATGTAGAAGATCGCCGCGGCCTCGTCGGCGTTGAAGATCTCGTTCGAGAACACCCGAATCGCGCGGTCGTCGCTCATCGGGACGAGGGTGGTCGTGCCGTCGGCGGGCTCGGGTCTGCCGACCGTGTATAGATGGGTCTCGCCGTCAGGGTCAGCGAACCGCACCTCGACAGTCATCGCGTCAGCCGAGCCCGCGGCCTGGATGAACGAATCGTTCGCGGGTTCGCGGAAGCCGTCGATGGCGGTCGGGTCAGCACCGCGCCAGATCTCGTATGTGTAGTCCGTGCGTGCGTCCAACCACTCGAGCGTGCGTCGCAGTCGATCGGGGATCGAGAGGTGTTCGTCTGCCAACCAACCGATTCGGCCGTCATTCGCCGCCTGGACAAAAGGTCCGTAGAGCGTCATCTTTCCTCCGAGAGTTCGTGTGAGAGATCCAGCTCGCGAAGCACATAGGGCTGCGAGACGGCGTCGGTGAGGTAGTAGGTGTAGAAGATCACCGCGGCTTCGTCGGCCGTGAAGATCTCGTTGGAGAACACGCGAACCGCGCGGTCGTGGCTGATCGGGATGAGGGTGGTCGAGGCGTCTGCGGGCTCGGGCCTGCCGACCGTGTACAGGTGGCTCTCCCCATCGGATGCGACCAGTCCCACTTCGATGGTCAAGGCGTCAGCCGATCCTCCGGCCTGCATGAAGGAATCTCCCATGTCAACGCGCGTGACGAATCCCTTGGCGGGATCACTCGCCCTCCAGATGATGTACGTGAACCTTTCTGCGCCGTCCAAAAGGCCCAGCTTGAACCGCAACTCGTCGGGAATCGGACGATACCCGTCCGTGACGAAACCGAACAGGTCGGACGGCGACTTCTGGGCGTGGGTTGGCTTGAAACTCATGGGACCACCTCGATATCTACTCGCGTGACGACGATGTCCTCGCCGTCGAGTCTTCCGCGCGCCGGCGTTCCTGACCTGACGGCGTCGTCGAATTGCTTCTGCGTGTTGTTTGGCCCATACCGGTTGATCGCATCGCCGGACTTCACCTCAATTCCAGTGTAGGTATTCGGACCATCGTCGTTCTTGACCAGCCCGTCGTACGTTCGTCCGTTCTGCGGAGATCCCTCGAAGTCGACTTTCGCCTTCGTGCGGATCACAGTCTGACCGGTGTCGTTCGCGTACTTGTCGAGCCCGATCCGCTCGCTATCGACCCACGACGGGTCCTTCTGCCCTTTCGCGAAGTGACCGAGGTAGTCGCGCCCGTCACCGCGATCCAGACCCTTGATCCGGTCCCCCACCGCGTGGCTCTCGGCGGACCAGCGTCCCGCGGCGTCGCCGATCATCGCCGCACCGGCGCCCGCGACGCCGACCCCCGCGACGACGAGGGCGGGTGCTCCCGCGAGGGCGCCTGCGCCGGTCACGGTGAGTCCGCCACCCCCGACGGCGAGTCCGGCACCGCCGATAAACGTCGCAGCGCCGCCCAGGAGCTCGAGGATGATGTCGGGATGCTCCCACAGCGTCTGTGCCGAGACCGCGAGCAGGTGCATCGTCGCCTGGAAGGGCTGCACGACGGCGAGGTCGACGATCGCCTCCGTCACGACATGCTGGGCCTGCGCCGCTGATTCCGCGTCGGTCAGCGGCATACGTGCCGCATCCGCCGCCTCGTCCAACCGGATCGCGCAGTCGCGCGCGAAGACCTCGAGAGTCGCCCGCGCGTTGAACAGCACCTCCCGCGCCTCGTCGTGGGCCGCACCCGAAGGATCGACGAAGGGCAGATCGACGTCCGGATGCCGCAGCCCCTGCCCGACGCGCAGTTCCTGCACGTGCGCACGGTGGGCGCTCAGCGCCGCAGCGGACTGCTGCTCCGCCTCGTTCCACAGGGTGATCGCGCGGTCGGCCTCATCCTGCGCCCACTGCAGCGCGTCGGCCCAGGTGAACAGCGCGCTCGCTCCCGCCCGCAGCCACTCCCCCGCATGTTTCCAGTGCAGCAGCTGTCGCTCGAAGCGCTCGAGGTACGCGTCGTAGGCCGCACCTTTCCAGGTGCCGTCGTCGTCGAGCGTGACGAGGTCGTCTCGCACACGACTCGTCTCGGCGCCGACAGCCTTCCACTCCTCGGCCCTGGCTCTGACATCGGAGACGGACCCCGGCACGAGCTCGACCGCCGACTGGGTCTGCCCGAGCTCCATCAGTCGTCCCAGATGAGGGCGTCGACCTCGGCCTTCGCCGCATCGGTACCCTCATCGAAGACTCGTGCTGTCGTGCGCAGCCTGTCGGCGAAGTCTTCGGAGTCGGTCACGCGAGCGGACAGTCCGTCTGACCAGGCGGTGCCGAAACCCGCCGCCGCGTCGATCACCCACTCGTGCCCGGCATCACGGGGCGCCGCCACCGCCGTCGACCCGAGCTCCCCGACGAGACGAGCCACCTTCGACGCCATGGCGCGAAGCACGTCGGTGTCGACGTCGTAGAGGGTCGAGCTGGCTGTAGACATGCGTCGACGTTAGCAAGCGTAACGTCGTCATATGACTACGTATAGGAGGTATTCCGATACTCTCGCTTGCCGCCGAACGTCGACCGCGGAGTGCGAGGGTCGCTCAGGCGACCTTCTCGGCGTCCTCCTCCGCGCGCGCCTCGTCGCGCAGCCGCGCCCCCTCGCGCAGAGCGGGCACGAGTTCTGCGCCCCAATCGCGCACATCACCCAGCGGGTCGAAGCCGCGGATCAGGAACCGGGTCACGCCGAGGTCGTAATACTTGAGCAGCGCCTCGGCCACCTGCTGCGGTGTGCCGACCGGAGCCGTCGAGTTGCCTGCAGGACCGGTCAATCTCGTGATTCCGAGCCAGAGCCGCTCGTCGTGCACGTCGCCGCGACGGGCGGCCTGCTGCAGCCGATCGGCCGAGACCGGCACCGGCTCCTGCCGCTCGGGCCTGGCGAACGTCAACGGGTTGCCTGATCCGCTGCGGGCGATCACGGCCTCGGTCTCGGCGTAGATGCGGTCGGCCTTCTCCCACGCCTCGGCTTCGGTCGCTGCGATGATCGGCCTGGTCGACAGGCTGAACTCGACGGTGCGCCCCTCGCGCGCGGCCGCGGCGCGGATCGTGCGGATGTTCTCGGCGACATCGGCCAGAGGCTCGCCGAACAGCATGTAGACGTCAGCCGCCTTGGCGCCCACCTCGACGGCGCCCTCCGACAGGCCGCCGAAGAACACCGGGATCCCCTCGTCGGTCGCAGGCTTCACGGCCGAGAAAGCCCCCTCGACCCGATAGAAGTCTCCGTGATAGTCGAACGGTTCGTCGGACGTGAGCGTACGCCGCAGCACGTCGATGAACTCACCGGTGCGGCGATAGCGATCGGACTTCTCGCTGAAGTCGCCGTCTCTGCGCTGATCGGCCTCGCTGCCGCCGCTGATGTGGTGGATCGCGACGCGGCCCCCTCCGGTGAGGTGGTCGAGGGTGGCGAGCTTACGCGCGACGATCGTCGGCGCGACGAACCCCGGCCGGTGCGCGATGAGCACCTTCAGCCGCTCGGTCGAGTGCAGCGCGGCGGCGGCGACAGCGAAGCCGTCAGGCGAGCTGGCGCTGTAGCCGATCAGCACGCGGTCGAACCCGGACTCTTCGTGTGCGCGGGAGAACTCGCGCACGTAATCCGCGTCGACGGGCGGCCCGTCGACGCCCTTCGACTCCGATCCGGGGGTCGTGGCGATCATTCCGAGCAGTTCGATGGGCATGTGCGTCAGCTCCTGAGGGGGACGGGCGACGGGCGATTCGCCCGGGGCGTGTGGATGAGGGGGACCGAGTCGATGAGCAGTCGGGTGTAAGGGTGCTCGGGCTGCGAGATCACCTGACGCGTGGGGCCGTCTTCGACGATGCGACCGCGGTCGAGCACGATCAGCCGATCGCTCATGGCGGCGAGCGAGCCGATGTCGTGCGAGATCACCAGCATGGCCAGGTCGGATCCGCGGGCATCGCGCAGCGCGATGAGCGCCTGCACGACGCGATCGCGGCTGGCCGCGTCGAGAGCGCTGACGGGCTCGTCGAGCAGCAGCAGCCGGGGTTCGACGACGAGGGCGCGCGCGATCGCCGCGCGCTGACGCTGTCCCCCTGACAGACCGGCCGGAAGCCGCGAGATGAGCTCCTCGTCGAGACCGACGGCCGCGAGCGCCTCGGCGCGACGACGCGCGGCATCGGCGGCGGGCACACCGGCGATGCGGAGCCCCTCCACGATCGAATCCGCGACGCGCACGCCGGGGTCGAGCGAGCGCAGCGGGTCCTGGAAGACGTACTGCACCGCCCCGCCGCGTCGCCAGGCCCGCAGCGCACCGCCGCGCAGACGCGTGACATCGCGGCCGTCGACGAGCAGACGGGCACCCGGGGCGGCGTCGACCGCACGCAGCACGGCCTTGGCGAGCGTGGTCTTGCCCGAGCCGGATTCACCGACGACGCCGACGACCTCGCCGGGGCGCACGGTGAGCGACAGGCGATCGAGCACGCGCACCCGGCTGTAGTCGACCGAAAGGTTCTCGAGTTCGAGGATCGGAGCCGTCATGCGAGGAACCTCTCGAGTCCGTATGCCGCGTGTGCACTGAGGAGCTCCCGCGTATAGGGGTGCGCGGGGGCGCGGAGAACGCGCGATGTCGCCCCCGCCTCGACGACCCGTCCGTCGCGGAAGACCTGCACGCGCTCGCACACCTGCGCGACGACCGCCAGGTCGTGCGAGACCAGGATGAGCGCGAGGTCGCGCTCTCTGCGCAGACGCGCGAGCAGCTCGAGCAACTCGGCCTGCACGGTGACGTCGAGCGCCGTCGTCGCCTCGTCGGCGATCAGCACAGCAGGGTCCGCGGCGAGCGCCATGGCGATGAGCACCCGCTGCAGCATCCCGCCCGACAGCTGCGATACCCGCTGGCGCAGCACCAGGTCGACCCGACGGATGCCGAGGTCGTCGAGCAGCTCACGAGCGCGTTCCCTGGCCTGGCGCCGGGGAAGCCTCGCCGTCACGCGCAGAGTCTCCTCGAGCTGCGCGCCGACGGGGATCGCGGGGTTGAGATACGACGCCGGGTCCTGGAAGACCGCGGCGATATGCGTGCCACGCACCCGCCGCCAGGCCGGCTCAGAGGCGGTCGTGAGGTCGACGCCGTCGACCTGCACGGTGCCGCCCGTGACCTCGAGACCCGCAGGCAGGATGCCGAGCAGTGCGCGGCAGGTGAGGGTCTTGCCGCTTCCGCTCTCCCCCACGATGCCGAGCGCCTCTCCTGGGCGCACCGAGACCGAGACGCCCCGCACGAGCTCCGTCCCGTCGGCTGCGGCGATCACGAGATCGCTGACCGCCGCCGTCGCGGGGCGTGCGAGCGAGCCCTCGTCGAACGAGGGCGGCAGCGGCCCACCGAGCCACACAGGCGCGGCCGGCGCAGCATCCGCCCTCTCGCTCGTCCCGATGATCGACCGGGTGTCAGACATGAGCCACCGCCTTCCGCGCGATCGGGGCGTCCGCACCGAGCACATCGCGTGCGGCATCCGCGACCAGATTGAGAGCGCCGACCGTGACGATGATCGCGAGGGCGGGAGCGAGCGGACCCCACGGGCGCTGGCCGAGGTATCCGAGATCGCTCGAGAGCATCCCACCCCACGTCGGTGCCGGCGGCTGCACCCCGATTCCCAGGAAGGTGAGCGACGCGACGGCCAGAAGCGCGCCGCCGAGTGCCGAGACCGTCGCGACCACGAGGTTGGGGGCGACCTGACGCCAGACGTGGCGCCGCAGGATCCACCACGCCGACGCGCCGAGATAGCTCGCCGCGTCGATGTACTGCGAATCGCGCACTCTCAGGGTCGCGGCACGGGAGATGCGGAAGAATCCGGGAGCGACCAGGATGCCGATCGCAAGGGTGGCCTGCACGAGACCGTTGCCGAGCAGCGCCGCGAATACGATCGCGAACAGGATGAAGGGCAGCGCGAGGAGCGCGTCGACGATCCGCAGAGAGAACCACTCGGCGAACCTCGGCACGAAGGCGCTGATGGCTCCGGGCACCGCGCCGAGCACGAGACCGATGAACGCTGCGGCGACGGCGCTGATGAGCGAGGCCGGCGCCCCGGCGAACAGCCGCGAGAGCACGTCTCGGCCGAGATAGTCGGTACCCAGGAGGTGCGCGAGGCTCGGCTCCTGCAGCGCGTCCGAGGCGTTCTGCGCCAGCGGATCCTGCGGAGCGAGAGCAGGCCCCGCGACCGCGAGCAGCGCCACGCCGACCAGCACGAGCAGCGCGAGTCTGACGCTCCAGCCGGCTCGCCAGAGGCGTGCGGGGGTCGACGATGCGATGACGCTCATGCGGCGCTCCTCTCTGTTCCGCCGGTGCGCGAGATGACGAGGTTGAGCACGGCGCCGATGATCACGATCATCGCGATCGTCACGAGCAGCACGCCCTGCACGACGGGCACGTCTCCCTGCAGGGCGGCGCGATTGGCGAGCTGTCCGAGGCCGGGCATGCCGAAGATCACCTCGGTGATCACCGCCCCACCGACCAGACGCGGGGCGTGCACGCCGAGGGTCGACAGCGCAGGGCCGGAGGCGATGGGCAGCGCATGACGGAACACGATGCGCTGCGGGCCGAGGCCGTGCACCCGCGCACCGATGATGAAGTTCTCTCTCAGCGTGCCGACGAGCGAGGTGCGCAGCTGCCTGGCGATGTCGGCGCCCGCATCGAGGCTGAGCGCGACCGACGGGAGCACGAGGCACAGGAGCCAGGCGCTGATGCTCTTGTCCGGCGGGGTGTATCCCGCCACCGGGAAGATCGGGATCGCGTAGGAGAAGAGCAGGATGAGCCCGATCGCCGCGACGAACGCGGGCACCGTGGCGGCGATCGTGCTGAGGGCGGTGACCACCCTGTCGACCACCCCTCCCCTGTTCACCGCGGCGAGCACGCCGCCGGAGAACCCGAAGACCAGGGCGAACAGCATCGCCCCCGCGGCGATCGACAGACTCACCGGAAACGCCTGGACGATGCTGTCGACGACCGGGATCGTCGTGAACCACGACGATCCGAGATCACCCGTGACGGCGCCCGAGATCCAGTCGAGGTATCGCACGAGGAACGGACGATCGAGCCCGAACTGATGGTTCAGCCGGTCGATGTCCTCCTGCGTCGCGACTTCGCCGAGCGCGACCGCCGCGGGATTCGACCCGCTCGCGGTCCCGAGGGCGAACGTCACGAAGGTGGCGAGGATGAAGACCGTGACCGCCGTGATCAGGGTCGCGAGGACTCCGCGCAGCGCGGGCCACGCGCTGCGCGTGACGTCTGCGCCTTCGAGGTCGGGCGCGGAGCGCGCCGCGGCGGTAACGGTCGACATCGGACTCAGCCCTCGACCTTGACGTCTTCCCAACGCTGCACGTCGAGCCAGTGCTGGATGCCCGTGACCTTCTCGGGGTGCACGAGGATCCGCGGCCAGCTGAAGAGGAACGTGTTCGGCTGCAGCTCCACACCGATCTCGACCGCATCCTGGATCTTCTCGGCATAGTCTTCGGCGTCGGTCGGCGTGGCACGTGCCGCATCGATCGCCTCGGTGAGCTCGGGCGGCGTCTGACGGCCCAGATTCATGAGCCCCTCGGCGCCGTAGAGCACTTCGAGTCCCTGCAGCGGTGACTGTCGGCCCGAGTAGCTGTCGAGCACGAACGGCAGCGTGCGCTGCACGTAGTTCTGGGCGACCGCCGCGGCGGGCAGCACGTTCAGGGTCACGTCGATGCCCGCTTCAGCCCACTGCGCCTGCAGCACCTCGGCGAGCGCCGTGTCGTCCTCGGTCAGCGAGAGCGTGATCTCGAGCCCGTCCGGATGCCCGGCATCGGCGAGGAGCTGCTTCGCGGCGTCCACGTCGTGAGGGTACAGATCGTCGAGCTCGGGGCTGTGCGCGACGTATCCCTCGGGGAACGGCTGCCAGTTCGGCGTGCCCTGTCCGAAGTACGCGGCGTCGATCAGCGCCTCACGGTCGGTGGCGTGGCTGATCGCCTGGAGCACGCGCTGATCATCGAACGGCGCGACCGTGCTGTTGACGTCGAGGGCACGCACGGTCAGTGCGCGGATCGTCTCGACCTCGAGACCGGCGGTCTCGGCGCCCTCGACCTGGGCGGGCGGAACCTGCGCGACGTCCCACTGCCCCGAGCTCACACCCGCGACGACTGTGGCGGGGTCCGTGACGGGCACGATCGAGAAGTCGTCGATGAAGATGTGGTCGGCGTTCCAGTAGTCCTCGTTCTTCTCGAGGTCGGCGTGCGCGTTGGGCACGTACTCGGTGAGAGCGAAAGGACCCGATCCCTCGGGCTGGGTGGCCAGGGTCGTCACATCGTCGAACGCGGCCGGGTTCACGATGAAGCCGGTCTTGCCGGCGAACAGGTACGGCACCTGGTAGTCGGCCTGATCGAGGTGCACCGTGACGGTGCGTTCGTCGATCACGTCGATGCCGACGACGATCCGCAGCTGGCCGGCGAGAGTGGAGTTCTCCTGGTCGCGACCGCGTTCGATGCTCTGCTTCACGGCGTCGGCCGTGACGGGCGTGCCGTCGGTGAACTCGGCGTCCTCGCGCAGGTGGAACGTGATCGATGTTCCCTCGGCGTTGTATTCCCAGCTCTCGGCGAGCCCGGGAACGACCTCACCCTCCGTGTCGAGCTGCGTCAGCCCGTCGTACACGAGCGCGAGCGCGTGAGTGTCCCACCCGGCCGTCGACGTCACCGGATCCCAACTCGTGGGCAGGGCCCAGCCCCAGGTCAGCGAGGTCGTGCCTGTCGACTCGGACGGGGCGGCGGTCGCGCCGGCGCATCCGGCGAGCGCGAGGGTCGCAGCCGTCGCGGCAGAGAAGAGGGCAAGTCGGGATCGGCGGGTCATGCAGCGAAAGTATGAGGACCCGGCACGGGCCACAATCTCGGCGAAGCGAAGGGTCACGAAGCGCAACACTGCGAAATATCGCGCAACGGGGCGGCAGCCGACAAGAGGATGGAACGCATGACCACGACCTCCCCTGCAGCCTGGGCACCGCCCGCCCGCGTTCGCGGCACTCTCGCCGTCGTCGCCGGCCGCGGCGAGCGCGCGGGCGTGTACGAGCGCTTCGGCCGTCGACTGAGCTTCGACGGCTACACCGTCGCCGTCTTCGAGGGCGACGCCGCGACCGCGGCCGAGTGGCTCTCCGAGGCCGCAGACACTCCGCGAGTTCTCATCGGGGCGGATGCCGGAGCATCCGCGGTCCTCCGACTCGCGGCCCAGGGAGCGACCGTCGACGCGGTGGTCGTCTCCGGGACGCTGGTGGATGCCGAGCTCGAGCTGCCCGCCGCGGAAGAGCGCACGGCATGCCCCCTGCATCTCGGAGTGCTGGCCGCCGAGACATCGACCGATGTGACTGCGGCCGAGCCGCTCCCCGCCCCCGCCGATCTCGCGGCGATCGAGGTTCCCGTGCTCGCCGTGCACGGCGGCGCCGACACCGTCTCGCCCCTCGCCGATGTGCTCGACGCGCTCCGCGCCGTTCCCGACCTCGAGATCGTCGAGACCGTCGACGGACTCCATGACGCGCTCAACGATCAGTCGCACCGCAGCGTCGCCGCCTCGCTCGTGCAGTGGCTCGAGCGGCTGCGCGGCGGCGATGTGCACGCGGCGATCGTCCGTGTGCGCGAATCCGTGCGGGCGACCTCATGACGGAGTTCTCGACACGGCAGATCCAGGCAGGCTACGTTCCCGGCATTCCGCAGAACAGCGCCGTCCCCCCGATCTATCAGACCGCCGCCTACGAGTTCGCCTCGCTCGCCGACGCCGCCGACCTGTTCGCGCTGCGCACCGCGGGCAACCTGTACAGCCGCAACGCGAGCCCGACCCAGCAGGTGCTCGAGGAGCGTGTCGCCGCGCTCGAGGGCGGGGTGTCGGCGGTGGCGGTCGCATCGGGGCAGGCGGCGGTCGCCGTCACTCTGCTCGCGCTCGTGGGCCGGGGTGGGCACATCGTCGCCGCGACCCAGCTCTACGGCGGCACGGTCGACCTGCTGCAGGAGACCTTCGACGACTTCGGCATCCCGGTCACCTTCGTCGATCAGGACGACCCGGACGCCTGGCGAGCGGCGATCCGCCCCGAGACGCGGGTGCTGTTCGCCGAGTCCATCGCGAACCCGATCGCGCAGGTCCTCGACATCCGCACCGTGGCAGACATCGCGCACGAAGCCGGGGTCCCGCTGGTGATCGACAACACCGTGGGCACCCCGTATCTGGTGCGTCCCGGCGAGCACGGCGCCGACTTCGTGGTGCATTCGGCGACCAAGTTCCTGAGCGGCCACGGCACATCCCTGGGTGGTGTCGTGGTCGATCAGGGGACCTTCGACTTCGGTCGCGAACCGGCGCGCTGGCCGCACTTCACCGAGCCGTACGCGCGTGTCGGCGACTTCACCCTGTGGGAGCGCTTCGGGATCGGGCAGGCGTTCGCGGCGCTGGTGAAGTCGAAGTACGTGCACGATCTCGGCCCTTCGCTGTCTCCCTTCAACGCCTGGCAGATCCTGCAGGGGATCGAGACGCTCGACCTGCGCGTGGCGCGCCAGAGTGCGACGGCCCTGCAGCTGGCGCGGTATCTGGCGCAGCATCCGGCCGTCGCGGCGGTCCACCATCCCGGGCTCGAGGGCAACGCCTGGCATCCCGTCGCCCAGCGCTACCTGCCCCGCGGCGGCCCCTCGGTGTTCTCGTTCGACCTCGCAGTGCCGCTCGACGCCGAGACGCAGGGCAGTGTCGCGCGCGTGATCGACTCCCTGCGGGTGATCCGCCTGGTGGCCAACATCGGCGACGCACGCAGCCTCGTGAACCACCCCGCGTCGATGACCCACTCCCATCTCACGGCCGAGCAGCGGGCCGCAGCCGGCATCTCGCTCACGACGATCCGGCTCTCGGCAGGCCTCGAAGACGCCGCGGACCTCATCGCCGACCTCGACGCCGCGTTGTCGCGCGTCTGAAGCAAGGAGCATCATGGCAATCGATCTCGGATACTGGACGCCCGTGTACGGCGGATTCCTGCGCAACGTCGCCGACGAGGGCCGGATGGCCGCGACCTGGGACTACATCCGCGAGGTCTCGGTGAAGGCTGACCGTCTCGGATTCCACACGACCCTCGTACCCGAGCTCTACCTCAACGACCGCAAGGGAATCGAGGCGCCGAGCCTCGAAGCGTGGTCGCTCTCGTCCGCGATCCTCGCGGTCACCGAGCGACTGCGCGTGATGACCGCGGTGCGGCCCGGTTTCCACCTGCCCGCCGTGCTGGCGAAGACCGTCGGCACGCTCGATCAGATCGCCCCCGGCCGTGTGGCGCTCAACGTCGTCGCGGCGTGGTGGGCCGAGGAGGCCGCGCAGTTCGGCGGTCGGTTCACGACACACGACGAGCGTTACGTGCAGGCGCAGGAGTTCGTCGAGGTCCTGAACGGGCTGTGGCAGAACACGCCGTTCTCGTTCGACGGGTCGCACTACTCCCTCGAGGGCACGATCGTCGAACCCAAGCCGTCGACGCATCCGGTGATCTTCGCGGGCGGCGAGAGCGAGGCGGGCCGCGAGTCGATCGCCGGCTTCGCCGATGCGTATGTGATGCATGGCGGGACACTCGACGAAGTGCGGGCGAACGTCGCCGACATGAACGCCCGCTCGGAACGGCTGCACGGCCGACCCGTCGCCGAGTTCGGAATGCCCGCGTACGTGATCGTCCGCGACACGGAAGCCGAGGCCCTGCGCGAACTCGACCGCATCACGACCGTCGACCCCGACTCGCCCGGATATGCGTCGTTCGAGCAGTTCCAGCGCAACTCCCAGCTGTCGCTCGAGCTCACGCGGCGCGAGTACTCGGTCGGCACGAGGGGCCTTCGTCCGAACCTCGTCGGCACGGCCGAACAGGTCGCCGAACGCATCCAGGAGTACGCGGATGCCGGCATCACCCTGCTGCTGATCCAGTCGTCGCCGCTGGATGAGGAACTCGAGCGGATCGCCGCGCAGGTCTTCCCGCTCGTGCCGCAGCGTACTCTGGAGACCGTCGGCTGACCGCGCGGTACGTCGGTGCGACCCTCTACGCTGAGACCATGACTGGTCTTCGATGGGGAATCCTCGCAACCGGCGGTATCGCCGGCGCCTTCGCCTCTGATCTGCGCACCGCAGGACTCGATCTCGTGGCGGTCGGCTCGCGCTCACAGGAGTCGGCGGATGCGTTCGCGGCGCGCTTCGACATCGCTCGCGCCCACGCCTCGTACGAGGCCCTGGTCGCGGATCCCGACGTCGACATCATCTACGTCTCGACCCCGCATCCGATGCACCATGCGAACGCTCGCCTCGCCCTCGAGGCCGGCAAGCACGTGCTCGTCGAGAAGGCCTTCACGGTCGACCGCGCACAGGCGGAGGACCTGCAGAATCTCGCCGCCGAGCGCGGCCTGCTCGCGATGGAGGCGATGTGGACGCGATACCTGCCTCACATGGTCCGCATCCGCGAGATCCTCGCTGCGGGCACCCTGGGCGAGATCCGTGTGGTCACCGCTGATCACACGCAGCTGCTGCCCTCCGAGCCGACGCACCGGATCAACGCCCTCGAGCTCGGCGGCGGCGCGCTGCTCGACCTCGGGATCTACCCGATCTCGTTCGTGTGGGATGTGCTCGGTGCGCCCGCCACGATCCAGGCCACCGCGCGCCTGATCGAGACCGGCGCCGACGCCGAAGTGGCGACCGTCATGACGCACGAGGGAGGGGCCGTGTCGACGACCGTCTCGTCGTCGCGAGGTGCGGGCCCGAACACCGCGAGCATCGTGGGCACCGATGCCCGCATCGACATCGATCGCGTCTGGTACACGCCCACCGCCTTCCGCGTGGTGCAGCCCGACGGAACCGTCGTCGAGGAGTACGTCTCCGAGGTCGAGGGGCGCGGGATGCAGTACCAGGCCCAGGCCGCCGAGCGCCTCGTGCGCGACGGCATCCTCGAGGGCGACATCCTGCCACTCGCCGAGACCGTCGCCATCATGGGCACGCTCGACGAGATCCGCGCCCAGATCGGTGTCCGGTACCCGAACGAGGGAGTGAACCATGGCTGATGCACCTGACGCCCGCGTGGCCGTCTACCTGGACTTCGACAACATCGTCATCTCCTGGTACGACCGTGTGCACGGGCGCAACGCCTACGGTAAAGACCGGCAGCGGATCACCGAGAACCCCGCCGACCCCGAGGTCACCGAGCGGCTCGCCCGCGCGATGATCGAGGTCGGCGCGATCATCGACTACGCCGCCTCGTTCGGCACGCTGGTCCTGACCCGCGCGTATGCCGATTGGTCGTCGCCGGTGAACGCCGTGTACCGCTCGCAGCTCGTGGCCCGAGCCGTCGATCTCGTGCAGCTGTTCCCGGCCGCCGCATACGCCAAGAACGGCGCCGACATCCGGCTCGCGGTCGATGCCGTCGAAGACATGTTCCGCCTTCCCGACCTCACGCACGTCGTGATCGTCGCGGGCGACAGCGACTACGTGCCGCTCGCACAGCGCTGCAAGCGCCTGGGCCGTTACGTCATCGGCGTCGGTGTGGCCGGGTCCACGGCCAAGTCCCTCGCCGCCGCGTGCGACGAGTTCGAGGCCTACGACTCCCTCCCCGGCGTGGTGCGGCCGAGCAAGGTCACCGCTGCCGCCCCCGTGCTCGAGGCGGTCGCGCCCGAGGCTGCTGAGGCCGAGGTGCCCGAAGCCACGACGAGCCCCGCGGTCAAGACCAGGACACGGCAGACGGCGAAGAACGGGAAGAGCAAGGCCGCCGCCGCAGCGAAGATGGACGAATCCAGCGACGGCAGCGAACAGGGCGAGGCGACGGAGTTGCTGCAGCGCGCGCTGAGGCTCGGTCACGACAAGACCGGCGCCGACGAATGGCTGCACAGCTCGGCCGTCAAGACGCACATGCGACGCATGGATCCGTCGTTCAGCGAGAAGGCCCTCGGCTACCGTTCGTTCTCGGACTTCCTCAAGTCGCGTGACAGCATCGCAGAGCTCGAAGAGACAGGTCACGAGAGGCTCGTGCGCCTGCGCGAGCCGGTCGCCTGACGCGGCCCCCTCCGCCCCCTCCGCTCCCCCCGCTCACCTGGTTCACTCCACGAAGTCGTACTCCTGGAACGCCGCGACCTCCGGCACCCACCGGTCCGCGACGAACGAGGTGTGCGCCGGGTGCTCGTTGTACGCGCTGTACGCCTCCTGATCGACGAAGTACATCGAGAACTGGTGTTCGAGGTCGCTCTGAGGGCTCACCTGGCGACGCACGGTGAAGCCCTCGACCCCCGGGATGGCGGAGAGGATCGCCCTGCCCGTGTCGAGGAAGTCTCGCTCCTCTGCGGATCCGGGCTCGTGCGAGAGTCGGAAGACGACGGTGTGCTGGATGCTCATGGAACCTCTTCGGTGATCTGGGTGCGGAAGGCGGCGTCGAACGATGCGGTGGCTGCGGGCCACAGCAGCGACCGCACGTAGGCGAGCGCCTGCGGCGCCCCGTGCAGCCTGTCCATCCCTGCATCCTCCCATTCGATCGAGATCGGGCCGCGATAGCCGATCGCCTCGAGCGCGCGGAAAGCGTCCTCCCAGGGCACGTCGCCGTGCCCGGTCGAGACGAAGTCCCACCCGCGGCGCGGGTCGCCCCACGGCAGGTGCGAGCCGAGCACGCCCGCCCGCCCGTTGCGCGGTCGCATCCGCGTGTCCTTGCAGTCGACGTGGTAGATCCGGTCGGCGAAGTCGACGATGAACCCGACGGGATCGATGTTCTGCCACATCATGTGCGAGGGGTCCCAGTTGAACCCGAACGCATCGCGGTGGTCGATCGCCTCCAGTGCCCGCACCGATGACCAGTAGTCGTAGGCGATCTCGCCCGGATGCACCTCGTGGGCGAACCGCACGCCTTCGCCGTCGAACACGTCGAGGATCGGGTTCCAGCGATCGGCGAAGTCCTCGAAGCCCGCCTCGATGACGGACGCCGGCACCGGTGGGAACATCGCCACATAGGGCCAGATCGATGAGCCGGTGAACCCGACGACGGTGTCGACGTCGAGCTTGCGCGCGACCCGCGCCGCCCGCTTCATGTCGTCCGCCGCACGGGCGCGCACGCCCTCGGCCTCACCGTCGCCCCACACGTAGTCGCGCAGGATCGCCCGGTGTCGGAAGTCGATCGGCGCATCGCAGACCGCCTGGCCCGCGAGATGATTCGAGATCGCGAAGATCTGCAGTCCGTGCCGGTCGAGGATCTCGCGGCGTGAGGCGATGTACGCGTCGTCCTCCTCGGCTCGCCGCAGGTCGAGATGGTCTCCTGATGCCGCGACCTCGAGACCGTCGTATCCCCAGTCGGCCGCCAGCCGGGCGACCTCCTCGAAGGGCAGATCGGCCCACTGACCGGTGAACAGGGTGACCGGGTGCGTGGTCATGGACACTCCTTCGTATCGCGTGACGGTTCAGGCGCCGAGCGCTCTCAGTGCCTGGATGCTGCGGGAGGCGAGCTCGTCCTGACTCGGCGCGAGTGGCCGCCAGACCGACGCCGCGACCGCGATCGTCGCATTGTCGCCCGAGAAGCTCTCGAGCCCGAGCGGCCCGCGGTAGCCCGCGTCGTCGAGGGCTCTGAGGATCTCGGGCCAGTCCGTGTGGTCGTCGCCGACCGCACCTCGATCGCTGCCGCACACCTGCACGTGGGCGATCGCCGACCCCGCCGCGCGGATCGCATCGGCGGGCCTCTTCTCCTCGATGTTCAGGTGGTAGGTGTCGAGCGCGAGCCCGACCCCTGCACCGAGCAGCGGGCCGAGCGCGTCGAGGCTCTGCTCGACCGTGTTGAGCACGCTGGTCTCGTAGCGATTGAGGGGTTCGACGGCCAGCGTGATCCCTGCCGACGCAGCCTCCGCCGCGACCGGCTCGAGGTTCGCGCGCAGCTCGTGCATCACCCGCGAGCGCTCATCGACCGACATCCGCCAGGTCGCTCCAGTGGGTGCGTAGAACGGGCCTGCGACCACCGCCGCGCCCACCGTCGCCGCCGCCGCGATGCACGATCGCAGGTAGTCCTGCGTGGCCCCGACGTCCCCCGCTTGCGCGAGCAGAGAGCGCCGAGGGCCCATCGCCCCGACCACGATCCCGCCCAGCCCGAGACCGTCGAGCACATCGCACGCTCGTGCCGGATCCCAGTCCCCGACGCTCTCGAGCGGGAGTTCGAGCGCCTGATACCCCATCCCGGCTGCCTTCCGCGCGAGCGGCTCGAGGTCCTCGTCGGTCAGTGGAGACGTCCACACCCACGTGTTGACGGCGATCGTGCGAGGCATCCTGCTCCTTCGGGGATGACGCGAGTGCTCCCACCCTCCCATCCGCGAGGCGCGGAGGGGAAGGGCGGGAGCATCACTGCGATTACGGAATCTGGCGTTCCTGCCAGACAGTGGGGTAACCGGGAAGGTTCTCCCCGCCGAACTTCGCGTAGTGCCCGTCCGGCATGCCGTCGTTGGCGGCGAGGTAGTCGTCGAGCTCGGCTTCGGTGATGGGCTTCTGCGGGAGCACCCACTCCTTCGGAACCTCTTCTCCGGCGAAGATCATCTGCGCCGCGAGCAGAGGCGTGCGCCACTGGAAGTTCGAGTACACCGGTGCGAGGCCGGTCAGCCCCGTGTCCTTCCACTTGCGGAGGAAGCTCATCTCGTCTTCACCGGTCATCACCGGGTAATCGGCGCCGGCGTCCTCGAATGCCTCGATCGCGGCGACCGCGCCGTCTCCGGCATCCATCCAGATCCCCTGCACGTCGCCCTTGGCGAGCTCGTCGCTGATGATGCTCTTGATCTCCGCAGGATCCGCGCCCGTGAAGTAGTCCACGGCCTCGATCCCCGCCTCGTCGAAGAGCTTCTCGGCCGCCGCCCACCGGTGCTCGAGCACGTCGACGCCGGGAAGAATGCGCAGAGCCACGACCTTGTCGCCCTCTTCGAGGTTGTCGATGAGGAACTCGGCGGTGTCGATGCCCCACGCGAATCCGCCGATCGGGTGGATGAACGTGACCGGGCAGTCGGTGTCGACGCCGCGGTCGAACACGATCACCGGCTTGCCGGTCTCGCACGCGCGCTCGACGGCCGGGGTCATCGCGGCTGTGCTGTTGGGCGAGATGAGGAAGACATCGCAGTCGCCCTCCGAGATGAAGTAGTCGATGTCGGCGATCTGCGTGTCATCCGAGTCCTGCGCGTCACGCGTCTCCATCTCGCTGATCGCACCTGCCTCCTGCAGCGACTTGAGCTGCTCGTTCATCGTGATCCAGCCCGTCTGCCGCCACGGGTTCGAGATCGAGGCGTTCGCGAAGCAGGCCTTCTTGGCTCCCTCGCTCGCGAACTCCGCGGTGTCGATCATCTCGGCGTTGATGTGCTGCAGGTACGGCTCGGTCGTGGGCCCCTGGGGCTCGACGTCGCGCTCCTCCATCTGCTTGTCGAAGAGCTCCTGGTCGAACCACTCGGTGGTCTCGGCCGACTCCTCCGGGTTCTCCGACTCCGCCGGCGCCACGGACGGGTCAGTCGTACACCCGGCGAGCGCGATGAGGCCGAAGAGAGCCACCCCTGCGGTGGCGATCTTCATCGATCGTCGCATTGCTAATCTCCTCTGGTTTCTGTGTGGATGGTGCGTGTTGTTACGGGGTCTGCGGTATGCGCGGTGTCTGCGCTCGCGATGTCGGGAGCCGGCTGCGGACGCTGTCTGCGGCGTGCCCGGAAGGCGACTGCCGAGTAGGCGACGGCGGCGATGATGATGACGCCCTGCACGGCATCGCGCAGCGTCGACGGGACACCCGCGATGTTCAGCAGCATGAAGAGAGCTTCGAGAGCGAAGGCTCCCGCGGCTGCGGCGACGATCCAGCCCCGGCCGCCGCCGAGCACCACCCCGCCGAGCACGACGGCGGTGATCGCGACGAACTCGTAGCCGCGGCCGACCGAGGGATGCACTCCGGCGTACCCGACGAGCAGCACGGCCGAGAGCGTCGCCGAGAGCGATGAGATCACGAACGCGCGGGTCGTCACCCAGGCGCTGCGCGCACCGGCGAAGTCGACCGCGGTGGAGTTGTCGCCGACCGCGATGAGCAGCTTGCCGAGCGGGCGCTTGGTGATCCAGATGCCGAGAGCGAGCCAGCCGATCAGGATGAACACCGCCCACGGGATGAAGTCGATGAAAGGCACGTCGCGGATGCCGCCGCGGCCGATCTCGCGGAAGCTGTCCGCCGGGTTGCCTGTGGCCGCTCCCCCGGTCCACCACATGACGCCGCCCAGAAGGGCGAGCATCATTCCGAGCGTGACGATGAACGAGGGCACCTTGAGCAGTGTGGTGATGATGCCGTTCACGAGGCCGACCAGCACCCCGAACACGATCATGAGCAGCAGCACGGGCACGGTACGGGAGTCGTCCTGTCCGACCACATTGCCCGCGATGATCACCTGGGCGGTGATCAGAGATCCCTGCGACAGATCGAACTCGCCGGCGATGATCACGAAGTACTGACCGATCGCGACGATCGCGATCGGTGCGACGCGCTGGATGAACCTCATGAACTGGCCGGGCTCCGCGAAGCTCGGGTTGAGGATCGTGACCGCGACGAGCAGGACGACCAGCAGCAGGAACACTGCGCCCCGAGGGCTCACGAGAGTGCGCAGAGCGTTCACGACCGGCCTCCTTCCGCCACGGTGCTCGTATCGGCGAGCTCGGATGCGGCAGCCGCCATCTCGGACTCGGCCGCCTTGGCCGCATCGTCTCCCCCGGTTCTCGTGCCCCCGGTTCCGAAGCGCGGACGTCGACGGACGATCGAGCGCCGACTGTAGACGGCGACCGCGGCGACGATCACGACGCCGCGAACGACGTCTTTCAGGAACGGGTTGACCTGCATGACGCTCATGACGTTGTCGACGACCGCGAGGATCGCGACGCCGCCGATCGCTCCCCAGATCGAGCCGCGCCCGCCGAGCAGCAGGGTGCCGCCGAGCACGACCGCGGCGATCGAGAGCAGCGCATAGCCGCCCTGCTGGCCCACCGTGGGGCTGCCGACGCCGAGACGGCTGGCGAGCAGCAGTCCGGCGAACCCCGCGAACACCGAGCACAGCACGTGCGCGGCGATCAGCGGCGGGCGGGTGCGCACACCCGACAGACGTGCGATCTCGGGATCTCCGCCGACCGCGTACAGATGGGCTCCGGTGCGGGTGCGGTTCAGCAGCAGCCACACCACGACGGCGAGCCCGATCATGATGATCGTCGACACGGGCACGGGGCCGACCCCGGTGGCACCGATGAGCTGGAACTCCCAGGGCACGCTGCCTGCCGAGCCCTCGAAGTTGGTGTTGAGGATCCCTTGCAGGATCAGCCCCACACCGAGCGTCGCGATGAATCCGTTGACCTTCAGCACCGTGACGATGAGGCCGTTGACGAGTCCGATGCCGGCGCACACGAGCAGGGTGATCGCGACGGCGGCCGGAATGTTCCCGGGGTTGCCGTTCATGATCGTCGCCGCGAGCAGACTCGAAAGACTCACGACGTAAGTGACGGAGAGATCGAGCGAGGCTCCGAGCACCACGAGGGTCTGACCGATCGCGACGAGCCCGAGCACGCTCATGCCGGTGAGGATGTCGCGGATGTTGCCGGGGCTGAAGAAGTTGCGACCGACGGTGCCGACGAGGACGGCCCCGACGATGAGCGCCAGGATCAGGATGCCGAGCACGATGACCGTCGAGTCGATGCGCAGCCGCTTCATCGTGCACCCCCATCGATGGTCGCGCCCGTGGCCGCGCCGAGGATCTCGTGCTCGGCGGAGCCCGCCGGCAGCTCGGCGACGAGTTCGCCGTCGTGCATCACGAGGATCCGATCGCTCATGCCGATCACCTCCGGCAGCTCACTCGAGACCATGAGCACCGCCTTGCCCTGCGCCGCGAGGTCACGCATGAGCTGATACACCGCGTACTTCGCTCCGACGTCGATGCCGCGGGTCGGCTCGTCGAAGAGCACGATCTGCGGTTGCGTGAGCAGCCATTTCGCGAGCACCACCTTCTGCTGATTGCCTCCCGAGAGGAACCGCACCTCCTGGTCGAGGCCGCGGGAGCTGACTTCCAGCGAGGTGAGCACCCCGGGCACCTCGCGCCTCGAGGGAGACGTTCGAGCGGAGAAGACGCTGCGGATCACGAGCAGGGTGTTGTCGAGCACCGACTGCCCCAGCGCGAGTCCCTGAGCCTTGCGATCCTCCGAGACCAGCGCGAGACCTGCTCGCACGGCCGCTCGGGCACTCGTGATGCGCGTCGACGAGCCGTCGACCCGCATCGAGCCCCGCACGAACGGGTCGATGCCGAAGATCCCCTCGACGAGCTCTGTGCGTCCGGACCCCTGCAGCCCGGCGATCCCGACGATCTCCCCAGCGCGGAGAGTGAGGGAGACGCCGTCGACGAAGGCGTTGCCGCACCCCTCGAGCTCCAGCCGCGGCTCGCCGACGACGGTGCCGGCCACGGCATCCGGGTAGTACGACTGGATGGACCGACCGACCATGCGGCGCACGAGTTCATCGGTCGTGAGGGCGCCGGTCTCATCGGTCGACACGAGCGCTCCGTCCTTCAGGATCGTGATGCGGTCGCACAGGTCGAAGATCTCCTTGAGCCGGTGCGAAACGTAGATCACCGCGACTCCGCGGGACGTGAGCCGACGGATGATCGCGTAGAGCAGCTCGACCTCGCGGTCGCTCAGGGCGGCGGTCGGCTCGTCCATCGAGATGACCTGGGCGTCGAACGACAGCGCCTTGACGATCTCGACGATCTGCTGCTCGGCGACCGTCAACGACCCGACGCGGGCCTGCGGGTCGATGAACGAGACGCCGAGGTCGGCGAGGAGCTCGCCGGTGCGGCGGATCATCGCCTTCTGGTCGACGAAGCCGCCGCGGCGCGGCTCACGTCCGAGGTACACGTTCTGCGCGACCGTCCGCTCCGGGAGCAGCGTGAACTCCTGGAAGACGGTCACGATGCCGTCATCCATCGCCTGACGCGGATGTGCGTACCGCACCTCGTCACCCCGATACCGCACCGCGCCCTCATCGGCGGGCTGCACACCGGCGATGATCTTCATGAGCGTCGACTTGCCCGCGCCGTTCTCGCCGACGAGGCCGTGCACTTCGCCCGGCCGTACGTCGAAGTCGATGCCCTTCAGCACCTCCACACCGAAGAACGACTTGCGGATGCCGGAGACCTCGAGCACCGGCTGTGTGATCGTCGCGGTCATGCCGCCACCTCCGTCCATCGACCGTCCGCGGCCGCCGAGGCGAGGACCGCCTCGGTGAGCACGGCCGACCGGAAACCGTCCTCGAACGTCGGCAGCCCGTCGGGATGCGCGCCGCCGATCGCTGCGTACACGTCGGCGATGAAGCCGTTGAACGCATCCTGATACCCCATCGCGTGCCCCGAAGGCACCCGCTGCAGGCGTGCAGAGTCAGGAGAAGCGGTGGAGGGGTCGCGCAGCAGCAGCCGGGATTCCTCGCGCATGCCGATCCACAGCTCCTCCGGGCGCTCCTGCTCGAAGCGCAGGGACTGTCTGGTGCCGTGCATCTCGAGGGTCAGCGCGTTCTTCCGCCCGGCCGCCATCTGCGAGATCAGCAGCGTGCCGAGGGCGCCGGACTCGGTCTCGATCAGAATGGCGACGATGTCCTCCGTGTCGACCGGCTCGCCCGCCCGCTCGGCGAACACCCTACGCGTGCGTGCGCTCAGTGAGCGGATACGCTGCCCGATCACGAACTCGATGAGGTCGCAGAGGTGCGAGCCGATGTCGGCGAACGCGCGGGAGGCGCCGCCGGATGCCGACCGCACCCGCCAGTCGTCGTCGGTGTCGAGCAGCATCCAGTCCTGCAGATATGAGCAGTCGAGTGTGAGGAGTTCGCCCACGTCTCCGTGTGCCACGCGGGCCCGCGCCTCCCGCACCATCGGGTGGTAGCGATACACGAACGGAACCGCCGCCACGCGTCCGTGAGTGCGCGCGAGATCGGCGAGACGCCTGGCGTCTGCGGCGCGCGTCGCGAGCGGCTTCTCGCAGATGACGTGCTTCCCGGCCTCGAGCGCGTGCAGAGCCAGCTCGGCGTGGGTCGCATTGGGAGTGCAGATGTGCACGACGTCGATGTCGGCGGCGACGATCAGCGCCACCGCATCCGCCTCTGCGCGCGTGGCTCCCAGCTCCCCCGCCGCCAGGCGCCCGCCCGATGCGGATCGCGTGGCGACAGCGCGCAGCTCGCCGCCTGCATCACGGGCCGCGGTGCGATGCACACGGGCCATGAATCCTCCGCCGAGGATGCCGGTGCGGATCGTTCCGAGACCGGTGGATGTGACATCCGTTGTCATGCCGGTGAGTCTGACACAGTTCCCGCGACTTTTGCTATGACTTTGTCAAAAGTTATTTGTAACGAATCGGAAGTTGATCGTGAGCCGTTGCAAGTCTGTGATTTACTGACGCAATGGTCGACGCACTCCGCACAGCTGCGGCGGCGAATCCCGGCGCAGGCGAGATCTTCCAGATCCTCCGCGACGGGACAGCCCGCACGAAGGCCGAGCTCGCAGCCCTCACCGGGCTCGCTCGCTCCACCGTCGCGCTGCGGGTCGACGCTCTGCTGGTCGCCGGTCTGCTTCGGCCGGCCGGCGAGGCCGTCTCGACGGGTGGACGCCCCCCTGCACGGCTGGCCTTCAACCCCCGCGCGGGCGTCGTGCTCGCCGTCGATCTCGGCGCCACGCACGCCACCGTCGCGGTCGCGGATCTCGCCGGCGTCATCCTCGAATCCCACACGCGCACGATCGCGATCGGCGACGGGCCCGAGAGTCTGCTCGATGTGATCCTCGAAGACGGCGCCGCCCTCCTCGAGAGCTCGACCACGAGGGACACGCCCCTGCTCGGCGTCGGGATCGGTGTGCCCGGCCCCGTCGAGCACTCGACCGGGCGGCCCACGAACCCGCCGATCATGCCCGGCTGGGACCGCTTCGACATCCCCGGCTATGTGCAGCGCACCTTCGACGTGCCGGTCCTCGTCGACAACGACGTGAACATCCTCGCTTTGGGCGAGCAGGCCACGACCTGGCCGCACATCGACGACCTCGTCTTCGTCAAGGTCTCGACCGGCATCGGGTCCGGCATCATCGCGGGCGGTCAACTGCAGCGAGGTGCCCAGGGGTCGGCCGGCGATCTCGGGCACGTGCAGGTGCCCAGCGGCGCCGGCTCAGCCAGGGAGCCCGGCGACGAGCGCGATCTCGAGGCGCTCGCCAGCGGTTCGGCTCTGGCCGAGGCACTGCGAGGCGCCGGGTTCGACGCCGACAGTCCCGCCGACGTGGTGGAACTCGTGCGCTCGGGCAATGCCGCAGCCATTGAGGCCACGCGCCAGGCAGGACGCGACGTGGGCGAGGTGCTCGCGACCGTGGTGAACCTGCTGAACCCGTCGATCATCGTGCTCGGCGGCAGCATCGCCCGCGCCGGCGAGCACCTGCTCGCAGGAGTCCGCGAAGTCGTCTACCGACGATCCATCCCGCTCGCCACGCAGCATCTCGCGATCGTGCAGTCGCAGGCCGGTGATCGCGCCGCCGTCCTCGGCGCCGCGATCATGGTCGCGCGCGACGTCCTCTCCCCCTCCAGCATCGACCGTCGCCTCGCGGCCTCGGCGGCCGGATCGTCGAGCGGCCACACCACCTAGGCTGGAGGCGTGACTCCCACGGAGAATCCCCACGCGTCCCCCTATGAGCGGGCACTCGGTGAGCGCATCGCCGAACTCCACCCGAAGACGGGCTGGTACTTCCGTACGATCCCCGAGGGGCATGTCGGAGTCGGCCGCGGCACGTTCACGACCGCAGGGTCGCGCCACCGCTGGCTGTGGCCGGCGTTCCGTATCGCCGAGGCACTGGGGGTCGCGTTCGCCGGGTGGGCGGAGGACGTCCCGTTCCGCATCGAGAACCGCACCGTCGACGGCCGTGCGCTCGCGGTGCGCCACTTCGAGCTGCCGGGCCGCACCTGGGTCATGCCCGATGTGGTCGAGCTGACCCCCGCCGGCATCCTGCGCAATGAGATCGGCCCGCGTCGCACGGTCGTCACGACGTTCGACATCGACGTGCGCGACGGTGCCGTGGTGCTGTCGATCCGCCGCGTCGGCCTGCGACTGGGCCGACTGCGGCTCGCCGCCCCTGCGTTCCTACGACCGACGATCGGTCTGGTCGAGCGATGGGACGAAGAACGCGAGCGCCACCACGTGAACATGACGATCGATGCCCCTCTGCTCGGACGCGTCTACGAGTACACGGGCTTCTTCGAGTACTCGATCGAGAGCGAGACGCCGTGAGCCACGAAGCGGTGCCGCTCGACGGTCGGGTCGTCATCGGCGGCTCCACCGGATTCATGGGCACCTACCTCGAGCCCCGGCTCCGAGCTGCCGGCCGCGAGGTCGTGACCATCTCGCGCACGGGTGCCGACATCTCCTGGAGCAACCAGGCGGCGATCGACCGTGCCGTGGACGGAGCATCCCTCGTCATCGGACTCGCGGGCAAGAGCGTCAACTGTCGCTACACCCCCGAGAACCGCGCGGCGATCTTCCGCTCCCGTCTCGACACGACGGCGTCGTTGAGCACGGCGATCGCGAGAGCGGATGCTCCGCCCGCACTGTGGATCAACTCGTCGACTGCGACGATCTACCGCCACGCCGAAGACCGCCCCATGACCGAGTCCACCGGCGAGATCGGCCGCGGCTTCTCGGTCGAGGTCGCGAAGGCGTGGGAACGCGTGCTGTTCGCCGACGACCTCCCGTACACGAGACGCGTCGCACTGCGCAGTGCGATCGTGCTCGGGCACGGCGGCGTGCTCGGGCCGCTGCGCACCCTCGCACGCCTGGGACTCGGAGGCACGCAGCTCGACGGACGCTGGCCGGTGAGCCGGGCCCGCCGGGCAGCAGGCACAGCGCACGACGTGGGCGCCCGTGGCGGTCGGCAGCACTTCAGCTGGGTGCACATCGACGACGTCGCCCGCATCATCGACTTCCTCGAACGGCACCCCGAGCTCGACGGCCCGGTCAATGCGGCCGCGCCCCACCCGGTCGACAACCGGGAGTTCATGGCGACGGTGCGCCGCGAGACCGGCGCGGTCATCGGGCCGCCGATGCCTCGGTGGATGCTGGAGCTCGGCGCCATCGGCATCCGCACCGAGACCGAGCTGATCCTGAAGAGCCGTTGGGTGCTGCCGGAGAAGCTCACGCAGGCGGGTTTCGAGTTCGCGTACCCGGATCTCGACGAGGCCGTGCGGGAGTCCTTCGACTCGTCACTCACCGATGCCCGCTGACGACGACCGTCAGAGAGCCGCGGGACCCTCTTCCTCTGACTCGCGCCGACGCTTCTCCAATTCAGCGCGCAGTCGCCACTCCTCGATCTCCCGGTCGAGATCCGCGATCTGCTGCTCGGTGGAGCGGGTGTCGATCGGCGCTGAAGGCGGGGGCGCCGGCTGAGGAGACGGGCGCCTGCTCGGCCGACCCGCCGCACGCATCCGCGGGATCCGCAGTCCCGCCTCGGAGTACTCTCGTCCGACCGCGAACCACAGCAGGCCGCCGATCAACGGCAGCAGGATCACGATGACGACCCAGGCCATCTTCGGCAGGAACCGCACCTGCGAGTCCTCGCGCGTGATGATGTCGACGAGCGCGCCGATCATCAGCACGATGACGAGAAGCGAGAACAGGAACGGCATGTGTTCAGGGTAGACGACCGGCGTCGCTCGCGCGCCGAGGGGTGATCAGGGCAGCAGGTGGCCGCCTGCGCGGAAGAGCTCGTACCACTCGGCCCTCGACAGCGCGATGTCGGCGCCGACTGCTGCATCCCGCACGCGTGCGGGTGTGGTGGTTCCCAGCACGACCTGCATCTGCGCAGGGTGCCTCGTGATCCATGCCGTCGCGATCGCGATCGGCTCCACACCGTATGACGCTGCAAGGCGATCGATCACCGCGTTGAGCTCTGCATACTCAGGGTTGCCCAGGAAGACACCCGTGAAGAAGCCGCCCTGGAACGGCGACCAGGCCTGGATCGTGATGCCGTTGATGCGGCAGTACTCCACGATGCCCCCGCCGTCGCGCACCACGCTCTGCTCCTCGGCGAGCATGTTGGCTGCGACCGGCTGCGCGATGATCGGGGCGTGGGTGATCGACAGCTGCAGCTGGTTGGCGATCAGCGGCTGCTCGACCGCCGTGCGCAGCAGGTCGATCTGCCTCGGAGTGTGGTTCGAGACGCCGAAGGCGCGCACCTTGCCCGTGGCGTCGAGCTCGTCGAAGGCCCGCGCGACCTCTTCGGGTTCGACCAGGGCATCGGGGCGGTGCAGCAGCAGCACGTCGATGTAGTCGGTGCGCAGGGCGCGCAGCGAACCCTCCACCTGGCGGATGATGTGCTCGTACGAGAAGTCGAAGGCCTGCTGCCCGGGGTCGATGCCGCATTTCGTCTGCAGCACGATCTCGTCGCGATCCGCAGGGGCCAACTGCAGCGCCTCGGCGAAGCGCGACTCGCAGAAGTGCATGCTCCCGCCGTAGATGTCGGCGTGGTCGAAGAAGTCGATGCCGCTGGACCGAGCCGTCTCGTACAGCTCGCGGATCTGCGCATCGTCTTTGTCGTCGATGCGCATCATGCCTGCGATCAGTGCGGGCGCGGAGGAGGAGCCGAAGGGCACATTCTTCATGCCGTCCACGCTAGCCCCTCCGACGCGGATGTGGCCGGAGCGCGACCCCACGACGCCCCCGGCCACACCCCGCGGCGCACGCTCTTTTCAGAGTCGCGGCCGCGGTCCCCCGTCGATCCGGCGGCTGCGTCGACCGTGCTCAGCTGTCGGAGACCGGCGGCACGAGACGCGCGATCGGGATACCGAGCACGCCGGCGATCGACGCCAGCTCGGTGACGGTGAAGTCACGTCGTGAGGCCAGTTTCGCCTGCAGGGTCTTCACTGCGATCCCCGAGCCCTCGGCGAGCCAGGGAACCGTCTGGCCGGCTTCCGCGAGCTCGCGGATCACGGCTTCTGCGACTGCTCGTCGCACATGTGTCGTCACTCGACGACACTATCTGCGCGCCTGAAAGACGACAAGCCCAGCGGCACCGGAATGACGGCATCCTGGCTTCATCGCGGTGCTATCGTAACTCGCGTGACGACACCTGCCGAGGAATACAACAGCGCCGTCGGACGCCAGCTCAAGGCCGAGATCGCGGCGGCCGGCAGCAGCATCGCGCGGATGGCCCGAGACATCGACCTGTCGCGAAGCGCGCTCGACAACTACACGACCGGCAAGCGCGACATCCCGGTGCCGGTGCTCTACCTCGTGAGCGATGTCGTCGGCGTCGCCCCCCACATCATCCTCGACCGCGCCGCCGAGCGCCTCCGCACCGACGCAGCCCGCGGTGACGCGGTCATCACTCCCCTGCGTCCACGAACCGATGTCCGCGGTCGACGCGACAATGAGGCAGAGGTCGCCTTCGAGTCCGAGCTGCCTCACGGCCGCGACACCGACGACCTCTACGACTGAGGTCCGCCGCAGCGGTCGACCACAGTCGACCGAGGAGGCCGGGAATGGAGCAGCTCCTTCGCCTGGTCGAGCAGCACGGACTGCGCCTCGTCGAGCGCTCCGGCTCGTCACCGGGCGGCTTCGAGCCGTCGACGTCGACGATCCGCCTCGAGCCGGGTATGAGCGATCGCGCGACCTGCAGCGTGCTCGCGCATGAGCTGGGGCACGCGGTGCTCGGCCATGTGCCGACCTCGGATCGCCTCGTGCGCGACCGCCAGGAGCAGCGCGCCGACGAATGGGCCGCGCGCCTGCTCATCACCGCGCGGTCGTACGCCGATGCAGAGCAGCTGCGCGGCGCGCACGCCGCGAGCCTCGCATTCGAGTTGGGGGTCACGGTCGAGATCGTGCTCGCCTATCAACGACTCCTGCGGCGAGGTGCCGTCGCGCTGGTTGAATGAACGCATGAGCTTCACCGTCGCCCCTGCACCGATCACTCTCACCGGACGCCTCGTCGAGCTCCGCCCGCTCGAAGCGTCTCACCACGACGGACTCCTCGAGGCGCTGCGCGAAGGCGACCTGTGGAAGAACGCCTGGTACACCTCGGTGCCGTCGCCGGAAGGACTGGCCGCCGAGATCGATCGTCGGATCGGTCTGGTCGAGTCCGGTGAGATGATCCCGTTCACCGCGTTCGACGCCTCGGGGCGCATCCTCGGCCTGACCTCGTACTACGACATCGTCGACGACGTGCCTCGCCTGCACATCGGATACACCTGGAACAGGCCCTCGGCGCATGGAACGGGCACGAACGCCGAATCCAAGCTCCTGCTCCTCCGGCATGCGTTCGAGGAGCTCGGAGTGTTCCGAGTGGGCCTCACGACCCAGTGGATGAATTTCCAGTCGCGCGCGGCGATCGAGCGACTGGGCGCCAAGCAGGACGGCGTCATGCGGGCGATCAGCCGCCACCGCAACGGGGCGCTGCGCGACAGCGTCGAGTTCTCGATCATCGAACCCGAATGGCCCGCGGTCAAGGCGAACCTCGAGATGAGGCTCACCCGGCGACGCGGATGATCACTCGGTCGCGTTGCCCGACCAGTTGTCCTTGCGGCGCGTGGCCGAACCGCGCTGACGCATCACGAACGCCAGCGACAGGCTGACGATGAGGATGCCGGCGATGAACACGATCGCCTGGAAGTCTTCGAGCGACTGCGCGAGACCCATGAGCCAGATGCCTCCGAGGAAGAGGATCATGAAGAAGATGAAGCTGAGGATCACGGGATCTCCTGTCTGAACAACCGGCCAGTATCAAGGATACCTTTAGCGCAGAGTTCCCCGAGACGAAACCCCCTGCCCTCGCGGCCGACGACGTGGTTGCCTCGCTCCATGACCACCGCACTGACAGCTCTCGCCATCACCTGCAGTCTCAAGCCGTCCCCCGCAGAATCGAGCTCCGATCTGCTCGGGTCGCAGATCCTCGACGCGCTGGCCGACCACGACGTCACCGGCAGCCTCGTGCGCGCCGTCGATCTCGCGATCAGTCCTGGCGTCGAGGCCGACATGGGCGACGGCGACGAATGGCCCGAGCTGCGGCAGCGGGTGCTCGACGCCGACATCCTGGTGTTCGTGACCCCGACGTGGATGGGGCAGCACTCCAGCGTGGCCCAGCGGGTTCTCGAGCGCCTCGATGCGGAGCTCTCCGAGACAGACGACCAGGGACGACCCATCCTGTTCGACAAGGTCGCGATCGCCGCGGTGGTCGGCAACGAAGACGGTGCGCACCACATCGCGGCGATCCTCTTCCAGGCGCTGAACGACGTGGGCTTCACGCTCCCCGCACAGGGATCGGTGTACTGGAACGGCGAGGCCATGCAGACCGTCGACTACAAGGATCTCCCCCAGACACCCGAGAAGGTCGCTCAGGCGACGGCCACCGCTGCACGCAACGCGGCGCACCTGGCGCGGAGCCTCGGAACCGGCGGATACCCCGCGGAGTAGCCTCTTCGGTCAGGCGCCGGGCGCACCGGCGCTGAGAACGCTCGGCTTCGTGAACTCATCGATCACGAGCTCACCGGTGGCGTTGAGGCTGTGCATCATCTCTTCGATGCGCGACTTCTCGATCTGCAGCGGCTCGGCGGTGGTGAACAGGAACTGCAGCGGAATCGCGGGATGGATCCAGACCGTCACGCGACCGGGGTCGCCGCCCTCGGTCGGATGCCACGTCATCATGAAGCTCTCCTGGCGACGCAGCTTCGTGCCGATGATCACCTTGAGATGTGCAAGCGTCTCATCGTCGACGAGGATCGGCTCCGATGTGCCGTCGTATCGCAGTCTTCCCATGAGTGAACCGTACCGCGAGAGGCGCCCTGACGTGCACTCGGTAGCCGCTCATCACCCTCGACGAAATGTCACGATATCGTCGCGACGGCCCCGTTCGACGATCAGTCCTGCGAGTTCGAATCGACGGAAGACCCGGCGCGGCAGTGCGGGCAGCTCGGCCGTGCGACCGGCATCCGCCTTCGCCAGGCCGACGATGAGGGTGATGTCGAGTTCGGGTGCGGCGAGCTCGACGCGGGCGTAGTCGCTCGCCGTGCGCCAGACGAGCCTCTGGATCTGCCGGAAAGGCACGATGCGCTCGCTGTCGCCGCGGCGGATGCGCAGCTCGTCGTTTCCGAACGCCACGGCGCACGAGACCGTGCGTCGGCGCACGGCGGCGAGGAAGAGGAGGTATGCGGGCAGCGCGATCACCGCTCCCACGATGATCACTGCGATCTTCGGCCCCGCCTGCACGACCACGTCGCCGAGGGCGATCAGGAGTGCCACGCAGCCCAGCCCGCCCGCCAGCACGATCAGCACGATCCAGCTCGTGAGCGTGCGCATCTGCACCTCGACCGCCGAGAATTCGACGGCGGTTCCGTCGCCGGTCTCGTCACGCTCCCACTGCGGTGGCGTGGGCGTGGGCGCGGGTCGCCGGGCGGCATCGCGGCGCGCGAAGAGGCCGGTGACCCGAGAGATCAGGCCGAGCCAGATCCATCCGATCGCAGGGGCGGCAGCGATCTGCAGCACGAGAGTGACCGCGCGGGCGGTGTCGGGCAGCGCTGCGACCGGCTCCTTCCCGTGTTCGATCAGCCAGTACATCAGCACGGTCAGAGCCGCGGCGACAGCCGCATGCACGGCGGCGCCGAGTGCAGGGGGACGCATCTCCAAGGTCGCGTTCACGAAGGCGAACGCGACGGCCCATCCGCCGATCAGCATCAGCAGGAAGCCGAAGAAACCGAGGTCGTCCGTCGCCAGGGTCCAGCCGACGGCTCCGGCGAGCAGGGCCACTCCCACCAGCAGCGGGGTGGTGATGAACAGACGCGAGATGCTCGACCGCACGCGGGTCTCGTGGCGGTTGAGCTCGGTCATCTCCGTCATCCTATTGAATCGCAGTAGCGTGGGATCATGACCGCTCCCGTTGATCCGACCGCCACTCCCGCCTGGTCCGAGCTCGCCGCCCTGCACGGTGCGTTCACCCCCGATCTCCGTGGCTGGTTCGCCGCCGACGACGATCGCGCCGAGACGCTGTCGTTCCCTCTGGCCGACCTGCACGTGGATCTCTCGAAGAACCTCGTCACCGACGAGGTTCTCGCAGCGCTGCTGCGCCTCGCCGAGCAGACCGGCGTCGCGGACCGTTACGCCGCGATGCTCACGGGCGAGCATCTCAACACCTCCGAAGACCGCGCCGTGCTGCACACCGCGCTGCGGCGCCCGGTCGGCGCCTCCCCCGCGCTGGTGGTCGACGGGCAGGATGTCGACGCCGATGTCCAGGGCGTGCTCGACGCGCTGAGCGCCTTCGCCTCCCGCGTGCGCGCGGGCGACTGGCAGGGTGTGACCGGCAAGAAGGTCACCCACGTGGTCAACATCGGCATCGGCGGTTCCGACCTCGGCCCCGTCATGGTCTACGAGGCGCTGAAGCCGTACGCGGATGCCGGCATCGAGGCGCGATTCGTGTCGAACATCGACCCCACCGACCTCGCGCAGAAGACCTCCGACCTCGACCCCGAGACCACGCTCTTCATCGTCGCGTCCAAGACGTTCACCACGCTCGAGACGCTCACGAACGCTCGACTCGCCCGCGACTGGCTGTGGGCGGGCCTCGAGGCGGCCGGGACCATCTCGGATGACGACGACGCGCGCACCGATGCGGTCGCCCACCACTTCGTGGCCGTCTCGACCGCGCTCGACAAGGTCGCGGCGTTCGGCATCGACCCCGCCAACGCGTTCGGATTCTGGGATTGGGTGGGTGGGCGCTACTCGGTCGACTCCGCGATCGGCCTGTCTCTGGCCATCGCACTCGGACCCGACACCTTCCGCGAGCTGCTCGCGGGCTTCCATGCGGTCGACGAGCACGTGCGCACGACTCCGCTCGAGCGCAACGTGCCCGTGCTGATGGGCCTGCTGAACGTCTGGTACGTCAATTTCTTCGGTGCACAGACGCACGCGGTCCTGCCTTACGCGCAGCAGCTCAGCCGGTTCCCCGCATATCTGCAGCAGCTCACGATGGAGTCCAACGGCAAATCGGTGCGCTGGGACGGCACCCCCGTCACCACCGACACCGGCGAGGTGTTCTGGGGCGAGCCGGGCACCAACGGACAGCACGCGTTCTACCAGTTGATCCACCAGGGAACCCGGCTGATCCCGGCCGACTTCATCGCCTTCGTGAACCCGGCGTATCCGTTGGACGACGGCGGACAGGACGTGCACGAGCTGTTCCTCGCGAACTTCCTCGCCCAGACCAAGGCGCTCGCGTTCGGCAAGACGGCCGAAGAGGTCGAGGCCGAAGGCACGACGGGTGCTCTCGTCGCGGCGCGTACGTTCGCGGGAAACCGCCCCACCACGTCGATCTTCGCCCCCTCGCTCACCCCGCAGGTGCTCGGCCAGCTGATCGCGCTGTACGAGCACATCACCTTCACGCAGGGCACGATCTGGGGCATCAACTCGTTCGATCAGTGGGGTGTGGAGCTCGGCAAGCAGCTCGCGATGCAGATCGCTCCCGCCATCGGCGGAGATGCGGATGCGGTCGCCGCGCAGGATGCGTCCACCCGGGCGCTCCTGGCGTACTACGCGGCGAACCGGAGGTAGGGCGGGGGCCGGGGTCCCCCGGCTTCAGTCCGCCGTGCATCCGCGAGAGTGCGGGCGCCACACCAGCCCGGCTTGACCCTGTTCCGGGAACAGGGTGTTCCCTGCTCACATGACAGAAGAAGTGATGTCGGATGAGCCGCTGATCGTCGAAGACACGTTGCTGCTGCTCTTCCAGCCCGACTCCGGCACGATCGCAGGCGAGAACATCCTCTTCTACGTGCTCGGCGGCGCCGTGCTGGCCGACCTGGCGCTCGCCGGTCGGGTCGAGGCGGAGGAGCAGGGGCTGTTCACGAAGGTGCGCGCGGTCGGCGCCGGAGATGCCCCCGACCCGATCCTCGAGCCCGCACTGACGTCGCTGTCGCGCACGTCGCAGGATGTGCAGGCGGTCCTCGCCGGCATCGGCCCCCTCCTCCGGGGACCGGTGCTCGACCGCGTGGTCGCGCGCGGCGATCTGCACCGCACGGACGGCAAGGTCCTGGGACTCTTCCCGACGACGAGGATCACACTGGCGAGCGATCGCCGCGCCGGTCTGATCCGCGACGTGCGAGCCGCGCTCATCGACGGCGAGGAGCCCAGCGCCCGGACCGCTGCGAGTATCGCTCTGCTGTCGGCGAGCGGCACGCTTCCCCAGTTCCACGCCGAGATCCCCTGGGGGACCGATGTCTACACCAGGTCGAAGGAGCTCGAGAGTGGCGAGTGGGGAGCCGCGGCCGCCTCGAGCGCGGTGACGCGAACCATGAACGCCGTCATCATGAACACGGTGATCGCGGCCACGGTGCTCCCCCGACTGTGAGGCGCGGCGGCGCTCACCCCTCGGATGCCGCGAGCGTCGCCATCGCGATCGCGGTGCCGCGGGCGATCACATCGAGCTGAGCAGGGTTGTAGAGCGCGGCGATGGATTCCGAGACCATCTCCCAAGTCACCTGCGGCCGCCTCTTGTGGTGAGCGAGCGGATCGCGCAGCCACGGGTAGGTCGTCAGGTCGTGCGCCAGGCCCACGGCGTACCGCTCCGCCAGAGCGATCCTCGCCTCCTCCCCGGCATCCGGAGCAAGCGCATCGAAATCGAGACGGACGTCCTCGGGATCGGATTCGAGCATCGCCCGGATGTCGCGCATGGCCTCCTCGTCGTAGACCTGGGCGTAGATGAGCATCAGGGATCGATCGGTGGCGGTGAGTCGCGACGCCATGTTCTCGAAGCCCGGAGGCAGGTCGGCGGTCGTCTCGCCGTCGGTGATCGTGCGGATCTGGGCCCGCGCCTCCTGCAGGCGCGCAATGGTCATGGCGAGTTGAGCGTCGATGTCCTCGAGCGCCGCGATCGCGCGTTCGTCGCCGACCGCGACGCGGGCGATCTGATCCACGGGCACGCCGAGTTCGCGCAGACGACGGATCCGGAGCAGCTCCACGAGGTGTCGCACTTCGTAGCTCTTGTAGCCGTTGGACGATCGCTCCGGCTGTTCGAGCAAGCCGACCCGGTGGTAGTGCCGCACGGTGTTCACCGTGGTCCCGGCGAGGTCGGCGACCTCTCTCGTGCTCCACACCATGATGAGCGCCACCCTTCCGCTTCTCCTCCGTCCCATTCTGAGGTTCACACGGCGCGGTGGGTGTAGGTTGCGGAGATGGAGCCGATCCGTGTGGGCCTCGTGGCCGATCCGGCTTCGCCGACAGCCGTCGCGCGCCGGATGACCGACCTCGAGCCGACCCTCGCCGCCGAAGCCGACGGCTGGACGGTGGAACTCCTGAGCGAGCCATTCACTCTCGGCTCTGAAGACGTCGACGTCGCTCTGGAACGACTTCGTGCGCGCGCCGACGAGAACCGATGGGACCTCGTCATCGGCGTCACGGAGCTTCCCCTGCGCGATGACGACGGCCGCTATCTGCTGGCCGCGATGGATCCCCAGCGGCAGTCCGCCGTGCTGTCGCTGCCCGCCCTCGGCGGCTTCCGGGTGCAGAGACGCGCCCGTCGGGCCGTCCACGGCCTCGTCAACGACATGGCTGTGCCTGCAACGCCCGAGGAGCAGCGCTTGCCCCTTCCCCGCCTGAGCGCGCGCGGACGACTGCTTCTCGGGATGGTGCTGGCCAATCGCCCGTGGCTGCTCGCCGCGGGGCTCAAGTCCGCGCTCGTGGCGGCCCTCGCGACCGGGGCCGTGGCGACGATCGAACCATCGGTCTGGTCTCTCGCCCTGTCGCTGTCGGGGTGGCGCCTGGCTGCGGCGACCGTGGCGTCGGTCGTGATCATCATCGGCTGGATCGTGATCGACGGGCGGCTGTGGGACCGTCCGGATGACGCCTCTCCTCAGGCGCGCGAGAGATCGCGCCTCTACAACACCTCCACACTGCTGACTCTGACCATCGGCATCAGCATCTGCTATCTCACGCTGTACGTCGTGAACCTGGCGTGGGGGTTCTTCGTCCTCGACACGACGGTGATGAGCGATGCGCTCGGCCGCCCCGTCGACATCCCCGATCTGTTCGTGCTCACCTGGTTCGTCGCGTCGGCGGCGACGCTGGGCGGTGCGCTGGGCACGGGTCTGGAGTCGGACGATGCGATCCGCGCCGCCACCTATTCGAAGCGCGAGGAGGATAGACGCGCCCGCCTCGCCGACGAAGGCGACTGAGACGGCCACACGACGAAGGGGCGGATGCCGCAGCATCCGCCCCTTCGTCGTGTCTGAACGGTGACTCAGAAGTCCCAGTCGTCGTCTTCCGTGGCCTCGGCCTTGCCGATGACGTAGGAGGAGCCCGAACCGCTGAAGAAGTCGTGGTTCTCGTCAGATGCTTTCCATGACTCACCAACCCGCGTCATTCCGGGAGTTTGGAGGGGTGTGAGGTGTGCAGGCGGAGCCGGATGGGGTCGCAAGTGTGGGCAAAATGTGGGCAGCGTCCCGATTTTGAGACATGCCTACTCCCTGGGTTGCATATGTCCCCATATAGGGATACAGTGCTCATATGAACACAAATGACTCGGGCCGGCGGGTAGTGATGATCGCCAGAAGATCCTTCGGGGTCAATGGTGACCCCGCCAACGGCAAGAAGCAGCAGTGACCGATAGATCGAGACAGCGTCGTCTCCCCGTATACGCAGAAGAACCCCCGCCCGAGTCGTGAGACTCAAGGCGGGGGTTCTGTGGTTTCAGGCAACTCGAGCACGTCGGATCGTGGCTCGTCGTTCGATCCGTTCGCGGATCATGCGTGCGGTGATGGGGTCGGATTTGATCCCGTCGTCGGACATCGCAGCCCTTTCCAACAGCACGTAGTACCGGATTTCGCTGATGCCGAGTTCGTGTCGGATGCGTGCGTGCTTTTCGGGTGTGGCGGTTGGGTGGCGTCGTTCGAAGTCAAGTAGTTGTGCGGGCGTCATGGTGTCATCATGCTCCGGGGGTACGACAGAACGCCCCCGCCAACATCGAGAGGCGATGTCAGCGGGGGCGTTCTTCAGTGTTCGTCGAGGTCGCGCACCACGTCGAGTCGCGCGTATTGGTCATTGGGGAACGTGATGATCTCCCCGCCGATCGTTGCTTCGACCTCGATGCGGTAGCGGCCTTCTGGGAGTGTCCCGGTGAGCATGTGTGTGATCTTGCTCGAGCTCTCTCCCGGCTCGACGGTCGCGGGGAGGATGAGCACGAACGCGCCTTCTCGGGCGATGACTCGAACCGATGCCCCCGTGAGATCCATGTTCGCCACCCAGGAGATGGGGTGCTTGTCGTATTCCTTGACTTTCACGCTTCCTCCAGGATGTGCGATACGGGGATGGGTGTGAGGGTGCGCCGATGGTCTACCTCGGTAAGGGTTCGTACGCGCGGGACAGGGTTCATCTCACCAGCGACGACTCCTTGACCGGTGAGGGTGAGGATGCCGAGTGCGGTTCGGACGACATGGAACGTGACCGAGCCGATTCCGCCGAGTGCGAGCGTGCCTTGTGCGGTGCGTGCAATCCTGACGGCGGTGGTTGCTGTGCCGGTGAGGGTCAGCGTGCCGTCTGCCGTGCGTTCTGTTGCACCCGATGTCGATGCCGCCCCGGTGAGTGCCAGGGTCGCTGTGGCTGTCCTGGTGACCCGCACGACACGTTGCGCAGTGCCCGTGACAATGAGCGCGCCCGGTGCTGTCCTCGCAACCCGTGTGACCGTCTGTGCGGCCCCGTTGAGTGCGAACGTTCCCGATGCTGTGCGGCTCATTCGAACCATCCGAGTTGCCGAACCGGTCAACACCAGAGAACCAGCAGCGGTCACCTTGACGGGCGTGTTGTCTGCGAGCTGTGCCGCGTAGAACGATGCCCGCTCCTGATACCCGAGCGGTGTCATGTGCGTGGTGTCGGTGGTCAGCCAGTACGGTGACGGGTTCGCTCCCCCATCGATCGCACGAATGTGTGCGTCCCAGTCGGCGAAGGTTGCGTTACCTCGGGCGGCGAGTTTCGCTTTGATGAGGTTGTTGACGCGGATGTCGTCGGCGGATGCGGTGGCTTTGGATGTGAGGCCAATCCAAATGATCTTGGGGCCTGCACCGATTGCCGCCAGCAGTGTGTCGATGTCGGCGTTGATCGTCGCATCGGTTTGCGGGCGGTCGTTGGTGCCGAGTGCGACAATCCATGTGTCGATCGATCCGAGCCATGTGTTCGCGTCGGTGACGTTGTTGACACCCGTCTTGCCTGTCAGGTCGGCCGCAGCGATCCGCTTCCCACCGACACCCCACCAGTACAGGTCGCGGGTATTGATGCCCGCGGCGGTGAGTGCGTCGAAGTAGTGGGTGGGGCCGGCGCCGTTCTCCCCCGTATTCGAATCCCCCATGACACCGCGTCGTTTGGTTCCGAGTGCGGGCGGTGTGGCGAGAACCTGTGCGGGGGTGATGGTCGTGTCGCCGACGAGCAGCATGCGGAAGTACCAGTCCGGGAGTGCCGGGGTGGTTCCGATCTGTCCCATGCGCCAGTTGTCGACGAGTCCGAATGTGTTTGTCGCGGTGATCGTGTCGATGATGGTGGTTCCATCGGCGGCGTAGATGGTGACGGTGGCGGCGGTGGTGGTGATCTGTCCGACGATCGCGTAGGTGGTGTCGTTTGCGAGTGCGGCGGACGTGTCGAGTGAGTTGGTGGATGCGCCGTCGAGGATGATCGTGCCCGTGGATGACAGCCGCAGTCGGAACGATGTTGCACCGGCTGAGGTGAACGGGTGGAGGAACACCTGCGACGATGCCGGGTTGCCTGTCTTCCGGAACGCGAACCCGAAGTAGGTCGTCGCGGGAGATCCGAGTGGTGACCGTCCGATGATCTTCGTTGTCGCGCTTGAGGTCACCCGATACCAGGGAACCCCACTGATCGTCGCGGCAACGATCAGCGGGTTCGCGGATGTGAGCTCGGTGTCCCAGCGATCCGGGATGTTGTCGCCGGATACCTTCGCGCTGATCGCCATTACGCCTCCTTGTAGATGCGGAGACGGTGAATCACCATCCGCGACTCCTGCCATTCCGGTTTCGGTTCCCCAGCGTTCGGCCCACCGATCTGCAACGTGACCCGCGGATACCAAAGCCGGTCAGGGATCTCGTACACGGCGTCGAACCATGACGCGATCCGTGCGTTCATCGTCGGCTTCGACCACGAGTACACGGTCACCCCGTCGACACTGAACGTGATCGACCCGGTTGTCTTCTCCACGACGTACGTGTGAGGTGCGGCAGGGTCAGGGTTGGGGAGCTTCGAGTAGTCGAGCCGGGCGTTCTCTTTCCGCTTCGTGGTGTAGTTCTCCCACACGGTCGAGTACAGGCGCGGTGTCCCGTTCCAGTCGAACGGCCACGTTTCCATGACGTCGATCTCACCCGAGTCGCCATGCGTGAGGGGGCGGAACCAGAGCGCGCACGGCCACATGCCATAGTCGATCGGCACAGTGGCGGTCACCTCAGCGCGGAAGTAGTTCGGCACCTTCACGTGCTGCCCGAGAACATCCCCCGTCGTGTACGGCCGCTTCCCGAGAGCTTCACGCTTCCCCAGGATCGTCATGCCCTGCCCGTACGTCACGTTCTTGGGCGTGTTGTACGAGTTGTCGTTCGACTGGGTTTCCTGCCGTGCCACCCACCCGTCGTTCTTCTCGAACGTCGAATCATAGATCGACACCCAGCCCTCGGGATCGGCAGGCTTCTCGAGCTCCACGATCCGCGACTTGAGAGTGCCATTCTCCGAGGTCAACTCCTCGACCTCAGACTGCAGATCGTTGATGCGGTCATGCAACGGGGCGGTCACATCAGCAACCAGCCCCGCCACATACCCATCCAGCAGTGCAGCGACCGCCTCAGAGTGAGACATCAGGCCACGGTGATACTGGGAGTCAGGTCGACCTTCGCCTGCCCCGGAAGCGCACCCGTGGACGCGTTCAGAGCAAACCCGCCGATGAACGTGCCAGCCGTCGCAGCCGTCCACACACCAGCGTGCGTGTACGTGCCTGCCGGGACATCGAATGACACTTCGGAACCGTTCACCACACCGTCCGCAGCACCCGCAGTCCACGTGGTCTGCTTGCGTGCGTATGCCGGGGAACCGCCCGTCGCCTCACCCGTGCCCGTCGTGCCCGGATCGGAGACGTGGAGGCTCACCCATGCACCTAGGGCCGTGACAGCCGTCGCCGATGCTTCCTTCGTTGCGTTCGTGAATGCCATGATCACAGCCCCTTTCGTGCAGCAGCAGCGTTGATGTCGTTCTCGCGCTCCTGAGGCGTGAGCGGGGCGAGAGAAGCCAGCACATCATCACGCGACGGCCCCTGCACAGGAATCAGGATCGGCTCAGGTGCGGTGTACACGGGAGGCTTGGCGAGTCCGAGCAGCCACCCGAACTTGGGCGACACGTACAGCTCGAACAGACGCACAGCCAGGTAGTACACGCCCTGGAACAGACCCGTGATGACGATGATCAGTGCCGGCGCGAACTCGGGGTCCAGGTCGATGCCGACCGTCACGAACCAGCCGATGACGGCACCAGCGATGATCGGGGTGAACGTTCGGGCCAGAGAGTCGAATAGGGACTTCATGGTTTCTCCTTGAAGATTGGGGGTTCGGTGTGCCATTCGTCGTCGGCGAGGTAGCCGAGCCCGAGGCGGTGAAGGATCTGCGGGGGCGGCATCGGCATGTCTCCCATGCGTCCGCGCTGACCCCATTTCCAGACGCCCACGATCCATTCGCGGAACGCGTTCTGTATCTCGTGAGACTCGGCTTTGACCTTCTCGAGCTCGTTGCGGATCGGGGCGACCTGACGTTCAACTTCCTTCTCGATCGCCTCGCGCATCTTCTGGGACAGCTCGGATGCGTCGTCCCACCGGGAGGACAGGTCAGCGCTTTGGTCACGCTTGCGGGTGGCTACGAACACGAGGATCGCGCTGACCAGCGCCGTCAGACCACCAGCTCCCACGAGCCAGAAGATCCAGGATGGGATACCGGCGAGACCTTCGGGCATTAGCTATCCCTCCGGTCGCCCCACTCCACGCCGAGAATCCAGAGGCGAAGGAACGGGATCAGCATCATCACGAACACCATTGGCGCGATGACGATGCCGGTATGTCCGGGGACTGTTGCCCCGGCGATGATCATGGCGACGAAGAGGACTGCGAGCGACATGAGGATGATTACTTTCCCCGCGATCTCCATGGCCCACAGCCGGGGGAACGCACACCCGACGAAGCATGCCGCGCCCATGAAGACGAGAGTCCCGTAGATCAGCGTCGGCACCGGGTCGGGGAAGGTGAGCTTGAGGGCCTGGAAGCCTGAGAACAGTCCCGCGACACCGAGCACGAAAACCGCGATGTCGAAGACCGGGAACACGACGCGCTTGAGTGGGGCTGCGTACTTCCATTCATGTCGGGGTATCGCATCCGGGTGCCAGATTGATGCCCTCCACAGGCGCCGCATCACAGGGCCGCTTTGAGGGCCGCGATCGTCGCCTTCGGGAGCTGCGCGAGAAGCTGAGTCTTCACACCCTCGAAGTCATCACGCAGTGCGGCGTCGATGCCAGCGACCGCAGATGCGGCAAGCTGCCCACCGATCGCCTTCACCTGCGCGTCGGTCAGCTTGATCTCCCCACCACGTGACGCCTCGAGCATCGCTTTGAGCGAGTACGGCGACAGGGTGTGGATGTAGTTGATGTCGGCGCGGATTGCGTGCGCGGCGTCGATGACACTCTGGTTGCCGCTGATGACCGTGTTGTGCACAGTGGCGACGTCAGCCTTCACTCCCTGCACCTGCGCATTGGTCTGCGCCACGATATCGGCGCCGAGCTGAATCAGAAACAGGCGGTCTTTGTCGTCGAGGGGCATATCGTCTCCTTCTGCGAGTCCCCCACCGCTTGCGGGAGACGAAATGAGGTTGGTGAGGAACGGCACAGGATCGACCTGTCCCGTGTTCGAGTAGTGGACTGTGCCAGGCGAGATCTCGATGTGCAGGTGGATGTCGATCGCACCCGTCCTGCCCATGACGCCGATCGGGTCACCGGCTTTCACCTGCTGCCCGACGCGCACCGAGTACGACGCCAGGTGCAGGGAGCGGGAGAAGAACCCGTCGTGCTGAATCCACACCTGTGTTCCGCCGCCCGACCAACCGCCAGGCGTACCGACCACGCGCACCACGCCGTCTTCCACAGCACGCACGGTCGAGAACCCCACCGTGTCCATACCACGGTGGAACTTCGAGGCGTTCGGGTTCGCCAGGTTGCGCGGGCCGAACCCGCTCGACACATACGGCTTGGTCTTCGTTCCGTTCGGCCACACAGCCATGCGGTTTCCCCTTTCGTGAGTGCGCCCAACACGGGGCAGGAACGACGAAACCCCCACCGAGAGGGTGAGGGTTTCGACTGGTTCTGAGGTCGTATCAGCGGGCGAGTATTCGACGTCCGATGGGTTCAGGCATCTCGAAGAGAGCCCGTGAGATCCGTGAACGCTTGGCGAGCGCGTACACGGCGATGCTGACGGCGAAGATCCCCACGAGCACCACGACCGGCGCGATCATCCGAACCCACGCCGTGTCGATCGTCTCGCCGAACACCCTGTTACGAACAAGGATCGCCGCCCAGATCAGCGGAACGTGCATCACGTAGACCGGGAGTGTCCGCTTGCCGATGAAGCCGAGCGCTCGAGCGGCTGGCGTCCAGTGGCAGACAGCAGCCATGACGACCGTGATGCAGAACACCGCGGCGACGTCCCGGAGCATGAGAGCTCCGACGTACCCAGGGGCAGAGCCAGGCATTCGTCGAACGACGTCGATCATCGTGACAGAGACAGCCAGCATGAGCGGCACTCGCCACACGAGCCCGGTCGCGACGAAGCGAGACATGATCTCCTTGCCGTATACGCCGAGGCCGAACAGGAAGAAGTAGTAGATGCCCCGGTCGATCATCGCGAAGTCGGACGGGAGCGCGACCTTGAGGGAGATCACCGCGACGGCGATGGCCGCGCTCATCACGAGCGCGGGATGCACGCGGGCGAGGGTCGTGAAGACGACGACGTTCACAGCCAGGAAGAACACGAACCACAGGGGCGTCGCCGGAAGGAACAACTGCTTGAAGAAGCCAGTCGGCGACACACCCTGCGGTAGCGGCGTGTGAACGATGAAGGTGATGATCGCGAAGATCGCCAACCACACCACGTACAGGTAGTACGACGACGCTGCGCGTACGAGGTTCCGACGCTCGCCCCACCCGGAACGGATGCGGCTGGACATCAGGAAACCGGAGAGGGCGAACAGCACCGGGAGCCGGAAGGCGCCCACCATGGACGTGACTTCCTGCCACCCTCCCATGTCGGCGTGCGCTCGCCCAGTCGGTGCCAGGAACCAGATCATGGTGTGCATCAGGACGATCGCGACGATCGCGAACGCTCGGGACGCGTCGACCCAGGCGAGGCGCGGATATTCTGGCATTCCGCAATCCTAAGCTCACAGCGGAGTCACAGATCCCGCGGCGGGAGCGTTATCATCGACGCATGTCCGAAGATGTTCTCGAGTGCACGCGCTGCTACGACACCCGCTATGACGCATCGGGTCAGCCCTGCACATGCAGGGAGACCGTCAACCCCATCCGTCAGCTCATCGAGTTCTTCAAGTCGCTCAGGTAATCGGGTACATGGTGGCCATCATGTTGCGAAGCCACGTCTGCTCAGAGCTGTTCATCGCGTACGCGTAAGAACCCCACTCGGCAATGTTGATGCGTGAGAACGTCGTGTTCGCTCGCCCGACCTCCATGATCCCCGGCGCCTGAGTGCCGAGCGTTCCGTCGAACCACACGCCGTCCATGAGCAGACGCGACGAAGCGCCGTTGTAGACGCCCACGAACAGATGCCACCCATCGTCGACAGTGAGATTCGACAGGAGCAGCGATGAACGCCACGCCTGCAGCTTCCTGTCGGCGTTGATCGAGAGTGTTCCGTTCGACCCCGCGCCCGCTGAGATGATGCCGCGCGTTGTGGCACCTGCGGGGATCTGCGCGACCGCGTAGACGGTGTATCCGGCCGTGCCGATAGCGGTAGCGTCTGAGTTGCGGTTCAGCATGATTTGGCTGATGCCGTCGAACTCGAGGTATGTCGCCGCCCGTGTGATCCGCTTGATCGGTGCAGAGGCGGTCGAGCTGTACATCTCACCGGGTGCGGGATGCAGGTTGGGAACGGCCAGAACCTTCTCGCCGTCCGCCTCCACCGTGTTGACGGCAACGTACCGCCGCCACGGGTCGTGCAGGTCGTGCGGGTTGATGTACACCGGCTTGCTGCCAGGGTTGATGAACGTGGTGTCCAGCTTGCGAACGACTGTGCTCACAGGGTGTACCAGCCTTTCGTGGTCGTGACTGCGGCAAGACGTTTACCGATCGCTTCGTAGCCAGCAGCGTTCAGGTGGAGTGAGTCCGACATGAGAGACGGCGGAATCCGGTCCTCACTGATTGCCGTTGTGTCCGCGGCAGTCGGAGTGATCCCGGCTGAGGCCAGTCCGTTGCGGATGATCCACCCGCGGAGGTCGTAGTAGTTCTGCCCATGCGCCGCCTCCAGTGCATCGTTGACGGCCTTCACGTTGTTGTAGCCGGTTGACCCAGACGGTTCCGACTGCGCGTTGAACACCGGGATTACCAGATATGGCATCCGACGCAGCATCGCCCAGTTCGCAAGCGCCCGGACATCGCGAGTGATTCGATCCACGTTGACGTTGTTTCGGCCGACCCAGATGATCGGTGCGGAATTGCCTGTAGCGCGTGTTGCCGCCATCCAACGAGTCTCAGGCGGGCATGCCGTCGCTGAGCCAGCCGTCCCGCGCGTGAAAGACCACACACCAGTGTCGGACTTCGCCAGCACGCCCGGGATGCCGTTCAGTGATCCAGCAAAACTGCGAGCGGTGCTTGACCACCACGACGAGATAGAAACAGTCGCCCCCACAGAACCCGAAGCCGGGATTATGTCACCCGTCACCGTCACCCACAGGTCAAGGCCACCGCCCTCCAGCGAGACCTCCGTAGACGTGTAGTAGGACTTGCCGTTGTTCGCCACGGGGACGGGTACGAGACCGCCCATGATATTCGGGTAGCTGACACCGCCGCCGCCGAAACCCTCTGTCATGGAATCGCCGCGGGCATCGACGGACGTGACACTTACAGTGCCACCGCCGCCACCGCCGCCCGATACGGACGGCCACTGCGAGCCATCCTGGTACAGAATCCACGACACGCGGTTGGCGTTGTCCATGATGATTTCGCTGACGTACTTTCCAGCGTGCATCCAGTTGCGGACGGGGCGAGGTGCGCCGGGGTCGCTGTGCTGAACAAGGTCGAGGCCGGTCACCTTCGCCGTGACAGCACTCTCAGCCGCTGTCTGTGCCGCAGCCTTGATAGTCGGATCATTCGAGATGATGTCGACGGCGACAGCTTCAACACGCTCATCAACCGCATCCGTCGCGACCGTGTTTCCACGAACGCTCACCGCCATCGTCTCAGGAGTCGCAACAGTCAGACGACCTGCAGGAATCACGGGCATGTCAGCCCCTCTCCGGCGCGTAAACCAACGCACCATCCGAAGTCACGTTCGTCAGATCGATCCACACGATCCCCTCAGTCCCCGGAGGAGGCGGGCCGAGCTCCGCGACGATCGTCCCCATAGGGACAGGCGGATACAGACCAGTGATCGGCCCACCGCCGCCACTGTTGAAAACCGGCCACTCCACATACGAGCGCGCACGCTTCTCGGGGGGTTCCGTCTCCTGGCCGGGGACCAGCCAATCCATAGTCATCACATAGTCGAGGCCGGATTCGACCCTCACCCAGAACGACCCATTCGTGAGATTCAGGTTCGCCTGCGTCTCCACACCCGCAAGGAGTGACCCCGAGATGCGAGACGCGAGAGGTTTAGCCCACAACCTCGGCTGCAACGATGCCGGGATCACCACATGAGAGTGATCCCACGCCGAACCCGTAACTTCAACCAGTGCCATAGCCCCTCCAAACACAAAACGCCCCTATTCGGGGCGGGAGAACAGATGTACGATCGGGGCATTAAGAGACCCGGACGAGTAGCAGCTCGCCCGGGTCAGACGCCGATCACTGGAGGATCGACATGCCAAAGATAACAGCGCCCACTCTCATGGCACTAGCCGCGCTCGCCCTCACAGGATGCGCGACTAGCTCCGCCGAAGCAGTGCCGCCACGGATGACACCAGCAGAAGCCGACTACCTCGAGGCCATCCGCGAAGTAGTCGACCTTCCCGACGATGAACTGATAGAAGCCGGTCATGCGGCGTGCGGGCAGATCCTTGCCGGACGCGACATCTTCCAGGTGCACATCTTCGATGACGACATCAACGAGGACGGTTTCTACCGCGACAGTGTGCGCGTCGCACTTGCCGCCGCGCCTCGCCTGTGCCCTGACCTCGATTAGTCCAGGGCAGAGAAGCTGCGCGGGTTGATCGGCGTGCCGTTCACATGCACCTCGAAGTGGAGGTGCGGCGCGGTCGAAGATCCTGTCGAGCCCACCTGGCCCAGAGTTGCGCCCTTCGTCACGGCGTCTCCCACTGAAAGCGGGGACGGCGACAGCATGTGGAAGTAGTGCGTCTGCACGTTGTTGGCATGCGAAAGAACGATGTAGTTTCCGCGGTCGCCGCCCGATCCCTTGGACAGAACGGTTCCCCTCGAAGCAGCCGGGATATTCGCCCCGTTCGGAGCGCCGAAGTCGATGCCATTGTGCATCGCCTCTTCACCCGTCACGGGGTGGATTCGCATACCGAACTCAGACGTCACAATCGACAAGCTGAACGGCCAATCGAAGTCGCCACCCATCGGCCCACCAGAACCCGGCGAGTAACGACGCAGAGTGCCATCTAGCTGAATCCCCAGCCAAAAGTCCGGGACCGCCTCCGCGGCCGCGTTCGTCACGCCGATAAGCCGAATCGCATCGGGTGTCACCGCAACGCGACGGTTAGGGCTTCCCGCCACCATCATCTGAATGCCGCCATCTGATCCGGCGATCTCACCAGTCGACCCGACCTTGATCTTCGCGAGTCCACCCTCCTGTGTGATCACGATCGGATCGGGGCCACTGACCGTGATCTTCCCGCCACCCGTCAGCGTCACGTTGCCCTGCTGGGTCGTGTTCCCCGTCTGGGTGACGTTCCCGGCGATCGTCCCGGCGCCATTCATGTTCCACGGGCCGTTTTGGGTCAGCGTGCCCGTCGCGGTCACGTTGCCCGTGATCGTCACGTTCCCGGAGATCGTGCCAGTGCCCGACAGATTCCACGGGCCAGAGACAGTGAACGAACCCGTCACAGTCGACGTGCCATTCACCGACATCGTGCCGTTGACGATCAGGTTTCCGCCACCATCAACACGGATCGTTCCGCCGATGATGCGGATCTGACCGTTCGTCACCGATGCGGCCTCGAGAGGGTTCGCGCGCTGCAGTCGGCGGATCTCCGCTTTCATCTCGTCGAGCTCGGCGCGCAGCTTCTGATTCAGGTCATCAGCCATACGACTGCACCCCCGGTTTCACAATGTCGCTCAGGTCGCCAGATAGCGTGATCACCCGTTGTGGGTGTGAGCCGTCGTCGATGTAGTCACTCCCGAACACGTGCAGGTCATGAATCGCGCCGGGCGCCGCCATCGCGACACCAACCTCTGCGATGTGCAGGCTGTAGTCCCACTGCTCGGTCGACGCGTGCTTCCGTGCGAATGCCACGTTCGTCGCGTTCTGCAAGCGGGTAGCATCCTCGAGGTCAGGGAAAGCCTCATCGGAGTCCATGACCGGTAGGTCGCCGATACCGTCGCCGCTCGTCGGAGCGAACTTATACGGAGTGTCCTGACCGCGCCCCTTTCCGAACCCGAGAAGACCCGTCCGCTGCCCCACGAAGTCTTCCTCCGTGGTCAGACCGAGAACAATCGACCGTGGCGCGTTCACTGGGAGCAAGAACGGCGTGCCCGATGCGATCACCGGCTGGCACACCACCGCGTACCGGAGATACCCGTTCGCATCGAGGTACGGCCGGAAGTCGATCTCCGCACCGTCCTTCTCGACCTGCGACAGAAGATCCTCGGTCGTCAGCTTCTCCTCGTGCTTCCACGCGGCATTGAACGAACCGGAACCATCCGCGGGGAGGTCTAGAGGAAGTTCCCACCCGGAAACGGCATTGCTCTTTGTCGCCGCGAGAAGCACCGCACGAACCGTCGCAGCATGTGACCGGTTGACGATCGTCAGGATGCCCGCGGCCGGGTTGTACTCGTTGACACCGAACGGATACCGGGTGCCGAGGATCGCAGCACGCAACTCTGTCGAGCTCAGAACGAGCATCGACCCGGACTCCACGAAACGGCGGTTGCGGATCACGCCGGCATACGCGACCTGATCACCCCACCGCTGCACCAACGTGTACTTGTTGCCGCGGGAGATCTCCCGAATCATCGACTTCGGAATGCCAGCATCCCGCAGCAGGATCGTGTGCGTTGCCGAACCCTTCGAGCCGAGCGTTCGATTCCACCGCGCCGACGCGAGAGGACGACCCGTCTTGAACACGAACTCAGGAGAACCGGAGCGGGTCGAGTAGATGCCTGCTTCCCAGTCCATGCGACCCCCTACGAGAACGTGTCGGTCAGCTTGACCGTCATCAGCCCCGAACCCGAGACCGGAGTGAGCGACATCGTGGATGCGACACCGGGCGAGATCGTGAACGTTTGCGCGCGCGACACGGCACCCTGCTGGAGGACACCGTTTCGGTACAGCCATCCAGTGTTGAAGTCGATCCGGTGCGTCTGTCCAGCACTGAGAGCCTGCGACACGATGTACTGCGCCCCACCCGGACCATTCACCCGATACCCGGAAGGCATCGTCCCGGTGATTGTCACGTTGGGTGCCGCGTCCGTGTTGCCGTAGTGGAACACGGACACTGACGCCGCAGGACCGAACGTTCCCGTCTCCCCGTAGAGCAGCGGGTCAGGGGCCTCGACGGTAATCGAGTAGGACGCGGTCTCTTCGGGAAGCAGAATCCGAGCCTCCACCGACACTCGGCGAACATCCGCCCAGACCGTTGACGGCCCCTGGGCGGTGAGACGATCAGTCCCACCGCCCAGCAGCCCCGAGAGTGCACGGATCGCATGCTCCTGCTCCCCCGCCGACTTCGTGAGCACCAACCCAGACCACGAGACCCGCCGCGCATCGAAGAATCCCGGCGCCGGAAAGGAACCGTGCGCGTTGGGGCGAGCGGTGTCCTCTCGGCGAATCCCGACACTCTCCAAACCGGAGACTGTCGCGATCGTGTACCGGTGGTCACCCTCGCTGCCGTCGAACTCCAGGCCACCGAGGCGCAACTGAAAATCCATCACTGTCCCCTCAGCCCAGAACCCAGAGCGTCGTTCTTCTGCTCGATGCGGATGTCCACGTACTGCAAGAGGTCGATGCCACCCTTCGGCTGCACCACCACGTCGAACCGCGGAGACTCGCCCGAAGGTGCCGAAGCAGCGGGCGCGGCCACCGCCGAGATCGACGGCTGCTGGAGAACACCGAGACGCTGCCCGGTCTCTTCCCAGATCTTCACGCTGCGCTTCTGCTGCCCCGGATCGCCCGATATGTACGTCTCCCACGGCAACCACGGCTCAGCGAACTTGTGGATGCTCCCCGACGTGCCCGAGTAGATCCCGGACGCGAACCCGCCAGCCGCGAACGACTGGTAGTCGTAGAAGTTGCCGACCGCGTTACCCGCGACGAGACCGCCCTGACCGCCCTGGCCCGTCGACACGTGCAAGGACTTGTCGCCCGTCACACTCCGCAGCGCATCCTGGACGCGCATCAGCTCGTTATAGACCTCAGACGTACCCGTGACCGAGACATTGATCGGAGCCGCGACAGGCATGTTCTGCACCTGCCATGCGACATCACGCAACGCCTGCTCAGTGAGAGCCGCAGACCCCAGGTTGGTGTCAGCCCACGCCGCCGCTTCCTCACGAGACGCGAAGAAGCCCTGAATCTGATCCAGGAGAGCGTCGCGGCCCCGGTAGTACGCCGCGGTCGCTTCGTCGGCCGATAGCCCGTTGTCGATCATCGACTCAGCAGATGTGCGGTGAGATTCTTCCACCTCACGGAGCGAATCACGCAGAGCAATCGATGCATCGTTGGTGCCCGTGATGGACACTTCCTCAGCCGCCGCTGCCTCGACCATGCGGTTGATCGCCGACTGTGCCGCGTCCTGCGCGTCACCCATATCCAGGGCTGTGCGACCGACGTTCTCGAGCGCCTCCCGCAGATGGTTCAACTGCTCCTGCGACTGCTCAGCAGACTCGCCCATCATGGCGATATCGTCCGCCGCGCCAGCAGATGCCCCACCCGCGAGCTCAGACGAGTTCGCGACGCCATCCAGAGCATCCTGGTACGCGGGCATCAGACCATTGACGTCCTCAACCGAGTAGCCCTGCTCCTTCGCCGCCTTCGCGATCTCGTTGAACGCAACGGCGGCGCGGTCCGCGTCACCCTGGTTCACCATCTCTGCGAGGCTTTCACCCATCAGTGCGAACTGTTCACGTGTTTCCGTCACCTGATCGGCAAGCGAGCCACCCGCGACGATCCCATTCAGAGACGAACCGAACCGCTCCATGTTGGAGTTGAAACTTCCGCCAAGCAGCAGCTCGAGCGCCGAATCCAGGTCAGTGACATCTGACGACAATCCCGCGAACGGCGCATCGAAGTCCTGACCAAGAACCAGCTTGAGCGTCTCCTGGTAGCTCTTAGCTCCATCAGACGCGGCGCCGAACGCCTCAGCAGTCTTCGACACGGCGATCGTCAGAGCGACGAACCCAACCGCAGCACCTGCGATCTTCGCCGCGGTGCCGATGAACTGGCCGGCGCGCTGAGCGCCCGTGCCCATCGTGGCCAACGCGTCCCGGTACTCCTGCACCTTCGGGACAGCGAGCATGAACGCGCCCGTGCCGAGGCCGACAGCACCCACGAGAGCACCAACACCGAGAGCCGCCTGCTGCGCCCAGTCCGGCGCACTGTTGAACGAGTTCGTCATATCGGTGATCGTCTGCACGAACTCCCGCAGCGGGCCGTTCGCACCCTCACCCATCGTGATCAGCGCAGAATCCAGCGCGCCCGTGAATGCTTCCCAGTCACCCTTGAGGTTGTCCAGACGAGTCGCTGCAGTCTCCGACGCGTAACCCGAGTCGTCGACAGCATCCGACCACTTACGGACAGCATCAGCGCCACCCTCATACAGGATCGACGCCGCACGAATCGCATCCTGACCAAACAGGTTCGCGAGAGCAGCGTTACGTTCCTCCTGCGTGAGGCCCTTGAGGCGCGTCTGCAACTGCGACGCGACACCCTCCATGCCGATGAACTGGCCCTGAGCATCGTAGAACTCGAGGCCAAGCTGACCCATCTGCTCAGCCGCTTCACCAGTCGGATTCGCGAGACGCAGAAGCATGTTTCGGAACGACGTACCCGCATCCGAACCCAACAGGCCAGCAGACGCAAACTGCGTCAGAGTGCCCACCGTGTCATCGAGCGACAGGCCCATCTGAGCCGCCACCAGACCAGACTGGTTGAGGGCCTGAGACATCTCCTCGACGCCACCCTGAGCCTTACCAGCACCGGCCGCGAGAAGGTCAGCGACGTGGCCGACCTCGCGACCCGAAAGGCCGAACTGGGTCATCGCAGATGCGGCGATCTCCGCAGCATCGGCCACGGCGATATTGCCCGCTGCCGCCAAGTCGAGTGCGCCGTCCAGCGCACCGTCGAGCACGTTCGCAGTGGAGATACCCGCCTTCGACAGCTCTTCGATCGCCTGAGCAGCCTCAGTCGCCGAGTAGACGGTGCGAGCGCCGGCGTCGATCGCCGCGTCACGCAGCAGATCCATATTCGCTTCGGTCTCATGCGTCGCCGCCTGCACCGCCGACATCTGTGCGTCGAATTCGGCGAACTTCGATACGGCGACCGCGACACCAGCCGCGACCGCAGCGCCGAACCCGAGCGCCGCAGCACCGAGAACGTTGAACGCTTCCTTCTTCTGCGCCAACTTCTCCGTCTCAGAACCGAGCTCGCGAGTCTTCTTCGCCGCGGCCTCGGCACCCTGCATGTACCCCTGGGCGGCGAGGACTAGCGATATCTTGACGACGCGTTCAGCCATGGCGACTCCTAAACGGGATCGCGCTACACTCAGCGCATGCGAAAACTGCTGACAGCGACTGCGTTAGCGGGTGTGGTTCTGCTCCTGGCTGGATGCAGTGCGCCCGACAGAGAAACGCAGGCACGAGACCTGTGCCTCAAGTCGGCAGAAGAGCAAACTGGGCACTCCCTGACGCCCAAAGACGTCAAGTCGATGAACATCGGAGACGCCCTCTATGAGGCGGAACTGACCGACGAGCGCGACACAGACGACGCCAACGCGACGTTCACCGTCACGGGCGATGTCACATGGGAAGAGGGCAGCACCGAGAAGCGGCAGAGCCTGCTGTGCACCGTCACGTTCGAAGACGGTGAACTCAAAGGCGAGGTAGACGCAGCACTGTTCTAGTGATCGACCCTCACCGCATAGAAGCGGCGTGCGGTCGACGGGTCGTCCTTGAAGTCCTTCTCACGTTGCTCGACGGCATCCTGATACCAGTCACGAACAACCCGAGCTTCGTAGTGGTACGTCGCCTGAGGGTTATTCGGGTCCGCGTCGGCCGACGTCGTTTCGTCCACCGGCAGGCCGTGCGAGCCGAGTGAACCTTCGTACTCGATGAGAGCGGCGAGCATCGCGTACTGTTCCGCGTCGTACTCGGCTTCACGCGTCACTCGGACTCGGCGACGGCCTTCTTCGTCGGTGTCTTCGACGTGGACTTCTTCCGGTTCCCAGCCCCAGAGCCGCCGCGGGGAGATGCCGAGGTCGCGCGCGAGGCGGAGATCTCGGAGGAGTCGCGGGTCGTCTCGGAGGCGGTCACGAAAAAACTCACATCGACCGCCCCGACCGAACGGTTGACGTGGACGACGGCCTTGGCGATGCGGTCATGCTCACCATCGGTGATGTTCTTGTCGATCGCAGCCCAGTCTTCGGCGTCGAGCTCATGCTCTTCACCGTCGTCATCCAGGTAGACCGCCGAGTTCTTCGCGGCATGCATGAAGAACTTGGCCGAGTCGTACGGCTCCTGCTTACCCTTGCGGGGCGGGCACTCCACCAGCCACCGGTTGTACGTGAGCCGATCCACACCCTTGATGCGGAGCGTGACCGAAGCTGCACGGATCTGCTCTTCGAGATCTGCGACGCGTGCCTTCGCAGAACTGGACGCCGACACCATGCGGTCATCCTGCACAGCGGACGGGCGTACGCGAGTCATCGCCTCGTCACGCTGCTCGAGCAGGTCAAGATCGAGGCAGATCGGCACGTCCTTATGCGGCATCTTCCGGGCATTCATGCGGTCAGAGAGGTTCGACACGGGGGTTCTCCTTGAAAGTCAACACGGGTCACGGGAAACCTGAGGGCCGGCCCCGTGTAACCGGCCCTCAGGGGTATGTCACGCTGCGACGAGCTGCTTGAAGGAAGCCCAGTTGCCGCGGATGAACGCCTTCTGCTGGATGCGGTCGACGGCGTTGTCCTCGACAGCGACCACCGACTGCTCACCCATGCGGACAGCGACAGCCTCGTACCAGTCGCCGACCGCGAAGTCTTCGGCGTCCTCGTCGATCTGGAGGAAGTGAACGAGCACGCCCTCCGTGCCCTCGGCGAGAGCGATGCGCGCCTCATCCTCGGTCGGCTCGTTCAGGTTGAACGTGTACTGGAGGGCGAGCGTCCGCGACTTCGCGCCGGGAAGTTCGTAGTCCTGTGCGGAGCAGTAACGGGCATCGTTGATGACCGCCTGATCGGAGGTCGGAGCCCAACCGTTCTGGCGGCTCAGGTAGCAGGATACGTTCTCTGCTGCCGTGACTGCGGTGACGGTGAGTGCGTTGATGTCAGTGACCGGGCCGGGGATGAACACGACACGACGCGTGCCCATCGACGGGACAGCCGAGGGAAGATTCAGAACCATGGGTTACTCCTTTTTCGAATCCACGGGAGTGGTACGGCGCCCCTCGGCGAGGTTCACCTTGAGCTTGGGACGGCGCGGTCGCGTCGTCTCCGGGTAGCGCGCCTTGTCGACGCGCTGGTACTTGGTGTCGTCGAAAGACTCGACAGGAAGGTCAAACTCGTGACCCTCAGACTTGGACTTCACACGCATGTATCGGGTCATGACGACTCCTAAGCTGCGGGGCCGCGACGCGACCAGAAACGGAAAGACATGTCACGGAAGTACAGGTCAGACACTTGGTCGTACCCGTCGCCTTCCTCGATGTTCTGCACGAGCTCAATCGGCGTGCAGCGACGGCCCGCGACGATCAGCTTGTGACCGAGCATCCGCTTGAAGATCGCCTCAGCGAACAAGTCGAGACCATCCGCCGCGGTAACCACGATGCGAACGTCGTAGGTGAATCGGTGATCGGACTCGAACCGCTGCGATCCAGCAAGACGGCCATCATCCAGACGGTCAGGCGGCGCAGACTTCGCGATCACATAGTTCGTTCGAACCGGCTCACCATTCGCAATGCGCCGAACGATCGGATGCACCTTGCCAGCAAGACCAGAAGCACCTTCCAAGCGCGCCTTGAACGACGCCCACTCGGCCTTCACAACCCCACCGCCCTGAGTGCATCTATCGCAGCCAGTTCCACGCCGCGTTCGAAGTCAGCTTCGTTGTCCTCGAGAGCCTTCCGGGCCGCATGCTGGGGAGAAGACTCAACCCGATCGCCACCCTCCTCGACAAATCCGAACGAGCCCGCATCGCCAATCGTCGGGCCAATGTCAGCCACCAGCGACGCCGCCGTCTCGCGCGTCTCATAGGTGATGTCGGCCGCGTACTTCTCAAGCCCCGTACGCGCCGCGTTCTCGCGCCAGTCGTCCTTCATGTGGCGCGCAGTCACCTGCAACGCCTTCCGCGCGAACGGGCGAACCGCAGAACCAGCCGCAGTCAGATCAGCAGCCAACGATCGAAGGTCATCGCTCACGACAATTCCTCCAACGGGTAGCGATAGGCCGAAACCTGACCAGCCGTCGCATTCCCAGAGACCTTGAACCGGCGCCCCACCAGCATCGGGTCAGGCGAACCGGAACACTCCACCTCGTCATCCGTGAACAACCGAGCAGTACCAAATGGCACGCTCAGATACGGTTCCTGCATCGCCACCGGAGAACCCGTCGCCTGAGAATTCGACACCTCACGCGAGTTCCACCGGATGCGACCCATGCCCGTGTACCGCTCCTGCTCGAGCACACGTGACGGCTCAAGAGTCACCGGGTCAGTGCCATCGGTGAACTTGCCGACGACGACCGTTTCGGACATGCGGGAGTTGGCAATGACGCGCCCCCGCTGCAGCACGCTCACTGTGGCACCCACGTGTCAGTGGAAGCCCAGTAACCCGGCCCGCGCCCGATAGGGCGAGTATTGATCGTCCAGGCGCCGTCAGATGCGCCCTCTCCGGTCCCCAGCAGCGCAAGCTCCGCAGCGGACACGTACAGCGATCCGTCCGAGACCGCCGCGTCACGTCGGTACTGATAGTCGTCGATCTGCTCCGACAGGAACCCGTCCGGGTTTCGGATGACTCGGAGCACCATGGCGCACTGAATCTGCACGACGAGAGCCCGGAATGCGGGCTCTGAGATTCGTTCGGCTGCCGCGGGTCGATTGGTGAGGATGAGTCCCCAAGCGTCGTCGAGGAGAACCTCGCCGACTTCCTGCTCGGGTTCAGTGAGGGGACGGAACGACCGCTCCGTCAGATCCGTGATGGTTGCTGGACCAGCCATTCCGTCCCCTTTCCTGCTACTTCTTAGTCGTTGTCTTCGGCTTCGGCTTCTCTTCCTGAGTCCAGCCCGCCTTCTCGTACCGCTCGACGAGTTCCTCAGGAACATCGACGATCGCGGTGGAGTTGGGAGCGTTCAGGACGGTCACGCCTGGGTCGCGTTCGACAGCCGCACGAAGTGCGCGATGTCACGGACGCGGAAGCCGACCTCGAACTCAGCACGGACAGCGAACATGTTGCGCTGCCAGAGGTTGATCTGAGTGCCACCATCGTTGATGGTTGCCTGGGTGCTGATGTCTAGCTGGATGTCCTCGACGACCCCGATGTGCGCGGACGTCCAGTCGCCGGCGAAGCCGAGCTGGTTGTCCGTGCCCGCGGTGGCACCGTTGTAGTCCGCCAGGTAGACGCCCTGCGTGTTGTACACGGGAGCGCCGATCAGCGCAGGAACTGCACCATCGGTCTGCACGTTGTTGATGAACAGCGGGCGACCAGTGGTGTCCTCTGCGCCGAGCAGGAGACCGCGAGCCTGAGGAGAAAGCGCCCAACCGTTGAGCGTTCCACCACCGGTCGCGATTGCCTGATCTGCTGCGACGAGACCCTTGTAGGTCTTGCCCGCGATGCCGACCGTCGCCGCACCCGCGAGGGTGTCGAAGTTTGATCCGGGCGCAGCTACACCGCCGAAGATCGTCTTGTCGAGCTTCTTCGCCAGCGCCTGGGGAAGCTTGCGAACAACCTCCGCGTACAGGCGTGCCTTGTCGCGACGGAACTGGTTCGAGAACGGCACGATGACCGCCATCGTGTACGGGGTCATCAGCTTCGAGCTGAACGTGGGGCGATCGACCGGCTTCTCGTTGGTCTCACCAACCCACTCAGCCTCAGGCTCACCCGTGATGATGTCGACCGAGAGTCCCGAACCGGGAAGGTCGACTCGCTGCGAGAGCTGCAGGGCCGCGGAGCTGTACTCTGCCGCGCTCCAAATTTCTGCGGACTGCTCGGGCGTCAGAGTGATGCCCGTGGTAGTCCGGTTGACGTCAATACCAGCCATGTCCCCTCCTTGGGGTACTAGAGGCCAACCGAGTCGAGCTGCTGCGCGAACTGGTCGGCGTTGGATGTCTTACCCGCGCCCTTGGGACCCTGCGAGGGGTCAGCCTTCGGGAACGGGTTCGGAGTGTTGTCGGGAACAAGCTCCCGGAGTGATGCGGCGTCCGCCTTGATGGCATCCTCGTCATCGCCCTGCAGCCGAGCGATGAGGTTCTTGGGAAGCCCCTCATCAATACCGGTGTTCAGGCGGAGGATCGTCTTGTCGCGAGTAGCGACGTCCGCGGTGAGGGTCTGGTTCGCTTCTTCGAGCTCCTTGATCCGGCGTGTTGCCTTCTCAAGCTCGGTTGCGTCCTTCTCCTCGAGCTCAGTGATGCGGGCCTGGGCTTCGCGCGCCAGCTTCTCTGCATCGTTTGCTCGTTTGCGCTCAGCAGCGAGTGCCGCCTTGCCTGCATCTCCCAGAGCCTCAGGGTCGCCCTGCGGCTTGTTCTCTTCCGACATGTGTTCTCTCCTTGAATCGCTCAAGTTGCCGACACGCATCGCACGTGCCGGGGTGTATTACCCGCCTTGGCGGGAAGCTGTTAGCCGACGAAGATGCCGTGCGACTGGTAGAACTCGTTGGCGAATGAACGATCTCGGGCCTGCTGAGAGGCGCGTTCTGCTATCCATCGGTTGTTGCTGAGATCGCGAATCGGAGTCTCGAGGTATCCCGCATCGCGCAGGAGAATCCGCCGAATCTCAGGGTCATCGGTCAGGCCGATGATTGATTCGGGCATGAGCCTCGGGCGAGTAGTTGAGCCATACCGCGACCCATTGCGACGGGTGTTAGGAGATCCGAGGCCGGCCTGAGCCCGTCCGTAAACTCCGCGCTTCGTGGTTCCCTCCGTGGTGGTGTAACCCATGATCGGAGTGCCATCCTGCTTGCGCCCGATAACCGTCGACTGGATGCGCGACGGGCCATAGCTGATCGAACCATCCATGCGTGCCCGGTTCGCACCGCGTCGCGCATTCACGACCTTGATCGGATCTGCTCCCGCTCGAATCGCCTCGGCGCCCGACTTCGTGAACACCCGATCCTGTTCGCTTGCCGAAAGCGAATCGAAGTAGTCGCCGGGAGTGCCAAAGAGACCATCCGGAACCGCGCTGCCGACGATAGGGACCGTGGAGCATCTGCATGCCGGATGACGCTGAAAGTTTGACCGAAACCGATCTGCGCCTGCGAGGATCGCGCACCGAGAACATGCCCCCGGGTTCACCAACCGCACGTATCGGGTGTACTGCTTGCCCGTCGCTGCCGTCATCGACGCCGACCGCTCAACATCTGCGAGAGAAGTCTTCATCATCAACGTCAGGTACGCGCCGCCAGTGAGCATCGCATCAGGAATCGACATACCCGCAGCGATCGCTTGCTTCGTCGTCGTCACTGCACCCCTAAGGAGCGAGCCGAGGGGTCGACCAGAACCGTCGACCCCTGTGAATGCGTCAGGCACAAGCACGTCGCCTGTCATGCCGTCCGCGCTGGCGAGCTTTGAAGTGAATATTTGCGCGCTCACCGCGTTAGCTCGACTCGCTGATGCGGCGATCACCGAAATATCCGGGGCTATCGACGCCCACGACTCGTCCAGAGCCGCGGGGTCGACCCTTCGCCACTTCGCCAGAGCCGCGTTAGCCGCCCGGTCAGAGCGGCGAATCACCCGGTCTTGATTTGCGCGAGCCTCGTCAGCGATCAGCATCAGTTACACCTCTTCGACGAACCTCTGCACGCCCGCAGTGAAGGAAGACTCAAAGTCCGCCTTGCGGCGCTCCTTCATCTGTTCGATCGACGCCGGCGTCTCACCGATACGCTCCTGCGCGGTCTCCCAGTCGACAAGGCCGACCTGATACCGCTTCACGACCGCATCCGTCATCTGAGAGATGGTCGGAGTGCCCGCATCGCGCCAGATCGTCTCAAGCCGGGTCGCGCTCAAGTCCCACGAACCAGTACGGAAACGCTGAACGAAACGCATCACCGTTTCCCACGAATGACCAAATGACGTCTGCTTGCGCTCAGCGTTCTTGATCAGACGCGTCTCCCCCGCGCGCTGCCCCTCGGCAGACGGCGGGTTCTCCGTGTTCAGCCCGTAGTACTCCACGGGGAGAGACCCAACACCGGAAGCGAGGCGCGCGTAGACATTCACGATCGTCTCGATGTTCTTCATATCGGCCGCATCAAACTGGAACGTCTTCGCATCCTTGTTCGACAGAGCCCACACGGCACCGAAATACGACTGCCATGCCCCGAGCTGCTCACCATTCTGGTCAACGAAATCACCCTTCGTTGCGCCCAGAACACCACGCGCCGGCGCGATCATCGTCTCCTGCAGAAGCTGCGCACCCGTCAGAGCTCGCGACGCAGAATCAGCGATCGGAATGATGTCCTTCATCTCCGACACGCCCTCGAGGACCGACAAGCCGGGACGACGAGTCGCCCGGTTCCGATTCACGAGCGGAACCACTGGAACAGAACCGAGCCCATGGTTATCGCGCTCGAACTCATCGACCCATCGCGAACCGTCACGGACAAGCCAACGCGTGTAGTTCGGCATGTACAGGGTCAGCCGCTTGTCCCGCCCCGAACCATCCTCGGTGTCATAGGAGCGCAGCGCAGCCGTCACCCGGTGGGTGCGAGGATCACGAAGCGCGATCATCTCGTACGGCGACTCCACGGTGATGAGAGGAAAATCACGATCGCGCTCGTTCGTCCCAATGCACACGTACGAACGCGACAGCGCCAGTGCATCCGTGTGAGCGAAAGACGCGCGCTCGTCCATGTTGTTGTACTGCCACACGTCCCACAGGCTCGAATCCGGCTTGCCACCGCCAGCGCGGAATCCCTGAACGTCCAGGCGACGCTCAACAGCATCGACAGTGGTCCGCGGCCAGTTCAGCACCACAGAAAACGCCTCCAGCTCGGGAGGAATCTGTAGGCCCAACTGCTCGAGGCGATGAGCGCCCTCGTAGTACTCGTCCAGATTCTGTGTCGCAATGCGCGACGAAACCAGAGTGTTACGCAGGCTCGAGATGAATGACTCTTCGGTCACCGTGAGTGAGCTACCCGACAGAAGAACGACCACACGCCCACCCCCTTACCTGAAAACAACGACCTTGGATTCGACCTGCTCGTACCCGGACGCGCGAGCATCACTCGCAGCCTCATGCGCGAGCACAGAACTCATCGCGAGGTCGATCTTCTGCGTCTCAGACGCCTTGAAGATCAGGTAGGACGGGTACGGGTTGCGGGCGACTTCGACCGCGTTGCGGATGTGAGTCGCCACAGTTGGGTTCCCGTCATGAGTGAACCCCGCTTCCGAGGAAATCACGTCAGTCTTGAAGCGCTCGAGCGCGGCATGCATTTGCTTTGGCCGGTACGTCTCCCAGCGGAACACCCGCCCCTGAAAACGCCCCTCGAGTTCGGAGATCTCTGACTGCCAGTACGGCGGGTCAAAGTAGGCGCGAGCGACATCGAACGTGTCGAACAGCTCCTCGAACGCCGCCATTACCTCGCCGCGCGGCACTCGTCCGCCATGCTGGGACGGGTCCCAGATCGTCAAACGACCGCCGTGGTAAGAGGGTGTGAACTGGTAGCCATCGAGCGTTTCCGCGCGAATGCCCGTCCAGTCATTGACGTCGGAGCCATCGAAGCCGAGGACAATCGCAGTACCGGGAGCGACGATGCGGGGCTCATGCTTGAGCTCCCACTTATTCGCATCCATCCACGCGCCAGAACCCGCGACGATACGGTTTCCGAAGAAACGCTCTGCGTCAGCGGGATCTTTCTCGAGCAGCTCTGCCGCTTCGGCCTCGATGGCATCGACAGACACCCACGGCGCCGCACGGTAGTTGAACGCGAAGATCTTCCGCCGCTCAGCCTTGTTGCGAAACGACAGGTTCGCGGGAGGCTGCTGGAAGTCCTTGTTGATGTCCGCAGCCTGCGACTCGTAAGTCTGCTGGGCAACCGAATCCTGAGCGGGGTCCCACGAGTTCGTCGTCTCGATCGAACGACCGCCCATGCCAGCCAGGCCGCGACGCTGCGTACGCGCGAGCTTGTGCCCACCGTTCGACGCGACCCACAGCCCCGTCTCATCCTGAGCCGCGAACGTGATGCGTTGGCCAAGGCGAGAGTTCGCCTTCGAGGTCACAACATCGATACGACCGCCACCGGGAAGGCGAATGAACTCCTCGCCCGTCTTCGGGATCAACTCAGTCAGCGGCCCCTTGTCGATCATCGGACGCAACGCGTCATACGTGTTGTCCGTCTGATCCTCAGAAGTCGCGGTGATCTGAATCAGCGGAGTCGACCACGGGCGCCCCATCGGCTCACGCTCGTCGTACTCGTACTCCCAGCCGCAACCACAACCGAAATCGCGGCAGTCGTAGACCTCGCCGCCCGTAGCGCGACCCGTGAAGACCACCGGCCCGACGCCCTCAGCGCACACGAACGCGCCGATCAGCGGAGACTTGCCCCACTTCTGCGCCCGCACCAACTGAGAACGGCGATAAGTGAACGCGTCTACCGGCTTCACAATGCGCCGGCTGTCCACGTCATCGCGAACCCGGTAGTGATTCACGACAAAAGCGAACTGCTCAGCGCCGAGCTCGAAGGGGCGACCAACGTCATCGCCGTCAGGAATCACGCAGTGCGCTTCGATCCACGCCGCGACAACGCCGAGCGTGTCAGACGCCTCCATCGACCACCTTCAACCGGTCCTTCATCGTCGGACCCTTCTTGGCGGGCGCTGCTCGTTTCTCACCAACCTCATCGGTCGAGAACTTCCAACGCAGAGCATTCATGCCGACAGTGGAGAGACCAAGTTCTGCCTCCATGCGGAGAACTGGCGCTATCAGGCCCACGGGTGCATCATCTGCGGCGATCGAGCGAAGGTATGCGCGCACATACGCGGCCACCTGGTACTCAAGCTCGAGGTGAGCCCACATCGACGCCTGCGGCTTCTTCCACAGCCGGGACCACAAGGCAACCTCAGCGCCCGAAGCAGACGGAAGCGGACACTCAGGTACGTCACCTGTGAAGCCACCAGCCGGAAGAGTCAGCCAATCCTTGTCGCCAGCACGATCCCGCCGAAAGGCATTGGGGTCAGGAGCAGGACCACTACGAGCGTGTCCGCCACGGGGCATGACGACCTCCCGAGAGTCGAACATCCGAACGACTGGAACAATCTTTGACCTGACAAACCAAAAGTTGCCCTCCCCGGCGACCCGAAGGCCTTGGGGCTGAGGGAGGGGTGCCACCCCTCTATGGTTGAGACCTTCGAACGCTTGTTCGATTGGCGTTCCATCCACCGGGTGAGGTGCGGGCTGTGTGCTTGTTGTGGCATGAGGAGCAGAGACCGCGACCGTACTGCGGGTCGTCTGGGTTGAGCTTGAGGTCGACGAGTTCGCGGCGTGTGCGTGGGTAGTGGTCAGCGACGGTGCTTGCACCCATGTGACATGAGGTGCAGATCGGGTCGCGCGCGAGTACTGCGGTTCGGAATGCGGCGTGGCCTGAGGTCGAGTAGACCTTGTTGTCGACCCTTGCTGACCGGGCCTGCTGTCGATGCTTGATGCACCGGCTTGAGTCAGTCGCGTTCGGGCACCCAGGGACGTTGCACACGCGCGTCATCTCGGGTCCAGAAGGTTGTTGGTATAGAGCTCATTGCGGAGGGTGATAGCCGCAGCCTCTGCCTCGGCAACCGTGTGGAAAGAGCCACCACTGTGCACCACGCCATTATCCGTGACTCGCACTTGGAACTTCCCCCGCTTGCCAATGCTTACGCCTCGGACTCCGACAAGGGCGTCGCGGTGCGCATGCATGTTTTCGGTGTTCTGCTTCTGTGTCACCGCTTGAAGATGTGCTGGATTGACGCACGCTTGCGTGTGGCAGATGTGATCAACAACCTCACCGTCAGCCAGTGCGCCGCGGGCCATCTCGTACGACAGGCGGTGGGCGTAGAGGAGCTTCGTCCCGTCCCATATCTGGCCGTAGCCAGCCTCATTCTTCGCTGCGGTCCAATGCCAGCAGTCTTCCGTCTTGTCGACCCTCGACCAGAACCAGTCCACGAGGGAGGCAGAGCGGGGTCGATGCTTGAGCCGCCGCAGGTCAGTAGGGCTACCGTGCTTGTGCCAGCGCTTGTAGTGCGGGATGCACCATCCGCGCGCCTTCGCGAGGCTTTGGCAATCTTCGACACTGCATGTACTCATGGTTTCTCCCATGTCGGTGGGTACAAGAAATGCCCGCCACGATGGGGATCAATCCATCTGCGGGCACTCACCCCCGACAGGGCGAGCGGTCTGTGTGGGCGCTTAGTCGTCGTACCAGTCGCGCATGGGGCGCATGACTCGTGGGCTGACGTGGTTCTTCCTCGCGGCAATAGCGTCTGCGAAATCGGCTTCTTCGCAGAGCATCATGGCCCGGTAGCTGGTGTAGGTCTCTTGGCAGCCTTCGCACTCGTACCCGGTGACGGTCACGGTTCATCCCCGTATGCGTGCTCGATGCGCTGTCCGAGGTCGTGCAGGTCATCCTCGATGCGCACGATGTAGTTGATCAGCTCAGGCTTGGTCATCTGCTTGAGTTCGCGGCGCCTCTGCAGGTCGTTGCGTACGGCGTCAACGTTGGGGCCGAGTGCGGCGGCGAGCTTCTCAGCCATTGAGTATCCCGTTCGTCCATGTCCGCATCTTGGGCGTCCATCCATCTGGGGTTCGTGGTTGGTCGCGGTTGAAGATCATGTCGAGCGTGGGTTGCTTCATTGCGTAGAACACGATCGTGAGTGTGATGCCGGCGACGATGCCTGCGAGGATCTTCATGCCCTCTCCCTGCATACGTTCCGGTTCATAACCAGTGCGTGCATCACGAGTGGATGAGATGACGCATATCGATGACTTTCGCGCCTTGTCGGATCAGGCCGTCGAGGTAGCGTGTGCCGTGTGATCCGCAGTAGCTGAGCGTGTGTCCTGATGGCATCTCGGCGTAGAGGAACGCTTGGACGTGGGCTTGTTCGCCGCACGCATCGCATTCGTCACTGTCGACGGTGATGGCATGCACGATCGCCTCCTCAGCAGTGAGGGTGGAGTCGAAGGAAAGGATTGAAAGGTTGCCACGCGGCCCCCGCGTGGGGCTCTTACCATTGCCAGGCGTGGTCTTCTGCGCATGACGACCTGCAGGATCAGGCCAGTAGTCCAGCCCACATCATGCGCATTGCTCCGGGTGGCAGGATCGAACTGCCTCACCGCTTAGGTCCGCGCGAACCATCGGTGGGAGTGGTGAACCATCACCCCGGACTGTGTGTGTGCCCGCCGCAGCCGAACTGGCTCGGGCATGTTCAGATATCGCGAACCGACCGGGGTTCGCTGAGTGCCGTTGTTATCCGGCGTCTCGTCACCGCTCGCCAGGAATAGTCACTGAGCTGGGTGAGAGTACAAGAAAGCCCCAGACGAGAGGCGTCTAGGGCTGATTTTTCACACAGTGGTGGAAGGCAGTTAATGTTAGCACGCGAATCACATGCGTGTCATTATCGCTGGCGTGTCGTCTTCGCCTAGCCTTCAACGTAGATGTAGCTGTCCGGGTAGAGCGTCAGCACCTTGCCCGTCATGGCGTCAGTCACGACGGTGACTTGACCTCGATGGCTGATCGTTCGGGCGACCACCGCATCCGACCCACTCACAAGTCGTATGGACTTCTCAGTGTCATCCCAGTCAAGCTCGCGAGCTTTCTTCATGACGACGCTCATGCCGAGTCCCTTTCCTCAATCTCGTCTCTGAGTTCTTCCATCGCATCGCCGCCAACCCAGACGGCATCGCACGCACGGCAGAGGACTTTCGAGTTCTTCCACATGTGGTCGCTGTCGGGGCGGTAGGTGAGTGCGAGCGGGTTGGTGATGCGCTCCCCGAGGTCATTGACGTATGACCCTTGACCGCAGACGGGGCATGGCGCGGTGATCTCGATGACTTTGGGCGGGTTGGTCATGGCTCGGATCTGTGATGCCCATGCGCGCATCTGTGCGATGTAGAACTCTTCGGGTTCGTTGCGTCCGATGAATGCGGCATGCCACGCTCTGAGGTCGATCACGGCGTCACGGGTGATGGTGGCGCCGATGATCCTGCACCAGTCGCCGATCTGTGACGTGATGATCGCGGCTTTGTGGAGCGCGTCACCGTCGAGCACGTTACGTGTCGATGGTGAGCCTCCTGCGCCTGAACCCGAGTTGAGCGATGACGATACGGCTTCTCGGAGTTGTACGAGTAGCGCATCCTCGGTCGCCCATGTGTGTCCGTCGTCGGTTTCGATCTTCACGTTGCGTGGGAGTGTGAGGTCATCCACGACATCGTTGAGCTCGGTCACTGTTCCGCCCCTTCCTGCTTCACCGGCACCCACGGGCCAGCCTTGCGACGGCGCACGAGAGCTGTCTTGCCTCGAGCGTGGAGCTGCTTGCGATCGTCGCCCGCTGCATGCCACGCGACCATCTCTTCGGCCTGTTTACGCGAGGGGTGGGCATTCGTGCCTTGGCTGTGCTGGGCGCCGTACTCCCATTCCGGTTCCTTGGATCGGCGCAGCGCACCAGCGATGTATCCAGCGGCGTAGGCAATTCGCCCTGCTGCCATCGTGTCGATGCCGTTGACGATGAGTGGGGGTAACTCCTTCTCGGACTCTGCAATTGCCTCAGCGTTCAGCGCTTCCCGCTCAACGTCGTTCGGGGTCCGCGCCTCGTTGTCGTTCATGTGTCTCTCCTCGCGTTGGGGCAGTCTTCGCGGCCGTATCGGGTCCACGGGTTACGGCAAAACCCGCACACATGCGGTTGTGCGGGTTCTGTGTGGTTGAGCAGGTAGTCGAGCATCCGACCATCAACGTCAGTCATCAGTGGTGCCGCCCTTCTCGATCCGAGCGGCCCGTGCTAGAAGTGTCGATTGAGCGCCGGTCCCGAAAGCTCCAGACGCCGCCGCTTCTCGCAGCCCTTCGCCCTTGATATACCGGATAACTCGAGAGGCGAAGATGGCGTCCGCGACGAACTGTGATTCCTCGTCAGCCTCCCCCGTTTCGTTCTGCACGATCCGCGCCAGCACGTCTCGAATGCTTGTCTCGTCAGAAAGGGGTCGGATCTGCAAAGCCATCACCTCCTGGTGTCGTCCATGCGTCTGTGTTGGGCGTGGTCTGCTGCTGTGGAGCGGTCCGGTTCTGCTGCTCCTGTCCACGGATGACAGCGGCCGAGTCGACCCACACGATGAGGTCGTAGTACTTCTTGCCGTCATGTTCGCGTTCGATGGTTTCCTCGCGCCCGAAGAATGTGATGCGGTCTTTCTCCTGGAACTGTGACCAGTCGACGTTGCGGCCTCGGAGTGTGCGGAATGTGCGTCCGGTGGTGTCGTAGCCACCTGACTCGTTCTTGCGGGAGTGGGGTTCGGATGTCTTCACACCCCATGCGCCGTCGTTGCCCGTGAGCACCTTGTCGACGAATGCGGACTTGACCTGAATGTCGGCCATCAGTCTTCGTCTCCCTCGTTCAAGTAGCCCGGTTCCTCGAACCATGCCTGCCGTCCGGTTTCTTCGATCACGTCACCGATGAACTCGATCAGGGAAGACGAGTTCTCGAAGATCTCTTCCTGCCCGCTGCTCTTGTAGCGCGCCACGATCTTGTCGATTGCCTGCGCGTCAGTGATGGTGATGGCGCTCATGTGGTCCTGCTTTCTGCGATGTCGTTGATCGCGGTTGGTCGATGGGTCAGGTTGGTCACGATCACTTCGAAGTGAGGTGTCGTGTTCGGTCGGTGTTCGATGCGTGGCATGAGCTTGACCATGTGTGCGGGGTCGTCATCGGCGACAATGTGCGCTGATACCCCTTTGTCGGCCGCGAGTCCGTCGAAGATTGCTTTCGCGAACGGTGCCGCGTTATCAGCGTCTCGGCGTCGTCGGTCCTTCACGACCCAGATCACTTCGACCTGGCATCGCTGCATCGGTTCGATACCCGCATGGATCGCGAGGTGCTTCACGAGTGCTCGAACCTCAGCGGTTGACTTCGACTTGACGGCCCAGTGCGTGCGGTCGTTCGCGGATAGACCCTTGGGCGGTTTCGTGTAGCCGAGCTCGAGCAGCCACGTCACCACAGCGCGTCCACCGGTTCGGGCTCGACGGTTCGCACTCCGAGCGCCGCGTCGAGGACATGCCGGCCAAGCTCCGGGTCGACCATGTTGCGGAAGACCTGGCGCTTGTTCTTGATGCCAGTTCCGGTGAGGTCGACGCCGACGTCGGTGTAGTCGCTGAGCTTGCTCTTCGTTCGGATTCCCTTCGCCTCGAAGCCCTTCTGGGGGATGGTGAAGTTCGCCCAGATGAGGTGGCGTTGCAGGATGGTCGTCGGCGGGATCAGCGGTTCGTAGTACGGGACGACGTTCTCGACCACCCAGAGACCTTCATGATGATGTTTCAGGAACACGATGGCGGCGTAGAGCGTCATGTCGGGCATCACCGGCGCGTACCCCTTGGCTTTGACCCCGATGTTGTATCGGAGCTGGCCATGTGTGGGGCATGCGGGTGACATCCAGATCAAGTCGAACTCCGCGAAGTGCTTTTCTACGTAGCTGAACGCATCCCCCACGATCACAGTGTCGTTTGGGAAGCGCTGCTGGTAGACGGCGGCGATCGCGGGGTCAAACTCGACTGCCGTGATCTCGTGCTCGTCGCCCCAGAGCTCCCTGTTGCCGCCGATGCCAGCGTGAGTGTTGAGGATTCTCATGCGTCCTCCTGGATTGAAGAAGCCCCCACTTTCGCGGGGGCTGTCGTGACGGTTCGTACGCCTTTCCGGTCGGGGTTGCGTTCCCATCCGGCCGTGTTGCGCGCCCCGGTGACCTGTCGGCGTGTGAGTCCGAGCTTCTCCCCGATTTCGCGGTCTGTGAGTCCTTGGTTGAGGAGTTCGCGGAGTGTGTGGCGTGGGATGAGTACGGCTTGTGGGATGAGGTTTGCGGCCCTGTTTGCGCGTCGCGTGGCGTTGTGTCGTTCTCTGGCTGCTTCCCGGGTTTCGGTGGATCGTCGTGCACGTTCGGCTTCTGCGGCCTCCTGTGCCTGTGTGCGTTCGAGGGTGACGATTTCGAGTGGTGTCATCCCGGCTTGGATCTGTGTGCGGAATGCGTAGTCGCCGTTGTAGCGGGTGTGGACGGTGCGGCATGAGACTTCGGATGGGCAGTGTGACCCGTGGCATCCGTCGCGGTAACCCTGTGCCGTGCCGTGTGGGTAGCTGGGGTCGGTGATGATGTCGGCATTCATGTGGCTTGCTCCTTCCAAAACGAAACCGCCATCTTTCGACGGCGGCTTCTCTGATACGCCGCGTTCGCGGCTCTGCATTCCTCGCACCTGCACTTGTGCCGGTCGTAGGTTGCTTTCTTTCCGTGTCTCATGTCATCCATATCTCCCAGGGCCACGATGAACCTCTGTACATCTGCTTGGGCCACTCGCGAACATCCCGATCGCCTCTCCAACGCACCACGTCGACAACGCCCTCAGCGTCGGCGGATGGCCGCAGGCCCAATCCGAACTCAGGCCACCCGAGCAGTGCGCTCGAGCCGCGTGGTCGCAGATCACGGTGACCTGATGCGCCGATCGAGTGCCCGGCGTGTGCTTCCATGACAAGCGCCACGTTGCGTTCCCTCAGCGAATCGAGGGCGACAATCAGAGGCGCGGCGTCGTCGTCGGAGTTGATCGCTTTCGATACGAGCTTGTAGAGCGGCCCAATGAACAACACGTCAGGCTTGTGCACGTCGATGAGGCGGTGAATCTCCGACAGGTGTGGGCCTTTGGTGATGTCGATGCGTCGACCTGCCGCAAGGTGCACAACGTCGGCGGGGTCGCGTTGTCCTTCTGCTGCCGCATTCCTCGCGATCCACCCTGTTGCGCGCCTCCACTGCCGTTCAGTGTTCTCGGCGTCGACGACCAGCACGTTCACTGGATCGATGGGCTGGAAGGTGATGGGGTGGATTCCCGCCGCTGATAGCAGCGCGAGTTGCCGCATCCACATCGTCTTCCCCGCACCCTCGGCGCCAGTGACGACCAGCCTGTCTTGACGTTCAAGCAAGCCAGGGATGATCCAGTCGTACGAGTCCACCTCGGCGAGTACGTCCCGCAATGGACGCGCCTGCAGCCCGCCCGATGAGGAGCCGTCGACGAGACTGGTTAGGGCCTGCACGGCTCCCGAAGCGATTTCCAATGCTGGCTCACCGGCATGCATCTTCTCCGACGTCATCGATATGACTTCGTGAAGGCGACGACGGACAGCATCGGCGCGTACGACCTGCGCGTACTGGTAGGCCCGGTGGGCGATCATCTTCTCGGGGTCAACCCAACGCCACACGTCGGCCGGGTTGAGCGACGCTACCCCCCAGTCGTGGAACTTCCCGTCGACAGCCACGACGTCGATCGGTTCGCCTCGCATGATCGCGTTAACGAGTCCGTCGAAAACTGACCCGTGACGAGGATCGGTGAAGTCGTCGGAACTCACCGCGCCTTCGATGCTTCGGAGCGTTCCCGCGGGTGAGGTGATGAGTGCGCCGAGCAGGTGCTCCTCGGCGACGGTCACGAGTTCATCCAGGCGTCAGGGTCGCGGCGGGAGCTCTGCGCCTCATGCTCTCGGAGAGCCTGCAGGCGCAACTTGTCGTACTGCTCCCGGAACTTCGGCATCGACAGGATGGTTGACTTCCAGAAGGTGGATGACTGCGACCAGCGGATCAGGTTCTCGGCCTTGCCCGCATCCCGGCCATCCCGGTCAAGCATCAGCCTGGCTGCGTCGAGCCACGCCTTGCCGATCTTTGGTCGCTTCGACCCGTTAGCTTCGATGAGATCGGCGAGAACTTCACAGAGATGAATGACGTCAGGCCGGGGCTTGGCCTCGGCTTCCTCTCCTCTCTCTCCTCTCCTTTCCTCTCCTCTCCTCTCCTCTCCGGGGTGAGGGCTGGGGGAATGCTTCGGAAGCTTTGGGGAAGCACTGGGGGAAATCTCCGTCAAAGACGCCCCGTCAACGGTGAACTTTGTAGGAGTTGGGTACTTTGGTGACTGGTGGTTCCGGAAAGAAGGCACCTTGAACGCGGGGCCTTGGTCCGTCTCCACCTTCTTGATCAGCCCCACTTCCAGGAGCTCTTCCACAAGCGGCGCGACCTCTACTGCGTCACCAGGGAAGACCTGCATCTTCAACTGCAGGTGCGACGCTGAGATGTAGCCCTCGTCGTCCCCGAAAACCCACATCCCCTGGAAGAGGTAGCGGGCCGGAATCGACGTGCTGACGATCTGCTCGCTCGTGAAGAAGCTGGGCTTGAGTGATCTGATACGCGCCATCAGGTCCCCTCCTCCAGGTGAGCAATGACGACCTCGGCTGCTAGCCCAGACAGTGCGACGATGCGACCGAACGGGACCCCGTACTTCGCTGCCAGTCGGACGTAGACCCCTTCATGTCTGTTGCCTTCTGCGTTAGGGATCATCTGCAGGTATGCCTCTGCGATCCCGGATCTCACGTCCATCATGGGGTGCTCCTTTCTGCGGACACGGCCAGTTTTGACCCGAACGTCAGTTCGAGCAAACGGGCCTGTGGATAAGGGTGTGGGTATCGTGTGGACAAGCGACGATCCGCGCGATTATGCCTGTGGATAACTTCGTGAACGAACACAGATTCGGAACTACACGCCTGTAATTTTGGGGATAAACCCTCGTGAGCCTGTGCACAACAAGAAACTTCAGTCGGAGCTTGATGGCTTGGGCTCGAGTTCCTTCTTCCGTGCTTCTTTCGCCGCCCAGAGCTCGGGGTGTTTGCCAAGTCCTGCCGCGTCGATTGCCATCCATGCGGCTTTGAGCGCGTCCATGGTTGCGGCGGTGTCGATGGCGTCGAGGTGTGGCGCGATTGATGGCTGCTCGGCTGCTGCGGGTGCAATATCCGGCAGCGGCTCAATGGTCACGGGGGTCTTCTTCCCGCGCTTCACCGTGCTGGCGAGCTTCATCGTCTTGCCGATGTGTGAGAGGTGACTGATGCGTATCCCCCCGACACGTTCCGGGCCGAACTGAATCGTCGGATCGAACCTGAGCGTCACTCGACGCCCAATCCACACGTCCGACTCCTCACCCCACGCTGCGATGAGGATACGGACGACAGTGGGCGGTGGGCGCCAAACGCGCCCTTCTCCCTCGACCAGATCGATGTCGTACTTCTGCTCAGCCTTGCCAGGCTTGACCCCGGCGATGGTGAACGTGCGCGGGCCACCCACGAAATCGTCACCATTCCACTGGTCCGAGCGGGGTTCAGCGGTGATCCTCATAGCGCTACTTCCTCTTCGTGTTCGTAGATCATCCAGTTGGGTGGCCCGAGCAGTTCGCCCTCGACGCCAGGCCACTCGCCCGACTCGACGCACCGCTGGTACAGGTCGCGTGCTTCTCGTGAGAGCTTGCGGCCGATGTCGCGGTAGATGATGTCGAGCTCGTACACGGCAACCTGGAATGGGCCTTTGGTTTCGGCGACGACGAACTTGAAAGTGTCGAGCTCTTCACCGGTTTCGAAGCGGTGCACGTCGCGGTACCAGGCTTCTTGCATGAAGTAGCCGTATTCGACGACGTGCTTGTTGAAGCCGCGGGGTGAGATGTCGTCGGCGGTTTTGAGGTCGCCGCCTGATCCGTTGCCGTATATGTCGAAGCGTGCTCGGCATGCGACGCCTTCTGGTGAGCGGGCGAAGATGGATGACTCGCGGTGTGGCATCTCGAGCACCGTGCGCGCTTCCGTGTTGGCGAGTACGGCTTCGGAGATGCGGTTGATGATGTGCACCTCGACGGACTTCATTGGCACGAACCCGTTGTCGCGTTGCTCGATCGCCCATTCCTTCGCGGCCTTGGTGGATGCTGCACCGTTTGATGCGAGCACGTCATCCGGGTACGCGACGGCCTGCAACCCTGTCCCGAGCACCTTGGCGTGGACGGCGTGACCGACGTCGTATGCCTTGCTCGTTCTCGGGTGCGACTGGTTCCAGATGAACTTCGCCGGCGAGCCCTTGAAATCGGGGAGAAGAGTTCGCGCCCCGGTGCTGGATAGCTCGGGGCGCGTGTGGTAGATCTCGTCTGGCATGTGGTGGTCGATCATGAGAGTCCCAGTGCTTCCCGGATGTTTGCGTTGATCGCGACTGTGTAGTCGTTGATCGGATACGTCACGATGTGTTGCGCGGGACGCGACCCATCGGCGTTCTGATACGCGCCGAGAGAGATCAGATTGGCGATGCGCTGCTGTTCGACGAGGGCAAGAGTCGCGTGGACCTGAGCTTCCTCGAGAGTCGCGTGGACCAGCCATTGCTCGTCATCCGTTGCGCCACACCAATCGGCGGGGAGGTTCGTAGCACCGGGCTCGGTAACGTCAAGCTCAGCCAGTGCGTCCCGAGCTTTCTGTGCGTGGTCGATTCGTTCGGTCATGCTGCGTCCTTCCAGATGAGGTGTGGGCAGTCCATCCACACGGTCGGGTTGTTGGTGATGATCACTTCGCCGTGGTCATGGCAGAGGGAGCAGGGGTTCATGACGCGTCCTCCGTGTAGTAGCCGATGCAGTTCGGTACGTGAGCGAGCGCGAGGCCGAACGCTTCCCGCATTGCTTGGCTGGTGTTGGGTTCCGATTGAGATTCCCCACAGAGGTCGCACTGCCAGTACCAACGCCCACTGCCGGTGCGGTAGACGTATCTCCCCGATGTGGGCATTCCGGGCCATCGCACGTGACCACTGAGGTGTGCTTTCCCGGCCATCAGATCTCGCCCGCTTCGATGCGTGCGACTCTGAGCACGTCAGTGGCTCTCCTGAGGTTCGCGGCGAAGAGTGCTACGGCTGTCGGGTTTCGTGAGATGTACGCGCGTTCGACAGCCTCTTCCTCGATGTGAACAGCGGCCTCGAGATCAGCGATGGTTGGCATGTGTTGTCTCCTAAGTACTTCGGGCCACTCGTCGGCGTTGAATGTGGGGTCACAGTCGCCAAAGTGTCCGAGTGGTCGTGCGCATGCTTCGTCCACCCCGAGCGACGTGTCACAGAGCGGGTTCATCGTCGTGCTGCCAGTCGTGCCCATTTGTGTGCGTCGATGAGTTCGTGGATGGCGAGGATGATGAGTAGTCCCCCACCGCCCGCAACCATGCCGCTGATCGTTGTCTGTACCGGGTTGTCGACCGCGGTGATGTACAAGAAAGCGGCGACCGAGAATCCGATCGCCGCTGCCCCGAGGTAGATGACTCCGATGAGTCGTCTCCGCTGAGCACCCTCACGCCACGTGTCACTCATGGCTTGCTCACCACTGCGCGTGTCAAGTCCGCATCCACGGCGAGCGTCCACACGGTCGACGGGTTGCCATCAGCGGAAGGTCGAGTGATCTTCACGCCGTCGATGACCAGCGGCTTCACGACATGGAACCGGGTGTGCATGTCGGAGCAGCGACGCTTGAGCTCGTGCATGTGGCCCAGCAGCGGCCAGTCGTTCACTGCGCGGAGGTTCACGTATGCCTCGATCAGTTCATCGTGGGTGCGTGGTTCCTCAGCGAGGAGGTCAGCGATCGCACGTCTCAGGATTGCGCTGCGGCGATGGTTGACTCTCGTAGCCGCGACGGTTGACGTCACCGGGTCAGACGTGTGAGACATGGTGCGGGTGTTCATAGCTCGCCTCCTTCGGCGTAAGTGCGGATCTCGCGTTCGGTCATGGTGTGCGCTGGGATGTGCTGATCGGTCACGATGCCCCACTCGGACAGGTGCCCCTCTTTGATCCAGACGCTCCAGTGCCCCGGATCAGAAATGATGTGCTCGACCTGTAGTGAGCACACCCACTCAGATCCGAAGTAGGCGCCGTAGTCGACGTGACGCATGTAACGCCCGCAGTAGCCGCATCTCATGGCTTCTCTCCTTCGTTGTTGTTGTTGACGCCGGAACCGTTGCAGCCCCAGCACTTCTGCGAGTCCTCGTAGTTGTCGGCTCCCCGGTGGATGATGTGTCCGCCCCATCCGGAACAGGCACCGCATCGTTGGTCAGCAGGGATCGCGGGATTCGGTCTGCGCTCAGACATCGATCGATCCGCCGACAACTGAGCAGCAGAAGTGGATGGGTGTCTCGTGCTGGTATCGCAACCGACACGAGTGAGCGCATTTCCAGCCGGAATCATCGGGCCGCAGATTTGCAGTCCCGCCCCACTGGAAACCGCAAAGCATGTCGGGATTCTTCTCACGCTTCGTCCGACTCATGTCCGTGCTCCTCGAATCTCGAATGGTCGTAGTGATGTGGAGGCCCGTGACATCCCCAGTCCGGGCCTCCACATGGTTGTTGCGGTCCCCAGAACCGCGCACGACAGCACACCCCACATGCCTGCCGTATCCCCGCACCCCCAGGAGCGGGAAGAGAGAAGGGGGCCGGTGCTGACAAACACCGGCCCCGAGGATTCACGGGAGCCACGCAGGTATCCAGCCCGCGTTCGACTACCAGAAACCGTGAATCGAGTGCCCGTCCGCCGCGACAGTGAGCGCACGTACGGGCGGGGTTTGATCAGACTCGTACTCGACGAGCCAGCGCCATTCCGGGGGTCTTGTCAGCCGGAGCGATGACACCGGATTCTCTGTCTCGTAGGTCGCCCCGAAGGATGGCGACGATCGCGTCAAGCTTCGGACGGAAGCCCCACGCCCCGCCCTGAAACTCCTCAGCGCGAGCAAGTGCTTTACGGACGATCCCTGTGTTCTCGTGCATGTGCAGACCTCCTTGTGTCGTGTTCATCTGCGCGCGCAGCCGGGATTCGAACCCGGACAACCCCATACGGCTCTGCGCAACCACTAACCCTGTGGCATGGTTCACGGCGACCAACCCGTGCCATCCGCTTGACCCATCGCGGCTGGTTCCGCCCGTACATCCATGGCGGCGAACTGTCGAATCCTTTCCTTCGACCCCAAAGCAGTGCACCCATCACATGAATCTCGGGTACAGCGCCAGCAGATGCTTCCTGGTGGTCTATGCGCTCGCAGTCCTCGTAGCCGGCAGGTGGTGTCTGCGGGCTGTCCTGGCTTCCGGTGACGGGTTCCAGGCTGTTACTCCTGCGAGTTCTGTTCAGTTGAAGCCGCGTCAGAGCGCGACGAGTAGCGCTACCCCCAGCGACGGGAGTAGAGCCGGATCAGATGACGGGGATCAGCCGGTGAGGTTTGCCAGACGGGTTAGAACGCCGCGCGCATGACGGAGCTGCATCGGACTCGCAATCGTGAGCGAGTGGTAGGCGTTCTTTGGGTTCTCCCAGAGCTTGAAGCCTCCGAAGGCGGCCTCCGAGTCGAGCGCAAAAAGCCAGGAATCAGCGTCGCAAGTCAGGCAGTGTTCCTGGACGTGCTCACGGTAGGCAAGGAGCACGGGGTTCGTCGGGTTGGTCTGCGGGTACAGGGTGGAAGCGAACTGAGTCACGATGCCTCCTCGCGCGCCTCGTCCGTCACGAGCGGCATCAGCGCATCCACGAGACACTCCCCATGGAAGTCCCACGTCCACGACCGATAGTCACCCTTGGGTGCACCGCTCTCTCGGTCTCCCGAACCCTTGCGGAGAAACTTGAACCAGCTCCGGTCAGGTTGCTGCGCCTCGACCTTGCGGTGCCCAATGTTCATCACTGACCAATCGCGATGGCCGTACGTGTCGACAGGCTTACCACACAGGTCGCAAACGTCGACGCCTTCGGTAGTCGGTCGCACCTGGTTACTCATCGCACACCTCCGCATGATCGCGGGTAACGGTTCGAACAGATGCCAGAACCAGTCACCGCAACCGGGTCAGACGCATCCTGGTTTGCGTAGAACCGGTTCGACTCACGCACCTCGAGGACGATCCATGCGACGAACGCGAGGAAGCTGACCGTGAGCGCGAACCAGAGCGGGATGGTGTCGATCATGATGCGACCTCGCATGCGCAACGTGTGCCAGTGATCACATGCAGACGATGCCGGCGAGCGTCATCCGCCGCACGCTCCTCCGGCGACATTGCTGCATAACGGCGTCGCGACTCATCGACGCGATCGAAGAACGCATGGAAGGCCTCAGTGACACCCGGCGAAACGACATTCGATCGCTCAGGGGCGTACACGGGAACGAGGTCAGCGTGTCCGATGCGGCGTCGGTGCTCCTCGGGCGAAACCGCCTCGAGGTGCGCGGGGTTGACGCACGAGGTGTTCTCGCACAGGTGGTCGATCTGCATCCCCTCAGGGATCTCACCACGAGTGAGCGAGTAAGAGAGACGGTGAGCGAGAACTGACTTGTTCTTCTTCCCAGCAGCCGCGGAGCCGTACCCCTTGGGGTTTCTCGCGCCCGTCCATGTCCAGCATTCGCCCTCGATGGCGATCTTGGTCTGCATGCGCGGCGGGAGGTCTGTGATCGCGAAGACGCTCATGATGCCCTCCGCAGAGAGACATCACGGGTAGCGACCTTGCTTGCCTTGACCCACGCCATGATCTCGGCGCGGTCGTAGAGGACGACCTTGCCTCGCTCCCCAGTGGGCTTGAAGTACGGAGGATCTAGTCGCTGCTTGCGGCGCTCGCTCAGAATCTCCTCAGTCATTCCTGGAAGGAGAGAGCAAACCTGCGCCGGCGACAGCCACTCGTCGGTCAGTGGTCTAGTGCTGGTGGTGTTTCTCATGAGCGGGCCACCTTTCCCGCCAGTTCATCCATGCCGACACCGAGCCATGCGGCTACGGCCTCAGCCTCATCGAGCTTGAACGGCGCCTTGCCGTTGACTCTGAGGGATACGTAGTTGCGGCTACGCCCGATCTCTCTCGCCAGGGCTGACTGATCGAGCCGCTGCTTGGCAAGCTCCATCCGCACACCTTCGGCGATGCGTTCCCACCACGTCAGTTCCATTTCCATATGAGTACGGTATCCCCACTTGAGAACCTGCGCAACCCCGTCAGTGCACTTTGATCCGTATATGGGTACGATGTTCTTATGCCAACAGGATCACAGGGGCCAGCAGAAGGGCTCGCGAAGAAGTTCGCCGAGTACGTGCAGCACGAGATGTCTGCCCGCGGGTGGAGCTTTGACGACCTTGCGTCGCGTATGAGCATGTCGCGGAGCTACATCCACGACCGCGTCGCGAAGCGCAAGATCTTCACAGTCCGCGATTTCGAGGAGTTCGCAGGCCTGGTTGATCTCGAGCCTCAAGAGCTTCTCGCGCGCATCCAGACCCCGTTCGGCCGTATGTATGACGGTCGGCTGGTGCCTAAGTACGGCGTGATCGGTGACGAGAACGGCATGCATTTCTACCGGTCAGTCGATGCTGACCCGCCGCTGAGGGACACGTCGAACGTGATCGCCGCAGACTTCGGTGTCCGAGGTGCAAACGAAGATGAACTCGACGAAGTGGCGGGGGAAGGGCAAGTTGACCATGAAGAGGATCAAGACGACTACGACGGTTGAAGAGCGCGACGTCGCGCATCTGACCGAGCTCGCAGAGGATCTCGGACTCACCGTTGTGGAGCGGCGTGGCAAGACTCGCGGTGGATACCACGACGGGCTGCGCCAGGTTCGAATCAATCCAGGAATGTCCCGGCGTGTGACGCGCTCCTTCCTAGCGCACGAGATCGCCCATGCCCTGTTCCGTGACGCTCCGACGCCGTACGGACCAGTGAAAGCCAAGCAGGAACGGCGCGCATGGGAATGGGCAGCCCTCTATCTCATCGACAGAGAGGCGTTCGCGGAGGTGGAGACTCTTCGTTCGGGACATTCGCCGGCGATGGCGTACGACCTCGACGTGACTGTGGAGATCATCGACGCATTCAAGCGCCTGCTGTCACGTATCGGCGATCAGGTGTACGTCAAGCCGGGTATGGGCGAAGGCGTCTGGATGGAACGCATAGAGCTATCGGAGGTGTCCTGACATGGCTGGAACAGTGACGGCGTACGAGACAGCGAAGGGTAAGCGCTACCGAGTCCGATACCGCAAGCCGGATGGAGCCCAGACCGACAAGCGCGGCTTCAAGACGAAGCGAGAGGCCGAGCTGTTCCTCGCTTCGACGACGGTCTCGAAGGCTTCGGGTGATTACCTCGACCCCACTCAGTCTCGTCGCACCGTGGGTTCATTCGCGGAGCAGTGGAAGAGCGGTCGACTCGCATCGCTCAAGCCCTCCTCGCAGAACACGATGGAGACTGCATGGCGGATTCACGTCGAGCCACAGTGGGGGTCTCGTCGAGTCGCCTCCGTTCGTTCATCGGAGGTGGAGGACTGGATCTCTAGCCTCGCCCGCGACGGCAAGTCTGCGCAGACCGTACGGCGCGCAGTCATTGTGCTCTCGAGCATCCTGGCGATCGCTGAGAGGGATCGGATCGTTCTACAGAACGCAGCGCGGGGCGTGCAGTTGCCTGCCAAGAAGAAGAAGCCGCACCGCTACCTCACCCACCAGCAGGTAGACCTTCTTGTCGACGGAAGCGACCAGCCTGACATCACGCTGATCCTCGCCTACACAGGTCTGCGTTGGGGTGAGATGGCAGCTCTGAGGGTTCACCATCTCGACCTCCTGCGTCGGCGTATCGCGGTTGAGGATAACTCCGTCCTCGTGCGTGGTGAGTACGTCACCGGGACGCCTAAGAGCGGACGCAGGAGGGAAGTTCCCATTGCCCCGTTCCTGATCCCCTCCCTCGCCCGGCTGTGCGAGGGCAAAGGACGGGACGGTTTCGTATTCGGGGATGGAACTCACCAGACCCGCTATCCGCACGCGACGTCCGGCTGGTTTGTTCGAGCCGTGCGTGCTGCACAGGCGCAGGACAAGACCTTCCCCATGCTCACGCCGCATGCACTCCGGCACACTGCGGCATCTTTGGCGATTAGCGCGGGCGCCAATGTGAAGGCCGTACAGCGCATGCTCGGACATGCATCGGCGGCGATGACGCTTGACGTGTACGCCGACCTCTTCGACGACGACCTGGACTCCATCGCGCAGCGAATGAGTGAGGCTCGAGAACGCGCAGTGTCCTAGGAGTAGGGTTAACGCAACAACGCCCGGAGTACCAGTCCGGGCGTCGTCGCTCACCAAAGTGAGTTCTTAGCTCATCGCTTCTTGGGCTTCTCTATGACGGTCGTCCGCGGATTGCGGGCGGCCGTCGACTTCTTTACGAAGCGACCTGTGATTGCGCTTCGAGCGCGACCCTTGCTAGCCATGTTCATCACCTCCCTTCGGGGAGGTGTGGGCAAAACGTGGGCAAGCCGCCGCCCGCGCTCCCAGAGAGAGTCGCGGACGGCGGCTTGAAAGATCCGCAGCAATGAAGCTTTTCCCGCTGCGGACAGGCATTTTCAGAAGTCCCAGTCGTCGTCTTCGGTGGCCTCAGCCTTGCCAATCACGTAGCTACTCCCGGACCCGCTAAAGAAGTCGTGGTTCTCGTCGGCGTTCGGCGAGAGTGCCGACAGGATCGCCGGGTTCACGTTCGTGACGGTCGAGGGGAACATCGCTTCGTAGCCGAGGTTCATCAGCGCCTTGTTGGCGTTGTAGTGCAGGAACTTCTTGACGTCTTCGGTCAGACCGACGCCGTCGTAGAGGTCCTGCGTGTACTGCACCTCGTTGTCGTAGAGCTCGAAGAGCAGGTTGAAGGTGTAGTCCTTCAGCTCCTGACGACGCTCTTCGGTCTCGTTCTCGAGACCCTTCTGGAACTTGTAGCCGATGTAGTAGCCGTGCACGGCCTCGTCGCGGATGATGAGGCGGATCAGGTCGGCCGTGTTCGTGAGCTTGGCCTTCGACGACCAGTAGATCGGCAGGTAGAAGCCCGAGTAGAACAGGAACGACTCGAGCAGGGTCGAGGCGACCTTGCGCTTGAGAGGGTCGTCGCCCTGGTAGTAGTCCATGATGATCTGAGCCTTCTTCTGAAGGTTCGGGTTCTCGGTGGACCAGCGGAACGCCTCATCGATCTCCTTGGTCGACGCGAGCGTCGAGAAGATCGAGGAGTAGCTCTTCGCGTGCACCGACTCCATGAACGCGATGTTCGTGTACACGGCTTCTTCGTGAGGCGTGATCGCGTCGGGGATCAGCGAGACGGCGCCGACGGTGCCCTGGATCGTATCGAGCAGCGTCAGACCGGTGAACACACGCATCGTCAGCAGCTGCTCTTCGGGGGTCAGCGTGTTCCACGACTGGATGTCGTTCGACAGCGGCACCTTCTCGGGCAGCCAGAAGTTGTTCACCAGACGGTTCCAGACCTCGAGGTCCTTGTCGTCGATGATGCGGTTCCAGTTGATCGCCTGAACGCTGTCGACCAGCTTGAGCGGGGGGTGGGGAGTCATGATTCGTCGTTTCTCGTGTTCAGGGAGCGATCAGAGCATGCAGGAGACGCACTCGGTCATGTCGGTGCCCTCCAGTGCCAGCTGACGCAGACGGATGTAGTAGATCGTCTTGATGCCCTTGCGCCATGCGTAGATCTGCGCCTTGTTGATGTCACGCGTCGTGGCGGTGTCCTTGAAGAACAGCGTCAGCGACAGGCCCTGGTCGACGTGCTGCGTGGCGGCGGCGTACGTGTCGATGACCTTCTCGTAGCCGATCTCGTATGCGTCCTGGTAGTACTCCAGGTTGTCGTTCGTCATGAACGGCGCCGGGTAGTAGACGCGACCGAGCTTGCCTTCCTTGCGGATCTCGATCTTCGACGCGATCGGGTGGATCGACGAGGTCGAGTTGTTGATGTACGAGATCGACCCGGTCGGGGGTACCGCCTGCAGGTTCTGGTTGTAGATGCCGTGCTCCTGGATCGACGACTTCAGCGCCACCCAGTCGGCCTGCGTCGGGATGTGCTTGCCCGCGAAGAGCTCCTTGACCCTCTCGGTCTCGGGCACCCAGGCGCGCTCGATGTACTTGTCGAAGAACTCCCCCGACGCGTACGTCGAGTCGGCGAAACCGTCGAAGGCCTGCTTGCGCTCGATCGCCAGGTTGTTCGAGGCGCGCAGCGCGTGGAACAGCACCGTGTAGAAGTAGATGTTCGTGAAGTCGATGCCCTCTTCGGAGCCGTAGTGCACGTGCTCACGAGCGAGGTAGCCGTGCAGGTTCATCTGGCCGAGGCCGATCGCGTGGGAGCGGTCGTTGCCGTCTTCGATCGAGCGCACCGAGCGGATGTGGCTCTGGTCGCTCACCGCGCTCAGCGCGCGGATCGCGGTCTCGACCGTCTGACCGAGGTCGTCGGCATCCATCGACAGCGCGATGTTCATCGAGCCGAGGTTGCAGGAGATGTCCTTGCCGATCTGGTCGTACGAGAGGTCGTCGTTGTACGTCGTCGGCGTGTTCACCTGCAGGATCTCGCTGCAGAGGTTCGACATGTTGATGCGGCCCTTGATCGGGTTGGCCTTGTTCACCGTGTCCTCGAACATGATGTACGGGTAGCCCGACTCGAACTGGATCTCGGCGATGGTCTGGAAGAACTCGCGCGCGTTGATCTTGGTCTTCTTGATGCGCGGGTTGTCGACCATCTCGCGGTACTTCTCGGTGACCGAGATGTCGCCGAAGGGCACGCCGTAGACCTTCTCGACGTCGTACGGCGAGAAGAGGTACATGTCCTCGCCGTTCTTCGCCAGCTCGAAAGTGATGTCGGGAACGACGACACCGAGCGACAGCGTCTTGATGCGGATCTTCTCGTCGGCGTTCTCACGCTTGGTGTCGAGGAAGCGCATGATGTCGGGGTGGTGCGCGTTGAGGTACACCGCACCGGCACCCTGACGGGCACCGAGCTGGTTGGCGTAGCTGAAGCTGTCTTCGAGGAGCTTCATCACGGGGATGATGCCCGAGGACTGGTTCTCGATCTGCTTGATCGGCGCGCCGGCCTCGCGGATGTTCGAGAGCAGCAGCGCCACTCCGCCGCCGCGCTTGGAGAGCTGGAGGGCGGAGTTGATGCCGCGGGCGATCGACTCCATGTTGTCTTCGATGCGCAGCAGGAAGCAGCTGACGAGCTCGCCGCGCTGCGCCTTGCCCGAGTTGAGGAAGGTCGGGGTCGCCGGCTGGAACCGACCGGAGATGATCTCCTCGACCAGTGCGACGGCGAGCTGCTCGTCGCCGCCCGCGAGGCCGAGGGCCGTCATCACGACGCGGTCCTCGAAGCGCTCGAGGTAGCGCTTGCCGTCGAACGTCTTGAGCGTGTAGCTCGTGTAGTACTTGAAGGCTCCGAGGAAGGTCTCGAAGCGGAACTTCTTGCCGTACGCGAGGTCGTTGAGCTTCTGGATGAACTCGAGCGAGTACTGCTCGATCACGGCCGGCTCGTAGTACTCCTTCTCGACCAGATAGTCGAGACGCTCCTTGAGGGAGTGGAAGAACACGGTGTTCTGGTTGACGTGCTGCAGGAAGTACTCGCGGGCGGCGCGCTTGTCTGCGTCGAACTGGATCTTCCCGTTCGCGTCGTACAGGTTCAGCATCGCGTTGAGGGCGTGATAGTCGAGGCCCTCGTAGCTCGGGTTCATCTTGAACGCCACGGTCTCGCTCACGGCGTCATGCTCTTCGACTGCAGTTGCCACTGTCTTTCCAATCCGTCGCTCACGCGATCAACGTCGTCCTGTGTGCCGAAGATCTCGAGCCGGTACAAGTGAGGCACGTGACACTTGCGGCTGATGATGTCTCCGGCGAGACAGAAGGACTCGCCGAAGTTGGTGTTGCCCGCGGAGATCACTCCGCGGATGTGACGACGGTTGCGCTCGTCGTTGAGGAACCGGATCACCTGTTTGGGTACGGCGCCGCGTTCGACACCGCGCCCCACACCCCCACCGTAGGTGGGGGTGACGAGGACGAAGGGCTCATCGACGACGAGCTCTCCGTCCTGACGATGGAGCGGGATGCGGCGGGCCGGGAGCCCGAGCTTCTCGACGAAGCGCGCGGTGTTACCCGACGCGCTCGAGAAGTAGACCAGGAGCGGCGCGGCGGTCGCTACGGCGCTCATGGCGGATCACGCCAGACGCGAAGCGAGCTCGTCGATCTTGTCGGGACGGAAGCCCGACCAGTGGTCGCCGTCGGTCACGACGACGGGCGCCTGCATGTAGCCGAGCGCCTTGACCTGCTCGAGCGCTGCCGGGTCCTCCGACAGGTCGTGGATCTCGTACTCGATGCCCTTCGCGTCGAGCGCGCGATAGGTGGCGTTGCACTGAACGCAGGACGGCTTGGTGTAGACCGTGATCGACATCTGATCCCCTCAAATCTCTGGTTTGTCCGGTAGAGCCTCACCGGGATCTCAATACTACATATAGGGACGGACATTCGGAGTGACCACAAGGGCTAGTAGTTACATCCGTGTAGTTTTCCACCGCTCTCCACTGTTACAACACAGGTTCTCCACCGTTTCTTCCACAGGCGCAGCCCCCTTGACAGTGCTCTCGAACCGCATGAAATCGCGGCTCGGATCGCCCCGCGTGAAATTCATCCACAGGTGGGACGCTACGCACCCCCTCGGACATTCGATTTGGTGTGGAAAGTCGTCTTCGGCGTGTCGCGGCGTGTCGTTCGGACGACGCTTCGACGGGTGTCCCCGGCGCCCGGTAGCGTTGACCCGTGGCGGGATATCGGGACCTTCTTCGCACGCCCGGAGTGGCGCGCATGATCGCTGCACAGTTGACGGCTCGTTTCCCCAACGGGATGACCTCGCTGGCGATCCTTCTGCACGTCGAACAGCAGACCGGCTCCTACGGGTCGGCCGGTCTCGTGCTCGCCGCGACCAGCGTCGGCCAGGCCGTGGCCGGTCCGATCACGAGCAGGTGGATGGGCGCGTGGGGAATGCGCCGGGTGCTCACCCTCACGCTCGGCGTGTGCGTCGTGGCCGTTCTCGGCCTGGCACTGCTGCCGCTCGATGTTCCCGGCTACATGATCCTGGGCCTGATCGCGGGCCTGTCGACCCCTCCGGTGCAGGCCGCGGTGCGCACCATCTATCCGAAGCTCGTCAATTCCCGACAGCTCACTCCCCTGTTCTCCCTCGACGCCTCGCTGCAGGAGATCATCTGGGTCCTCGCGCCGGTCGTGATCACCCTCGTGTCGACGCAGGTCGGCACCGCCGAGGGTCTGCTGCTGGTGGCGGTCGTGCTGGTGGGCGGCGGTGCGTGGTTCATCCTCTCCCCCGAGGTCGGCCGCGTTCGCATCCCGCGCAGTCGCAGCGCACTGGGCAAGGTCGTGCTCAAGCCGCCGGTACTGCTCGCGACCGTCATCGGCTTCCTGCTGATCGGCGCGTGCTCGGCGGTCGAGGTCGGCGTGGTCGCGACGTTCGAGCACGGAAGCCTGGCCGCCGGTGTCGTGCTCGCCGTGTTCGCCGTCGGCAGCCTCGCCGGCGGACTCTCGTTCGGGCACATCCCGATCGGCCCGTGGGCGATGGCACGCCGCCTCACCATCGTCACGGTCGGCCTCGCGCTCACGATGTTCTCCCTCAACGAGTTCTGGCTCGGCGGCACCTTGATCGTCGCCGGCATCGGCATCGCCCCGGCCCTCGCCGTGCTGTTCGCCATCACGACCGCGAGCGTCAAGTTCAGCGAGACCGCCGAGGCCTTCGGCTGGGCGGGCACCGGACAGCTGATCGGCGCGGCCGCAGGCTCGGCGGTCGCGGGGTTCCTCGTCGACGCGACGGATCCGCGCGGTGCCTATCTTGCCGCGACCCTCTTCGCTGCAGCCGGGCTCGTCGTCTCGATCGTGTTCGTCCGCGCATTCCCCGATCTGCGTCACCGCGATGCGAGTCCCCACCCCGATACCGAACCCCTGGCGGTCACCCCTTCATGAGCTCTGCGCCCCCTCCCGCATCCGTCGCGCCCGAGGTCGTCTGCATCGGCGAGTCCATGGGACTCGTCACGGCCCTCGGCGCCCCGCTCGCCGAGACCGAGACCGCGGCGCTCGGTCTGGCCGGAGCAGAGGGCAATGTGGCCGTCGGGCTCGTCACGGCCGGACACCGCGCCGTATGGGCGTCGCGCCTCGGCGACGATCCGATCGGCATCCGCATCTCGACCGAGCTCGAGCGGCGCGGCGTCGAGCTCTGGGTGACGAGCGATGCGGATGCTCCCACCGGCGTCATGTTCAAGGACCCCGGCATCGAGTCGTCGGCGGTCTACTACTACCGGCGAGGATCAGCCGCATCGCTGATGGCTCCCGGCTTCCTCGACGCCACCCGGCTCGCAGGCGTCAGAGTCGTGCACACCACCGGCATCACCCCGGCGCTCTCGGTGTCGTGCCGTGCGATGGTCGATCAGCTGTTCGTCGACGCCCGCGCCGCCGGGGCACTCGTGTCGTTCGATGTGAACGACCGCCGTGCGCTGTGGACGATGCAGGATGCTGCCGACACCCTCGCCCGCCTGGCGGATGCCGCCGACATCGCCTTCGTCGGACGCGATGAGGGCGAGCGCATCTGGGGCACCGCCACCGCCGCCGAGATCCGCGCCCATCTGCCGAACTGCGGCCTGCTCATCGTGAAAGACGGCGACGTCGGGGCGACCGCGTTCCACGGCGACGACGAACCGGTGTTCGTGCCCGCTCCGCGGGTCGAAGTCGTCGAGCCGGTCGGCGCGGGAGACGCGTTCGCCGCCGGGTTCCTCGCTGCGACGCTCGACGGCGCAGACCTGGCAGCGCGACTGTCGGCGGGCCACACCGCCGCCGCTTGCGTGCTGACCACGCACGGCGATCTGCCGCCGCTCGACTGACCTGGCAAGGCCCCGCTGTCGCCACCCGGTCGTAGGCTGGCTGCATGCCTGCACCTCTCACGCTGCCGCGCCTCTGCTGGGGTGACCCGGCATCCGACCGCCGTGCTCTGCTCGTGCACGGCCTCGGCTCGTCCGCGGCACTCATGTGGCGGGTCGGCGCCGCCCTCGCAGAGACCGGATGGCATGCGACCGCGGTCGACCTCCGTGGCCACGGGGATGCCCCGCGCGACCTCGACTACTCGGTCGCCGCGTACGCGGCAGACCTCGCGGCGGCGACTCCGGATGGCGGCGGACCGTGGGATGCGGTCGTCGGCCATTCGCTCGGCGGCGCGGCCGGCACGGTCGCCGCAGCATCCGCCTCGGAGTGGACCCACCGCCTCGTGCTGCTGGACCCGGCGATCCTCGTCGGCGGCAGAGACGCCGCGATCGTGCGCAGAAGTCAGGAGCGCGCGTTCGCCGACAACCGGGTCGAGCTCGTGCGACAGGAGCATCCGCACTGGCATCCGCAGGACTGCGAGCTCAAGGTCGACGCCGTGCGCCGCGCGAGCGCCTGGGCGGTCGAGCAGACGAGCGCGCAGAACACTCCGTGGGATGTCACGGCGGACGCCGCAGGGCTGAGGGTTCCCACGCATGTGATCGCCTCGGACCCCGCGGTCTACAGCATCTTCACCGGCGACGTCGCGGCCGACGTGCTCGCGTCGAACCCGCTGATCACGATGTCGGTCGTCGAGGGCGCGGGCCACTCCCTGCACCGCGACAAGCCCGAAGAGACCGTCCGACAGCTGAGAGAGGCCCTCGCATGAGCACGTTCGACGCGACCGCGTACCTTCCCGACGACCTGCTCGAGCGCATCCGCGAGCGAGCACCGATCCATGACCGCGAGAACACGTTCCCCGAGCAGGACCTCGCAGAGCTGCGGGAGGCCGGATACCTGTCGATCCTCGTACCCGCTGAGCGTGGGGGCGCGGGACTCGGGCTCGCCGAGGCCGCGATCCTGCAGCAGCGCCTTGCGACCGCCGCCCCGGCGACGGCACTCGCGATCAACATGCACCTGGTGTGGACGGGCGTCGCCAAGGTGTTCTCCGACCGCGGCGTCCCCGGCCTCGAGTTCGTGCAGGACGGCGCTGTCGCGGGCGAGGTCTTCGCCTTCGGCATCAGCGAGGGCGGCAACGACCTGGTGCTGTTCGGCAGCGACACCGACGCGACGCCCACCGCCGACGGCGGCTACGCATTCACCGGCACCAAGATCTTCACCTCGCTCGCGCCCGTGTGGACCAAGCTCGGGCTGCACGGCCTGGACACGACGAGCACCGACGCTCCCAAGCTCGTCTTCGCGTTCGTCGATCGCACGGACGCGGTCGTCACGGGCGACGATTGGGACACCCTCGGCATGCGGGGCACCCAGAGCCGCACGACACGGCTCGACGGTGCCGTGGCCGATGCCCCGCACGTCGTGCGCCGCATCGACCCCGGCCCCAACCCCGACCCCATCGTGTTCGGGATCTTCTCGGTCTTCGAGATCCTGCTCGCCTCGGTCTACACCGGCATCGCGCGGCGCGCGCTCGATCTCGCCGTGCTCACAGCCCAGAAGCGCCGCTCGAAGAAGACGGGTGCCGCGTACAGTCAGGACCCCGACATCCGCTGGCGCATCGCCGACATGGGCCTCGCCTACGACGCGCTCCCGCCGCAGATCGCGGTGCTCGCGCGCGACGTCGATGAGAAGGTCGACAACGGCGCACGGTGGTTCACCCTGCTGTCGGGCGTCAAGCACCGGGCGATCACGATGTCGAAGCACGTCGTCGATCAGGCGATGCTCGTGGCGGGCGGCGGCTCGTACTTCTCGTCGAACGAGCTGTCGCGGCTCTACCGCGACGTCCTCGCGGGGGCGTTCCACCCGTCCGACCCCGAATCGGCGCATGCCACTGCGGCGAGCGCGTGGCTGGGCCCGCTCGACGCATAGGCCGATATTCTGCGTTTTCGCCGCTGAAGCTCCACGAATTCTGCGGAATCGGTTGAAGAGCGACCGCTCCGGTGCGAAGATCGCATCATGCCGTCCTCAAAGAAGCATCCCCCTCTGGATGATGTCGCCAAGACCATCATCGAACTGCTCCAGGAGGACGGGCGGCGCTCGTACTCCGACATCGGCCGCGAGGTGGGGCTGAGCGAGGCCGCCGTGCGCCAGCGCGTGCAGCGCCTCACCGAGTCCGGCGTCATGCAGATCGTCGCGGTCACCGACCCGATGCAGTTGGGCTTCCCTCGCCAGGCCATGATCGGCATCCGCGTGTCCGGCGACACCAGGCTCGTCGCCGAGGCGATCGCCGAGATCGCCGCGATCGACTACGTGGTCATCACGGTCGGCTCGTTCGACATCCTCGCCGAGGTCGTCTGCGAAGACGACGAAGACCTCCTCGCCCTCATCAACGACCACATCCGCCCGATCGACGGGGTGCTGTCGACCGAGACCTTCATCTACGCCAAGCTGCAGAAGCAGCTCTACAACTGGGGGACCAGATGAGCACGCAACGTACGACTCCGTCCGAGGCCGAACTGCAGGCCATGGCGAAGGACCACCTGTGGATGCACTTCACACGGCAGTCGACCATGGACAAGAGCGGCGTCCCGATCATCGTCAAGGGCGACGGGCACCGCATCTGGGACTCGAAGGGCAAGGAGTACTTCGACGGGCTCGCGGGCCTGTTCGTCGTGAACGCCGGACACGGTCGTCGACGTCTCGCCGAGGCCGCGGCGAAGCAGGCGTCCGAGCTGTCGTTCTTCCCGCTCTGGTCGTATGCGCATCCGGCCGCGATCGAACTCGCCGACCGGCTCGCCGCCGAGGCCCCCGGCGACCTCAACCGCGTGTTCTTCTCGACCGGCGGCGGCGAGGCGGTCGAGACCGCGTTCAAGCTCGCGAAGCACTACTGGAAACTGATGGGCAAGCCCACCAAGCACAAGGTCATCTCGCGATCGGTCGCCTACCACGGCACCCCGCAAGGTGCGCTGGCCATCACCGGCATCCCGGCCATGAAGTCGATGTTCGAGCCGGTCACCCCCGGCGGCTTCCGCGTGCCGAACACCAACTTCTACCGCGCGGCCGAGATGGGCGGCCCGAGCGACGACCTCGAGGCCTTCGGTCGTTGGGCCGCCGACCGCATCGAGGAGATGATCTTGTTCGAGGGTGCGGACACGGTCGCCGCGGTCTTCCTCGAGCCTGTGCAGAACTCGGGCGGATGCTTCCCGCCCCCTCCCGGGTACTTCGCCCGGGTGCGCGAGATCTGCGACCGCCACGATGTGCTGCTCGTGTCGGACGAGGTCATCTGCGCGTTCGGACGTCTGGGTCACACCTTCGCGTGCACGGGCCTCGGCTACGTGCCCGACATGATCACGTGTGCCAAGGGCATGACGAGCGGATACTCCCCCATCGGCGCCACGGTCATCAGCGACCGCATCTACGAGCCCTTCTCGAAGGGCGACGTGTCGTTCCCGCACGGCTACACCTTCGGCGGGCACCCGGTCTCGGCGGCGGTCGCCCTCGAGAACCTCGCGATCTTCGACGAGGAGGGGCTGAACGAGCATGTGCGTGAGAACTCGCCGCTCTTCCGCGCCGAGCTCGAGACGCTCCTCGACCTCCCGATCGTGGGCGATGTGCGCGGAGACGGCTACTTCTTCGGCATCGAGCTCGTGAAGGACAAGGCGACGCGCGAGACCTTCGACGACGACGAGTCCGAACGACTGTTGCGCGGCTTCCTTTCCCCCGCCCTGTTCGAGGCCGGGCTGTACTGCCGCGCCGACGACCGCGGCGACCCCGTGATCCAGCTCGCGCCGCCGCTCACGGTCGGCCCCGCCGAGTTCCGCGAGATCGGACAGATCCTGCGCGGCGTGCTCTCCGAGGCCCAGTCGGTGCTCTGACACGCAGTCCGGGGGCCGACACACCGGATGCCGGATGCCGCACGGCTGCGCGTCCGTCAGGTGGCGTGTCGGCCCCCGAAGTGGAGCCCCCACGCCCCCCGAACAGCCCGCCGCACCCATACCCGTACCGCACCCGCACCCCCTCGAAGGAGTCCCGTGGACATCGTCCGTCACCTCATCAATGGAGCAGAGACCGCCGATGCGGCGCGCACGGGACAGGTCTTCGACCCGGCCACCGGTCAGGTGTCGAAGCAGGTCGCCTTCGCGTCGACCGCCGAGGTCGACCAGGCCATCGCCGCCGCGGCATCCGCTCTGCCCGCCTGGCGCGAGACGAGCCTCATCAAGCGCGCCGACGTCTTCTTCCGCCTGCGTCAGCTGCTCAAGGAGCGCACACCCGAGCTCGCGGCGATCGTCACCTCGGAGCACGGAAAGGTGCTCTCGGACGCCGCCGGCGAGGTCTCGCGCGGCATCGAGAACGTCGAGTTCGCCGCCGGCCTCGTGCACCTGCTCAAGGGAGAGCGCAGCGAGCAGGTCTCGCGCGGCGTCGACGTGCACTCGGTCAAGCAGCCCGTCGGCGTCGTCGCGGCGATCACGCCGTTCAACTTCCCCGTCATGGTGCCGCTGTGGATGGTCGCTTCGGCGATCGCCTGCGGCAACACGGTCGTGCTCAAGCCGAGCGAGAAGGACCCGTCGGCGGCCATCTGGATCGCGAAGCTCTTCCAGGAGGCAGGACTGCCCGACGGCGTGCTCAATGTCGTTAACGGCGACAAGGAGGCCGTCGACGCGCTGCTCGAGTCGCCGCGGGTGAACGCGATCAGCTTCGTCGGATCGACCCCGATCGCCCGCTCCATCTACCAGCGGGCGGCGAACGCGGGCAAGCGCGTGCAGGCTCTGGGCGGCGCGAAGAACCACATGGTCGTGATGCCGGATGCCGACATCGACGCCGCGGCCGACGCCGCGGTCTCGGCCGCATACGGCTCGGCCGGCGAGCGCTGCATGGCCGTCTCGGTGCTGGTCGCGGTGGGAGACATCGCCGACGACCTGGTCGCAGCGATCGCCTCGCGCATCGACGGACTCACGATCGGCGCGGGCACGGATGGCGCGAGCGAGATGGGCCCGCTCATCACCCGCGAGCACCGCGACCGCGTCGCCTCCTACGTGACCGGCGCCACCGCAGAGGGTGCGACCGTCGTGGTCGACGGCACGACGAAGGAGTTCGACTCCGACGGCTTCTTCATCGGGGTCAGCCTCATCGATCGGGTCGCTCCCGGCATGAAGGTCTACGACGACGAGATCTTCGGCCCGGTGCTGTCGGTGGTTCGCGTCGAGACCTACGCCGAGGCCGTCGAGCTCGTCAACGCGAACTCCTACGGCAACGGCACCGCGATCTTCACGCGCGACGGCGGCACCGCCCGTCAGTACGAGTTCGACATCGAGGTCGGCATGGTCGGCGTCAACGTGCCGATCCCCGTACCGATCGGCGCCTACTCGTTCGGCGGATGGAAGGACTCGCTGTTCGGCGACTCGCACATCTACGGCCCCGAGTCGGTGCACTTCTACACCAGGTCGAAGGTGGTCACCACGCGCTGGCCCGACCACACGCCCTCGCAGATCGACCTGGGTTTCCCGAGCAATCACTGAGCTCCCGAGCAGACAGAGAACCGAGACACGAGACATGACGAATTTCATCGACCGCCACGGCGCATCGCATCCGCTTCCCGCCCCCGAGGCCGAGGCGCAGGTGCGAGCGGATGACCGCGGCCACGTGTTCCACTCGTGGAGCGCGCAGGGCCTGATCGATCCGCTCCCCGTCGCCGCGGGTGAGGGCTCGACGTTCTGGGACTACGCCGGCAACGCCTACCTCGACTTCTCGAGCCAGCTGGTGAACCTGAACCTCGGGCACCAGCATCCCGACCTCGTCGCGGCGATCCAGCAGCAGGCGGGGCGTCTTTCGACGATCCAGCCGGCGATGGCGAATGACGTGCGCGGCGAACTCGCCCGGCTCATCGTCGAGGTCGCACCCGACGGGTTCGAGAAGGTCTTCTTCACGAACGGCGGCGCCGAGGCCAACGAGTATGCGGTGCGCATGGCACGTCAATCGACCGGCCGCCACAAGGTGCTCTCGATGTACCGCAGCTACCACGGGTCGACCTCGACCGCGATCTCGCTGACGGGTGACCCCCGCCGGTGGGCGAACGGCACGCCCGACTCCGGAGCCGTGCGTTTCTTCGGACCGTACCTCTACCGCTCGCCGTTCCACGCCGAGACGCCCGAGCAGGAGTCGGAGCGCGCACTCGCCCACCTCGAACAGACCATCCAGCTCGAAGGACCCGCGACGATCGCCGCGATCATCATCGAGACCGTGGTCGGCACGAACGGCGTGCTCGTGCCGCCGCCCGGGTACCTGCCGGGCGTGCGCGAACTGTGCGATCGCTACGGCATCGTCTACATCGCCGACGAGGTCATGGTCGGCTTCGGCCGGCTCGGCGAGTGGTTCGGCATCGACGCGTACGACGGTCGCCCCGACCTCATCACCTTCGCCAAGGGCGTGAACTCGGGCTACGTGCCGCTCGGTGGCGTCGTCATCTCCGAGCGCATCGCGCGCGCCTTCGACACCACGCCCTTCGCCGGCGGACTCACCTACTCGGGCCACCCGCTCGCGTGTGCCGCGGGTGTCGCGACGTTCGAGGTGTTCCGCCGCGACGGCATCCTCGAGCGCGTGCGCGACCTCGGCGAGCGCATCGTCGAGCCGACCCTGCGCCGCTGGGTCGACACCCACCCGAGCGTCGGGGAGGTGCGCGGCCGCGGCCTGTTCTGGGCCGTCGAGCTCGTGCGCGACAAGCAGACGCGCGAGCCACTCGTGCCGTTCAACGCCAGCGGAGCGGATGCTGCGCCGGTCGCCGCCTTCGCCGCCGCCGCCAAGAAGGCCGGCGTCTGGCCGTTCACGCACTTCAACCGCATGCACGTGGCCCCGCCGCTCGTGATCAGCGAAGACGACCTGGTGCGCGGTCTCACCGTGCTCGACGAGGCTCTCGCCGTCGCGGACGAGCACGCCCAGGCCTGACCCCCATCCCCACCCACACCTCAGTCTTCAGTTGGCACCTGATGCCGCTATCCACGCGCCACACCGACAACAGGCGCCAACTCAAGGGGGAGCTCGCCGCACGAGTTGGCAGCCGGCACGGGTATCCCCGTGAGTCGCGACCGCGTCAGATCAGGAAGCCGCGCAGCAGCGCCTCAGAACCTGCGAGGTGATCGCGCATCGCGGCCTCGGCGGCGTCGGGGCGCCCGGCGAGGATCGCGGTGACGATGCGCTCGTGCTGCTCACCCGAGTGCTGGATGTTGCGCGGCATCAGCGGGAAGGTGTCGAGCCAGGCGTTGACGTCCGCCCGGTTCTCGGCGACCAGTGCGACAAGCGACGGGATGCCGGCGGCTTCGGCGATCGCGAGGTGCAGCAGCGTGTCCAGGCGCCGGTACTCCTCCGGGCCGGCGGGCAACGCCGCCTCGTGCCGCGCCCACAGGTCCGCGCGGGTCGCCGCATCGAGCGTCCGCCCCGCCGCAGCCCGCACCGCCCCGGTCTCGAGCACCCGCCGAAGCCCGAGCACGTCGTCGATCTCGGCCGCGGTCACGGCACCGGCATCCGAGGGCTGGGGCAGCGGATCCGCGATGAACGTCCCTCCGTACCGGCCCCGCTTGGGCACCAGGTACCCGGTGTCGGCGAGCTCGCGGATCGCCTCGCGCACCGTGTCGCGGCTCACGCCGAAGGATGCCGCGAGTTCGCGCTCCGGGGGCAGCGATTCCCCCGGAGCGACGACGCCGAGACGGATCGTCTGCACGAGACGAGCGACCGCATCCTCGAGGGCGTTGCCACGGCGCAGCGGCCGGTAGACCGCCCGGCGCACCTCGACGAGATCACCGTCGGAAGGGTTCTCGCTCATGCGTCTCAGCCTGTCACAGCGACATGAGCGCGGATCACAGCGGAGTGACGTAGGCGTTGGTGATGCCGCCGTCGACGACGAATGCGCTCGCGGTGATGAACGACGAGTCGTCTGAGGCGAGGAAGGCCACGGCGGCCGCGAGCTCCGACGGCTCGGCGAAGCGACCCATCGGCACGTGCACGAGACGACGCTGCGCCCTCTCGGGGTCTTTCGCGAACAGCTCCTGCAGCAGCGGCGTGTTCACCGGTCCCGGGCACAGGGCGTTCACGCGCACTCCCTGCCGCGCAAACTGCACGCCGAGTTCGCGGGACATCGCCAGCACGCCGCCCTTCGATGCGGTGTAGCTGATCTGCGAGGTCGCCGATCCCAGCAGCGCGACGAAGGATGCGGTGTTGATGATCGATCCGCGACCCGCCGGCACCATGTGACGCAGCGCGGCACGACTGCAGAGGTACACGCTCTTGAGGTTCACGTCCTGCACGCGATCCCAGGCGGGCAGCTCGGTGGTCTCGATCGAGTCATCGTCGGCGGGCGAGATGCCTGCGTTGTTGAAGGCGATGTCGATGCGGCCGAACTCCTCGGCGACGCCGTCGAACAGCGCGTTGACCTTGCCCTCGTCGGCGACGTCGACAGGACGGAACGCGCCGCCGACCTCGGCCGCCGCCTTCTCGCCCGTGGCGGGGTCGACGTCGGCGATGACGACGAACGCGCCTTCCGCGGCGAAGCGCTGGGCTGTGGCGAATCCGATGCCGCTGGCCCCACCGGTGATGATGGCGACGCGGTCCTTGAGGCGCTGGGTCAGATCGATGCTCATGTGTGTTCTCCGTTGCAGGTGGGAAAGCGGGTCAGGATTCGTCGGTCGCGAAGAAGACGTTCTTGGTCTCGGTGAAGTGCTCGGCGGCATCCGGTCCGAGCTCACGCCCGAGTCCGGATGCCTTCATGCCGCCGAAGGGCGTCGCGTACCGCACCGACGAGTGCGAGTTCACCGACAGCACACCGCTCTGCACTCCGCGCGAGACCCGCACGGCACGACCGAGGTTCTCGGTCCAGATCGAGCCGGCGAGGCCGTAGGCGGTGTCGTTCGCGAGGCGGATCGCATCGGCCTCGTCGTCGAAGGGCATGACCGCGACGACCGGGCCGAACACCTCCTGCTGAGCGATCCGGTCGGCGGGGTCGGCGAGCACCACGGCCGGTGCGAACCAGAAACCGTCGCCCTCAGGAGCGCTCCCCCGGAACGCGATGGTCGCGTCGTCGAGGAAGCCCGACACGGTGTCGCGGTGCGCGGCAGAGATCAGGGGCCCCATGTCTGTGTCGGTACTCGACGGGTCGCCGACCCGCCAGGCCGCGACGGCCGGCTCGAGCAGTTCGAGGAAGCGGTCGTAGACCGAACGCTGCACGAGCAGGCGGCTGCGAGCACAGCAGTCCTGACCCGCGTTGTCGAACACCGATCCGGGCACCGCGGCGGCCGCCTTCTCGAGGTCGGCGTCGGCGAAGACGATGTTGGCGCTCTTGCCGCCGAGTTCGAGGGTCACCGGCTTGAGCGCACGCGCGCATCCGGCTGCAACCTCGATGCCGACCTCGGTCGACCCCGTGAACACGACCTTGCGCACATCCGGATGCTCGACGAGGCGCTGGCCGACCACCGACCCAGACCCTGTGACGACCTCGAAGAGACCCTCAGGCAGGCCCGCCTCGAGGGCGAGCTCGCCCAGGCGGATGGCCGTGAGAGGCGTGAGCTCGGCCGGCTTCAGCACCACGGCGTTTCCCGCGGCGAGCGCCGGCGCGAACGCCCATGCGGCGATCGTCATCGGGAAGTTCCACGGCACGATGACCCCGACCACGCCGTACGGGTCGTGGAAGGTGACGTCGAGTCCGCCCGCCACCGGGATCTGTCGACCCGACAGCCGCTCGGGGTCGGCGGAGTAGTAGTTGAGCACTTGCGCGACGTGACCGGCCTCCCAGCGCGCGGAGCCGATCGGATGCCCGGAGTTCAGCACCTCGAGCTGCGCCAGCTCTTCGACGGCGGCCTCGACCGTGCGAGCGAAGGCCCGCAGCGCATCGGCGCGCGCGACGGGAGCGAGCGCCGTCCATCGGCGCTGCGCCGCGACAGCGCGAGCGATCGCGGCATCCGTCTCGCCGATGTCGGCCCGGGCGACCTCGCGGATCGCCGCGCCGGTCGACGGGTTGATGACTGTGAACGCGCTCATCGGGCGTCCTCCTTCCGCCGTGCGGCGAACGCACGAGCCTGTGAGACGAGATCGGTGAAGAGGCGCCGATCCTCGGCGTTCTCCTCGGGATGCCATTGGACGCCGACGATGTGGCCGGCCGAGGTGTCGACGAAGGCCTGCACGAGCCCGTCGTCGGAATGCGCCGCCGCCACGAGCCCCTCGCCCAGCCGATCGACGCCCTGGTGGTGATAGCTGTGCACCCGCATCTCGGTCTCGCCGATGATCTCGGCGAGTGGCGTCTCGGTCGACACCTCGACGTCGTTCTCGGCGAAGACACCTCCGCCGATGCGGTACTTCTCGGTGCCGAGCGATTCGGGCAGATGCTGCTGCAGAGTGCCGCCACGGGCGACGTTCACGAGCTGAAGGCCGCGGCAGATCGCGAGCACCGGAATGCCACGACGCTCCGCCGCCCGGAACAGCGCGAGCTCCCACGCGTCCCGATCGACACGGGCGGGGTCGGTGAGTGGATGCCGGTCCTCGCCGTACAGCTCGGGAGCGACGTCGGCACCCCCCGAGAGCACAAGGCCGTGCATGCCCGCGATCGCCGCGTCCGCGGCATCCGGATCCTGCGGAGGAAGAAGCAGCGCGATCCCGCCGACGGAGGTCACGCTCGTGAGGTACTGCTCGGGCAGGAACGCCGCCCTCACATCCCACACCCCCTGCTGTGCCCGCTCGAGATATGTGGTGACGCCGATCAGCGGCGCCGGGTCAGAGGCGCTCGAAGCCACGGATGCGCTCCCAGTCGGTGACGGCCGCGTCGTAGGCTTCGACCTCGATGCGTGCCTGGTTCAGGTAGTGCTCCACCACGTCGTCGCCGAACGCCTCGCGCGCGATCGTGGACTCGCTGAAGAGCTTCGCCGCCTCGCGCAGAGTGGTCGGCAGGTGGTCGACCGCATCCTCGTAGGCGTTGCCGGTGAACCGTTCGGGCAACGGCAGTTCGTTCTCGATGCCGTACAGGCCACCGGCGATGATGGCCGAGATGCCGAGGTACGGGTTCACGTCTCCCCCGGGCACGCGGTTCTCGACCCGCAGCCCCGATCCGTGGCCGACCACGCGCAGCGCGCACGTACGGTTGTCGATGCCCCACGCGACCCCGGTCGGGGCGAAGCTGCCCTTCGCGAACCGTTTGTAGGAGTTGATGTTGGGCGCGAACAGCAGGGTGAACTCCCGCAGCGTCGCGAGGATGCCGGCGATCCAGTGCTCCATCACGGGGCTGAAGCCGTGCTCGCCGTCGCCCGCCATCACGGGCGCCCCCGACTCGTCGCGCAGCGACAGGTGGATGTGGCAGCTGTTGCCCTCACGCTCATTGAACTTGGCCATGAACGTGAGCGCCTTGCCGTGCTGCTCGGCGATCTCCTTGGCACCGTTCTTGTAGATCGCGTGCTGGTCGGCGGTCTCGCGCACCTCCGCATAGCGGAACGCGATCTCCTGCTGGCCGAAGTTGCACTCGCCCTTGACGCCCTCGCAGTAGAGCCCCGCGCCGTCCATACTGTTGCGGATGTCGCGCAGCAGCGGCTCCATACGGGTCGAGGCGAGCAGGTTGTAGTCGACGTTGTAGTCGGTGGCCGGCGTCAGCCCCTCGTACTTGCGTGCCCATGCTTCGCGATAGGTGTCCTCGAAGACGATGAACTCGAGCTCGGTGCCCGAGTAGGCGGTCCAGCCGCGCTCGGCGAGACGGTCGCGCTGTCGATCGAGGATTGCTCGGGGCGAGGGCCCGACCGGTTCACCGTTCTGCCAGACGAGGTCGGCCATGACCAGTGCGGTGCCCTCGAGCCACGGGATGTTGCGCAGGGTCTCGACGTCGGGCTTCAGAACCATGTCGCCGTAGCCGCGATCCCACCCCGACATCGCATAGCCGTCGACCGTGTTCATGTCGACGTCGACCGAGAGCAGGTAGTCGCAGGCCTCGGCCCCATGAGCCAGGATGTCCTCCTGGAACAGCCGTGCCGACACGCGTTTGCCGACCAGTCGCCCCTGCGCATCCGCGAAGGCCACGATCACCGTGTCGATCTCGCCGGCGGCGATGCCGGCATCCAGCTGTTCGATGCTCAGGTTGCCCGACATCTGACGCTCCGTTCTCGTGCGGTGAAGCGATCGGCCGACCGGCTTCGCCCTCAGAGTAGATCACCTCGACGTTTAAAGGTAGACGAAACCACCATTGACTGTCACAATCGTCCGCAAGGTGCACCCGGCGCCTGCACGCATGCGAACGGAGAGCGGATGTCCCAGCAGAGCAATGAATCCCGCAAGGTCGCCGGAGCGACCTATACACGCGCCGGGAGTGACTATTTCGAGAAACGGACCCTGAAGAGGTCGGCAGGAGTCTGGGGCCTGTGGGGCCTGGCAGTGGCCGCGGTGATCTCGGGCGACTTCTCGGGATGGAACTTCGGCATCGACTTCGCGGGCTTCGGCGGGATGCTCATCGCGTTCGCGATCCTCGTGGCGATGTACTACGGCATGATCTTCGCGATCGGCGAGATGGCGGCCGCGATGCCGCACACCGGCGGCGCCTACTCGTTCGCCCGCTCGGCCATGGGCCCGTGGGGCGGTCTCGTCACCGGTGCCGCCGAGACCATCGAGTACGTCGCGACCACGGCGGTGATCGTCTACTTCTCGGCGTCCTATGCCAACGGCATCACGACCGAGCTGCTCGGACTCGAGCTGCCGGGCTGGGTCTGGTACCTCATCCTCTACATCGTCTTCATCGCCCTGAACTCCGCGGGCGCCGCCATCTCCTTCCGCTTCGCGATCGTCGTCTCGGTCATCTCCATCGGCATCATCCTGGTGTTCTCCGCCATGGCGATCTTCTCGGGCGCATTCTCGTGGGATGCCCTGTGGGACATCGTCCCTGACGAGGGTCAGACCGCGTTCCTCCCGCACGGCGTCCTGCCGATCCTGTTCGCCCTCCCCTTCGCGATGTGGTTCTTCCTGGGCATCGAGGAGCTGCCCCTGGCGGCCGAGGAGTCGCACAACCCGACCCGCGACATCCCGAAGGCAGGCTTCTGGGCCCGCGGCACCCTCATCGTCACCGGCCTCCTGGTGCTGTTCCTCAACACCGGAGTCATCGGCGCGGAGGCCACCGGTACCGCCGGCGAACCGCTGCTCGACGGCTTCCGGGCGATCGTGGGCGATCAGCTCGCCGCCGTGCTCGCCCTGTTCGCCCTCATCGGCCTGCTCGCCTCACTGCAGGGCATCATGTTCGCCTACGGGCGCAACATGTACTCGCTCTCGCGGGCCGGCTACTACCCGCGCTTCCTCTCGCTCACAGGCAAGCGACAGACGCCGTGGGTCGCGCTCACCGTCGGTGCCGCCATCGGCTTCATCGCCCTCGTCGTGCTCGACGTGCTCACGGCCGTCGACTCCGAGGGCGCGGGATCCGTGGCCGGCGCGATCGTGCTCAACATCGCCGTGTGGGGAGCCGTCGTCGCCTACGGGCTGCAGCTCGTGTCGTTCATCATCCTGCGCAGGAAGTTCCCGAACGTCGATCGTCCGTACGTGAGCCCCTGGGGTATCCCCGGAGCCGTGATCGCGCTCGTGATCGCCGCGCTGATCTTCGTGGGCTTCCTGCTCAATCCGACGTTCGGGCCCGCGATCATCGCGATCGCGATCGTGTACGCCATCATCCTGCTCGGGTTCGGCCTGTTCTTCCGGCACCGCCTGATCCTCTCTCCCGAAGAGGAGTACGCCCTGTCCGGAGGAACGCACGGCGACCCGCAGGCCGAGGGCTACGACGCCATGGAGGGCGAGGTCTTCGACGAGAAGCGCTGAGGGCGCAGGAGCGCGACAGGCCCGACCCTACTTGCGGTCGAAGTCGAACGCCTTGAGCAGTTCGTCGACGGCCCTGTCGCGCTCCTCCCCGCCCTCGTCGAACATGTGCGTCACGTGCGTGCGCAGGTGGTTCTCGAGCAGCAGGCGGTTGAGGGACTCCAGTGATCGCTGGATCGCGCGGGACTGCGTGATGATGTCCATGCAGTACTCCTCGTTCTCGATCATCCGCGCGACGCCGCGCATCTGACCCTCGAGGATGCTGGTGCGGTGCAGCGCACGCTTCTTGATGTCTTCGATCACGTTTCGAGGGTACTCGGCTCCCGGGGCTGTCAGGCGTGGGGAGCCGACCTCGGCGGGAGCTCCGCGTGAAAGGATGACGTCATGCCGCGAACCCCGATGGCGCTCCTGTCGCCCGCAGACCAGGCACGACTCCGCGCTCTTCGACGGATGAAGGCGGTGGCCCTCGGGGCCCTGATCTTCATGGCCGTCGTGTTCATCATCGCGTTCGCCTTCCAGGAACGACAGCCGTGGTTGGCCTACGTGCGCGCCGCCGCGGAGGGCGGCATGGTGGGCGCTCTCGCCGACTGGTTCGCCGTGACGGCCCTGTTCCGCCGGCCGCTCGGTCTGCCCATTCCGCACACCGCGATCATCCCCAATCGCAAGGACGAGATCGGCCGCACGCTGGGCGAGTTCGTCGAGACCAACTTCCTCGAAGCGAGCGTCGTGCGCACCAAGCTCGCGAGCACGGCGATCGCGAAGCGCGCCGGGGAATGGCTGCGCGAGCCCGCCCACGCCGAGCGCGTGGCGGCCGAGGGTGCGACGATCGCGACCGCCGTGCTCAACGCGCTGAGCGACGATGACGTGCGCGACCTCATCACCGACCTCGCTCGCGAGCACCTCGTCTCTCCCGAGTGGGGCCCGCCCGCCGGCGCCTGGCTCGAGAAGATCGTCGAGGCCGGCGCGCATCACGGCGCGGTCGACCTCGCCGCCGACAGCATCGGCCGCTGGCTGGATGCGAACGCCGAGTCGTTCTCAGGACTCATCTCGCGGAGGCTCCCGGGGTGGGTGCCGAAGCTCGCACACCGATTCGTCGACGACACCGCCTACAACGAAGCGGTCAAGTTCGTGCGCGCCGTGCAGGCCGATCCGCAGCATCCGGCCCGCATCGCCGTCGACGGCTACCTCGCCCGCCTCGCCGACAGTCTGCAGAACGACCCCGCGACGAGGGCCAAGCTCGAGAACGCCAAGGCCTCGCTGTTCGACAGCCCCCGCGTGGGCGCCCTCGCGGCCGAGGCGTGGAACACGGCGAAGAACGGCCTGCTCACCGCCCTCGCAGACCCCGAGAGCGGACTGCGCGTGCGCGCGGCTCAGGCTCTGCAGGAGGTCGGCGACAGGCTCACGACGGATGCCGCGCTGCAGCACCGCGTCGACACCTGGGTGTCGGATGCGGCCGTGTTCCTCGTCGACCGTTACCGACACGACATCGCGTCGATCATCACCGACACCGTCGAGCGCTGGGATCCGGTGGAGACGACCGAGAAGATCGAGCTCATGGTCGGCCGCGACCTGCAGTACATCCGCCTGAACGGCACGTTCGTCGGCGCCCTCGCGGGGCTGGCGATCTTCACGATCGCGCACCTGCTCATCCCGGGGGTCTGACACTGCGGATCGTGCTGTCGAGCACGCACGCGCGACGCGCACCGGCTCGCCGATCGCCCGGCGTCTGGCGCGCGGGATCGACGTGCTCGTCAACAACGCCGGCTATGGCCTGATCGGCGCGGTCGAGGAGGCATCCGAAGAAGACGTGCGCGCGATCATGGACACGAACCTGCTCGGCCCGCTCTGGCTCAGCCAGGCCGTGATCCCGATCATGCGGCAGCAGGGAGGCGGACACATCGTTCAGATCTCGACCGTCGGAGCGGTGGGCACGATGCCGATGCTGGGTCTCTACAACTCGACCAAATGGGGGCTCGAGGCCTTCAGCGAGGCGATGGCCGCGGAAGTGCGACGACGACGAGCAGCGGACCGAGCTGTTCGGCACCGCCGAGGTGCCGTGGCCCGCAGGCGAGTCGGCCGGCGGCACGACACCGGCGGATGCCGCGGCCGCGATCCTCGAGCACGTCGCCTCCACCGACGACGAACGCCTTCGAGTGCTGGTCGGCGACGACTCCCGCACAGGTCGCCGCCGCACTCGAGCTCAGACGACAGGACTACGAGCACGATCCCCGGTTCGTGGTCGGGTAGCGCTCCGTGCGAGCATGGGCCCATGACCAGGCTCTTCACCCTCACCGTGGACGGCGAGACCTTCGACGTCGACCGTGACGGGGACTCGATCCAGTACTCCTGGGTCAGCGGCCCCCTCCCCGGCTACGGATTCGCGGCCGGTCGCTCCGACGGCGCTGCGCCCACCGACGACGAGGCCGTCGCGTTCATCCGGGGGTTCCTGGCGTCGATAGACCCGGCGACCGGATACGTCGCCGAGTGACGCCTCAGGCTCCCGGCTCGCCCGCCGGCTCCCACAGCCACCGGCTCCCGTCCTCGACGAAGCGCCACTCCTGACGGGGCTCCTCCCACTCGCGCATCGCGTCGGTGAGCCACACCGTGGAGTCGGGCGCCCACCCGCCGATGACCGTCGCTCGCTCGTCGTCGACCTCGATGAGGCGCGTGGCCGCCGAGAGGTATCCCAGAGTCGTGAGATGCACGGCGTCCCACCGCTCGGCCACGCGCTCCCAGTCGGGGATGATCCAGCGTCCGCCGCGTCCCGTCACCCGGAACCAGTCGTGGCGACGAGATGCCGTCACGTCCGTCGGGAACTCCCGGCACAGCTCGGCCCAATCGTCAGCCGAGGCCACCTCGAGGATCCGGCCGGTCCCCCGCACGGGGATCACGGTCGCGACCTTCCAGCCGAGCGAGTCCTCCACATACTGCAGCGCGTCGATCGCGTGGGCGCGAGTCGTCCGCAGCTGCCACGGAACCGACCACCACGACCCCGAGAAGTTCGCGCTCGGATCCGAGGGGCGATCGTGCGACGCCTGCTTCTCCTCTTCCCGCAGCTCCTGCGACCAGGCCGCGAGAACGGATGCCGGATCACGGTCGAGCGGCGCTCCGTCAGACGCCGGCCGCCAGTCCACCGCCCACTGCGTCGGCGAGAACGGTGCGGTCAGGTGCGGCATCGCCGAGACGAGTCTCTCGGCGACGAGGCGCAGCGCGTCGTGCACCTCGGGCAGCGCAGCCACCGCATCCGTGCCGTCCGGCTCCTGCCAGTACCGCGCGTGGTCGACGGACTCGCCCATGGCATCGCGCACGGCTTGCTCCGAGGGCAGGGGAAGATCGGCGCGCCGGATCAGATCGGCGACCTCGGCGGCAGAGAAGGTGGGGTCCGCGACGGGCTCACTGTCGTCGGTGCCGAATCGGATGATCGTTCCCGGACTCGGATCGAGCTGGTGGCCGAGCCAGAACACCGCGGTCCTCAGTGCATCGTCGGCGTTGCACACGAAGGCGAGGCACAGACGACGCCCCCGAGGCCCCTGCAGCAGCTGGTCGACGATGCTCATGACGCGCTCAGTCCGCCGAGGGCGCCGACTCGCGGATCGCCGCGCGAGCCACGTCGATCACGTGCATCACGCCGATGACGTCATCATGCGTGTGCACAGGGGACTCCACTCGTCCCTCCGCGACATACGAGGCCAGCGCGGTCGCCTGGTACCCGAGGCCGTCGTGGACCGCCTCGAAGCGGTCGTCCGAGAAGGTGGCCGTCTCCGACGAGCCGAAGCCGCCGAGGGTCACGCTGATCGACGAGGGACCGAAGAACGGGCTGCCGATCTCGATGCGGCCGCGCGAGCCGAGCACTGCGGCCGTCACGGGCATCGCCGTCTGCAACGACGTGCTGGCGAACGCCCGGGCACCGGAGGCATACGACAGCAGCAGGTCGGCCCGGACATCGACCCCACCCGGCCCGCTGTCTCCCCGGGCCACGATCTCGGTGGGCGCGCCGAGAACCGACGATGCGAAGGAGATCGGATACACGCCGGCGTCGAGCAGCGCGCCTCCTCCGAGCGCCGGATCCCAGAGGCGATGCTCGGGCACGTAGGGCATGGTGAAACCGAAGTCGGCCGTGACCAGACGGAGGTCACCGATCACACCGTCGGCGAGCACCGTGCGCATGACGTCGGTCTGCGGCAGATACCTGGTCCACATGGCCTCCATCACCAGCACGCCGGCCGCGCGGCCGGCATCCGTGATCTCGCGGGCTTCGGCCGACGACATCGCGATCGGCTTCTCGATGAGCACGTGCTTGCCTGCCGCGATCGCCGCGAGAGCCTGATCACGGTGCAGCGGATGCGGCGTCGCGACGTACACGACGTCGATCTCGGGGTCGCTGACGAGAGCGTCGACGCTCGGCAGCACTCGTGCGATGCCGTGTTCGGCGGCGAAGGCCTCGGTCTTGCCGCGATCACGCGCGGTGACAGCGACCGCCCGCTGCTCGGTGTGGGCATGGATCGCGTGCACGAACTTGCCGGCGATGCCCGTGCCGATGACACCCCAGCGCAATGCGGGAACGGTCGTCGGATCGGGCAGAGACGGAGCAGGGAGGGTCAGCGACATTGATGAGCCTTTCGGTTCTCGGGGGATTCCCCCAGCGTAGACATCGCCGCTCGGACGACCGCGCGGCGGCACCGACGTGTCGCGCATGGATCGTGTGAACCGAATCGACGACGTGCAGGCGTCACCGCGTGGCGAGGGCCGCCAACATCTCCAGGACGCACAGGGCGGCCAGCCGCACCGTGCGCATGTCATCCGTGTCGGCGGTGGCGTCGACCTCGGCGATGTCGGCGCTGACCACGCGCGGGTCGGCCACGGTCGCGCGCACGAGTGCACGGAGCTCGGTCGCGGCGAACCCGCCCGGCACGCTCGCCGGACACCCGGGGGCAGCCGCGCGGTCGGCCGCATCGACGTCGACATCGACATGGATGCGGGCAGCCGGCCCCGACCCCGCGATACGCGCCGCTTCGGCCACGACGTCCGGAATCCCTCGGCGCCGCACCTCGTCGAGGGTGATGACGCGGATGCCCCACTCCGCGGCGCGCGCGGCATAGGCCGCGGAGTTCGCGAAGTCGGCGATGCCGATCTGGACGATCCGCGACGGGTCGATCCGCTCGCCCTCCGGGGCGTCCTCCACGAGCCGTCGCACCGGCGATCCGTTCGACACCCCGTCACGCAGATCGAAATGCGCGTCGATCGTGATGAGACCGGTGGCACCCGCTCCCCGCGCCACCGGATAGGTCAGCGCGTTGTCGCCACCGAGAGCGATCACCAGACGGGAGGAGTCAGCGAGCTCGCGCACCCGCGCGACCGTCGAGGCGATGCCGTCGTCGCCGTCGGGCTCCGAGATGTCGCCGGCGTCGAGCACGCGCAGTGCTGCGGCGAGATCCACCACCGGCGGCCCCATGAGCGTGGCGCTGTAGCGGGTCAGGGCGTCGCGAATGGCCGCCGGCGTCGCGTGGGCGCCGGTCGGTGAGAGCGAGGTGCGCCACGTGGGAACACCGAGCAGCACGGCATCCGCGTCATCCCGACCTTCGAAAGAGGGCCACGACCCCGCGCGCGGCCACCGATCATCGTGTGAGAGAGCCATGATCCTCCGTTCCGGTCGTCGGGGCGTCGAGCATCGCGACGCCCTCTTTCCAGACCTGCTGCACGAGGGGCACCCCCGGCCGGTACGCGAGGTGAGTGCGTGTGGTGGCGTTCAGCAGCACGACGTCGGCGCGCGCCCCCGCCGCGATCACTCCGATGTCGTCTCGTCGCAGGGCGCGGGCGCCGCCGGCCGTCGCTGCCCACACGGCCTCGGCGGGAGTCATGCCCATGTCGCGGACCGCGATCGCGATGCAGAAGGGCATCGACGAGGTGAAGCTGGAACCCGGATTCGTGTCGCACGCGATCGCGACGGAGACGCCCGCGTCGATCAGACGACGCGCATCGGGATACGGCTGTCGTGTCGAGAACTCCACCCCGGGCAGCAGGGTGAGCACCGTGTCGGAGGCCGCGAGCGCCAGGACATCGGCTTCGGTCAGATAGGTGCCGTGGTCGACGGATGCCACCCCGAGCTCGACCGCGAGACGCACCCCGTCGCCGGGGCCCAGCTGGCTCGCGTGCACCCGCGGCTGCAGCCCCTTCGCGATGCCGGCCTCGAGGACCCGGCGGGACTGCTCGACGGTGAAAGCGCCGGTCTCGCAGAACACGTCGATCCACTTCGAATGCGCGACGCAGGCGTCGAGCATCGGTCCGATCACGAGATCGACGTAGGCATCCGCGCGGTCGGCGTACTCCGCGGGGATCACGTGCGCCCCCAGGAACGTCACCTCCGGGGTGACCTCGGCGGCCAGACGCACCAGCCGCTCCTCGTCATCGATGCTCAGTCCGTAGCCGCTCTTGATCTCCACCGTCGTGGTGCCCTGGGCGATCATCTCGTCGACGAATCCGCGCAGGCGTGCGCGCAGTTCGTCGTCGCTGGCCGCCCTGGTCGCGGCGACGGTCGAGCGGATGCCGCCGGCGGCATACTTCTGCCCCGCCATGCGCGCCTCGAACTCAGCAGCGCGATCTCCGCCGAACACCAGGTGGCTGTGACTGTCGACGAACCCCGGAATCACGGCGTGACCGTGGGCGTCGACCGTCTCGTCGGCGGCCGGCGCGTCGAGAGCGGATCCGACCCACGCGATGCGTCCAGCCTCGACGAGCACGGCGGCGTCGTGAAGCGTTCCGAATCGGTCGTCGTCGCGCGAGCCGACGTTGGTCGTCAACTCGCCGATGTTCGTGATCAACAGGGCACTCACAGCATCGGCACCTTCAGGCCGCGCTCGCGGGCGACGTCGCGGGCATGCTCGTAGCCGGCGTCGACGTGGCGCATGACTCCGGTGCCGGGGTCGTTGGTGAGCACGCGTTCGAGCTTCTCGGCGGCGAGCGCCGAACCGTCTGCGACGCTGACCTGCCCGGCGTGGATCGAGCGGCCGATGCCGACGCCTCCGCCGTGGTGCAGCGACACCCACGACGCGCCGGATGCCGTGTTGAGCAGCGCGTTGAGCAGGGGCCAGTCGGCGATCGCATCCGAGCCGTCCTTCATGGCCTCGGTCTCGCGGTACGGCGAGGCCACGGAGCCGGAGTCGAGGTGGTCGCGACCGATCACGATCGGAGCCGCCAGCTCGCCCGAGGCCACCATCTCGTTGAACTTGAGCCCCGCCAGATGGCGCTCCTTGTATCCGAGCCAGCAGATGCGGGCGGGCAGACCTTCGAAGTGCACGGTCGAGCCGGCCTTCTCGAGCCAGCGATGCAGGGCCTTGTCTTCGGGGAAGAGCTCCGCGATCGCACGATCGGTCTTGTAGATGTCCTCGGGATCGCCCGACAGCGCCGCCCAGCGGAACGGGCCGCGCCCCTCTTCGAACTGGGGACGGATGTACGCCGGCACGAAGCCAGGGAACTCGAAGGCGCGATCGAAACCGCCGAGCTGCGCTTCGGCACGGATCGAGTTGCCGTAGTCGAAGACCGCGGCCCCGGCATCCTGGAACGCCACCATCGCCGCGACATGCTGCGCCATCGACTCGCGCGAGCGCCGGGTGAACTCCTCGGCATCCCGCTCGGCCTCGGACTTCCACTCGGCGACCGTCATGCCGACCGGGAGGTAGGCGAGCGGGTCGTGCGCGCTGGTCTGGTCCGTGACGACGTCGATCGGCACGCCGCGGCGCAGCAGCTCGGGGAACACCTCGGCGGCGTTGCCGACGACACCGACCGAGAGCGCCTCTCCGGCCTCCTTCGCCGCGACGGCACGGGCGACCGCGGCATCGAGGTCGGTCGTGTACTCGTCGAGGTAGCCGTGCGCGACCCGGCGTGCGAGGCGTGACTCATCGACGTCGACGATCAGCACGGCGCCGTCATTGAGCGTCACCGCGAGCGGCTGTGCGCCGCCCATGCCACCTGCACCGCCGGTCAGCGTCAGGGTTCCCCTGAGCGAGTCCTTGCCGAGCGATCGCGCGACCGCCGAGAACGTCTCGTACGTGCCCTGCAGGATTCCCTGGGTGCCGATGTAGATCCACGAACCCGCGGTCATCTGGCCGTACATGATCAGGCCGAGCTCTTCGAGCTTGCGGAACTCGGGCCACGTGGCCCAGTCCCCCACGAGGTTCGAGTTGGCGATCAGCACCCGCGGCGCCCATTCGTGTGTGCGGAAGACGCCGACCGGCTTGCCCGACTGCACGAGGAGCGTCTCGTCAGGCTCGAGCTCGTCGAGTGTGCGGACGATCGCGTCATATGCCTCCCAACTGCGCGCGGCCTTGCCCGTGCCTCCGTACACGACGAGGTCTTCGGGGTGCTCGGCGACCTCGGGGTCGAGGTTGTTCATCAGCATCCGCTTCGCGGCCTCCGCACCCCAGCTCTTGGCCGTGCGCTGGTTGCCGCGGTCGGCCCGGACGATCCGGGAGGTCGTGTCAGTCATGCGCGTGCTCCTTTGCGATGCGTGCGACGGTGCCGGACTGCACGAGTGCGGTCACGGCTTCGATGTCGGGTGAGAGGAAGCGATCGGGCCCAGGGCCCTCCGCCACGGTGCGCACGAGGTCGCGCACAGAACCGGTGGCTGGCCCCGGGGTGAGCGGCGACCGCAGGTCGAGCGCGCGAGCGCCCGTGAGGATCTCGATCGCGAGCACGCGACCGAGACCGTCGATCGCACGACGGAGCTTGCGGGCGGCCGCCCACCCCATCGACACATGGTCCTCCTGCATGGCCGACGACGGGATCGAGTCGACGGATGCCGGCACGGCCAGCCGCTTGAGCTCGGAGACGATGCCGGCCGCGGCGTACTGCGCGATCATGAGGCCGGAGTCGACGCCCACCTCATCCGCGAGGAAGGGCGGCAGTCCGTGGCTGCGTGCGGGGTCGAGCGCACGGTCGGTGCGGCGTTCCGACACCGAGGCGACGTCAGCGACCGAGATCGCGAGGAAGTCGAGCACGGCGGCCACGGGCGCGCCGTGGAAGTTGCCGTTCGATTCGATGCGTCCGTCGAGCGTGATGACGGGGTTGTCGATCACACTGGCGAGCTCACGATCGGCGATCATCGCCGCGTGCGCCATCGTGTCGCGCGCGGCTCCATGCACCTGGGGCGAGCAGCGCAGCGAGTAGGCATCCTGCACCCGACCGTCCTCCGGCCCCTTGTGGCTGTGCACGATCGGCGAGTCGTGCAGGAACGCCCGCAGGTTCGCCGCCGACTCCGCCTGCCCCGACTGCGCACGCAGCGCCATGAGATCGGCGGCGAAGACGGCGTCCGTCCCGAGCTGCGACTCGACCGACATGGCGGCGGCGACATCGGCCGTCAGCAGCAGCGCCTCGAGATCGTGCAGCGCCAGCACGAGCATCCCGAGCATCCCGTCGGTGCCGTTGATGAGCGCGAGCCCCTCTTTCTCGACCAGCGTGAGAGGCTCGATGCCGGCGGCGCTCAGCGCCTCGGCTGCCGGCACCAGCGTGCCCTCCGCATCGCGCACGTCTCCCTCGCCCATCGAGGCGAGCGCAATGTGAGCGAGCGGCGCGAGGTCGCCCGAACAGCCGAGCGATCCGTACTCGCGCACCACCGGCACGATGCCGGCGTTGAGCAGCGCGGCGTACGTCTCGACGACGATCGGGCGCACGCCGGTGCGACCGGATGCGAGAGTCTGCAGCCGCAGCAGCTGCAGGCCGCGCACGACCTCGGCCTCGACCTCGGCACCCGTGCCTGCGGCGTGCGAGCGGATCAGGCTCGCCTGCAACTGCAGCCGACGATCCGGCGCGATGAAGGTCGTGGCGAGTGCGCCGAACCCGGTCGAGACGCCGTAGTGCGGATGCGGGTCTGCGGCGAGCCCGTCGATCACGCTGCGGGTCTCGGCGACCCGCGCGAGGGCGTCGGGGCTGATGACGACGCGGGAGCCGTGCCGGGCGACGGCGACGACGTCGGCAGGGCTCAGCGGGGAGGCGCCGACGAGAACGGAATGCGGATCACTCATGTCTTGATTCCACACCCCCGAGCGCCCCTGCATCAGGGGGTCGTGACATGCTGTGTCTGTGATTCCAGACAGTGGCCGCCCCTCAGACTCCCCCGAGCCCCAGGTTCCGGCGGCCGACCAGACCCTGCGCATCCTCCGCTACCTCGCCGGTCGGCCGGCCCCGGTCGCCGCATCCGCGATCGCCCGAGAGCTCGGCCTGCCCCGCTCGACCGTTTACCACCTGCTCACGACTCTCGCGGCGCACGGATTCGTGATGCATCTGCGTGAAGAGCGCCGGTGGGGACTCGGCACCTCGGCCTTCGAGCTGGCAGGAGGCTATTCGCGCCAACAGCCGCTCGCACGGTTGGGGAGGCCGCTGATCGCCGCGCTGTCCGACCGCCTCGGCGAGAGCGCCCACCTCGCCGTCATGAGCGGCGGCGACGTGCTCTACATCGTCGAGGAACGCGCGCCGCGACGCCCGGCCCTGGTCACGGATGTCGGCGTGCGGCTGCCCGCGCACCTCACGGCATCCGGGCGGGCCATGCTGGCGGCGCTCCCCCGCGAGCAGGTGCGGGCGCTCTACCCGAGCGCGTCGTCGTTCCCCGATCGCACGGGCCTCGGTCCGCGCACGCCCCGCGCGCTCCGCGAGGTGCTGCGTGAGGTGCGCGCCCGCGGCCACGCGATCGAAGACAGCGAGGTCGCCAACGGGCTGCGCTCGGTCGGCGCCGCGGTGCACGATCACACCGGATGGCCGGTCGCGGCCGTCGCCGTCACCTGGGCGGGCTCCGACGTCGATGAGCGGGTGCTGGCGGATGCGGTGCGTGACACCGCCGCAGTGCTCGAATCGCGATTGGCCCGCTGACCGCGTCGCTACTCTGTGAGCATGCACTCGCCACTGACTGTGACATCGCGCGGCCGTCGCCGCGCCCTCGCCGCAACCGCGTTCGGCCTCGCTTTCACCGCAGCCCTGGCCGGGTGCGCGTCCGAGCCTCCCGAGCCGCCCGCTCCCTCGACCGACGCGGCCGCGCCGACGCCGTCAGCGTCCCCGACCTCTGCAGCGACCGAGGCCACCGTGGCGGGCTACGCACCCGGCCAGTTCCCGCCCGTTCCGCTCTTCGTGCTTCCCGACCTCGCCCTGCTCGACACCTCGGCCTCGGCCTTCACGATCGAGGTCAACGAAGCCCTCGCCGACCTCCCGGGTGTCACAGCATCGCCCGCGCATTGCGACGCCGACGGCACTGTGGTCTCGGGCACGGGCACGGCGTACCTGTACGGAGACGGATCAGGCACGTTCACGGGTCCTGACGGGTCGGTGCAGAACTTCGGCGACGGATCGGGCACCTCGACGATCAACGGAGTCACGATCCAGAACTTCGGCGATGGCGCGGGCAACTACACCGACGGCACGGTCACGATCCAGAACTTCGGCGACGGGTCGGGCAACTACACCGACGCCTCCCGCACCGTGCAGATCTTCGGCGACGGATCGGGCAACTACACCACGGGTGAGGTGACCATCCAGAACTTCGGTGACGGGTCGGGCAACTACACGGCGGGCGGGGTCACGATCCAGAACTTCGGCGACGGGTCGGGCAACTACACCGACGGCGACATCACCATCCAGAACTTCGGCGACGGCACTGCCCTCGTGAACGAGAAGATGATCGACGCCGAGCCGCTCCCGCCGGTACCCGAACTCGGGGTCTTCCCGCCGCTCGGCGCTCTCGCGCCCGCCGCCTCGTGCGGCACGACGCTCACGTTCGAAGACGGAGTGTTGTTCGACTTCGATCGCAGCGACATCCGGCCGGACGCGGCGGCGACGCTCGATGCGGTGGCCGAGGTGTTCACGTCGCTCGATGTCGCCGAGGCTCAGGTGAGCGGCCACACCGACGCGATCGGGTCGGATGCCGAGAACCAGGTGCTGTCCGAGCAGCGAGCATCGTCGGTGGTCGAGGGGCTCCAGGAGCGAGGGGTCACGACCGACCTCACCGCCGAAGGGTTCGGCGAGAGCCGTCCGGTCGCCGCGAACGAGATCGACGGTGTCGACAACCCGGCCGGCCGTCAGCTGAACCGCCGGGTCGAGATCTTCATCCCCGCCGCGCTGTAGGCGGTCATCGCGCATGCGAGAAGGCCCCGGGCGCGAGCCCGGGGCCTTCTTCACGGTGTGGACCTAAGGGGATTCGAACCCCTGACCTCCTCGATGCGAACGAGGCGCGCTACCAACTGCGCCATAGGCCCGTGAACCTCGTCTACGTTATCACGCTCGACGAGGTGTCCGCGTCACCCGGGCGTCACCCGGCAGCGCGCTTGGCGAGCAGGTCGCGCACGTGTGCCTCGATCTCGGCGTCGTCCACGAAGCCCATACGCGCGTACGGCGACGAGGCCGCCGGCAGTTGCACCGGCGCACTGGGAGCCATCTGCTCGGCCCGCTCGCGGAGCTCGGCGAGACGCGCGGCCTTGCGACGCTCCTCCTGCGCCTCGATCTCGGCGCGGGCGGCCTGAGCCCGCGATCCTGCGACCGACATGAGCGGCTCGGGAAGCGGACGCGGAGTCCACGTCGCGGGGCCCTGATCGTGCAGCGCGGGCGCGACGCGCGGTGCCGGAGCCTCGGCGACCTGAACCGGTCGACGAGCCGCACGGGTGGCGACGGCGGCCATCCGCTGCAGCACGATCGCCGCACCGACGGTCAGCGCACCGCCGACCCAGATCAGCAGCTGGGTCTGCGCGACGATCAGCTGCCAGACACCGAGGCCGACGATCGCGAGTCCGATCACCGAAAGGGAGGTGGCAGTCACCCGCACTCGACGACGCGCACGCGCCTGGCGGATGACGGGGTCGGCCCTGGTCGCCGCGAGCTCCTGACGGAGTGCCTCGAGCTCTGCGGCCTCTCGCTCGGACTGCACGCGCTTCGCCAGCTTCTGCTGCGCGAGCGCCGTGCGAGCGTTGAGTTCGAGGCGCACCTCATCGGGGGTCTCGCTCGTCTCAGCGAGAACACGGAGGGCCTGATTGAGTCGGACTGCATTGCGTTCGGCAGCGTCGTACTGGAACCGGCCGCGCCAGGAGGGCAGCAGATAGAGCATCCACAGGAGCGCAGCGACGAGCACGATCACTCCCCCGCTCAGCACCGGCCCATCCATGTCCCCAACGGTACGGGAACTGGGGCGGCGACGAGGCTCTGCGCGAGCGCGTGTCGCGACGAGTTCTGCGTGCGGCGTCGATCAGATGATCATGCGATCCGCAGGCGGGATCGTCGCCGCATCCGGCGGCACCTGCCCGCTCACCCACCGCGCGAGCACGCCCTGCGGCACATCTTCTCGCGTCAACGCGAACGCATAGTGGTCCCGCCAGTCGCCGTCGATGTGGATGTACCGGCGGCGCAGCCCCTCATAGCGGAAGCCGAGCTTCTGCACCACGCGCAGGCTCGCGGCGTTCTCGGGTCGGATGCAGATCTCCATGCGATGCAGTGCATACTCCGTGAAGCATGCGTCGGTCGCGAGAGCGACCGCGGTCGGAGTGATCCCCTTGCCGGCGAACCGCTCACTCACCCAGTATCCGATCGTGGCCGAGCAGAGCGAACCGCGCGCGACACCCCAGACGTTGAGCTGACCCGCGATCTCGCCGTCGTACTCCATGACGAACGGGTAGCCGGCACCCTCTTTGTACTGCTGCAGCAGCCGACGGATGCTGACGCGCATGTCGAACGACACGGACCCGTAGGGCACGGTCGCCTCCCACGGCTGCAGCCACTGCCGGTTCGAGAGCAGCTCATTCTGCAGCGCGCGAGCGTCACGAGGGCGCACGAGACGCAGCTCTATCGCGCCACGCCGCATCCCCGTCGCCAGTTCCATTCTGCGTGCTCCCCGCAGCCGTGACGCCTAGAGGCGCTCCGCGAACTCCTTGAGCCACGGACGCAACTCGGTACCCAGATCTTCGCGGTCCGAGGCCAGCTGCACGATCGCCTTGATGTAGTCGACGCGGTCGCCCGTGTCATAACGACGTCCGCGGAACACCACTCCCACCACTCCGGGGCCGTCGGGATCGGTCGCCAGCACCTGCAACGCGTCGGTCAGCTGGATCTCGCCACCCTTGCCGGGTTCGGTGCGCTCGAGCTCCTCGAAGATCGAGGCGGGCAGCACATAGCGGCCGATGACCGCGAGGTTCGACGGTGCGTCTTCGACCGGGGGCTTCTCGACGAGCCCGGTGACCTTGACGGCATCCGAGCCCTCGAGCGGCTCGACGGCCGCGGCGCCGTACATGTGGATGCTCGACGGGTCGACCTCCATGAGGGCGATCACGGCAGCACCGGTGCGCTCGTGCTCGGCGATCATCTCGGTCAGCAGGGGGTCGCGCGCGTCGATGAGGTCGTCACCGAGGAGCACCGCGAACGAGCTGTCGCCGACGTGCGTGCGAGCGCGCAGCACCGCGTGCCCGAGGCCCTTCGGCTCGCCCTGACGCACGAAGTGGATGTCGGCGAGGTCGCTCGACTTCATCACGTGCTCGAGGCGCCCCATGTCGCCCTTCTCCGTGAGCTTCACCTCGAGCTCCGGTACGGAGTCGAAGTGATTCGAGATGGCGTTCTTGTTGCGACCGATGATGACGAGGATGTCGTCGATCCCTGCGTCCGCCGCTTCTTCGACCACGTACTGGATCGCCGGCTTGTCGACGACAGGCAGCATCTCCTTCGGCATGGCCTTCGTCGCGGGCAGGAATCGCGTCCCCAGTCCTGCAGCGGGAATGACAGCTTTGATCTTCTGATGACCCATCCCCACAGCCTAGCGGTGGAGCCGCCGTAGACTCCTAGGCATGGCGAACGACGTCGAGCACGAGAAGCGCGCACTGCGCGCCGAACTCCGAGAGCGACGGCAGCTGCTGAGCGAATCGCAACGCGACGCCCTGGCCGTGTCCCTCACCCAACGCCTCGACCAGCTGGTCGACTCGCTCGGCGCGCGGTCGATCTCATGCTTCCTGTCGACGACCACCGAGCCCGACACGAGGACCTTCGTGCGTGATGCCGTGCGCCGCGGCATCCGGGTGCTGCTGCCCGTCACCCGCGCCGACGGCCTGCTCGACTGGGCCGTCGCGACCGACGACGACGAGATCGCCGAAGGACTCTTCGGACTCCCCGAGCCGACAGGCGAGCTGCTGGGGCCCATCGCGGTGAACGATGTCGACCTGATGATCATCCCCGCAGCGGCTGTCGACCGGGGCGGGATGCGCATGGGCTGGGGGCGCGGCTACTTTGACAAGACCATCGGATCCATGCAGAAGTGCCCTCCGGTCTACGCGGTCATCTATGATTCCGAGGTACTCGATCTCCTGCCGAGGGAAGTGCACGATCAGCCGGTGACCGGCGTCGTGACCCCCACGCAGACCCTTCTCCTGTCGCCGACCCGGCGCTGACCCCCGAGGACCCTATGCCCACCTATGCCTATGCCTGCCGCTCGTGCGGCCATGCCTTCGACGCCGTGCAGAGCTTCGCCGAAGACGCACTGACCGTCTGCCCCGAGTGCGGCGGCGAACTGCGCAAGCAGTACGGCTCGATCGGCGTCACCTTCAACGGCTCGGGCTTCTATCGCACCGACTCGCGCGCCGGCTCCGCGGGATCGTCCGCAGCCCCGACATCATCGAAGTCAGAGTCGTCGACGAGCTCGAAGCCTGCGCCCGCGCCCGCGCCCGCGACGACGACCGCATCCTCCTGACGCACCTCACACTACGGAGACTCATCATGCTCAAAGGTTTCAAGGACTTCCTCCTCCGCGGCAATGTCATCGACCTGGCTGTCGCGGTCGTCATCGGCACCGCGTTCACGGCCATCGTCACCGCGGTCGTGAACAGCCTCATCACCCCGCTGGTCTCGCTGTTCTTCGAGGCGGATTCCGCCGGAAACTTCGGCCCGACCGTCACGAACATCTACGGCAACGAGGTCACGTTCCCGCTGGGCGACCTCGTGTCTGCGCTCATCAGCTTCCTCGCCGTCGCCGCCGTCGTCTACTTCGTCTTCGTGCTGCCCATGAACACGTTCAAGGCGCACGTCGAGGCCCGCAAGGGAACCGCGGCGGAAGAGCCTGCCGAAGAGCCGGCCGCCGCCACCGAGACCGAGCTGCTCATCGAGATCCGCGACCTGCTCGCGAAGCAGCAGGCACCGCGCGACTGAGCAGCGCCGCGGTGGCGATGCCACCGCTCGAGTTCCGGTCAACCGCTCGAGATCCGTACCGAATCGCTCCGATTCTCCGGATCTCGGGCGGTTTGCCGTTTCTCAGCAACCTGCGCGCGAGTGCGACGCGCAGCGCTCAGTAGTGCGGAGGCACATCCTGAATGAGCCTGTCGTCGTTCGGCCCCTTCGCCCCACGGGGCGTGGATGCCGGGGGCTTCTCCCCCGCGGAATGCTCGGGCGCGGGGTCGGTGCCTTGAACCGGCGTCAGACGAGCACGCCGAGAGCCGGCCACCCGCACCACCCTCTGACGAGGAGCCGAAGAGGATTCGTCGTCGGTCATCCGTGCGGGTCGTCGAGGTCGAGTGGCTGCGTGTCGTTGTCGGCGCGCACGGCGGATGCCGAGATCCCGAGCACCTCGGCGATGCGCGACGCGACGGTGGCCGGATCGCTGTACAGGTCGAAGGCGTGCACCCGCACATAATGCCAGCCGAGGCGGCGCAGGACGTTCGGGCGCAGGCGCAGCGTCTCGCGCAGCGATTCGCCTCGCGACTCGGGATCCGACTCGATCACGACCGCCTTGCCGGCGTGCTGGGCGACCAGGGGCAGCAGGCCGCGGTAGTCGACGTCGACCGCCGCGCCGAGGCGGCGCAGCTCGCGCGCGAGCGCGAGCGTCAGCGGGTCGGCCAGGTCCTCGAGCCGTGCCTCACGGCCACGAGCTGCCAGGCCGCCGAGGATCGACATCAGCGTGGCTGCGCCGTATTCCAGTCGCCCGTCGTCGAACGCGGAGGGTCTGATCGACGAGACCATCACCATCGAGCGGCGCGCACGGGTCATCCCGACCGTGAGCAGGCGCTCTCCGTCGGATGACGAGAGGTCGCCGAAGTCGCTCAGCACACGGCCGTGCTTGGTCAGCCCGTATCCGAGTGAGAAGATCACGCGGTCGCGGCTCTCGGCGACCGACTCCTCGAGCGTGAGCACGGCCAGCGGTTCGGCGGTGTCGCGACCCACGAAGTCCGCGACGTCGGACCGCCCCGCGAAGGCGGAGGTGACCGCGGCGCGCACACGCTCGGCGTGGCGGCGGCTGGCGGTGACGACCATCAGCGACTCGCTCGGACGATGCACGGCGTGCTCGACGACCAGGGTCACCACGCGCGCCACTTCGGCGTCAGGGCTCTCGACCGCGCCCGAGATCGGATCCGGGGCGCCGGTGCCTCCCTCGACGTAGTCGACGGTGAGGCTGCCCCGGCCGAGGTAGGAGCCGGCCCACGGCAGCGAGACGATCTCCCCGCCGTAGAACGCATCGTTGATCAGCTCGGCGAGGTCTTCGCCGCCTGCCCGATAGCTGCGGGTGAGCGTCATGACGGGAAGAAGCTCCGAGAGCCGCTCGAAGACCGAGACCTCGTCGAACGGCACCTCCGGCTCCCATTCCGGGTCAGTGCCCACAGCCACATCGAAGGCGGTCGGTCGCTGGGTCACCGGATCGCCGAACGCCACGACCTGTCGTGCGCGGCGGATGGCAGGGGCTGCCTCAGCCAGGTTGATCGCTGCGGCATCCACCAGCAGAACCGTGTCGAACTCCACCGAATCGGGGATCTCGGGCACGAGATACGGTGAGGAGATCCACACCGGAGCCAACACGCCGACGAGCGTGGGGGCGGCGCTGACGATCTCGGCCGTCGTCGTGGACTTCTGTGTGAGCGCCTTGCGCAGATGCTGCGATTCTTCGGGCTCGTCGACGATGGCGATCTTCCACTGATTCGCGAGCTGCCACGCGAGCAGCGGGCCGGCCATAGCCGCGTGCGCCTCATCGACGAGACGGAAGTCCCGTTCGAGCCGGTCGACGACGGCGGTGTTCGCGCCCAGCAGCGCCCTGTCATCTTGCAGAGCGCGCTCGAGGAGCGACTGCCACCAGGCGAACTCGAGCTCTTCGCCCACCTGAGCCTCGGAGACGTGACGGACCGAAAGCTCGGTGAGCAGCGGCTCGAGCCCCAGATCAGCCAGGCGATCACGCAGCTCGGCTCGCTCGACGAGGTTGTCGAACACATCGGACTTGGCCGCGAGACCCGCGAGGATCCGCACGAGGCGGGCGACGGGAAGGGATGCGAGCGGCTCGCGTCTGCCGAGAGCCGCATCGAGCTCAGACAGCTCGGCCACCGCCCGCTGCCACGCGGCGTAGACATCGGCCAGGCCCAGCGGGATCTCGGGAGCGACGCCCGCCTCGACGCAGCGCTGCCACTGCGTGCGCTGCGTCTGGATGCGCAGCAGCGATTCGTGCATCTCGGTCACGTGCACGCCGGGTCGCACGTATTCCTTCGCCAGGCGGCGCAGCCGGCGACGGTTGGCGCTCGACATGCCTGGTGCGTCACGACGAGAGCCATGGGCCTGGATGAGCTCGCCCAGCGGGCGCTCGAAGACCGTGGGGCTGAAGCGGTCGAGCGAATCGCGGATGCCCTGCAGAAGCCGCAGATACTCGCCGAGCTCGTCGATCGTGGCGAAGGGCCGCATGTGCGTCTGCGCGATCAGTGCATAGCCACGTTCGAGCAGCGCGGGCACACTGTCGGAGTGCAACCGGCCGGCGAGCTGATGCGCGGAGCGCGCGGCATCCGTGCTCGAGAACGTGGCTCCGTACCAGGGCGAGTCATCGGGGCCGAAACGGAACTCTCCCAGACGTGCGGCCTGGGCGAGGGCGTCGGCTGCCTCTGAACGATCGCTCGCCAGTCTGCGCAGCGTCTCGGTGCTGAGCCGAGCGGTGGTCGACGGCGGCGTCGGCAGCGATGCGAGCCGAGTCAGCTGCCGTGTGGCGTCGAGCACCGACGAGCCGGTGCCGGCGACGGGCGCGGTCAGAGCGCGACGGTAGTCGATGAGCACGCTGCGCAGTCGCACGAGCGCGTCGTCGACGTCGCTCACCTTCGGGGCGGATGCCTTCTCGTTGCGACCGATCGCGCGCACCAGATCGCGGCGTACGCTCTGGCTCGATATCGCCAGCCCGTCGAGCCCGATGCCCGCGAGTCGGTGACGCACGCCGTCGAGCGTCGAGCGTCGGGCCGAGACCACGAGCACCCGCTTGCCCGCTCGAACGAGTTCGCCCACGGCGTTGATGACGGTCTGCGTGCCGCCGGTGCCCGGCAGCGTCGCGACGGTGATCGACTGCCCGGCGGCGATCCGGGCGAGCACCGCCTCCTGCTCGGCATCGGCATCGAGCAGAAGATTGTCGGATGCCGGTGTCCGGTCGTCTGGCCCGACGTGATGCGGCGCCGGATGACGCGTCGAGACCTGCTCGCGGTCGCCGACGTGTCCGGCGAGCGCGTTCAGCACCGCGTGGTCGAGAGTGCCGCCGTCGCGCGACATCGATCCGCCGACATCGGCGAAGGTCGACACGACGAGGCGGGGCACCACCGTGAAGGTGTCGATCGAGCGCGTCGTCGCGCGCAGGCTGTCGATCACCGGCTGCGGCTTGAACACGCCGCCGTCATACGCGAGCGAGGCGAGGGCGGCCGCATCGATCGTGATGCCGAAGTGCTCGCGTGCGATGCGCACGAGTTCGGGATTCACCTCGAACACACCCTGCAGCTTGAGCTCGAAATCCGTGTGGTGGCGGCGGATCGCGAGGGGACGCAGCAGCACGGGCGCCGAGAAGTCGGCTCCGCCGATGCGCCATCCGGCCACGCCCACGGCGAGGTGCACGGCCTCGATTCCTCGCACGGTGCGCAGCTCGGTGTTCTTCGCGGTGATGCGCTCGGCCGCGAGTCGCGCGGTGCGCAGGCCCACCTCGTCGCGGAAGAGATTGGAGAGAAGGGTCGATTTGCCGGTGATGAACTGCGGCAGGCTGCCGGGGTGCGCCTTGGAGATGTCGATGCCGGACTCGACGGTGTCGCGGAAGGTGACGAGCGGCGACGCGCCGCCCAGATCAGCGGCCTCGGCACGCAGACGGGTGCGTTCCGCCTCAGCCGCATGCGCGACCTCGATGCGCGCCGGGGTCACGTGCAGCCCGCCCAGGTCTACCGGGGCATCGTTCGCTGCGTCCGCAGCCTTGCCATCACGTCGCCACACCCTCACACACTATGCGCGTCGCGGTGCGTCGTCGGTATCCCTGGCGGGTTTTCGCCGGATTTCCGGCTGTCGGCACGCGGGTACCCCCGATTCACCACTCCTCCACGGATGCTCAGAGAGTTCCCGCTCTCCCCCGCCTCCGTCGTTGCACGCGGCGTGCCACAGCCGCCCGGGCGAGGATGGAGCCATGACGTTCCGCTACGACTTCGCCCCCACTCCGTTCGGAGACGCTCTCGCCGTGTTCTCCGACGCGGGGATCGTGCGCTTCGACCTCTCGGAGTCCGCAGATCCGTCGGTCCCCTGGCTGCTCGAGAACGTCTCGCGCCGACTCGGCTCGGTTCCCGAACCCGACCCGGGCGCCGCGGCCGAGCTGACGCTGCTCCTCGACGCGTATTTCGACGGCGAGCAGGTGGCCTTCCACGAGCAGCTCGACCTCGATTGGCGGCTCGTCGAGGGCTTCTCGCGCGCCGCACTGCAGACGATCTGCACGATCGAGTGGGGCGAGACCCTCAGCTACGGCGACGTCGCCGTACTCGCGGGCCATCCCGGAGCCGCTCGCGCCGTGGGCACTGCGTGTCGCCTGACGCCGTTCTCGATCGTCGTGCCGGTGCACCGCGTCGTGCGATCAGACGGGTCCGCAGGCCAGTACGGTGCCCATCCCGAGCGCAAGACCTTCCTGCTCGATCTCGAAGCACAGTCTCGATCGTGAAGCCCGGCGCCGTGCCCGACGCCCGGCGCTGCACCCCAACACGCATGTGGACCCCGGCGAGTAGGCCGCCGGGGTCCACGTGCGCGGTGCCGCCTCTGGGGCAGCACCGCGCAGGACACGTCAGTGCTCGGTGGCCTTCTCCGCGCCGAACCCGGTGAGCGAGCGCACCTCCATCTCGGCGGCCAGCGTCGGCGATTCCTTCTGCCGACTCGTGATGGTGCCGAGCCACCCGAGGAAGAACCCGATGGGTATCGACACGATTCCGGGGTTGTTCATCGGCCACAGCACGATGTCGATCCCGGGGATCATCGAGGTCGGAGAGCCCGAGAACACGGGCGAGAGCACGATCAGGATGATCGCCGCGCCGAGGCCGCCGTACATGCTCCACACCGCGCCGCGCGTGGTGAAGCGACGCCAGAACAGCGAGTACAGGATCGTCGGCAGGTTCGCGGATGCCGCGACCGCGAAGGCGAGCGCCACGAGGAACGCGATGTTCTGTCCCTGCGCCCCGATTCCGCCGATGATCGCGAGGATGCCGATGACGATCACCGTGCGGCGGGCGACGCGCACCTCGCCGTTGGGGTCGGGCTCCACGGGGTTGCCCGCGGCATCCTTCTTGCCCTTCTGGATCACGTTGGCGTAGATGTCGTGCGCGAACGAGGCCGCCGCGGTGATCGTGAGGCCCGCGACGACCGCGAGGATCGTCGCGAACGCCACGGCCGAGATGAACCCGAGAAGCACCGGTCCCCCGAGATACAGGGCGAGGAGCGGGGCTGCGGAGTTGGGTCCGCCGGGTGCCGCCGCGATGACATCGGCGCCCACCAGGGCGCCGGCCCCGTAGCCGAGCACGAGCGTGAGCAGATAGAAGCCGCCGATCAGCCAGATCGCCCACACCACCGAACGACGCGCCTCCTTGGCGGTCGGCACGGTGTAGAAACGCATCAGCACGTGCGGCAGGCCTGCGGTGCCGAGCACCAATGCCATCCCGAGGGACAGGAAGTCCCACGGGTTCGCGCCGTATTGCAGGCCGGGAGCGAGGATCGCGTCGCCCTTGTCGGAGTTCGCCACGGCTGCTTCGAGCAGGGTGTTGAGGTTGAAGCCGTGGATCGCGAGCACCCACACCGTCATCGCGATGGCACCGCCGATCAACAGGAACGCCTTGACGATCTGCACCCAGGTGGTGCCCTTCATCCCGCCGATCAGCACGTACACGATCATCAGCACGCCGACCACGGCGATGACGATCGACTGCCCCACTCGCCCGTCGATCCCGAGCAGCAGAGAGACGAGACCGCCGGCTCCGGCCATCTGGGCCAGCAGGTAGAAGAAGCACACCGCGAGCGTGGTGATGGCCGCCGCCATGCGCACGGGGCGCTGCTTCAGCCGGAAGGAGAGCACGTCGGCCATGGTGAACTTGCCGGTGTTGCGCATGAGCTCGGCGACGAGCAGGAGCGCCACGAGCCAGGCGACGAGGAATCCGATCGAATAGAGGAATCCGTCATAGCCGTTGATCGCGATCGCTCCACAGATGCCCAGGAATGACGCCGCCGACAGGTAGTCGCCCGCGATCGCGAAGCCGTTCTGGGGTCCGGTGAACGATCGGCCCGCCGCGTAGTAGTCGGCCGCGGTCTTGTTGTTGCGGCTCGCTCTGATGACGATGAACAGCGTCACCGCGACGAACGCGACGAAGATCGAGATGTTGAGCACGGGATTGCTCTCGACCGCGAGAGATTCGCCCGTGGCGAAGGGAGCGTTCATGCGTGTCCCTGCGCCTTCTCGAGATCTTCACGGATCTCGGTCGCGAGTGGATCGAATTTACGGTTCGCGAACGCGACATATCCCATGGTGATCGCGAATGTGGTGACGAACTGGCCGAGGCCGAGCAACAGTCCGACCGTTATATCGCCCCACACTCGTTGCCCCATGAAGTCGGTCGCGAATGCGCCCAGCAGCACATACACGAAATACCAGAGCAGGAAGAATGCCGCGAGCGGGAAGATGAATGATCTCTGAGTGCGTTTGAGCGTGCGGAAACGTTCGGATTCCTCGACAGCGATGTAGTCGATTCCATCCGCCGAATCGGCAGGTGAATGGTCGGTCATGGGGCCTCCTTGCCACATGTTCTTCGGCTCGCGCGACGGTGCCGTGCGAGTGATAGGGTCGACGCTACGAAACGGGGAACGGTGCCGTCACCCCCGAAAGTAGGTAGTCGTCATGAGCACAGCGACCGGATGGGAATCCGAGACCGAGCTCGTCGCCAGAGCCGTGCGCGAGCTGTCTCAGCGAACCCGTTTCCCGGTCGCCTTCGGCGGTCTGATCGACGAGGGCGTCGTCAGCGTCACGAGCATCGTCGGCAATCGCACCCGCAGCCTCGACGGCCTGCGCGTGCGCCCGGAGCGAGGGCTCGGCGGACGGGCGATGATGGAGCTGCGTCCTCGGATGACGAACGACTACGGCTCCTCGCGGCAGATCACGCATGACTACGACGTCTTCGTTCTGGGCGAAGGGCTCTGCACCCTGCTCGCTCTGCCGATCGTCGTCGCCGGTCGCCCACGCGGCGTGCTGTACGCCGGAGGGTGGGACCGCACGCCGGTGGGCGGAGTCACCACGGCTCCGGCGATGCAGGTCGCGCAGTCCGTGGCTGACGAACTGCGCATCCGCGACGAGGTGGATCGCCGTCTGCGAGCCGTCGGCCCCGCGCCCACCATGGTCGCCCCGCGGCAACGCGAAGAGCTCCGTGAGAGCTTCGCCGAGCTGCGCAGCATCGCCGCATCGGTCGATGACGTCGACCTCCGTGCTCGGATCGCCCAGGTGGAGCGGCGCTTGGTGCTGCTGGCAGGCGACACCGTCACCTCGACGGCCACGGGGCCGGTGTCGACCGTGCACCTCTCGCGCCGTGAGACCGATGTGCTGGCGTGCGCGGCTCTGGGGGCGACCAACGCCGAGATCGCCGCGGAGCTCGGACTCCGCGAGGGCACTGTCAAGGCCTATCTCGGAACGGCGATGTCCAAACTCGACGCGTCCACGCGCCACGCGGCAGTGACGAAAGCGCGCCGGGCCGGCATCCTGCCCTGATCGCGAAATAAAGGGTTCCGCTCGCACCGCCGCGAGCAATCAATTCATCGCATTGTTCATGATGTGTGCGAAACGGATGTATCGTCGTCTCCATGGCGAGACGAATTGTGCACCAGCTGGTAGACGACATCGATGGCAGCATTCTGGAAGTCGGCGAGGGCGAGACGGTCCATTTCTCGCTGAACGGCACGTCGTACGAGATCGACCTCAATGCCGAGCATGCCGAGGAATTGCGAAAGGCATTCGAGCCCTACATCTCCGCCGGTCGCCGCGCGGGATCCTCTTCCGCGGTCCGCTCCGCAGCCACGTCGCGCAAGCGCCCGGGGCGCAACCCCGAGGTCGCGGCCATCCGCGCGTGGGCCAACGACAACGGCTACACGCTGTCCGAGCGCGGGCGCATTCCCGCTCCCGTGGTCGAGGCGTACAACGCCGCTCACTGATTCCGCGTGAGGTTCACCGCGGTACACGTCTCGCGCTGGACCCTCACGAACTCGAACGCCCGAACACGGTCATTCCGAGGTCGCGGTCGCATCCTTCGCCCAGGCTTCGTCCCTGAGGGTGATCTGATCCGCCATGTCCGACAGGAATCGGATGACGACGTCGCGCTCGTCCGGGGTCAGGCGCGCCGCCGAATAGAACCTCTTCGCCTGCTGCTTCCCCACGGTGTCCATCGCGGCCTGCCTGGTCTCCGGGGTGATGGTGATGGCCAGTGCGCGCCGATCGGTCGGATGCGGCGCCCGGCGGATGTGTCCGCCCTTCTCGAGCCGATCCAGCAGCTTGGTGGTCGACGCCGTCGAGATGCCCAGGTGCGTCGCGATGCCACCGGGGGTCGCGGTCACGCCGCGGTTGTCGGACACGATCAGGTAGTGGAGCGCCCGCATGTCGGTCTCGTTCAGGCGCATGTATCGCCGCGATGCGAGTGAGAGCTTCTGCTCAGCGTCGCGCAGTTCGCCGAGCGCTCCCATGAGCACGGCGATCTGCTGCAGGTCTTCGGGGCCGACGCCAGAACGGTCGATCAAGACGCTTCGAGGGTCGCTCGACTCGACGTCGTAGATCGCCGAGTGCGCCAACCCGTCGGCGGACATCGCGCCGCGACGCGGGATCACATCCGACGAGCCGCTCCCCCCGGGGGTGGCGTCAGATCCGTTGTTCATGGGATCATGCTACACACGATTGGATTCATGTTATGTTGATAATTAGCTAGGCTAGCGAAATCTTGGAGGTTTCCCGTTGGATGAGGTCACCCTCCTTTCGGCAGACGGAGATGCGATCGGCGTGTTTCCGAAGGACGAGGTCCACACGACGCAGACCCCGCTGCACCTCGCCTTCTCGTGCCACGTGCTCGACGAGAACGGTCGACTCCTCGTGACGCGGCGCGCGCTCAGCAAGCGCACCTGGCCGGGAGTGTGGACCAACAGCTTCTGCGGCCACCCGCGACCGGGGGAAGACATGACGGATGCCGTCCATCGGCGCGCCCAGGACGAACTCGGCCTGACCGTGACCGACGTGACGATGGTGCTCGCCGACTACCGCTACCGCGCGGTGGATGCGAGCGGGATCGTCGAGAACGAGATCTGCCCCGTGCACATCGCGCGGGTGGACAGCGCGCTCTCCCCCGACCCCGACGAGGTGTCGGAGTGGGCATGGGTCGACCCTGCCGAGTTCGCGGACGCGGTGGCTGCGGCGCCTTTCGCCTTCAGCCCCTGGCTCGTGGAGCAGCTGCCGCAGCTGCGCGCATCCGGGGCGGTCTGACCATGACATCGACGGTGACCCACGAAGACATGGGTACGCAGGTCGAAGAGGTACTGCGACAGCGTTTCACGGCGCACAGCGAGAACGCTCAGGCATACGGCAGGGAGTTCGCGTCCCTGTGGCGTTCCGCAGCCGACCACGCACTGGGCGGCAAGCTCGTGCGGCCCCGGCTCCTGCTCGACATCCACAGAGCACTCGCCCCCGAACCGACCACGGAGCAGGCGACGGCTGCCGTCGACGTGGCGACGCACATCGAGCTCTTGCACTACGCCTTCCTGTTGCATGACGACGTGATCGACGGAGACCTGACCCGCCGCAGGCGCCCGAACCTGATCGGGGCTCTCGCGGCCGAGAGCCCCGGCTCGACCGAAGAGGCGTCTCTGCACTGGGCCCGGTCGAGCGCGATCCTCATGGGAGACCTGCTGCTGTCGGCCGCCGTGATGGGATTCGCGCGCGCAGACCTCTCGCAGCAGACGCGACTGCGGCTCCTCGATCTCGTGGAGCAGACGATTCTCGAGACCGTCGCCGGCGAGCACACCGACGTGGCGCTGAGCCACGGCATCGTCGCCCCCGATCTGCACACCGTGCTGAACATGAGCGTCTACAAGACGGCCACGTACTCGTTCTCGCTGCCGTTGCGGGCCGGCGCCATGCTGGCCGGAGCCTCGGGCTCGGCGGAAGACACTCTGCACATGGTCGGCAGGCATCTCGGTCTCGCCTACCAGTTGCAGGACGACCTGCTCTGCGTGTTCGGCGACCACCGGGTGCACGGCAAGGACGCCTTCTCGGATCTGCGCGAAGGCAAGGAGACGGCGATCATCGCGTACGCCCGCTCGACGTCGGCGTGGTCGCGCATCGAACGCGCATTCGGCTCCGACGACCTGACCATGCAGGAGGCGACCGCGATCCGCGACCTGCTTCGCGAGTGCGGCGCCGAGGACTTCGTGACCGGGCTCATCGCCGACCAGCGCGAGGCCGTGCACACGCTGCTCGCAGAGGCCGAAGGCCACGGTGAGATCAGCACGGATGCGGTGCGCACGATCACCGCCGTGTCCTCGCGACTCGATGGGCGGCAGGCGTGAGCGCCGCGGCCGCATCGGCCGGGGGCGACAGCCTCGGACGTTTCAGCCGCGCGGCGGACACGGCGTCGACCGACGTCATCCGCACCTACTCGACGTCGTTCGGATTGGCGACGCGCCTGCTGGGGCCGCGTCACCGTCAGCACGTGCGGAACATCTACGCGATGGTGCGCATCGCCGATGAGATCGTCGACGGGGTCGCCGCTCAGGCCGGGCTCGACGCCTCGGCGCAGACCGAAGCTCTCGCGTCGTACGTCGCCGAGACGCACCGATCCATGCGCGCCGGCTACAGCACCGATCTCGTGCTCCATGCCTTTGCCCGCACGGCGCGCGAATGCGGGATCGGCGAGGACCTGACGCAACCGTTCTTCGACTCCATGAAGGCAGACATCACGAACGCCACGCAATTCGCCGCCTACGACGCCGAGGCGCACGAGCGGTACGTGTACGGATCGGCGGAGGTGGTCGGACTCATGTGTCTGCGGGTGTTCCTGCGCGGCGCGGTCCGCACCGACGATGAGCACGCCACTCTCGTGCACGGCGCGCGGCAGCTCGGCGCCGCATTTCAGAACGTGAACTTCCTGCGCGACCTCGCAGACGACACCGATCGCCTGCAGCGCGGCTACCTCGCGGAATCCGGTCGACTGACTGACGCGGATCGCGACGAGTGGGTACGCCGGATCGAAGGGCAGCTCGACGATGCCCGCCGCTCGATCCCCCTGCTCCCCAAAGACGCGCGCGCCGCGGTGCGCAGTGCCCTCGCCCTCTTCGAGGCGTTGAACCGACGGGTCGCCCGCACACCCGCGAGCGAGCTGTATCGCCGCCGGGTGCGCGTTCCCGATCCGCTCAAAGCGCTGCTCGCCGCGCGCGCCGTGGTCGTCACCGCTGTGGAGCGCGACCGATGAGCCGCGTGGCAGTGATCGGCGCCGGCGTCGCCGGCCTCGCCGTGGCGGGTCTGCTCGCACGCGACGGCCACGACGTGACCGTCTACGAGAAGAACACCCGCGTCGGCGGGCGAGCCGGCACCATCGAGCGCGACGGCTTCCGCTTCGACTCCGGCCCGTCGTGGTACCTGATGCCCGAGGTCTTCGATCACTTCTTCACGATGATGGGAACGACCACCGAGGAACAGCTCGACCTGACCCTGCTCGATCCCGGCTACCGGGTCTTCCGCGAGCCCCGCACCGATGGCGTACCGACGCCGGTCACGGTGCCGAGCGGCCGCGCAGAGGTGACCGAGCTCTTCGAGGACCGCGAACCGGGATCCTCCGCAGCGCTCGACGCCTACCTCGACTCGGCGCACGAGGCCCGCACGATGGCCGAGAAGTACTTCCTCTACAACCCGTTCACGCGCCTGCGCACGCTGATGAGTCCTGAGGTGCTGCGCGCGCTTCCCCGGCTCGCATCGCTGCTGGGCACCCGCCTGCAGTCCTTCGCCGCCCGCCGCTTCCGCGATCCCGTGCTCCGTCAGATCCTCGGCTACCCCGCCGTGTTCCTGGGGACCGACCCTCGCAGCGCTCCCGCCATGTACCACCTGATGAGCGCGCTCGACCTCGATGAAGGCGTCAGCTATCCGCAGGGAGGCTTCTGGCGCGTCGTGGAGCGCATCGCCGACCTGGCACGCGACGCGGGGGCCACGATCATCACCGGAGCCGACGTCACGGCCATCCGCACCGGGGATGCCGGCGGCGAGCGTGTCGCCACCGGCATCGAATGGCGAGACGCCGACGGCATCCTGCATCGTGAGGACGCCGACATCGTGGTCTCCGGCGCCGACCTGCACCACACCGAGACCCGACTGCTGCCCGCCGAGCTGCGGACGTACCCGGAGAGCTGGTGGGACCGGCGCACGAGCGGCCCCGGAGCCGTGCTGGTGATGCTCGGAGTGCGCGGTTCCCTCCCCGAGCTGCCGCACCACTCCCTGTTCTTCACCGACGACTGGGACGCCAACTTCGACGCCATCTTCGGCGACGATCCGACGATCCCTTCCCCCGCGTCGACCTACGTGTGCCGTCCGAGTGCGACCGACGACACGGTGGCACCGCCCGAACATGAGAACCTCTTCGTGCTCGTGCCGATCCCCGCCGACACGGAGCTCGGTGGCGGTGGACCCGACGGCTCGGGTTCTGCCGCCGTCGAAGAGGCGGCGGATGCCGCGATCGACCTGATCTCCAGATGGGCGGGCATCGACGATCTGCGCGAGCGGATCGTGGTGCGCGAGACCAAGGGACCGGCCGACTTCCGCGACGACTACAACTCGTGGCGCGGGGGGATGCTGGGCCCCGCGCACATCCTGTCGCAGAGCGCGATGTTCCGGGCCCAGAACGCCTCCCGACGCGTGCGCGGCCTGTACTACGCCGGCGGCACGACGGCGCCGGGCGTCGGAGTGCCGATGTGCCTCATCAGCGCCGAGATCGTGCTGAAGCGGATTCGCGGCGACCACTCGAGCGGTCCGCTCCCGACCACCACCACCGCGGCTCCCACGCAGGTCTCGTGATGGGGGCGGTGTACCTGGCGATCCTTCTCGCCACTCTCGGCTGCATGCTGCTGCTCGACTGGCGCTTCCGCCTGTTCTTCTGGCGCGACGCCGTCTCGGCATCCGCCGTCACGATCGTCGGCCTGGCGTTCTTCCTGCTGTGGGACATCGCCGGAATCGCCGGCGGCATCTTCTTCCGAGGCGAGGCCATCGTGGCGACGGGGATCGTGCTGGCGCCGGAGCTGCCCATCGAGGAGCCCGTCTTCCTGGTGTTCCTCGTCGTGTGCACCATGGTCGTCTACACCGGTGCGATGCGCATCGTCGCGCGTCTACGGGCCCGTTCCGACGCAGAGGAGACGGCATGACCTACCTCGAGCTCTCGGCGTGGTTCGTCGGCGCAGCCGTGGCCGTCGCCCTGCTCGCCTCGCTGCTGGCGGGGCGTCGGCGCGCGAGCATCGTGGGCATCGGCATCACGATCGCTGTGCTGTTCGTGCTCACGGCGGTCTTCGACACCCTGATGATCGCGACGGGGCTGTTCCATTATTCGCCCGGCCACCTGCTCGGCATCCATATCGGGCTCGCACCGCTCGAGGACTTCGCGTATCCCCTCGCGGGGGCCGTGCTTCTGCCCGCGCTGTGGGCGGCTCTCAGAGCGCGTCGCACGCGCGGCTCGACGCCGTCCGCGTCCGCGACCACCGCCGAGGAGAATCGCCCGTGAACGCATCGACGGCCCCGACGCGCAGCGATCTCGCTCAGATCCTGCTCTCTTCACGACCGATCAGCTGGATCAACACGGCCTTCCCCTTCGCCGCGGCCTATCTGCTGGCGACGCGTGAGGTCGACCTCACGCTGATCATCGGCACGCTCTACTTCCTCATTCCCTACAACCTCGCGATGTACGGCATCAACGACGTGTTCGACTATGCCTCCGACCTCGCGAACCCTCGCAAGGGCGGCATCGAGGGTGCTCTGCTCTCGCCCCGCATCCACCGCGCGACGCTGTGGGCGGCTGTCCTGACGAACGTGCCGTTCCTCGTCTATCTCTTCGCGGTCGGCAACCCGGCGTCGTGGTGCTGGCTCGCGGTCAGCGTGTTCGCCGTGATCGCCTACTCTGCTCCGGGGCTCCGCTTCAAGGAGCGCCCCTTCCTCGACTCCACCACCTCGAGCCTGCACTTCGTGACGCCGGCGATCGTGGGGCTCTCGCTCGCCGCCGGGGCGATCACCCCGAGCGCGGTGATCGTGCTCGTCGCCTTCTTCCTGTGGGGGATGGCCGCGCACGCTTTCGGCGCGGTGCAGGACATCGGTCCCGACCGGGAGGGCGGCATCGGCTCGATCGCGACCGTGATCGGTGCCCGCGCCACGGTGCGGCTGGCGATCGCCCTGTGGACGCTCGCCGGGGTCGCGATGCTCTTCACGTCGTGGCCTGCGCCGCTCGGCGCGGCTCTGGCCGTCCCGTACATCGTGAACGCGGCGCCCTTCTGGAACGTGACCGACGAAACCTCCGCGACCACCAACCGCGCGTGGCGCCGGTTCATCGCACTGAACTATTTCGCCGGCTTCCTGGCGACGATGATCCTCATCCTCGCATGGCTGTCCTGACACCGCTGCTCTCCTCACCACCCCGCCCCTTCTCCCGAGAGGACCCCGATGTCCAGCCCTGACGGCGCCCAGACCGCACCGACCCGCGAGCGCACCCGCAGACACTCCTGGCTGCGAGTGTTCCTGCCGGTCGCCCTGATACTCGTGTGGCTCGTGGGCGCCGGACTGGGCGGTCCGCTGTTCGGCAAGATCGACGAGGTCTCCTCGAACGACCAGACCAGCTACCTGCCCGAATCGGCCGATGCGACCCAGGTGCAGGAACTGCTCGGGGAGTTCCGTGACAGCGACACGATCCCGGCCATCGCCGTCTTCGTCGGCGACGGGCAACTGTCGGAGGACGACGTCCAGGTCATCACGGACGCCGTCGCAGAGGCGCCGTCCGTCGAGGGCGTGAGCGAAGACATCTCCCCCGCTCTGACCTCGGACGACGGTCAGGCCGTGCAGGCCTTCATCCCGATCGACGGCGAGGCCGAGCTGGCCGACACCGTCGCCGCCCTCGGCGACGAGCTGCGGGGCGCTGCGCCCGACGGGGTCACGGTCTACATCACCGGGCCGGCCGGATTCACCGCCGACCTGGCGGCCGGGTTCGCGGGCATCGACGGCCTCCTCCTCGGCGTCGCCCTGCTGGCCGTGCTGATCATCCTGATCCTCGTCTACCGCTCGTTCCTCCTGCCCCTCGTCGTGCTCTTCACCAGCCTGTTCGCACTGTGCGTCGCGCTTCTCGTCGTGTGGTGGCTCGCCAAGTTCGAGGTGCTGCTGCTCAGCGGGCAGACCCAGGGCATCCTGTTCATCCTCGTGATCGGCGCGGCCACCGACTATGCCCTGCTCTTCGTCGCCCGCTTCCGCGAGGAACTCCGTGTCTCACGCGACAAGGGAGTCGCTGTGCTGGCGGCCTGGAAGGGCTCGTTCGAGCCGATCGTCGCCTCGGGCGGCACCGTGATCGCCGGCCTCCTCTGCCTGCTGCTCAGCGACCTGAAGTCGAACAGCACGCTCGGTCCCGTCGCTGCGATCGGCATCGTGTTCGCCATGCTGGCGGCACTCACGCTGCTTCCCGCTCTGCTGCTGCTCTTCGGACGGGCGGTCTTCTGGCCGCGTCGCCCGAAGTTCGAGCCGGAGGTCGTGGCCGAAGAGCACGGGATGCGCACCACCGGGCTCTGGGCACGCCTCGCCGGGGTCATCACCAAGCGACCGCGCGCCATCTGGATCGTCACGACGCTCGTGCTCATCGCGGGAGCATCCGGAGTGCTTCAGCTCAACGCATCCGGAGTGCCGCAGTCCGATCTCGTGCTCGGCGAGTCGGAGGCGCGAGACGGCCAGGTCGCTCTGGGAGAGCATTTCCCGGGAGGCTCGGGCAGCCCGGTCTACGTCGTCGTGCTGGAAGACGGCCTGCAGGATGCAGCCGATGTCCTGCTCGCGAACGACGGGATCGACGGCGTCACGGTGACGGCGGCCGACTCGCCGAGCGGTTCGGCACCTGTCACCGCCGACGGCATCTCGGCATTCGGCCCTCCCGGAACCCCCGCCCCCGAGCCCACGGTGGTCGACGGCGAGGTGATGCTCCAGGGCACGCTCACCGACGCCGCCGACTCGGATGCCGCAGCGCAGACCGTGCGCGACCTCCGTACCGATCTCGACCAGGTCGACGCCATCGTCGGCGGAGTCACCGCGACGGCGATCGACACGAACGACGCGTCGATCCATGATCGCAACCTGATCATCCCGGTGATCCTCGTGGTGATCATGCTGATCCTGATGCTGCTGTTGCGGTCGATCCTCGCACCGGTGCTCCTGATCGCCACGACCGTGCTCTCGTTCGGCACGGCCCTGGGCGTCTCGGCACTGGTCTTCAACGGAGTGTTCGACTTCCCCGGCGCCGATCCCGCCGTGCCGCTCTACGGGTTCGTGTTCCTGGTGGCGCTGGGCATCGACTACAACATCTTCCTGATGACCCGTGTGCGCGAGGAGTCTCTGCAGCACGGCACCCGCGAGGGCGTTCTGCGCGGGCTCTCGATCACCGGCGGCGTGATCACGTCTGCGGGCCTCGTGCTCGCAGCGACCTTCGCCGCCCTGTCGGTGATCCCGATCCTGTTCCTGGTGCAGCTCGCGTTCATCGTCGCGTTCGGAGTGCTGCTCGACACGTTCGTGGTGCGCTCGCTGCTCGTGCCGGCGCTCGCCTACGATCTGGGCCGGGTGATCTGGTGGCCGTCGAAGCTGTGGCGCAGCGGCCGAGACTGATGGGGTGCCCTCGACTGGATTCGAACCAGCGACCTGCCCTTTAGGAGAGGGCTGCTCTATCCTGCTGAGCTACGAGGGCGAGGGTTCCATTCTAGAGGAACCCTCGCCCTCCGCTCATGCGGCCAACGCCAGATACGGCTCCCATCGAGGGTCGCTGCGTTCGCTTCCGCGCACGGTCCATGCCGTGCCGTGCGGCGGGCGCGGCGTGAACCGCAGGGCCCACCGCATCTCCTGCGGGGTGCGGTCGCTCTTGATGTTGTTGCAGCGAAGGCAGCAGGCGACGAGGTTCTCCCAGGAGTCCGCACCGCCGCGCGAGCGCGGCAGCACGTGGTCGATCGTCGAGGCCGCCTTGCCGCAGTAGCCGCATCGGTGGTCGTCACGGCGCAGCACCCCGCGGCGCGTCACGGGGACCCGTCTGCTCACGGGGATGCGCACATAGCGCGACAGGATGATCACCGCCGGCCGGTCGTAGACGCCGTGGCTCCCCCAGACGGGGTCATCCTCCACGCGTTCGATCACCGAGGCCTTGTCGTTCATGACCAGGACCAGTGCTCTTTTGAACGACACGATCGCCAGAGGCTCGTATCCCGCGTTCAGTACCAGTGTGCGCATCGTCATCCTCTCGATCCGCCGGGACGGCTTCCCGGCACTCTCGACTCACACGCGTCGCGGAGGAGGTGAGCGCTCGCAGGGACGAAAGAAGGCGCTGTCTACAGACAGCGCCTTCTGCGCACGGCAGCACCGTGGCATCCCTGCGGACGATGCCGAAGGACGTGACGACCGAGGGCATCCATGGTTCGGATGCTCGGTATTCGCACCATCAGCTTCTCCCGCCTGTTACGACAACGCGTTCAGGCTAACCCATCACCGAGGCAGGAGGGCCGAACCGCCGGTGAACAATGGGAGGCGTGTTCGTCAGGCGGGGTGTGATGCGACGCCGGCTCAGCCGGCGTTGGCAGCGAGCCAGGCGATCGGCTCGAGGAGGCCGCCGTTGACCCAGACCTCGAAGTGCAGGTGGTTCGCGGTGGAACGACCGGTGCTTCCGACGAAGCCGATCAGCTGCCCTGCAGCGACCGTGTCGCCGGCCTGCACCTGGCGGGAACCATAGATCATGTGGCCGTAGGTGGTCTGCACACGCTGACCGCCCACGACGCTGTCGAGCATGACGGCGACGCCGTATCCGCCGATGCTCTCGGCCGATGCCCGGACCACGCCTGCCGCGGCGGCATAGATCGGCGTGCCGGCAGGAGCCAGCATGTCCGCACCCTGGTGCGCGCCGCCGACTGTGCGGCTGACGTGGTACGACCCCTGAGGCAGCGGGTAGCGGACCTCTCCCGATCCGGGCGAGACGAGCCCGTAGTTCCCGGTGTTGAAGTTGCCGCCGCCGGAAGACGCCAGCGACGCTGCCGCCGCCGAGGCCGCAGCTGCGGCACGTGCCGCTGCTGCTTCTTCTGCCTTCTTCTTGGCGATCTCGTCGGGCGTGGTCGCGGTGAAGGTTCCGCGGCTGAGAGACGCTGCCGTCGCATCCGAGGCGACCACGAGGGACTGCGAGTCGTCGGCCGCGAGCTGCTGCAGAGTCGTGGCAGCAGCCTCGGTCGGCGTGGTGGATGCGTAGGCCGGCAGAGCGACCGCGGCGACGAGAGCACCGACTGCCCCGAAGATGGCGACCGATCGCAGGGGCTTTGCCACCTTGCGTGCACTCGACGCCGCGCGTGTGCTGCGGGCGACTGCTCGATCTTCAGTTGTCTTCGCGGGTGATTCGATGTCTCTGACCAAAACGTAATCCTCCTGCGCCTGCACGCTCGGGTTGCGCTGACTCGTCGGCACTCTGCTCTCGTGGCACGTATGTAGCTCGGGTACTTTGTGCGTTCTTGTCGAGAAGACGACGAGCCTGGAAGGCGATCCTCTCGGGTATCGTCAGCGGGCTTTCGCGACGACCTGTCCGAGGTTACCGGAAGATAACGAAACTGTCACCCTGGGAAACTGGCAATCCCCGCAGAGGCCGAACCGCGCGGGATCACGGCGCGATTCAGACCGGCTCGCCGACCAGGAAGATGTGCGAGGCGAGCTCGACCGGAAGCTCGAGGCCGTCGTCCTTGCCCTCCATCTGGATGAGGACGTAGCCCTCGTTGAAGCGGTAGTCGCCCTTGGCGCCGGGGACGACTCCCGCGTCGCGGAGCTGCTCGAGCAGTTCGGGATCGACCTGCGCCGGCTCCGCGAGGCGACGCACCGTGCCCTCGATCGGAGCACCCGCGGCGTTGAGCTTCTGAACGAGGCCGATCACTCCCTCGTCGAAGGTGCGCGCGGGGGTGTCGCCCAGCTGGTCGAGACCCGGGATCGGGTTGCCGTACGGGGATTCGGTGGGGTGACCGAGGAGCTCGACGAGGCGGCGCTCGACCTGCTCGCTCATCACGTGCTCCCACCGGCACGCCTCTTCGTGCACATAGGCCCAATCGAGGCCGATCACGTCGGACAGCAGGCGCTCGGCGAGACGATGCTTGCGCATCACGTCGACGGCCTTGCGGCGGCCCGCGTCGGTCAGCTCGAGGGTGCGGTCCTCAGAGACGACGACGAGACCGTCGCGTTCCATGCGGCCCACCGTCTGCGAGACCGTGGGACCGGAGTGGCCGAGTCGCTCGGAGATGCGCGCGCGCAGGGGCACGATGTTCTCCTCCTCGAGTTCGAGGATGGTGCGGAGATACATCTCCGTGGTGTCGATCAAGTCCGTCATGCGACCCTCCGAGTCTTCTTAGGCAAGCCTACATTCCCGCGGGGACATCAGGCGTCATGCGGTGGGGCGACGAATCGGCACGGCCTAGACTCGACGCATGGCGATCGAGATTCCCCGTGACCTTCTGCCCGTCGACGGCCGCTTCGGCTGCGGCCCCTCGAAGGTGCGCCCCGAACAGCTCGAGGCGCTGCTGGCCGCGGGGCCCACGCTGCTGGGCACCTCGCACCGACAGGCGCCCGTGAAGAACCTCGTGGGGAGCGTCCGCGAGCAGCTCGCGGCGCTGTTCCGTCTTCCCGAGGGATACGAGATCATCGTCGGCAACGGCGGATCGACGGCGTTCTGGGACGCGGCGGCCTTCGGCCTGATCGAGCGCCGCAGCCAGAATCTCGTGTTCGGCGAGTTCGGCGGCAAGTTCGCGGCATCCGCTGCCGCCCCATGGCTCGAGGCACCCGACGTCCGCAAGGCCGAGCCCGGCTCGCGGGTCGCGGCCGAGATCGTCGAGGGCGTCGACGTCTACGCGTGGCCGCACAACGAGACGTCGACCGGCGTCGCCGCCCCCGTCGAGCGCGTCACCGCCGAGGGAGCGCTCACGGTCATCGACGCGACCAGCGCGGCAGGTGGCATCGACTTCGACGCCACCCAGGCCGATGTCTACTACTTCGCGCCGCAGAAGAACCTCGGCTCCGACGGCGGCCTCTGGTTTGCGGCCGTGTCTCCCGCCGCGATCGACCGCATCGAGCGCATCGCCGCATCGGGTCGGTACATCCCCGAGTTCCTCAGCCTGAAGAATGCGGTCGACAACTCCCGACTCAACCAGACGCTCAACACTCCCGCACTCACCACCCTGCACCTGCTCGACAGCCAGCTGCGCTGGATCAACGGCAACGGCGGGCTCGCCTGGGCGGGGGCTCGCACGGCCGAGTCGTCGAACGTGCTGTACGACTGGGCAGCGGCCTCCGCCGTCGCCACCCCGTTCGTCACGGATGCCGCGCACCGATCGCCGGTCGTCGTGACGATCGACTTCGACGACACGATCGACGCCGCCGCGATCGCCAAGACTCTGCGCGCGAACGGCATCGTCGACACCGAGCCCTACCGCAAGCTCGGTCGGAACCAGCTGCGCGTGGCGACCTTCGTCTCGATCGAACCCGACGATGTGCGTCAGCTGACGCGCGCGATCGACTACGTGCTCGAGCGCCAGGGCGACTGACCGGCGCAGGACGACGAGAAAGGGGCCGCGTGATCACACGCGGCCCCTTTCTGTGTGCGCGGCTCGGAAGCCACGGACGCGAGGTCACTCCTCGTCGTCGGAATCCTCGTCGTCGGAATCCTCGTCCTCGGAATCCGCGTCCTCGGCATCCGCGTCCTCGGCATCCGCGTCCTCGGAATCTTCATCGTCGTCGGCAGCGACCGAATCGTCGAGCTCGTCGATGTCGACGCCGTCGAGGTCGCCCGCGTGCAGCACGCGCGGCTCCGTCGCCAGGTCGTCCTCGTCGAGATCTTCGTCTTCGTCTTCGTCGTCGTCGTCGTCGTCGTCGGAGTCATCATCGAGGTCGTCTTCATCCTCGTCGATGTCGTCGAGCTCATCGTCTTCGATCCCGTCCGCATCATCGGCGTCGGGGTCGACTTCAGCGGCCGCAGCGGCCTGCTCGGCCAGTTCGGCCTGGTGCGCGCGGTACTCGGCAAGACGCTCGGCCCACGGCACCCACTCCGGAGCCAGCAGAGCACCGTCGCCCGGCATCAGCTCGACTTCGAGGACAGTGGGGTCCTCGTCGTCGACGCGCGCGACCGTGACGGTCCAGTACCAGCCGGGGTATCCGGGGAGGCGGTTCTCGAACCGCAGCGAGAGCGAGCCGTCGTCCTCGGGAAGGAAGCCTGCCGCCGGGCCGACGGTCGAGGCGGGCGTGATCTCATGAAGCGCCGCGAGCGCGAGATCATGCGCGTCGACGAGACGCTGGTCGACGTCAGGCTTCGAGGTCATCAGCGACCTTGCGCAGAACAGCCGCGATCTTGCGGCCATGAGCAGACGACGGGTACCGGCCGCGGCGCAGGTCGCCGCCGATGCCGTCGAGGAGCTTCACCAGATCCTCGACGATGATCGCCATGTCGTCGGCGGGCTTGCGCTTCGCCTTGGCCAGACTCGGCGGCGCCTCGAGCACACGCACCGAGAGGGCCTGGAGTCCGCGCTTTCCGTCGGCGACGCCGAACTCCACGCGCGCACCGGCCTTGATGGCCGTGCCGGCAGGCATCGCCGAGGCGTGCAGGAAGACATCCTGGCCGTCATCGGTGGCGATGAAGCCGAAACCCTTGTCTTCGTCGTAGAACCTGACCTTGCCGGTGGGCATGGGAGTAACCTCGCTGAGTCGGTGTGGAGCTGGATGGCGCACGAGTGCGCCTCTCCCAGCCTACCGGTCAGCACGCGTCGACGCCGAGGCGACGGGCGGAACCACCACGACGTGCACCGACTAGGCTGAGACGGATGAGCATGAAGAGTCCCGAACCGGATGTCCCCGTGCGCCGCGTCGACCGCATCCTGGCGTTCACGGCACTGGGTCTCGCTGCGGCCTCGATCATCTGCTTCTTCGCGATCATCATCGGCACTGCCGTCGGCATGCAGCAGCAGGACTTCGGCTCCGGCGTGTGGCCGCTCGTCGCAGCGGTGCCGTACTGGGGCCTCCCTGCCGCATTCGTGATGATCATCGTGCTCCTGTCGATGAGCTTCGCGCGCAAGGGTCGCGCATCGCGATCCTGAGGCCATCGGCATGACGACGCACGCACGCCCTCTGGCTGAATGGCTGGCCGTGGCGAGTGATGCGGACCTCGTCTCGCTGTTCGCCGTGCGGGGAGTGCGGGCCGACGCCGGGTGGCAGGACTTCTTCGACGCCGCCGAGTCGCTGCTCGAGGGGGCATCGCTCGCGCGGGTGCTCCCGACGCTCACCCGCTCCGAGGCGGCAGCCTTGAGCGCAGCCTCGGCCGCGGGGTCCGCGGTGCCCGAGTCTCTCGAGCGGGCGACTCTCGGGGCTCTCGCGCTCGTGAGTCCCGACGGCACGCCATGGCCCGCCGTCGCCGCAGCCGTCGGCGATCGTGTCGCGCCCGCCCCCGTCGCCCCGTCCTCGCCCCTCCCCTCTGACGACGGGGCCGAGGCGCATGCGGCCGAACGCGCCTTCACGACCGTCTCCGCCGTCGCCGACCTTCTGCTCCTCGCTCGCGACCGCCCGTTCACACTGCTCACGGGTGGCACTCTCAGCGCCGGTGAGAAGCGGCAGCTCGCAGAGGCGGGACTCGATGCCGACGCCGCCGACGCGCTGGTCGACATCGCCGCGAGCGCCGGCCTGGTGGTGATCGATGACCGTCGCCTGCGTGTGACGGTGAGGGCGGAGGAATGGCTGCGCTCGTCGGTCGCCGACCGCTGGAGCGCCCTCGTCTCCGGCCACCGAGATGCACTCCCCCGCGGCATCCGCAGCGAGAGCGGCGCATGGATCCCGACCGCGGAGTGGGGCGGCGCGCACCCCTGGGATCCGTCGTGGCCCGCGCGCAGCACCGTGTTGATCGAGCGCTTCCGCCTGCTCGGCCTCGTGGCCGACGACGGCAGCGAGCCCTCGTGGGCGACGCCGGTTCGAGACGGTGAACCGGTCGATCCTGCACGGCTCACACGCCTGCTGCCGAGCGAGGTCGACCGCATCTTCCTTCAGAACGACCTGAGCGCGATCGCGCCGGGACCGCTCGCCCCGGCACTCGATGTGCGGCTGCGGACGATCGCCGCGCGCGAATCGGCGGCACAGGCATCGTCCTACCGCTTCACTCCGGAATCGGTGGCGAGAGCCCTCGTGTCGGGCGAGAGCGAGCAGTCGATCATCGAGTTCCTCGAGAGCGTCTCGCTCACCGGCATTCCTCAGCCGCTGCGCTATCTGGTGACGCAGACCGCTCAGCGTCACGGTCTGGTGCGGGTGTCGACGGATGCCGAGACCGGCCGCACGCGCATCGAGAGCGCCGACCGCACGCTGCTCGACGCGATGTCGGTCGATCAGACGCTGCGACCGCTGGGACTGTCCACGCATGTCGGGTCCCTCACCACGCGAGTCGGACGCGACACCGTCTACTGGGCCCTGGTCGATGCGCGGTACCCGGCCACGCTCGTCGACGAGACGGGCGAGCCCCTCGCGGGTGAGCGCAATCCTGCTGCCGACCCCGTGCCGCCGGTACCCGCCGACTATGCACCCCTGATCGCTGCGCTGCGCTCGCACCACGGGCCGGACGCCGATGCGGCCTGGCTCGATCGCGAGCTCGAGGCAGCCGTCCGCTCACGCGCCACGCTCCGCGTGACCATCGGCATGCCCGACGGTTCGGCCCGCGAGCTGCTGCTGGAGGCGACGGGCCTCGGTGGCGGGAGACTGCGGGGCAGGGACCGCGCCGCCGACGTCGAACGCACACTGCCGGTGTCGAGCATCCGCTCCGCGTCCGTGGTGGAGCCGCCTCCGTGATCCGGCGGTAAACTGGACAGCTATGTCTGATGGCCCCCTGATCGTCCAGAGCGACCGCACCGTGCTGCTCGAAGTGGCCCACGCCGATGCGGAGAGCGCCCGCCACGAGCTGGCGATCTTCGCCGAGCTCGAGCGCGCACCCGAGCACATCCACACGTACCGGATCACCCGGCTCGGGCTGTGGAACGCCCGCGCGGCGGGGCACACGGCGGAAGACATGCTCGAGACGCTCGATCGCTGGTCGCGCTTCCCCGTGCCGCCGTCGGTCTCCGTCGACCTTCGCGAGACCGTCAACCGCTACGGTCGCCTCGTGATCGAACGCGACGACGAGGGCACTCTGATCCTGCGATCGAGCGATCCCGCCGTCCTCGCACAGGTGGCGAACAACAAGCGGATCCAGCCTCTGCTCCTCGGTCACCCGACGCCCGATTCGTTCATCGTCGATGCCTGGGCGCGCGGCCAGATCAAGCAGGAGCTGTTGAAGATCGGCTGGCCCGCCGAAGACCTCGCGGGGTACACACCCGGCACCCCGCACGAGATCGAACTCGCCGAAGACGGCTGGCAGATCCGTCCCTACCAGCAGGATGCCGTCGACGCGTTCTCGAAGGACGGCTCCGGTGTCGTCGTGCTGCCCTGCGGCGCGGGGAAGACCATCGTCGGTGCCGGCGCCATGGCGGCGACGAAGACCACGACCCTGATCCTGGTGACGAACACCGTCTCGGCACGTCAGTGGCGCGACGAGCTGCTCAAGCGCACGAGCCTGACGCCCGAAGAGATCGGCGAGTACTCCGGCCAGGCCAAGGAGGTCAAGCCGGTCACGATCGCGACGTATCAGATCCTCACTGCCAAGAGGAAGGGCGAGTACGCGCACCTCGCGCTGCTCGATGCTCTCGACTGGGGACTCATCGTCTACGACGAGGTGCACCTGCTGCCCGCCCCGGTCTTCAAGCTCACCGCCGATCTGCAGGCCCGCCGTCGCATCGGGTTGACCGCCACCCTCGTGCGGGAGGACGGTCGCGAGGGCGACGTCTTCAGTCTGATCGGCCCCAAGCGGTTCGACGCTCCGTGGAAGCAGATCGAGGCGCAGGGGTTCATCTCCCCCGCCGTCTGCTACGAGGTGCGTGTCGATCTGCCCCCCAGCGACCGCCTCGAGTACGCGGCGGCGACCGATGACGAGCGCTACCGGCTGGCGGCCTCCGCACCCGCCAAGATCGATGCGGTGCGCGAACTCATCGCGAAGCACACCGACGAGCGGATCCTCGTGATCGGCCAGTACCTCGACCAGCTCGACTCGCTGTCGCAGTCGCTGAACGCGCCGCAGATCACGGGCGCGACCCCTGTCGACGAGCGGGAGCAGCTCTACCAGGCGTTCCGCGACGGCGAGATTCCGGTGCTCGTGGTCTCGAAGGTGGCGAACTTCTCGATCGACCTGCCCGAAGCATCCGTCGCGATCCAGGTGTCGGGGTCGTTCGGGTCCCGACAAGAGGAGGCACAGCGCCTCGGACGTCTGCTGAGGCCGAAGAAGTCGGGCCACACGGCAAGCTTCTACACGCTCGTCGCGCGGGACACGATCGACCAGGACTACGCGCAGAATCGGCAGCGTTTCCTCGCCGAGCAGGGGTACAGCTACACGATCATGGATGCCGACGCGATCGCCGCCTGACCGCCTCACCCGCTGCGCTTCGCCCTCCGCGTACTCGCCGCTCCGACGGATCACCAGCATTCCCATCGACGGAGTCACCATAATGGGGTCATGACTGATGCGCGCATCCTGGTCGTCGACGACGAGCCGAACATCCGCGACCTGCTGTCCACGGGGCTGAGCTTCGCGGGCTTCCAGGTGAAGACGGTCGCCAACGGCGCGGCCACCATCTCCGCCGTGCTGGAGGAGGAGCCCGACCTCATCATCCTCGACGTCATGCTCCCCGACATGAACGGCTTCAGCGTGACCAAGCGCCTCCGAGGCGCGGGGTTCACCGCCCCGATCCTGTTCCTCACCGCGAAGGACGGGACGGACGACAAGATCGAGGGACTCAACGCGGGAGGCGACGACTACGTCACCAAGCCGTTCAGCCTCGACGAGATCGTCGCACGCGCCCAGGCGATCCTGCGCCGCACGATGCAGGCCGACGAGGAGTCGATCATCCGCGCCGGCGAGTTGTCGATGGATCAGGACACCCACGACGTCCACGTCGGCAAGGAGGCGATCGAGCTCAGCCCGACCGAGTTCAAGCTGCTGCGCTACCTCATGCTCAACCCCAACCGCGTGCTGTCGAAGGCCCAGATCCTGGATCACGTGTGGGAGTACGACTTCAACGGGGATGCCGGCATCGTCGAGAGCTACATCTCGTACCTTCGCCGCAAGATCGACCCGCACACCGAGGAATCGGTCATCCAGACCAAGCGCGGCTTCGGATACATGCTCAAGGTCGGCAAGTAACCTCGACGTCGTCGAACCCCGCAGCGTCGAACGCCGACCCCGCACAGCATCCGTCTCGAGGAGGACCGCATGGCGCGTAAGCCCGACGCGGTCACTCGCTGGTGGCGAGCGATCAGCCTGCGCGCCAAGGTCACCGGTGTCACGGTGGCCGTGCTCGCCCTGGGCCTGCTCGCGGCAGGCGTGGGCACTGTGCCGATCCTGCGGAACGCGCTCGTGAGCAACATCGAGTCGCAGCTGCCCGCCCTGGTCTCGGCTGATCTCGCCGACCGCTATTTCGACATCGCGATGGTCGACGGCGAGCCCCAGTACACGCCCAAGGAATCGCCACGCGATTTCTTCGTCGCGATCTACGACGGCGAGGGGGTGCTGCAGACCACCACCGGCGCGTCGTCGAACGGCTCTCCGATCTTCCCCTCCACCTTCACGCTGCTCGAGGCCCAGTCCAAGAGCGAGGGCACTTTCCCTCTCGACGGCACGAAGGGGGCGAGCTTCCGCGCCGCGGTCGCGAGTCTGCCGGGTGAGGGCGGCGGCGACCTGAGGATCCAGGTGGTCGCGATGCCGCTGGATTCGGCCGATCGGATCATCAGTCAGTACTTCGGCATCTACATCACGGTGGCTCTCGTCACCATCCTCCTCGCCGCCCTCCTCACGCGGGGGCTGGTGACACTCACCTTCCGGCGACTGGGTCAGGTCGAGTCGACCGCCATGTCGATCGCAGCCGGCGACTTCAGCCAGCGCCTCACCGACCTCGAGCCGACGACCGAGGTCGGGCGTCTCAACTACGCCATCAACACCATGCTCGACCGCGTCGACGGATCCTTGGCGCAGCGTGATCGCACCGTGCGCCACATGCGTCGGTTCATCGGCGATGCGAGCCATGAGCTGCGCACTCCGCTCGTCAGCGTGCGTGGGTACGCGGAGCTCTATCGCATGGGCGCGATCAAGGGTGAAGAAGACACGGCCCGGGCGATGGAGCGCATCGAGAAGGAGGCGATCCGCATGGGCGTGCTCGTCGAGGACCTTCTCGCCCTCGCGCGCCTCGACGAGGAACGCGAGCCCGAGATCGAGGCCCTCGACCTTCGGCCCATCGCGCGAGATGCGGCGCTGGATCTGCGAGCGGCAGCACCCGCCCGCACGGTCAGCGTGATCGATCGCACGGTCGAGGCGCCGCTGATCGACGTCACCACTCGCCCCAATCCGGTGACGTCCACCGCATCTCAGCCAGCCCCTCGGGGCCTGTCGCGCGGCACACTCTCGCGTCTGCGCCGCCGCCCCCGCGGTGCGTCGGAGCAGGTGCCCGCGATCGACTTCACCGAGGCCACGGACATCCCCGTGCGCACTCCCCCGATCATCCTCGGCGAGGAGAACAAGGTGCGTCAGGTCGTGACGAACCTGCTGGGCAATGCGCGGCGCTTCTCGCCCGAAGAGAGTCCGATCGAGCTCGTGGTCGACGCCGATCGGGTGCGCGGCACCGGATCGATCGCGATCGTCGATCACGGTGAGGGAATCCCCCCGCAGATCAGGGACCAGATCTTCGAGCGCTTCTGGCGCGCCGACACCTCTCGTGCGCGGGAGACCGGGGGCTCGGGCCTCGGGCTCGCGATCGTCGCCTCGATCGTCAAGGCACTGCACGGCAGCGTCGCGGTGTCTGAGACGCCGGGCGGTGGAGCGACCTTCACCGTGACCTTCCCGCTCGCCCCGTCGCGCGCGACGCCCGCGCATCTGCTCGAGGACACTCAGCCGCTCGAGCCGCTCGATCTCTGAGACGTTCCTGCACGATCACGCCTGCCCGCCGGTTCTGCACACCCCGCGGGAGATGCTCTCCGTCGCGTGCATGTGCGCGCTGACGCTCTCGTACCGTCGGAAGCCCATCGACACAAGGAGTTCTCATGTCCGTCTTCACCGTTGACACCGAAGCCGTCGGCGCAGCCCACGGCTCGGCTCTGGCCACCATGGAGCGCCTGCGCGCCGAGGCGGCCACCCTCATGGCTCAGCTCACCCAGTTGCAGTCGAGCTGGGTCGGCACCGCATCCACCGCATTCCAGTCCTGCGCAGAGCAGTGGCGCGGCGCGCAGATGCACGTCGAACAGGCACTCGAGTCGATCGGCACCGGTCTCGGGAGCGCCGCATCGCAGTATTCCGACGCCGATCAGTACTCGGCGAGCCTGTTCCACTGAGCACACACGACCGTCCGTAGACGCAGAAACGCCCCGACCGAGGTCGGGGCGTTTCTGTCAGTGCTGATGGATCAGAAGTCCATGCCACCCGACGGGTCACCCATCGGAGCAGCTGCCTTCTCGGGCTTGTCAGCCACGACGACCTCGGTGGTGAGGAAGAGTGCCGCGATCGAGGCTGCGTTCTGCAGCGCCGAGCGGGTCACCTTCGCCGGGTCGATGATGCCTGCTGCGAACATGTCGACGTACTCACCGCTCGCGGCGTTCAGGCCCTGGCCCGAGGGAAGCTCGGCGACCTTGTTCGCGACGACGCCCGGCTCGAGGCCGGCGTTGAGTGCGATCTGCTTGAGCGGAGCCTCGATCGCGACGCGAACGATGTTCGCACCGGTCGCCTCGTCGCCCGAGAGCGACAGAGCGTCGAGCGCCTTGGTGCCCGACTGGATCAGCGCGACGCCACCGCCGGGGACGATGCCCTCTTCAACGGCTGCCTTCGCGTTGCGAACGGCGTCTTCGATGCGGTGCTTGCGCTCCTTGAGCTCGACCTCGGTCGCCGCGCCCGCCTTGATGACGGCGACGCCACCTGCGAGCTTGGCGAGGCGCTCCTGCAGCTTCTCGCGGTCGTAGTCGCTGTCGGTGTTCTCGATCTCGCGACGGATCTGCGTGACGCGACCCTCGATCTGGTCTGCCTCACCGGCACCCTCGACGATCGTGGTCTCGTCCTTCGTGACGATGACCTTGCGCGCACGGCCCAGCAGGTCGAGCGTGGCGTTCTCGAGCTTCAGTCCGACCTCTTCGGTGATGACCTGACCACCGGTGAGGATCGCGATGTCCTGCAGCTGCGCCTTGCGACGGTCGCCGAAGCCGGGAGCCTTGACGGCGACCGACTTGAAGATGCCCTTGAGCTTGTTGAGCACGAGAGTCGCGAGAGCCTCGCCCTCGACGTCCTCGGCGATGATGACGAGCTCCTTGCCGTCCTGGATCACCTTGTCGACGATGGGCAGGAGGTCCTTGATGTTCGAGACCTTCTGGTTCGCGATGAGGATGTACGGGTCTTCGAAGACCGCTTCCTGGCGCTCCGGGTCGGTCACGAAGTACGGGTTCAGGTAGCCCTTGTCGAAGCGCATGCCCTCGGTGAGCTCGAGCTCGGTGCCGAAGGTCTGCGACTCCTCGACCGTGACGACGCCTTCCTTGCCGACCTTGTCGATCGCCTCGGCGATGAGCTCGCCGATCGCGGGGTCAGCTGCGGAGATGGATGCGGTCGCCGCGATCTGCTCCTTGGAGTCGATCTCCTTGGCGCTGGCGAGCAGCTCCTCGGTGATCGCCGCGACGGCCTTCTCGATGCCGCGCTTGAGCGAGATCGGGTCGGCGCCGGCTGCGACGTTGCGCAGGCCCTCGCGAACCAGAGCCTGAGCGAGCACCGTGGCGGTGGTGGTTCCGTCACCGGCGACGTCGTCGGTCTTCTTCGCGACCTCCTTGACGAGCTCCGCGCCGATCTTCTCGTACGGGTCGTCCAGCTCGATCTCCTTGGCGATGGAGACACCGTCGTTCGTGATCGTGGGGGCGCCCCACTTCTTCTCGAGCACGACGTTGCGGCCGCGCGGGCCGAGGGTCACCTTGACAGCGTCGGCGAGGATGTTGAGGCCACGCTCGAGGCCGCGGCGGGCCTCCTCATCGAAAGCGATGATCTTTGCCATGAGTTTTGTCGTCCCTCCTGGACGTAGACGTTGGGTTTAGCACTCAGAGTGAGAGAGTGCTAACGCCATTCTGGCACTCGGCCCCTTCGAGTGCAAGCTGCGGGAGGGACTACGGAGCGGGCGTCTCCTCGACATCGGTCGCTGCGCCCGAGACGCGGTCGAGGCCGATGACGACCGTGAGCTGCTTCTGCCCCTCTTCGGTCTCGCCGAGGTAGAAATCGCTCTGCTGCACGTCGGCGCCGCCGATGAGCCCCGCGAGTCCGATCGCCGCGAGTTCGTCGTCATCCGCGACGTAGTAGACGGTGGTGGTCGTGAAGTCCTCGCTCGTGCTGTCGCTGGCGAAGACCGTCTCGGCGGGCCAGCCATTGGTGATCAGCACCTCTCGCATCTGCTCGTCCAGGCCCTCGTCGGCAGTGGCGTTGAGGATCATCACCGAGTACGAGGTGTCGACCACGCCCGTCTCCTCGGGAATCGGCGTGAGGGTCGGCATGGCCTCAGGGAACGGCGTGATGCGTCCCATCACGATGAGAGACCCGAAGATCCCGGCGATCACGAGCACGAGGGCGGCGACGAACGACCAGAGCAGCACGACCCACCCGTTCATCCCGGGGGCTTCGGCGCGGTGCGCGCCCACACGTCCGGAGGAACGGGGCACGTCGTCGAATCGGTCTCGGATGGGCTTTGACACCCCTCGATGCTACTGGCATGGGCCTGGGCATCCGCGCCACGCCCGACCGTGGCGCCGCATGATGCTCGCGCGGTGTCGTCAGCCGGCGAAACCGGGCGTGCGAGTCGATCGGCGGATCGCGCGCGCATCGCGGATGCGGCGCAGCCGCCCCACGAGCATCGGGTCGTACTCGAGCGCGACGTCGGAATCGATCAGCCGGCCGAGCAGCTGGTAGTACCGTGCGGAGCTCATGCCCAACTGCGCGCGGATGACCTCTTCCTTGGTGCCGCTGTGCCGCGGCCAGGCGGTCTCCAGCGTGAGGATCGCGCGATCGCGCTCGGTCAGCTCTCCCAGCATGAGATCAGAGTAGGTCGATCACCGCGCCGCGGCCGTGCGCCACTCCCATGATCGACCGAGCGGATCGGCAGAAGCACGCACCCGCCCGTCGAGAGCGACGACGAAGCCGGGCCAGGTGTCGGCGTCGACGGCGGGCTCCCACACATCGAGCAACCCCGGCGGATCGATCGTCACCCACCGCGCCGGCAGGCTGCGGATGCGGTCGACCAGCGACAGACGAGCTTCACGCGGGATGTGCACCAGCACTCCGGGCGTGGTGACCACGAGGGTGGCATCGCCGGGCGCCTCCGCCGCGAGCGCTTCCACATGCGCGAGAGCGTCGCCCGCGACGAGGTGGGGAGGATCCTGGGCGGCGATGTCGAGCGCTGCGGCGACCCTCTCCTCACGACCTCGCTCGCCCGGCCAGACGAGCCCCTGCAACCAGCGGCGGTCGCGCTCATCGCGTGCGTCGAGCGGCGCCAGGTCGATGCCTGCCCGCCACACCACCTCGGGCAGACGCATCGCAGGCAGGTCGCCGTCGACCCGACTGCGCAACACGACCGGCGAGGGGCCGTCGGCGGGGTCCAGCGCCAGACGCACCGCGCCCTCGGCATCCGTGTAGCGATACGAATAGCGATCGGGATACAGGCAGAGTCCGGCGGAGGCACCGATCTCGAGCAGCGCGAGCGGTCCGTCGATCTCGCTCAGCACCGGCAGCAGCGGCGCGAGCCGCAGAGGCTCGTTGGTCTGCAGCCGTCGGGCGACGCACTCGACGACGATCTCGTCGGCACGCGCGAGCACGAACGCGCGCCATCCCGCATAACCGGACAGGTCCGCCCCCAGCATCCGCGTCACGGCGAAGACGAGCGGAGGCTGGCGTCGGTTCTCGGGGATGCGCGCGAGCAGCGCCTGGATCTCCGGGTCGGCCGCGACGCCCGAGGCCCACTCGGCGTACAGCTCGCTGCGGCCGGGAGCCTCGTGCTCGGCGAAGCGGGAGTAGCGCTGCTGCACGGCATCGGTCATTCCTCCATTCTCTCGTGGCCCCGCTCCGCTCCGGACACGAGAGAATGGAGTTGAACCCCCAGGAGGACGCATGTCGTACAGCGTGGACAAGACCGAAGAAGAGTGGCGCGAAGAGCTCGGCGACGAGCAGTACGCGGTGCTGCGCCAGGCAGCGACCGAGCGCGCCTGGACCGGTGAGCTTCTCGATGAAGGACGCGCCGGTCTCTACACATGCGGCGCCTGCGATGCGGAGCTGTTCAAGAGCGGCACCAAGTTCGACTCCGGCTGCGGATGGCCGAGCTTCTACGAGTCGATCCGCCCCGACGCCGTCGAGCTGATCGAGGACACGAGCCTGGGCATGGTGCGCACCGAGGTGCGCTGCGCCGCGTGCGGCTCCCACCTCGGCCATGTCTTCCCCGACGGCTTCGGCACTCCCACCGGCGACCGTTACTGCATGAACTCCATCGCTCTGAACTTCACGCCCGAAGAGTCGTGAGCGCACTCGACGCCGTTCTCGCACGACAGTCCTGGTCGAAGGTCACCGACGACGCCCCCTCGCACGACGAGCTGCTGACGCTCGTCGCCGCCGCCGGGCGCGTGGCCGATCACTCGTCGCTGCGCCCGTGGCGGCTCATCGAGCTGCGCGGCGACGACCGCGATGTGCTGGGTGCCGCGATCGCCAAGGCCGAGGGCGACAAGTCCCCCTCATCGAAGCCGCGACGCGCACCCCTGCTGATCGCGGTCGTCGCGAGCTATCGCAAGAGCTCGAAGGTGCCGCGATGGGAGCAGGAGGCCGTGGCGTCGGGCGTCGCGCACGTGCTGAGCCTGCTGCTCGACGAGGCCGGCTGGGGCGTGCTGTGGCGCACCGGCGGCTACACGCGGTCGAAGGCCGTCGCCAAGGCGCACGGCATCGGCAAGGACGAGGAACTGCTCGGGTGGCTCTACGTCGGCGGCAAGCCGACGGACAAGAAGCCGGGGCGCCGCAAGCCGGTGGATGCCCGCACCTTCGTGACGCGGATGCCTGTCGCCAAGGCATCGAAGAAGAAGTAGTCAGGAGCGCCGGCGCCGTGGCAGCGCGACGACGACGGATGCCACGGCCACGGCCACCATGGCCAGGATCTGCCACGGCTCAGGGCCTGTCGCTGCCGGCCAGATCAGATCGATGATCACCGACGTCCCGAGCTGACCGAGCACGGAGCCGAGGCCCATCAGCAGCACTCCGGTGTGCGCGACGATGAAGGTGCCGAGCAGGATGTAGGCCGCTCCCAGCAGGCCTCCGAGATAGAGCCAGGGCTCGGCGGGAAGAGCATCGGGCGTCCCCCGCGCCGCCACGCTGACTCCGACAGCGATCAGCAGAACGACCGTGCCGGCGATGAAGCTCATCATGGTCGCGGCGAGCGGTGATTTCACCCGCTGAGCCAGCCGTCCGTTGGTCGCCGCCTGCCACGCGATGCCGACACCTGCCGCGAACGGCAGCACGAGCATCCAGAGGGGGGCGGTGGCCAGGACGTCGCCGCCGAGCGAGATGCCGACGGCGGCGAGCGCGAGCGCACCGCCGGCGACGCGGCCGGGCGTGACCGCCACGACGCCCGCGGGTCCGAAGCCGATGCGATCGAGCACGAGCCCGTGCAGAGTCTGACCGGCGACGACCCCGACGGTGAACAGGGACACCCCGAGGATCCCGGCCGTGATGCCCTGCGCCGAGACCGTGAGCGCACCGCAGGCGCCACCGAGCAGCATCCAGAACGGGATGCTGCGGTCGCGGATGCCGTCGCGCAGTCGCCCGACCCCGCGACGTGCCGAGGGCATGAAGGCGATCACCCCGACCAGCGCCAGGAGACCCACCGCGAACGAGATGAACCCCGCGATGATGCCGTTGTCGACGCGAACCCCGAGCACGCCGTTGATGCGCGCCTGGATCGCCGTCATGACGCCGATCGCCACAGCCCCGCCGAGCGCGGCGGGTGCGGAGAGTCGACGGGCCCTGATCACCTGTCGACCCTAGCCGAGCGGCGCCGGAGCCCTGCGACGACTCCCGCGCGCATGTCGGTGCCCAGGCGTACCCTGGCTGCATGTGCGCGAGCTATGGTCTGGATCCCCGGTTCACCGACGCAGAACTCCTTGCCGAAGCCGATGAGGCGGTGCTCGAGGGGCTCCGTGGATGGGCCGAACGCAATGCCGGCGAGACGGTCCGCCCGACGGGCAAGAACCTGCGCAACCTCAATCCGATCGTGGTGCAGCCCGAGGCGACGCCGGTTCTCGAGCCGGCCTGGTGGGGGTTTCTCGTGGGGGGCGAACCCTCGAAGTTCCCGTCGATCAACACGCGCTCGGAGCGACTTCAGGACCGCCCCGGCGGGCTGAAGAGCAGGGCGCTCGTGCCGGCCACGAGCTGGTACGAGATGAAGAAGCCCGAGCGCGTGTGGCACGAGTTCCTCGTCGACGACGGAGCGCTCTTCGGCATGGCCGCCGTGACCCAGCACGGACGCACCGCCGACGGCCAGTCGTTCACCTGCTATTCGATCGTGATGCGCCCGGCACCCGCGCACCTCGCACACATTCACGACCGGATGCCGCTGCTCGTGCCCGCATCGCTCGGCAGCGCCTGGCTCACCGCCGAGCCGAGCAGAGAGATCATCGACGAAGCGCTGCTCGCGGCCGCGACCCTCGACGAGCGGGTGCAGGTGGCCCCACGAGCGAACGACAAAGGCAGCGAGCGGCTGTTCTGATCCATGGACTCGACACAGTTGATCGCCACCGCCACCGAGCGGGCGGAGGAGTTGCCGGGCGCGGAGCGTGAGAACCCCTTCGGCCCGGAGTGGGATGTGTACAAGGTGCGCGGCCGGGTCTTCCTGTTGGTTCCGCTCGATGACACGGGGCGGATCACTCTCAAATCGCACCCCGACGACGCGGTGGCGCTGCGCGAGGCGTTCCCCGACATCGTCCCGGGGTATCACATGAACAAGAAGCACTGGATCACTCTGCGGCCGGGCGCCTCCCTCGAGCACGAGCTCGTCTCGGAGCTCGTCACCGAGTCCTACCGGTTGGTGGTCGAGAAGCTGCCGAGGGCCCAGCGCCCGGTGGATCCGGCCACCTTCGGCATCCGTCGCGAGGATGACCCCGCCTGAACCGCGAACGGTACCCAGGGAGGACGCGCCCCGACATCTCCGCTCGGTAGCGTCGAAGGCATGATCACAGCAGAAGGACTCACGAAGCGATTCGGAGACAAGACCGCCGTCGACGGGGTGTCGTTCTCGGTGCAGCCGGGATCCGTCACCGGGTTCCTCGGACCGAACGGCGCCGGCAAGTCGACCACGATGCGCATGATCGTGGGGCTCGACCGCCCGACCTCCGGCACCGCCACCGTGGCCGGACGCGAGTACCGCAAGCTGCGGGCTCCTCTCACCGAGGTGGGCGTGCTGCTCGACGCGAAGGCCGTGCACACGGGGCGCACCGCGCGCAACCACCTGCGCTCGATGGCAGCCACTCACGGCATCCCCGCCTCTCGCGTCGATGAGGTGATCGATCTCGCCGGCATCGGCGCCGTCGCCCGCAAACGTGCCGGGAAGTTCTCGCTCGGCATGGGCCAGCGTCTCGGCATCGCCTCGGCGCTGCTGGGCGATCCGCACACTCTCATCCTCGACGAGCCGGTCAACGGTCTCGACCCCGAGGGCGTGCGCTGGGTGCGGCAGTTCGTCCGCCATGCGGCGTCGGAGGGGCGCACCGTGCTGCTCTCCAGCCATCTGATGAGCGAGATGGCGCAGACCGCCGATCACGTCATCGTGATGGGTCGCGGCAAGGTTCTGGCCGACGCTCCGCTCGCCGAGCTCGTGCGGGCGTGGACGACCAACACCGTGCGGGTGCGCACTCCTCGGGCCGCCGATCTGGCCGCTGCGGTCGGCGGGCCGTCTGTCGAGATCGTGAGCTCGGCTCCCGACCTGCTCGACATCGTCGGCCTTCCCGCATCGCGCATCGGCGACCTCGCCGCAGAGCGGGGCATCCCGCTTCACGAACTCACACCCACCACCGGATCGCTCGAAGACGCCTACCTCGCCCTCACCGGCGACTCGGTCGAGTACCGCACGAAGGAGATCTCATGACCGTTCAGGCACCTCCACTGGCACCTCCGCAGGTCGACACAGGGCACCGTCTGACGTTCGTCCGTGCGGTCCGCGGTGAGTGGATCAAACTCGCGACCCTCCGATCGACCTGGTGGTCGATCGGCATCGCCGCGGTTCTCACCATCGGCATCGCCGTGCTCATCGCACAGGCCGTCGACATGCCCGGCTTCGAGCCCATCCAGGCCGTCGTGATGCCGATCCAGTTCACGATGCTGCTCGCCGGCATCCTCGGCGCGATCTCGGTGACGGGCGAGTACTCGACCGGCATGATCCGCTCCACACTCGCGGCGAACCCGAAGCGCGGCTCGGTGCTCGCCGCCAAGGCTGTCGTGGTCAGCCTGTTCCTGTTCGTGTCGTCGCTCGTGATCTTCGCGGCGGCCGCCGTGGCGGTGTCGGCGATCGTCGCGCCCCGCGACCAGAGCATCGACTGGAGCGACCCGTCGGCGTCGATCCTGCCGATCGTGGTGGCGTCGCTCGCGATGGCCGTGTTCGCGCTGATCGGCGTGGCGTTCGGGTTCATCCTGCGCTCGGGCGCCGGAGCGATCGCGGCGACGGTCGGCCTGCTCTTCGTCGTGCCGATCGTCACGAGCTTCTTCGCGATCGCCGGCGAATCCTGGGCGTGGGTGATGGATGCCGCCAACTACCTGCCCGTGGCTGCCGCGCAGAGCGCGATCCTTCCCGAGAACGCAGCGCTCGAGGGCCCTGTGGCCTACCTGACGCTGGCCGGGTGGGTCGTCGCGGGGATGCTCTCCGCCTGGGCCGTGCTCCGCACCCGCGACGCGTGACCGGCGTGCACGACACTGCAGCCGCGTAGAGTCGGCCGGTGACCAGCATCCGCAGCCGCAGCACCTCTGTCCGCGAGGACGAGGGGCTGCGGCTGCCGCGTCCTCCCGGCGTTCTCCGACGCTTCTGGGCACGGCATCCCGTGCTGGCGGATGTGATGATCGCGCTGGTGTGCCTGCTGCTGTCGCTCGTGCCGGCCGGTGTCATCTCGCGCGACCTGCCGATGCCGCTCGCGATCGGGGTCGGGATCCTGGTGCCGGCATCCGTCGCCGCCGCGTGCGCGACGCTGCTGTGGCGGCGCCGGAAGCCACTGGTGCCTTTCGTGGCGTCGTTCGCGCTCGAGGCCGGATTCCTCTTCGCCCTGCAGCCGATCGGCTCGCCTCTGCTGCTGGTCACCTGCTATTCACTCGCGGTGTACCGCTCGTCGCGAGCCGCATGGACGGGCTTCGGCATCGGCCTCGGCTCGCTCGCCGCACTCGGTGGCCTGCTCACCCTGACCGGCGTGATCTCTTTCCAGGTCGCCGTCAACGCCGTGATCATGTCGCTCGTGCTCGGACTCATCGGCACTCTGATCGGCGTGAACGTCGGCGGGCGCAAACGGTATCTGGACGCGGTGATCGACAGGTCCCGCCAACTGCTGGTCGAGCGCGATCAGCAGGCGCAGCTCGCGGCCGCGGCAGAACGCGCACGCATCGCCCGAGAGATGCACGACATCGTCTCGCACTCGCTCACGGTGATCGTCGCGTTGTCCGAAGGCGCGGCCGCGACCCCCGACAGGGAGCAGGCCCGTGGGGCGGCGACGGCGGCCGCCGAGACCGCACGCACGGCCCTCACCGAGATGCGCGGGATGCTCGGAGTCCTCCGCGCCGACGACTCGCCGCTGCCGCTCGCGCCGCTCGCCCCGACTCCCCCGCACGAGACGGTCGAGCACGCGCAACGGGCCGGCTTCCCCGTGACCCTCTCGGTCAGCGGAGGTGAGTCCCTCTCCCCCGCTGTCTCGCACGCGATCGGAAGAATCGTGCAGGAGGGGGTCACCAACGCGATGAGGCACGCGCCGGGTGCGACGTCGATCGCCGTCCGCCTGAGCTATGCGAGTGATGCGGTGACCGTCGAGGTGGTCAACGACGGCGTCAGAGGTGCGGCGGGAACGTCCGGATTCGGGCTCCGCGGACTCGCCGAGCGGGCCGCGCATGCGGGAGGCTCGTTCCTCTCCGAGCCGTTCGACGACGGCAGGAGATGGATGCTTCGCGCCGAGCTCCCCGTCGCTGCTCCCGACCTGAGCGCCCCACAGCCACACGAACCGAAGGACACGAGATGACCGCTCCCATCAGCATCCTCCTGGTCGATGATCAGCAGCTCATCCGCCTCGGGTTCCGCATGGTCCTCGAGGCCGAGGCCGACATGGTCGTGGTCGGCGAAGCGTCGGACGGCCACGAGGCCATCAGTCAGGCGGCCGCACTCGCGCCCGATCTCGTGCTCATGGACATCCGCATGCCGGGCCTCGATGGCATCGCCGCCACCGAGGCGATCGTGCGAGAGCATCCGCAGACCCGGGTGCTCGTGCTGACGACATTCGATCTCGACGAGTACGCGTTCGGTGCGATCCGCGCCGGCGCGAGCGGTTTCCTGCTGAAAGACGCCCAGCGCCAGGAGATGATCTCGGCTGTGCGCGCGGTGCACCGCGGCGACGCAGCGCTCGCCCCTCGGATCACGCGGGCGCTCCTCGAGCGCATCGGCCCGAGCCTGACTGTCGCGACCGAACCGACCGCCGGCGCGAGTCGGACGACGAGCCCGGTCGACCCGACCTCGGCGCTCACGGACCGCGAGCGCGACGTCTTCCTCGAGATCGCGCGCGGGCGCACGAACGCCGAGATCGCCCAGGTGCTCTTCGTGAGCGAGTCGACCGTGAAGACCCATGTCGGGCGAGTGCTCGCCAAGCTCGGCGCACGAGATCGCATCCACGCGGTGATCCTCGCTCATCGGCTCGGTCTCGCAGACGACGCCCTGCCCACGGAATCGTAGGCAGGGCGTCAGGTCCGCAGAGCAGGCGGGGAGATCAGGCCTCGGCCGGCGTCCACTCCGAGACCGCGTTCAGGCGCTCGACCTCGTCGGCCTCGAGCTCGATCCTCGCTCCGGCGAGAAGATCGGGCACCTGCTCCACCGTGCGGGCGCTGGCGATCGGGGCGACCACAGTCGGCTGTGCGCGCAGCCACGCCAGTGAGGTCGCGGCGATCGACGTCCCGTGCGCGTCGGCGATCTCTTCGAGCGTGTCGATGATGCGCAGCCCCGCCTCGGTGGCGTACTTCGCAGCGCCGCCGGCACGAGGCGACGACTGGCCCTCCGCATCGGTCGTGCGGTACTTGCCGGTCAGGAAGCCGCTCGCGAGCGAGTAGTACGGCACCAGCCCGAGGCCGAGCTCCTCGGCGACCGGGATGATCGTCTCTTCGACGTCGTTGCGGTGCACGAGGTTGTAGTGCGGCTGCACGGCGACCGGAAGCGCGACGCCGGTGCGGCGGGCGATGTCGGCCCATTCCCGGATGCGCTCGGCCGTGTAGTTCGAGACGGCGACGTTGCGGACGAGACCATCCGCAACGAGTTCGCCGAATGCGCCGACGGTCTCGTCGAGAGGCACGGACTCATCGTCGAAGTGCGCGTAGTAGAGGTCGATCGTGTCGACGCCGAGCCGGTGGAGCGAGGCCTCGGCGGCCTTGCGCACGTTCGACGCCGAGAGCCCCTTGTACTCGGGGTGCTGACTCACCTTGGTCGCGACCGTGACCCCTGCGGGCTTGCGCGACGCGAGCCATTCGCCGATGATCGTCTCGCTCTCGCCGCCGGCGTTTCCCGGCACCCAGGCGCTGTACGAGTCGGCGGTGTCGATGAAGTCACCGCCTCCGTCGACGAATGCGTCGAGAACGGCGAACGACGCGTCGCGGTCGGCCGTCCAGCCGAACACGTTGCCGCCGAGCGAGAGGGGGAAGACGTCAAGGTCACTGGTTCCGATACGAGTCATGTTCGTGACAACCTCCGACCCCGACGAGGTATTTCCCGTGTGACGCCGATGATCGGTCACATGTCACATTCCGATGCCTCACCGCAAGCCTGCGGTGCGGATCCGCGCGGGATGCCACGCTGGTGACATGAAACTCGTCTCCTACGCAGCCCAGCAACTCGTGACCACCGACGATGTCGCGGAGGTTCTCGTGACGCTCGCCGCGGCGATCGCCAACGAGGGTGAGTCCGAGGCCCTCGAGATCCCGATCGTCGTCGATGGCGAGGTGGAGACGGCGGAGCTCATCGTGGGACTCGGCAACGACCTGCTCGTCGGCCCCAGCGCCTCGACAGACACGGATCCCGACTTCTCGGAGCAGGCCGCAGCGCTGCGCGCCCACCACCGGTTCCCGCGTTCGCGCGACCAGGAGACCGGCTCCGATGACGAGTGGAGCATCACCGGACTCGATCTCGACCTCGACGTGCGGCCGTAGCCTCGAGAGTCCGTCGCACGTCGAACCGACCTACAGTGCCGACTACAGGACTCGAACCTGCAACCCCCGTATTACAAGTACGGTGCGCTACCAATTGCGCCAAGTCGGCGAACCGCTGACATCCCGCGGCCCGTATTGCGCACATCCGATCTCATCGAATGCGCATCAACGAGTCTAGAGCGTCTTCGACGGTGGTTCCGCCGCGAGCGATGCGGTCGAGCCCGGATCACGGTTCGTTAGTGTCGCACTATGAATCTCGACACGTCGTTCGCCCTCGTCTCCGCCCTCGGCATCGCCATCTGGATCGCCGCGGTGCTGATCGGACTGCTGCTGGCCTACCTCGTGATCCGCTTCGGGGTGTTCCACGGCCTGCGGGCGCACACGCGCTGGGTCGATGAGGGCAAAGACGTACGTCGGTACAAGCCGCAGGCCTGGGAGACGCGAGAAGACCGTCGCAGCTGACGATCTTCCCGTTCCCTGCGCGCAGGTCTTCTACTGTGCGGGAGTCTCGGTCGGTGCCGGAGTCTCTTCGACCGGCGCCTCGGTGGGCGTCTCGGACGGAGTCGGCGTGGGCGCCGGAGTCGGCGTCGCGGTTGCGTAGTAGGCGTCGCTGGCGACAGTGAGCACGAACTGCGAGAACTCGCTCGGGTCGTCGAGAGCGCCGACGTAGACCTCGCCGTTCACGACGATCATCGGAGCCGACGTCAGCACCAGGTCGTCCGAGCCGACCAGCGGCCCCTCGAGCGCACGAGCCGTGGCGTCCTTCGCCCAGGTGACGTAGTCCTGATCCTCGATGCACGAGCGCACGCTCTTGACGTTGTCGGAGCCGACGGCGCCGGCGATGTCGGCGAGCTCGGAGTCGGTGAACCCGTCGGTGTTCATCTCGGGCTGGTCGTCGAGCAGATCGTGGTTGAACGCGTAGAACTCTGCCGGGGAGTGCGTGGCCACGCAGGCCGCAGCCGCGGCGGAGCGCAGCGAGTACTTGGTGCCGTTCGAGCTCGCGGTCAGCAGAGCCACGGGGTGGTAGGTCACGGTCGCCGCGCCCTCGCCGATCCAGTTGACGAGCTGACGCGCGTTCGCGCGCTCGAACTCGCCCGCATCCGGCGAGAGGTAGTCGACGTAGATGTGGATGTCGACGGTGCTGGCGGTAGTGGGCGCCGGAGTGGGCTCGGCCTCACCCTCGGTGCCGGTCTCGGTGGCCTCGGGAGCCGGGGCATCGAGCGGTTCGCTCGACACGGTCGACGCATTGATCTCGGAGACGAGGATGCCGTCGTCGGCCAGGCCGCTCGGCGTGAGCTGCGGCTTCGACACCTGCGCGGACACGGCGAGAGTGACCGCCGTGCCGATCGCACCGACGGCCACGATCGCGATCGCGCCGAGGATGATCCGTCGCATGATGCGCGCCCTCGACTGCTGCGCGTGCACCTTCTGTGCCTTCTCCCGCACGGCCTCACGCGAATTGCGAGGGGTGGGGACGTTCGGCGTCTCGTCGCTCGACATCGTTCCTCTTGAGAGTCTCGGTGGGGCAGGGTGGCCCCGTTCGCCGATCGAACCGGCGAACGCCGCAGAAAAGCGGCCGAGATCGATGTTAACCAGCCAGGCTGAGAAATACCCAGATGCCCCGGCATCTGCCATACTGATCCCGACCCGATGAGGGGTCACGGTGGATCGCTCCGCCGCTCTATCACTACGGATCGTCCGGCACGTACCTGCCGGTGAAGGAGAAACACAATGGCATCTGTGACTTTCGACGAGGCCACCCGCCTCTACCCGGGCGGAACCCGCCCGGCCGTCGACAAGCTCAACCTCGAGGTCGCTGACGGCGAGTTCCTCGTTCTCGTCGGTCCCTCCGGCTGCGGAAAGTCCACCTCGCTGCGTATGCTCGCCGGCCTCGAAGAGGTCAACGCGGGACGCATCCTCATCGGCGACCGCGACGTCACCGACGTGCCGCCGAAGGACCGCGACATCGCGATGGTGTTCCAGAACTACGCGCTGTACCCGCACATGACGGTCGCCGAGAACATGGGCTTCGCGCTCAAGATCGCCGGCGTCGGCAAGGAAGAGCGTGCCACCCGCGTGCTCGAGGCCGCGAAGCTGCTCGACCTCGAGGAGTACCTGACCCGCAAGCCGAAGGCCCTCTCGGGTGGTCAGCGTCAGCGCGTCGCCATGGGTCGCGCCATCGTGCGTCAGCCCCAGGTCTTCCTCATGGATGAGCCGCTGTCGAACCTCGACGCCAAGCTCCGCGTGCAGACGCGTACGCAGATCGCATCGCTGCAGCGTCGCCTCGGCGTCACCACGGTCTACGTCACGCACGACCAGACCGAGGCTCTGACCATGGGCGACCGCATCGCGGTGCTCAAGGACGGTCTGCTGCAGCAGGTCGGTTCGCCTCGCGACCTCTACGAGAAGCCGAACAACGTGTTCGTCGCCGGCTTCATCGGCTCGCCGGCCATGAACCTGTTCTCGGCCGACCTGGCCGAGGGCGGCATCCGCTTCGGCACCGAGGTCGTCCCGCTCGACCGCGACACGGTGGGTCGCGCCAACGGCTCGCAGGTCACCGTGGGCGTGCGCCCCGAGGACATCACGGTGGGACCGGCAGACGGCAAGGGCCTCTCGGTCGTCGTCGACCTGGTCGAAGAGCTCGGCGCCGACGGCTACCTCTACGGCCACACCGAGATCAACGGCAAGCGCGCCGACCTCGTGGCGCGTGTCGACGGCCGCAGCCACCCCAACGCGGGCGAGACCGTCACGCTGGCTGCGAACGCGGGCCACGTGCACGCGTTCGACAGCGAGTCGGGCGAGCGCCTGAACGACAAGCCGGTCGTCTCGGCCTGATCACACCCACAGACGCGGCGCGGGCTGACTTCGGTCACCCGCGCCGCTTCGTCTTTCCCGCCACCAGCTGAGGAGACTCATGCAGAACGCGCTGCGCATCACGGCGAGCACGGTCGACCCCGGACTCCTCGCCCTCCCCTGGTCGACTCCGCTGGGCGCCTGGCCGTCGGAGCAGATCGTCTCGCTGCCCAAGGGCCTCTCCCGACACCTCGTCCGCTTCGCCGACCTCTCGGGACGGGTCGTCGCCGTCAAAGAGACCACAGACGAGATGGCACGTCGCGAGTACGAGATGCTCGGCAACCTCGCCCGTCTCGATGTGCCCTGCGTGTCACGCGTCGCGGTGATCGCGGGGCGGACGGATGCCGACGGCGAGCCGCTCCCCGCAGCCCTCGTCACCTCGCACCTGCGCTTCTCGATGCCGTACCGCGCGCTGTTCACGCGCGTTCTCCGTCCGGATACCGCCAACCGCCTCGTCGACGCCCTCGCCGTGCTCCTTGTGCGGCTGCACAACGTCGGCTTCTACTGGGGCGACGTGTCGCTCTCGAACACCCTCTTCCGGCGCGATGCGGGCGCGTTCGCCGCCTACCTCGTCGACGCCGAGACGGGTGAGCTGCATGAAGAGGGTCTGACCGACGGGCAACGTGCCTACGACCTCGATCTCGCCCGCACCAACATCGCCGGCGAGGTCATGGACCTGGCGGCGGGCGGGCGTCTCGAGCACGGCGTCGACGCGATCGCCATCGCCGACGGCATCGTGTCGTCGTATCGCGCACTCTGGGCCGAGCTCACCGCTCAGGAGTCGTTCGCCTCGGCCGAGACCTGGCGCATCACCGAGCGCGTCGAGCGTCTGAACGCCCTCGGCTTCGACATCGACGAGATGTCGATGTCGACCACTTCCGACGGCACGGTCGTCGAGATCCAGCCGAAGGTCGTGGATGCGGGGCACCATCAGCGCCGCCTCATCCGCCTCACCGGGCTCGACGTCGAGGAGAACCAGGCGCGTCGTCTGCTGAATGATCTCGACGAGTTCCGCGTGCGATCGACCAAGCAGTGGGCCGACGAGGAGATGTACGCGCACGAGTGGCTCACGCGTGTCTTCGAGCCCGTGGTGCGGGCGATCCCCTACGAACTGCGCGCCAAGCTCGAGCCGGCAGAGGTCTTCCACCAGGTGCTCGAGCACCGCTGGTACCTCTCACAGGCCCAAGGGCGCGCGGTGCCGCTCGCCGAAGTGCTCACGAGCTACATCAACGAGGTCCTGCGCCACCGCCGCGACGAGGCCACGATCATGGGGCCGCCCACCGAGACGATGAGCCTGCCGGTGATCACCGGCGCGCACCCGGTATCGGACGACACGGATGAGGTCGACTGGCGCGATCTCGTCTGAGACCGAGCGCACCCGGTCGTTGAGCGAGCACACCCGGTCGTTGAGCGAGCACACCCGGTCGTTGAGCGAGCACGGCGAAGCCGAGCGAGACGAAACGTGAGGCCGCGTCAGTAGCCGACGGTGAAGCGCTCGCGGTGGTGGTTGCCCTGTTCGATCTCATCGACCACGGCGACCGCGAAGTCGGCGCCCGAGATGTACGACTTGCCCTCGGCGTCGCGCACGATCACGTCACCGCCGTCACGGTAGTGGCCGGTGCGCTCTCCCTCGGCCCAGGGTCCGAACACCTCGGCGGGGTGCACGAAGAACCAGTCGAGATCGGCATCCGCGCTCTCCAGCAGCTCGAGGGAGTCGATGCCGACCTGCGCCTCGTGCTTGTACTCCTCGGGGAACCCCTGGTCGAAGAGCCGGGGGCCTCCCGGGGCCACGAGGCTGCCACCCGCCCCCCCGACGACGCCGAGTCGTGTGCTGGTGCCCGCGAGCACACGGATCACACCCTTGAGCGCCTCGAGCACGTTGTCGGCCATGTCACCGCGCGGAGACAGCGACGAGACGACGGCATCCGCCCCGTCGAATGCGCTCGCGAGCGAGGCGGGCTCGAGTGCGGAACCCTGCACGTACGACGCACCGTCGACAGCATCCGACGGAGCAGAACGCGAGATCGCGATCACGTCGTGTCCGCGACTCACCGCCTCTGCGACGATGTGACGGCCGGCATAGCCGGTTCCTCCGAGTACGACGATGCGAGCCATGGGTTCTTCCTTACTTCGCGTTGCGGATGGTCGACACCTGGTAGAGCGCGACCGAGGTCGCGATGCCGGCGTTGAGCGACTCGGTGACGGCGCTGATCGGGATCGACACGATCTGATCGCACGTCTCGGCGACCAGACGCGAGAGCCCCTTGCCTTCCGAGCCTGTCACGATCACGACGGGGCGGTCGGCGAGCTGCAGATCGGGCAGCTGCACGTCGCCGTCGCCGTCGAGTCCGAGCACGAAGACGCCCTGCTTCTTGAACTCCTTGAGCTGGCTCGTGAGGTTCGTGGCCAGGGCGACGGGCACGCGCGCCGCGGCGCCCGCACTCGTCTTCCAGGCGGCGGAGTTCACGCCCGCCGAACGACGCTGCGGCAGGATGATGCCGTGGCCGCCGAAGGCTCCCGTCGAACGGATGATCGCACCGAGGTTGCGGGGATCCGTGATGCCGTCGAGGGCGACGAAGAGCGGCACCTCGCCCTTGTCGATGACCTGCTCGAGGAGGTCCTGCGGGTGCGCGTACTCGTACGGCGGCACCTTGATGGCGACGCCCTGGTGCACGCCGTCGAAGCCGGCCATGCGGTCGAGCTCCTGACGAGTGACCTCGAGTACCGGGATGCCGCGGTTGGTCGCGATCGCCAGCATCTCCTTGGTGCGGTCGTCCATCTCGACGCGCTGGGCGATGTAGAAGGCGGTCGCCGGGATCTTCGCGCGCAGTGCCTCGAGCACCGAGTTGCGGCCGGTCACCGTCTCGGTGTCGGTCGTGTTGTCCTTCACGCGCGCCGTGCGGTTCGGGTTCCCGCCGGACGACTGACGCTGCCCGGGCTTGCCACGGCCGCCGGCTGCGGCATACCGCTCTGCGGCGGCCTTGCGCTTGCCCGCGGGGTGCCAGGCGCGGTCTTCGGCCTTGGGGGTCGGTCCGCGCCCTTCGAGCGAGCTGCGGCCCTTGCCGCCGGAGCCCTTGGTGGGGCCCTTCTTGCCCTTGCCTGCTGAGGGATTGCCCTGCTTAGCCATCGATACTCCAATGAGTTCCGGCCGGAGTGTCCTCCAGCGTGATTCCTGCGGCGGCGATCGCATCACGGATGCGATCGGCCGCCGCCCAGTCCTTGTCAGCACGCGCCTGCGCGCGCTGAGAGATCATCGTCTGCACGAGGGTGTCGAGAGCGGATGCCGCGGCTCCGCCGACCGAGGTCCCGGTGTGCGCGAGGGGGTCGATCCCGAGCACCGTCGTCATCGCGGCGACAGATCGAAGGGCCGCGACGGCACCAGCTGCGTCGCCCGCGTCGAGCGCCGCGTTCCCGTCGCGCACCGTGTCATGCAGCACCGCGAGAGCCTGGGGCACCCCGAGATCGTCATCCATCGCCGTCGCAAAAGACGGGGGCAGGTCGGAGTGGGACCACTCGTCAGAGCCCCCGACGGCGCGGACCACGCGGCTCATGAAAGTCCGGATGCGCCCGAGCGCCGCCTCGGCCTCGGTCCATGACGACTCCGAAAGGTCGAGGCTCGAGCGATAGTGCGCTGCGGCGAGCGCATAGCGCACCACCAGCGGGTCGCGCTCGGCGAGCACGTCGGCCGCCAGCGTGAAGTTGCCGAGCGACTTCGACATCTTCTGTCCGTCGACGGTCACGAGTCCGTTGTGCACCCAGTACCGCGCGAACGCGTCGCCGGCCGCGGTCGACTGCGCGAGCTCGTTCTCGTGGTGCGGGAAGCGCAGATCGAGTCCACCGCCGTGGATGTCGAACTCGGAGCCGAGGTAGCGCTTCGACATCGCCGAGCACTCGATGTGCCAGCCCGGACGACCGGCGCCCCACGGCGACTGCCACGTGGCATCCGGCTGCTCGCCGTCTTTCATGCCCTTCCAGAGAGCGAAGTCCTGCGGGTTGCGCTTGCCGCGCGGATCCGCGTCTTCCGCCGCTTCCATCGCATCGATCGACTGGTTCGTGAGCGAGCCGTACTCGGGCCACGAGCGCACGTCGAAGTACACGTCGCCGGACGCATCCGCCGCACGATACGCGTGTCCACGTTCGATCAGCGTCTGGATGATCTCCTGCATCTGCGGGATCGACGCCGTCGCGCGCGGTTCGTAGGTGGGCGGCAGGATGCCGACTCCGGCATAGGCCGCCGTGAACTCCTGCTCCATGCGGTACGCCAGCGCCCACCACTGCTCGGTCTCGGAGGCGTTCGCGAGCACCTTGTCGTCGATGTCGGTGACGTTGCGCACGAACGTCACCCGCCCGAAGCGGTGGGTCAGCCATCGCCGCAGCAGATCGAAGCTGAGGGCCGCCCTGACGTGACCGATGTGGGGGCCTGACTGCACCGTCGGTCCGCACACGTACATCGTGATGTTCTCGGGATCGAGAGGCACGAAGTCGCGCAGCTGCTGTGCGCGGGTGTCGTAGAGGCGGAGTGTCACCGCACAAGCTTACCGGGCGGTCCGCCGCGAAGACTGGGTGCCCGCGTCACTCAGCGACGAACGAGAGCCGTCGATTCGCGAACTCTCCGATGCCGATCGGCCCCATCTCGCGACCGAAGCCCGATCGCTTCACCCCGCCGAAGGGCAGCTCGGCAGCCTCGGCGGCGATCGTGTTGACGTGGGTCATGCCCACCTCGAGCCGGGAGGCGAGGCGCGCGGCCCTCGCCTCGTCCGTCGAGAACACGGATCCGCCGAGTCCCATGTCGCAGTCGTTCGCGAGTTCGAGGGCCTCTTCGTCGCTGGACACGCGATACACGGTCGCGACCGGCCCGAAGATCTCCTCGCGGTACGAGGCCGAGTCCCGAGGCACTCCCGTGAGCACGGCCGGCGAGTAGTGTGCGCCCGGGCCGTCGGACAGCACGCCACCGGCGACGAGCGTCGCACCGGCCTCGACCGCGCGACGCACCTGCTCGTCGACCGTCTCTGCGGCGGTGCGCGTCGACAGCGGAACGAACTCGCCGTCCTGCAGATCGAGCTGATCACCCGGCTCCAGGCCCTCGGCGAGGCGCTTCAGCTCGGCCACGAACTCGTCATGGATGTCGTCCATCACGATCAGTCGCTTGTTGGAGTTGCACACCTGACCGCCGTTGTAGACGCGGAACTCCCATGCCTGCCGGGCGACGTCGGCGACGTCTGCGGCATCGAGCACGATCATCGGGTCGATGCCGCCGAGCTCGAGAACGCATTTCTTGAGGTGCTTCCCGGCCTGTGCCCCGATGATCGCCCCCGCGCGCTCGGAGCCTGTGAGCGAGACGCCCTGCACCCGGGGGTCGGCGATCATCGTGGCGATCTGGTCGTGTGACGCGAAGACGTTCTGATATCCGCCCTCGGGCACCCCCGCCTCACGCATGATCGCCTCGATCGCGAGCGACGAGCGCGGGCAGATCTCGGCGTGCTTGAGCAGAATCGTGTTGCCGAGCAGGAGGTTGGGGGCTGCGAAACGGGCGACCTGGTAGTACGGGAAGTTCCACGGCATGACGCCCAGGAGAGCCCCGATCGGACGGTGCTCGATGTAGGCGCGGCCCGGCACCGTGCTGGGAATCTCGTAGTCGGTGATGAGGCTCGGCCCGTGCACCGCGTAGTAGTCGATGATCGACGCCGCGAAATCGACCTCGTCGAGCGCTTCGGCACGGGACTTGCCCATCTCGATCGCGATGTGATCGGCGAGCTCGTCCTTGCGCTCGGCGAAGAGCTCGGCGACGCGCTTGACCACCTCGGCGCGCTGCTGCACGCTGCGCTCGCGCCATTCCCGGTAGGCGTCGTCGGCAGCGGCGAGCGCGGCGTCGATCTGCGAGTCCGTCGCGGTGTCGAAGGCCTCGACGACCTCGCCGGTCGCGGGGTTCTGCACTCGGTAACCGCTCATGTCACTCCTCGTTCGCTCGTCGCGGGGTCATCATCGGCGCCGCCGTCTCGATCGTCGCGTGCGCGCCCACTCGCGCGCAAGTCTTCGCCGCATCCGGCCGCGACCTCAGTCGATCGCGAAGACCTGGCCGGTCTGCACGCCCAGCACGCTCTTGGCATATGCCTGCCCGACGCGGTGAGACGATACGGGCACGAAGCCGGGGAACGACGAGTGATACGACGGCGCGTCCTCGAGCACCGAGGGGCTGACCGCATTGATGCGGATGCCGCGCGGCAGCTCGGTCGCCGCAGCGAGTGCGAACGACTCGAGCGCGCCGTTCGCGAGCGAGGCAGCCGCGCCGGTCGCGATCGCTTCTCTCGCCAGGATGCCCGAGGTCAGGGTGAAGGAGCCGCCGTCACGCACGAACGGTGTGCCTATCCGTACGACGTCGACCTGCGCGAGCACCTTGTCGCGGAACGCCGACAGGTAGTCGTCGCGGTCGAGGTCGGACAGCGGCCGGAACGGCACGCTCCCAACCGCGACGATCACGGCGTCGACCGCGCCGACCGCCTGGAACAGCTGCTCCACGGACGCGGGGTCTCCGACATCGACCGACGGCTCTCCGTTGCGTGACGCGGCGATGATCTCGTGCCCCTGCAGCGCCTCGACGGCGGTGCGGCCCACCTGTCCGCCCGCCCCGATGATCAGGATCCTCATGACGACTCCTCCGTGCGTGCGACGACCAGCGCGACCGCGGTCACGGCGATTCCTTCACCGCGCCCCGAGAACCCGAGCCCGTCAGTGGTCGTGGCGGTGACAGACACCGGCGCTCCGCCGAGCGCGGCTGAGAGCACTCCTTCGGCCTCGGCGCGACGCGCGCTGAAACGCGGACGATTCCCTTGGAACTGCACCGACACGTTGCCGATCGCGAACCCGGCCTCCGCCAGGATCTGCCGGGTGCGCGCCAGGAACACCTCGGCATGCGCCCCCGCGTACTCAGGATGCGCGGTGCCGAAGTGTTCGCCGATGTCGCCGAGTCCCGCGGCGCCCAGCAGGGCGTCCACGATCGCGTGCGCCACCGCGTCTCCGTCGGAATGCCCCGAGAGCGGCGGCTCCCCGGCCCATTCGAGCCCCGCGAGCCGGAGCGTGCCTTCTCCGCCGAACGCATGCACATCCGTGCCGATGCCCACCCGGGGAATGGACGCAGGAGGCGCCGGCTTCGAGCCGGCGCGGGTCGCGGGTGTCGTCGTGGCTGTCGTCAGCAGCTGGCGCGCGCGCTCCAGATCGTCCGGTGTCGTGATCTTGAAACCGCGCGGCGCACCGTCGATCGTGCGCACCGGGTGGCCTGCCGCTGCGAACAGGGCCGCATCATCGGTGTACTCCTCGCCCGAGGCGAGGGCTGCCGCGTATGCCTCTTCGAGCAGATCGCGGGGGAAGCCCTGGGGTGTCATGGCGGCGGCCAGCTCGGAACGGTCGACGGGACCGACGATGTCACCGCCGTCGACCCTCTTGAGCGTGTCGATCACCGGAAGCGTCGGGACCACGCCCGTACGGCCGTCCACCGCGGCCACGACCGCATCGATGAGGGCGGCGGGCGTCAGCGCACGCGCGGCGTCGTGCACGAGCACCGTGCGCACATCGCCCCACAGCGCGGCGAGACCGGCCGCGACGGATCCCTGTCGGGTATCGGCACCCGTGACGACGCGCCCCAGCTCGAGACGCTCACCCGCCGCAGCTCGCAGCTCCGTCTCGGCGTCGCCCTCGAATCCCTCGGGCGCGACGACGACGACCTGAGCAGGCGCCGCCGCGAACACGCCGTCGAGCGCGTGGCGGAGGATCGAGTGGGTGTCGATGCCGACGAACGCCTTCGGCGCTCCCGCATCCAGTCTCGTGCCGGATCCTGCGGCGACGACGATGATCGCGGTGTCAGGGACGGGAAGCATGTTCACGCTTTCACGTTACCCGGGCAGACGAAAAAAGGCGGATGCCGAAGCATCCGCCTTTTCTCGAATCTCTCAGGACGCGAGGACCTCGTCGAGCATCGTGCTCGCCTTGTCTTCGTCGGTCTTCTCCGCGAGAGCCAGCTCGGAGATGAGGATCTGGCGCGCCTTGGCCAGCATCCGCTTCTCACCGGCCGACAGACCGCGGTCCTGGTCACGACGCCACAGGTCGCGCACGACCTCGCTCACCTTGATCACGTCGCCCGAGGCTAGTTTCTCGAGGTTCGCCTTGTACCGACGAGACCAGTTCGTGGGCTCTTCGGTGAAGGGCGCACGCAGAACCTCGAACACGTGGTCGAGGCCTTCCCGTCCGATCACATCGCGGACCCCGACAAGATCGACGTTCTCTGCGGGGACCTCGATGATGAGGTCTCCCTGAGTGACGTTGAGCTTCAGATATTTCTTCGCCTCACCCTTGATGATGCGTTCCTTGACCTCGATGATGGTCGCAGCGCCATGGTGCGGATAGACGACAGTTTCGCCAACCTCAAAAAGCATAAAAACTTGTCCTTTCGGCAACCTCAATGATACCACAGCCGGGATGCGCTAAGGTTCGCACCCCTGCGTCCTGAGAGCCCCCTCCGCATACGCATAGAATGGGAGGCGGACATCCCGCCGGACCACAGGAGGACCAGTGAAATCGCGCCTTGTCGCATCTGCCGCCATCAGCGCCCTCGTTCTTCTCGGCGCCACGGGCTGCACGTTCATCTCGCCGCAGTCGACCAAGATCGAGTACTCGGCATCCGACGGCGTCAACATCGCTGATTCCGACGGCCCCCTCGATGTGCGCAACGCCTTCATCGTCGCGACGGAAGACGGCTCGGTCGGCAACCTCGTCGCCGCAGTCGTGAACCCGACTCTCGACAAGGCGACTCTGACGATCACGGTCGCCGGCCTCGACCCGATAAAGGTCCCGGTCGCCGCGGGCGAGACGATCAGCTTCGGCGGCGACGACGAGCCGCTGCGCATCGACGACCTCGACACCATGCCGGGCGCGACCGTCGAGATCCACTTCCAGTCCGGCGACGGCGCCGGCACCAAGGCCGACGTGCCCGTGCTCGACGGCACGCTCCCCTACTACGCAGACCTCGTCCCTTCCGAGAAGGCGAAGCCCACTGCCGAGCCCACGCCCGAGCCGGTGCCCACCGACACGGCGGCACCCGCTCCGAGCGAGTGACCAGCACTGACTGACACGAAAGAGGCCGACACCCCGCGGGGCGTCGGCCTCTTTCATCTGCTGTCGGTGTCAGCCCTCGAAGCGATAGCCGAGCCCCCGCACGGTGACGAGCATCACGGGTTCGCCGGGATTCTCCTCGATGCGCGAGCGGATGCGCTTGATGTGCACGTCGAGGGTCTTGGTGTCTCCGAAGTAGTCGCTGCCCCACACCCGGTCGATGAGCTGGCCGCGCGTGAGCACGCGCCCCGAGTTGCGCATCAGGACCTCGAGCAGCTCGAACTCCTTGAGAGGCATGTTGATCTGCTGGCCGGCCACCGAGACGGTGTGACGGTCGATGTCGAGCGACACCCGTCCGCCGTCGAGCACCCTCTCGTCGAGTTCGTTCTCCGCCTGCACCACGCGTCGCAGCACGGCCCGCATGCGGGCGAGCAGCTCGCGCGAGGAGTACGGCTTGGTGATGTAGTCATCGGCTCCGAGCTCGAGCCCCACGACGATGTCGACCTCGGAGTCCTTGGCCGTGAGCATGATGATCGGCACGGCTGACGTCGAGCGGATCTGCCGGCACACCTCCGTACCGGGCATGCCGGGCAACATGAGGTCGAGCAGCACGATGTCGGCCCCGCGCTCGCGGAAGGCCGTGAGGGCGCCGGGACCGTCTTCGGCGATCTCGACCTCGAAACCCTCACGGCGCAGCAGGTACGCGAGCGGGTCGGCGAGGTCGGGCTCGTCTTCGACGAGAAGGATGCGGGTCATGCGTTCTCTCCGTTTCGGACGCGAGCCGCGGTCTTCGCCGCCTTGCGCTCGCGCTTCTTCTTGCTCTTCTTCTCACTCTCGATGCCCTCGGGAGCATCGATGCGGGGAAGCTTGATGGTGAAGGTCGATCCGCGTCCCGGACGCGACCACAGTGTGACCTCGCCGCCGTGCCGCTGGACCGCGTGTTTGACGATCGACAGCCCGAGGCCGGTGCCGCCGGTGCGACGCGAACGAGCCTCGTCGGCACGGTAGAAGCGCTCGAAGATGCGCTCGCGGTCAGTCTCCGAGATCCCGATGCCCTGGTCGGACACGGCGACCTCGATGACTTCTGCGTCGGCCTTGACTCCGACACCGACGCGGGCGCCGCGCGGGGAATAGGCGATCGCATTCGCGATGAGGTTGCCGAACGCCTCGATGAGGATCTGCGGGTCTCCGTGCACCCACACCCCGCGGTCGCCGCCGCGCGCGAGCTCGACGCCGGCGGAATCGGCCTGGATCACGTGCGCTTCGATGGAGGCGGCGATGACCTCGTCGATCGACACGGGCCTCGCGTCGGCCAGAGTGTCGTCGGCCTGCAGCCGCGAGAGGCTCATGATGCGTCCGGTCAGCTGCCCCAAGCGGGTGGCCTCGGCGGAGATCCTCGTGGCGAAGTGACGCACCTGGGCAGGGTCGTCGGCCGCCGACTCGATCGCCTCGGCGAGCAGCGTGACCGCCCCCACCGGCGTCTTCAGCTCATGACTCGTGTTCGCCACGAAGTCACGGCGCATCTGGTCGAGTCGCTCCTGCTCGGTGACGTCGCGGATGATGAGAAGCGACATGCGCGGACTGATCGCGCTCGCCCGGGCCGAGACCAGACGGGGGTCGAGACTGAGTCCGCCGCGGGTGATGCGCAGCGACTCGGTGTGCGATCCGCCCTCGCTGCGCACGCTTCGCAGCAGCTGGCGGAGCTCCGGGTTCTCGAGCGGGGCACCGACCCGGATGCCGAAACGCGCCGCCGCCTTCGACACCGCGAGCACCAGCCCCGATGCATCGACCACGCACGCCGCATCGTCCATGCTGCCGAGCACGGCGCTCACGCCATCGGGAACGACGAGCGACGTCTCGTCGGCGATACGCGCCCTCGCACGGTACGCCCACACCATCAAGAGTGAGAGCCCGACACCGATCGCGAGGCCGACGGCCAGCGCGAGCAGCGCGGTCTGCGGCAGGGTCATGTCTCCAGAGTAGAGCGCGTTCACCGGCCGATCGGCGCGTTAGGGGGCCGCAGAGCCTGAGCGAGAACTACTATTCACGTGCTGGGCACCGTTCGTTAACCTTCGGAGCAGACAATCGATTTCGGGCCTGTGCGGCAGCGCGGACCTGCTCTCGCGCGAACGACCCAGCCGTCTCGCGCTGACACACAGCCGAGACCCGAATGAAAGGTTGCGCCCCACCATGCGCGAAGTCTTCCACCAGTCCCTCGAGGACCTGCAGTCTCGCCTCGTCGAGATCGCGGACCTCGTCACGGTCTCGATCGACAAGGCCACGCGCGCGTTCGCGACGAGCGACGTCGCCCTCGCCGAAGAGGTCATCGCCGATGACGCCAAGATCGACGAGCTCGCGGTCGCACTCGACGAGCAGGCCATCGAGATTCTCGCCCGCCAGCAGCCCGTCGCGCGCGATCTGCGCATCGTCGTGTTCGCACTGCGCGTGAGCGCGTCGCTCGAGCGCATGGGCGACATGTCGGAGCACATCGCCCAGCTGGCTCGCCTGCGCTTCCCCGAGCGCGCGATCCCGCGGGGTCTGAAGGGCACGTTCACCAAGATGGGTGAACTCGACGTCGAGATCTCCCGCACCCTGAGCGAGCTGCTGCGCACCCAGGACCTGCGTCTCGCCGACACCATCCGCAACACCGACGACGACATCGACGAGCTGCACGCCAGCGTGTTCGAGAAGGTGCTCAGCGACAACTGGAAGGGTGAGGCGACCGCCACGGTCGACGCCACACTCGCCAGCCGCTACCACGAGCGCTTCGCCGACCATGCGGTCGCCGTCGCGAAGAAGGTCGTCTACCTCGCCACGGGCGACTGGCACGTCGACGAAGAGGACTTCCTGACGGCCGCCGAGCAGCAGCGCGAGTTCGGCCACGCCTGAACCGCATCGCAGGACGACGAAGGGGCGGATGCTGACAGCATCCGCCCCTTCGTCGTTCGTTCTTGCTTCTCGCCGTTTACTTCTTGCCCTGTGCGGCGACCGCGGCGGCTCCGGCTGCGGCAGCCTCGGGGTCGAGGTATCGGCCGGGACCGGTGGGGACGTTGTTCTCGTCGAGCTCGTACACCAGGGGGATGCCGGTGGGGATGTTCAGCTCGGCGATGTCATCGTCGCTGATGCCCTCGAGGTGCTTCACGAGGCCGCGCAGCGAGTTGCCGTGCGCGGTGACCAGCACCGTCTTGCCCGCCTCGAGGTCGGGGACGATCGCGTCGTCCCAGTACGGCAGCAGGCGGTCGATCACGAGCTTCAGCGACTCGGTACGGGGCACCTCGCCGTCGATGTCGGCGTAGCGCACGTCGTTCACCTGGCTGAACTCGCTGTCGTCGTCGAGTGCAGGCGGCGGCACGTCGAAGGAGCGGCGCCACAGCTGGAACTGCTCGGGACCGAACTCCTCGAGCGTCTGCGCCTTGTCCTTGCCCTGCAGGGCACCGTAGTGACGCTCGTTGAGGCGCCACGAGCGCGTGACCGGGATCCACAGGCGGTCAGCCGCGTCGAGAGCGATGTTCGCGGTCTGGATCGCACGGCTGAGCAGCGAGGTGTGCAGCACGTCGGGGAGGATCCCCGCCTCTGCCAGCAGCTCGCCACCGCGGCGGGCTTCGTTCCTGCCCTGCTCGTTGAGGCGGACATCCACCCATCCGGTGAACAGGTTCAGTTCGTTCCACTCGCTCCGGCCGTGACGGAGCAGGATCAGGGTGCGCTTCGAAGTCATGGCCCCAGTTTATCGGCGCAGGCGCACGCGTCCACGCCCCTGCCCTGCGAGGATTGACGCATGGCGTCATCTCCTCTCGGTCGGCCGACCCGTGGCACCACCGGGACGAACAGACTGCGCCGCAACGATCGCTGGATCGCGACGAGCCCCGCGTTCCGCCGCGCAGCCGACCCCCTCGTGATCGACCTCGGCTATGGGGCGAGCGGCGTCACCGCGTTCGAGCTGTCGACCAGGTTGCACGGCGTGCGTCAGGACGCCGAGGTGCTCGGCCTCGAGATAGACCCGTCTCGAGTGGCGACCGCGAACGAGCAGCTGCTCGCCGTGCGCGCGGGACTCACCTCTTTCGACCCCGATCTGCGTGTCTCGTTCGCCCGCGGCGGTTTCGAGGTGCCTCTTCCCGACCGCCGTCGCCCCGCGGTCATCCGCGCCATGAACGTGCTGCGCCAGTACGACGAGTCCGATGTCGCCGAGGCGTGGCGCACGATGACCGCACGGCTCGCTCCGGGCGGGCTGCTCATCGAGGGCACGTGCGATGAGATCGGCCGCGTGGCGAGCTGGATCGACGTCGACCACGACGCGAATCCCCTGCGGTTCACCCTGTCGCTGCGCCTCGCCGAGCTCGAACGCCCGAGCATCGTCGCCGAGCGACTGCCCAAGGCGCTCATCCACCGCAACGTGCCGGGTGAACGCGTGCATGCGCTGCTCGTCGACCTCGATCGAGAGTGGCACCGCGCAGCGGCGCTGTCGACGTTCGGCTCGACCCAGCGCTTCCTCGCCACCGCCGCGGCGCTCCGCGACCAGGGATGGCCGATCGCGGGGGGCAAGGCCCGCTGGCGGCTGGGCGAGCTCACTCTGCCGTGGGAGGCCGTGAAGCCCCTCGAGTGAGTGAGGCGCCGCGTGTCAGGCGGTGTGACGGGGATCTGGCGCCGTGGGTCGTCTCGACAGCCGCGTGATGCGAGGGATGTCTGCCGTGGCACCGGCATCGGCGGGAACGATCACCTGTTGCGTCGCGGCGATCTGCACGCCCTCGGTGCGGACCACCAGATCTCCGACCGGTGCACGACGCGAGAGGATCGCGAGGGCGATGGGTCCGTCCTCGTGGTGCCGAGCGACGGACGTGATGGTGCCGACCTCGTCATCACCGGCGAAGACCGGGTCGCCGGGGGCCGGAAGCACATCGTCGCTGCCGTCGAGGTGCAGTGCGGTGAGTCGGCGGGGAGGGTGCCCGAGGTTGTGCACCTTCGCCACGGTCTCCTGGCCGCGGTAGCAGCCCTTGTCGAGGTGCACCGCCGTGCGGATCCAGTCGGACTCGTGCGGCAGCGACCGCTCGTCGACCTCGGCCGACCAGCGCGGGCGCCACGCGGCGACGCGCAGCGCCTCTGCGGCGAGAAGCCCCGCGACGTCGTCTGCCGACAGCGTGTCGGCGAGAGCCTCCGCCGCGTCGCGAGGGACGATGGCGATCCGCCAGGCCAGGTCCGCGCCGGGATGCTCGGCGACCTCGGCATACTGATGTCCGCCCGCGCTGACGCGCTGCCAGGGATCGGCCCAGATGAGCGGCTCCCCGGTCGGCGCGGACGCCACGGTACGGGCGCGCTCTGCCGCCACTCCCCCGTCGACGAAGCCGAGCAGCCCCAGATCGGGGCGCACCTGCACCGTCGCCTGCGTGCGGAACTTCATGCGCAGCAGCCAGGTGGCGAGCGCCTCTGCATCGCCGGCATCGGCGATCAGCCAGGTCGTCGCACCGTCGTCGATGACGCCGGCCGCGTGCTCGACGCGGCCCTGCGGATCGAGCACGAGGAGTTCCGTGCTCTCGCCGGCGGCGAGCCGACCGAGCGCCTGCGATGTGATCGAGTCGAGCCAGCCGAGCCGCTCGGGGCCTGCGACCTCGATGACGGTCCTGTCGTCGAGAGGGACGAGCGCTGCACCTGTCGCCAGGCGTCGCTGTTCGCGGAACACGTCGCCGAAGTGCGCGATGCCGTGCTCGCCCGCGACGGCTCCGATGATGGCGGAGAAGCCGGGCATGTCAGACCTTGGCCAGGCGCGCCGAGGCGTGCGAGCGCAGCGGAGTCCCGAGAGCCGCGATATCCCACGCCCAGAGAAGATGACCGTCGACCAGGCCGTACAGGCGCGTGGCGCTGCCGTACTCCTTCGCGCCCGCGGCGCGCACGACGGCATCCGTCGCGATGTCGATCCTGGGGCCGTTGATCTCGCCGAGGTAGAGCTCGAGCATTCCGTCGGAGTGGGCGATCGATACCTCGATCGGGAATCCCCCGGATGCCGCGCGCAGCTGTTCGACGTCGTCGACGCCGCGCTCGACGCCGTCGGCGGTCGGGGGCAGCAGACCGGGCCCAGCGTCGGTGTCGACAGCGGCACGGCTCAGGCGCCAGTAGCCCGTCTCGGCGACTAGAGGCACGGATACCGAGCCCTCGTCCCCCGTAAAGGTCGCGGTGGCGGCGTAGTTGAGATACGGTCCGCCGTCATGGCTGAAGCTCACGCGGTGGGTGAACTCGCCGCGCAGCTGCTCGCCATCGACCGGATAGTCGATGACACCGGTTCCCTCCCACACGCCGATCAGCCACGAGAGCGGAACGATGTCGGCGGGGAGGTCGGTGGGGATCTCGATCACGACGGGCTCAGCGCTGGCCGCGGAAGAGGTTGCGCAGCACCACGACCGAGACGAACGCGATCGCGAGGCTCGCAAGGCCCAGAAGACCGATGAAGAAGAATTCGAGCGCCATGAGGTCCATGACCTCCACCCTACCCTCAGCGCACGACGGCGTCTCGTCTGGCGGCGGATCCGATCGAGGCGTCAGGAGGCGAGAGCCGCGAGGCCGAATCCGATGGAGATCATGCCCATCAGAAGGAGGGCGCCGATGGCGCTTCCGCCGACGCGGAGGATGAATCCCTGCGTGCGTCCCTGCCACAACTGCACGGCGAACGACAGCAGCACGATGCCGCCGAAGGCCACCAGCAGCCATTGCACGCGGTAGACCTCGGGAACGAAGATGCCGATGGCGATTCCGGCGAGGAGCGCGACGCCCCAGACGGCGAGCACGCCACCGAACGCGTTACGCGGTGCGAGCGCAGGTTCCGTCATGACTCCATTGTGACCCATCGGCGCCCGGTATCATTACGGCACGGCGATACTTCAGCCGTCCGGAAGGAGTGCGTGTGGCCCAGGTCCTGGTCTTGACCAACGCTCCGGTCTCGGAGCAGGTCCTGCCCGCTATGGAGCTTCTCAGCCACCGCGTGCGACAGATCCCCGCTGAGCCGGCCCAACTCGTCAGTGCGCCCGACTACGACATCGTGATCGTCGACGGCCGTCACGACCTCGTGGGCGCCAAGTCGCTGTGTCGCCTGCTTCGCGCCGCGGGGCAGGCAGCCCCCCTGCTCCTGGTCGTCACCGAGGGCGGCATGAGCGCTCTCTCCGGCGACTGGGGCATCGACGACGTGCTCCTCACGACGGCAGGGCCGGCAGAGACCGATGCGCGCGTTCGCCTCGCCCTCGCGCGACGCGAGGAGACCTCCGAGCCGTCCCGCGTGCAGGCATCCGGCGTCGTGATCGATGAGCAGTCGTACTCGGCCAAGCTGCGCGGTCGGCCGCTCGACCTGACGTACAAGGAGTTTCAGCTCCTGCACTTCCTCGCCACGCACCCGTCCCGTGTCTTCACCCGCGAGCAGCTGCTCAGCGAGGTGTGGGGGTACGACTACTTCGGCGGCACGAGGACGGTCGACGTGCACGTGCGGCGCCTGCGCGCCAAGCTCGGAGACCAGGAGCAGATCATCGGAACCGTGCGCAACGTGGGGTACCGGTTCAACGTGCACGAGGACGAGAACGTCCCCGCCTCTCGGTGACGCGGCGACTCGCGTTCACACGCGCGTCACCTCTCGGTGCTTAGATGTACCCCATGATCGATCCCGCTCTCGCCGATGCAGGTCTCGGCGACGCCGAAGACGACGACTTCGACGCCATCGAGGCGCCGGACGCGATGCTCCCGGACCACCGTTACCTGGATCGCGAGCTCAGCTGGCTCGCGTTCAACCAACGAGTGCTCGAGCTCGCCGAGGACCCGTCGCTGCCCGAGCTCGAACGCGCCAACTTCCTCGCCATCTTCGCGAGCAACCTCGACGAGTTCTTCATGGTCCGCGTCGCCGGACTCAAGCGCCGCATCGTGACGGGCCTCGCGGTGCCGACGAACATCGGCCGCTCCCCCGCCGACGCCCTCGCCGACATCGCCCGTGAAGCGCATGCGCTGCAGCTGAGGCATGCCGAGGCCTGGACCTCGCTGGTGCGGCCTGCGCTGGCCGAATCGGGCATCGAGATCGCCGACTGGTCCGAGCTCACCGACGACGAGCGCGCCAAGCTCTCCGAGTATTTCGGCGCCCAGGTCTTCCCGGTGCTGATGCCGCTGGCCGTCGACCCCGCGCACCCCTTCCCCTACATCTCGGGTCTGTCGCTGAACCTCGCGATCCGCATCCGCAACGCCCGCACGGGGCGCCAGGAGTTCGCACGACTCAAGGTTCCGCCCATGCTCCCGCGCTTCGTCGAGGTTCCCGGCACCGGCGAGATCAAACGCTTCCTGCGACTCGAAGAGCTGATCGAGAACCACCTCGGAGACCTGTTCCCCGGAATGGAGGTGCTCGACCACCACGCGTTCCGCCTCACCCGCAATGAAGACGTGGAGATCGAGGAGGACGAGAGCGAGAACCTGATCCAGGCGCTCGAGGCCGAGCTGCTGCGACGCCGTTTCGGACCGCCGATCCGCCTCGAGATCACGGATGACATGGACGAGGTCACGATGGACCTGCTCGTCCGTGAACTCGACATCACGGATCAGGAGATCTACCGCCTTCCCGGGCCGCTCGACCTGCGCGGCCTCTTCGATCTCTCCCGCATCGATCGCCCGGACCTGCGCTATCCGCCGCACCTGCCGACCACGGCCGTGGCGTTCCAGCCCACCGGGAGCAACACCCGCGCCGACATCTTCAAGGCGATCCGCAAGTCGGACGTGCTCGTGCACCACCCGTACGAGTCGTTCACCACGAGCGTCGTGGCCTTCCTCGAGCAGGCGGCGCGCGACCCTCATGTGCTCGCCATCAAGCAGACGCTGTATCGCACGTCGGGCGACAGCCCGATCGTCGAGGCGCTGATAGACGCCGCCGAGGCCGGCAAGCAGGTGCTGGCGCTGGTCGAGGTGAAGGCACGCTTCGACGAGGCCAACAACATCGTCTGGGCGCGCAAGCTCGAGAAGGCCGGCGTGCACGTGGTCTACGGGCTCGTGGGCCTCAAGACACACTGCAAGCTCGCCCTGGTGATCCGCGAGGAAGACGGCTTGCTGCGCCACTACTCGCACATCGGCACCGGCAACTACAACCCGAAGACGAGCCGCATCTACGAGGACTTCGGCCTGTTCACGACCGACGCGCAGGTGGGCAAGGACCTCACACGTCTGTTCAACGAGCTCAGCGGCTACGCGATCGAGAAGAAGTTCAAGCGCCTGCTGGTCGCGCCGCTGCACCTGCGCAAGGGACTCATCCGACAGATCGACAACGAGCGCCGCAACGCCGAAGCGGGCAAGACCGCCGGCATCCGCATCAAGGTGAACTCGATGGTCGACGAAGAGGTCATCGACGCTCTGTACCGCGCGAGCGCCGCGGGGGTCAAGGTCGACGTGTGGGTGCGCGGCATCTGCAGCCTGCGCACCGACCTCGAGGGCATCAGCGACAACATCACGGTCAGGAGCATCCTGGGCCGGTACCTCGAGCACTCGCGGATCTTCGCGTTCGACAACGCCGGCGACCCGCAGGTCTACATCGGCAGCGCCGACATGATGCACCGCAATCTCGACCGCAGGGTCGAGGCGCTGGTGCGGGTGACCGACCCGGGGCACCTGAAGGATCTGCTGGACTTCTTCGACCTCGCGATGGACCCGGGAACCACGTCGTGGCACCTCGGCGCCGACGGCGTGTGGACCCGGCACGCCGAAGACGCCGACGGCAAGCCGCTGATCGACCTGCAGGACAAGACCATGGGGCTGATCCAGCGACGCCGACGCACGCGGGCGGCTCGATGACCTCCCGTGAGGCCACCGGGGTCAAGAACGCGGCTCGGTCGAAATGGACCGACAAGGCCGTCTATGCGGCCGGCGCCGTGGTCTGGCGTCTCGTCGACGGCAAGCTGCGGATCCTGCTGATCCATCGCACCAAGTACCGCGACATCACACTGCCCAAGGGCAAGGTCGACCCCGGTGAGATGCTCGCCGAGACCGCCGTGCGCGAGGTGCACGAAGAGACCGGCATCCGCGTCTCCCTCGGCGTGCCGGTCGGTGTGAGCCGCTACCACCTGCCGTCCAAGAAGCAGAAGGTCGTGCACTACTGGGCTGCCGAGGCGACGGCCGACGCGATCCGCGCCTCGACGTTCGTGCCGAACCGCGAGATCGCCGCGCTCGAATGGGTGAGCGTGAAGAAGGCGCGGTCGCGCCTCAGCTATCCGGTCGACGTCGAGATCCTCGACTTCTTCACGAACCTGGTCGACGACGGCGTGCTGCGCACCTTCCCGATCATCGCTCTGCGGCACGCGAAGGCGCTCTCGCGATCCGACTGGGACGGCTCGGATGCGGCACGCCCGCTCACCGACCGCGGACGCGAGCAGGCCGCCTCGATCGTGGGGCCGCTGCGAGCCTTCGGCGTGCGCAAGATCGTCACGAGCGACGCTGTGCGCTGCGTACAGACGGTGAAGCCGCTGGCGAAGGCCCTGGACCGCAAACCGGTGACGACCCCGAAGATCAGTCAGGATGCCTGGGAGGACGGCGACGACGACCTCCGGTCGGTCATCGGCCGCCGGGTGCGCTCCGGCAAGCCCGCTGTGCTCTGCAGCCACGGCCCGGTGCTGCCCGGCATCCTCTCGGAGATCGCGCTGGCCACCGGAACCATTCAGGGGTCGTACGTGAGCAGTGCCGCGGATCTGGAGCCGGCGGCATTCTCGGTCGTGCATCTCTCGGCATCCAATCCCGGTTCGGGGATCATCGCGATCGAGACGCACATTCCCAAGATCTGATCTCTCGTGCGCGGGGCGGCGAGCCCCGTGTTCGCGCGGGTCCACCCCAGAGAGTCGTGTGCCGTTCACCTTCCGTTCACCTGCGTGGTCGAGTCTCGTTAACCGCCGCACCTAGCGTCACTGTGTGCCCTGCACCGGGCCCCACCCATCCATGATCGAAGGATCCACAGTGAAGATCTCCCGAATCGCACGTATCGGCGCCGTCGGCGCCGTGGCCGCTCTGGCTCTCGCAGGCTGTGCCGCGAACGAAGGCGGCAACACCGGCGGCGGAAGCAGCGACGCCCCCACCTCCACCCTCTCGGGCACGATCGAGGCCACCGGCGCCTCGTCGCAGGAGGCCGCGCAGCAGTCGTGGGTCGCCGCATTCCAGACCGCGAACCCCGACACCACGATCAACTACACCGCCACCGGCTCGGGCACGGGACGCGAGAACTTCATCGCCGGCTCGTCGAACTTCATCGGCTCCGACCGCGCGTTCAACGCCGAGGAGATCGCCAAGGGCGGCTTCGGCTCGTGCACCTCCGACGAGATCGTCGAGATCCCCGTCTACATCTCGCCCGTCGCGGTCGCCTTCAACCTCGACGGCGTCGACGAGCTGAACCTCGACGGTGAGACGATCGCGAAGATCTTCGCCGGTCAGGTCACGAAGTGGAACGACCCGGCCATCGCAGATCAGAACGAGGGCGTCGCTCTTCCCGACCAGGCCATCGTCACGGTGCACCGCTCCGACCCCTCGGGAACGCAGGAGACCTTCACCAAGTACCTCAGCGCCGTCGCGCCGGACGTCTGGACGTACGAGGCCAGCGACGAGTGGCCGCTGCAGACCGGCGAGGCGGGCGACGGCACCTCGGGTGTCGTCGACGCCATCACCAACGGATCGGGCTACATCGGCTTCGCCGACGCATCGCGCACCTCGGAGCTCGGCCAGGTGGCCGTGCAGGTCGAGGGCGAGTACGTCTCGTACTCGGCCGAGGCGGCCGCAGCGCTCGTCGAGGCTTCGCCGCTCGAAGAGGGTCGCTCGGACCACGACCTCGCGTACGACGTCGACCCGGCTGCAGCACCCGCCGGCTCGTACCCGATCGCCCTGGTCTCGTACCTCATCGGCTGCGTCGAGTACGAGGACGCCGAGACTGCAGGTCTCGTGAAGGCCTACTTCGAGTACGTCGCATCGGCCGAGGGCCAGGATGCTTCGGCCGAGGCCGCAGGCAGCGCGCCCATCTCCGACAGTCTGCGCGAGCAGATCAGCACCGCGATCGACGCGATCGTCACGGAGTGACCGGCCGCTCAGCGCACCGCTGAGCTCCGGCACCGACGCCCCCGGGGTGTCGGTCGACAGGATCTCGACCGACACCCCGGGGGCACCCGCATGAAAACACCCGAAAGCCCCTCCGAGCAGATCGTGGAGCAGCCCCGATGACCACCACCCAGGCGGGTCCCGACACCACCCGTTCCCCCGGCTCGCGCCCCGCGCTGCGCCGACGGGGCGACCTCATCTTCTCCGGCACGGCGCTCGGGGCGGGAATCATCATTCTCGTCACACTCGCTGCGGTCGCGATCTTCCTCATCGTGCAGGCGATCCCTGCGCTCTCGGCCGACACGAGCAACAACCACATCCTCGAGGGACAGTCGTTCCTCTCGTGGGTGTGGCCCTTCGTCTTCGGCACCCTGTGGTCGAGCTTCATCGCTCTCGTGATCGCGGCACCGATCGCCATCGGCATCGCCCTCTTCATCTCGCACTACGCCCCCCGCCGCCTCGCCGGCGTGCTCGGCTACGTGATCGACCTCCTCGCGGCGGTGCCCTCGGTCGTCTTCGGCCTGTGGGGCGCACTGACCTTCGCCCCCATGCTCGTGCCGTTCTACAAGTGGCTCAACGAGAACCTCGGCTGGATCCCGCTCTTCAGCGGCACGCCGTCGGGCACAGGCAAGACGATCCTCACGGCCTCCCTCGTGCTCGCGGTCATGATCCTGCCGATCATGACCGCCATCTGCCGCGAGGTCTTCCTCCAGACCCCGAAGCTGCACGAAGAGGCAGCGCTCGCTCTCGGCGCCACCCGCTGGGAGATGGTGCGCATGGCGGTTCTGCCCTTCGCCCGCAGCGGCATGGTGTCGGGTGCGATGCTCGGCCTCGGCCGCGCGCTCGGCGAGACGATGGCCGTGACTCTGGTGCTCTCGCCCCTCGGCATCATCACTTTCAACCTGATCAACCCGGAGAACCCCACCACGATCCCGGCCATCATCGCGCTGCGGTTCCCCGAGGCTCACGACGAGGGCGTCAACACCCTCATCGCGGCCGGTCTGATCCTCTTCATCGTGACCTTCGCGGTCAACTTCATCGCCCGCTGGATCGTCTCGCGCCGCGCCGAGTTCTCGGGAGCCAACTGACATGACCGCCACGCTCACCCCGGCGCCCGTCGCCACGACCACGCACTCCACCTCGGCAGGCCACCTGCCCAAGTGGGCTCCCTGGGCCCTGCTGCTCGTCGCCTTCGTCGTCTCGGGGACGATCTTCGCCTTCATGAATGCGGGCGGCGACCCCGCCGACTTCAACATCGCGCTCACGCTCGTCGTCGGACTGGTGTTCTACATCGTCCTGATCTTCGTGATCTCCTCGGTGATCGAGAGCCGCCGCCATGCGGTCGATCGGCTCATGACGGCACTCGTCTCCGGAGCGTTCGTCGTCGCGCTGCTGCCGCTCATCTCGCTCCTCTACACGGTCGTCGTGAACGGCCTGATGCGGTTCGACGGAGAGTTCTTCAGCTTCTCGATGCGCAACATCGTCGGAGAGGGCGGCGGTGCCGTCCACGCCATCTACGGAACGCTGCTGATCACGCTCGGCGCGACGATCATCTCTGTGCCGATCGGCCTGATGACCTCGATCTACCTCGTCGAGTACGGAGAAGGACGCCGGCTCGCCCGCGGCATCACCTTCCTCGTCGACGTCATGACCGGCATCCCGTCGATCGTCGCCGGTCTGTTCATCTACTCGGTGTTCGCACTCATCGTGGGCCCGGGCACGCGAATGGGCATCATGGGCTCATTGGCGCTCTCGGTGCTGATGATCCCTGTGGTGGTGCGAGGCTCCGAGGAGCTGCTGCGCATCGTGCCCAACGAGCTCCGTGAAGCCGCCTACGCCCTCGGCGTACCGAAGTGGCTGACGATCATCAAGGTCGTGCTGCCCACCGCCATCGCGGGAATCACCACGAGCATCATGCTCGCGATCTCTCGAGTGATCGGCGAGACCGCCCCCCTGCTCCTCACGGTCGGCGTCGTGCAGGGCATGAACCTCAACATGTTCAGCGGGCAGATGGCCACGCTGCCGGTGTTCTCGTACATGCAGGCGAAGTACCCCGGCATCCCGGTCGATGCCTACCTCGAGCGCGCCTGGGCCGCCGCCCTCACCCTCATCGTCATCGTCATGGTGCTCAACCTGCTGGCGCGCCTCATCGCCAAGGTGTTCGCCCCCAAGACCAACGGCCGCTGAGCCGTCTACCCGATTTCAAGAAGAAGGATCCTCTCGTGTCCAAGAGCATCGAAGTCAACGACCTCAACGTGTACTACAGCGATTTCCTCGCTGTCGAGGGCGTGAGCATCGACATCAAGCCCAACACCGTCACGGCGTTCATCGGCCCCTCGGGTTGCGGCAAGTCCACCTTCCTGCGCACCCTCAACCGCATGCACGAGGTCATCCCCGGCGCACGCGTCGAGGGTGAGGTGCTGATCGACGGCAAGAACCTGTACGGCGCGAGCGTCGACCCGGTGCTCGTGCGCCGCCAGGTGGGCATGGTGTTCCAGCGTCCGAACCCGTTCCCCACGATGTCGATCAAGGAGAACGTCCTCGCGGGCGTCAAGCTCAACAACACCCGCATGGCCAAGAGCGACCAGGATGCGCTCGTCGAGAAGTCGCTGCGCGGCGCCAACCTCTGGAACGAGGTGAAGGACCGTCTCGACAAGCCGGGCTCCGGTCTCTCGGGCGGTCAGCAGCAGCGTCTCTGCATCGCGCGAGCGATCGCGGTCTCCCCCGATGTGATCCTGATGGACGAGCCCTGCTCGGCGCTCGACCCGATCTCGACGTTCGCGATCGAGGAGCTCATCGCCGAGATCAAGAACGACTACACCGTCGTCATCGTGACCCACAACATGCAGCAGGCCAGCCGCGTGTCCGACCGGACGGCGTTCTTCAACATCGCCGGGACCGGCAAGCCCGGCAAGCTCATCGAGTACGACGACACCTCGACGATCTTCACCACCCCGTCGGTGCAGGCCACCGAGGACTACGTCTCCGGTCGCTTCGGATAAGCATCCGAGCCTCTTCTCTCCTGGCTCGTTCGCTCTCTCGCGAGCACAGCTTCGGAGATGCACCACGAAACGCCGTGCCACCACCGTGTAGCACGGCGTTTCGTCGTGCGGGTCCGAGATCGTGCGCGAGCAGAACGTCTGAACCAGTCGTGCACATGCCAGCCAGTCCGCACGCACTTCCCCATTCACGGGGAACAGGCGGGCGACGGATGCTGTCGGCGATCAAGCTCGAGCGATGTGCGAGTCATCGGAGATCGAGGTGTGGACATGGACGGAGCTCCGCCGGCGGGAGTCGCGACGCGCGATCGAGGCGCGCGTGCACGCCGGCGAGCTCACACGCCTGAGACGTGGCGTATACGCGTCCCGTGGCGCATGCGCCGACGCCCGAGAAGCGGCCGAGCACGGTGGCTCTCTCGGCTGTGAGACCGCGGCGCGCCATCTCGGCATCTGGGTACTCGACGACGAGACGCTCCATGTATGGATGCGGCCCGACCGACATCACCACGGCAGCGCGAGTCGAACGTGCCACTGCATCCGCCATTGGGATGCTGATGATTCGCAACGCACCTTCGCACTGCCGCCGGTCCCGCGCATACTGCTTCAGATCTACCGGTGCAGGGGCGAGGAAGCGTTCTTCGTCGCGCTCGAGTCCGCCCGACGCAAGGGAGTCATCTCGCGCCCGGGGCTTCGCCGTCTCAGCGACGCCCTCGACGCCGTCGGCAGAGAACTCGTCGCGTTCTCCTGCGCCGACGCCGACAGCGGACTCGAGTCGCTGGTGCGTCTTCGCGTGCGACCGTACGGGTGGAGCGTCCGCACGCAAGCACGCATCATCGGCACCGGCGTGGTCGACCTGCTGATAGACGGCTGGTTGATCGTCGAGACCGACGGGAAGGCGAACCACGACGGCGCATCACACCGCCATCGCGACCTGGTACGGGATGCGAACGCGGCCTCGTGGGGTCACCTGTCGCTGCGTTTCGACTACGCGATGGTCGTGCATGACTGGGACCTGGTGGAACGCGCGCTCGTCGCCGTCATGGCGCTGCGTCCCTGAGCGACGGCCCTCCGCCCCTTCTTTCGGGCGGGCACAGCTGCGGAGCTCGGCCGCGGCACGCCACGGCCCCGGCGAGTTTCCGCGGCGTGTCGCCCACGGCATCCGAATCTGTGCGCGGCAGGGGGCGGGAGGGTCAGGGGGCGAGGGGAACGAGGGCGGCTCAGTCGCGCGGGGAGAGCAGGTAGGCGTTCAGATCGGCCGTGAGAGCACTGTCGACGGCAAGCACCGTGCCATCCACGGCGGTGATGGGGGCTGCGAGCCGCACGCTCGAGACCAGCCACGCCGCATCGGCACGAGAGAGGTCGGATGCCGGGATCCGGTCGTACCCGACCTCGAAGCCCTTCCCGCGCAGATACTCGTAGACGCTCAGCTGCGTCGTGCCGTGCAGGATGCCGCCGTTCGGCGCCGGCGTCACGAAGCGGTCGCCCACGCGCAGGATCAGAGATGCGGTCGGCGCCTCCAGCACGAAGCCGTCGCGCGAGAGGAAGATCGCGTCATCGGCACCGCGCCGGTGGGCTTCGCGCAGGGCCGCCATGTTCACCGCATACGAGAGGGTCTTGGCGCCGAGCAGCAGCCAGGGCGCACGTTCGGCGACGTCGAGGTCGTATCCGCGATCGAGGGTCACGACCTGCACCCCGTTCGCACGCACGGCGGAGAAGTCGGATGCCGGCGCGGCCGTGACCCAGGCGGTCGGCGTCGGCCCGTGCTCCACGCCCCTGCTGAGGATCAGCTTGATGACGTACTCCCCCGGTCCGCAGTCGGCTGCCGCGCGTTCGATCGCCTGACGCCATTGCTCCTGGTTCGGCAGCGGCAGATCGCAGAGCTCGGCCGAATGCGCGAGTCGCTCGAGGTGCGGCACGACCTCCTGGGCATGTCCGTCGACGACGCCGATCGACTCGAAGACGCCGTCACCGCGCTGCGTGCTGAGCTCGCCCACGCTCAAGGCGGGAGCCGCCGCATCCACCGCGGTGAACGTGTCGGTGAAATCTGTGCGAGCGGCATCGACCGCCGCGGGATCGATCATGAGAGCAAAGCGCCGGGTCATGATCCGAGCCTAGGCCCCGGGGAATACCTGCAGCCTGATCTTGTTACACTGGAATGGCCGGGCCGCATAACCCCGGGCTCCAATTTTTGCCGCTTTGAGCGGCCTTCCGCCGAGAGGCGTTCTTGCGGCCCGGTCTTTTCATATCCCGGTCCGGTCGCACGCCTTCGGGGCGAGGCTCCGGCGAGGCTTTCAGGCGAGGCCACCCGCGCGCCACAGCACAGCGGATGCCGTCAGATCCTGGGCATAGCTGCTGAGACGCAGCGCTCGCGTCGTCAGGTCGCTCGCTCGGGAAGGCTCCGTCTGCTCGTAGTCGTCGGCCGTGTGCGTGGCGCCCGACGCCTGTATACGGCAGAACGCCGCCGCGCGGTCGAGCGCCACGGCGAAATCTCCCCGGAACGCCCCCCGCAGGATCGTGTCGATCAGCGTGACCAGCTCGTCGGGGTTGGCCGGCACCGGAGCTCCGGCGATCGCGGCATCCGCCGAGGCGAGCTCGACCCGGCCGCGTTCGTACAGCAGTGCCGCCGCGTGCGGGTCACCGTGGATCGCGAGCTGCAGCAGGTACAGACGCCAGAGCGCCCCGGGCAGCGTGCGTGACGGTGCCTTCGACCACAGCTCGGCGATCTCATCGATGCCGTGCTCGGCGGTGAAGGCCACGAGACGCTCAGCGCTCACCCCGCTCTCATCGGCACGGACGCGAGTGAGCAGAGCGGACGCCGTGGCGTGCGCGATGCGCGTCTCTTCGGCGGGGTCGTGACTGCCCACGATGTTGTCGAAGGCCTGGGTGGGGCGTCGCACAGGACGGGAGAACTGCTCGGGCATCCCACCAGGGTACGCGCGATCGGTGGCGTCAGGCGGTCGGGATCGCGATGACCGGCTCGGTCGTCGGCAGCCCTGTGGGCGAGCCCCCGGCCTCTTCGATCGTGACCGCGATCACGTCTCCCTCGTGCATCTCGCCGGCGAGGACGGCGGTGGCGTCTCCTCCGTCGGCCTCGAAGACGCCGGCCGAGATGGGCGTGTCGCCGCGCACGAACCACAGCTCGTAGGCGCGGTCTTCGGGAAGCGGCTCGATGCCGTCGGCGACCAGCACCGCGGTTCCCAGCGACGCCGACCAGTGCGCGGTCGCGGTGCCTCCGTCGGCGAGCTCGATGGACGCCTTCTGGGCGTCATCCGCCGACTGGATGTCCTGCAGGGCGACGACGCTGGCCGGGCGATTCACATAATCGTTCAGCGCGACAGCCCCGACGCCGACACCGACGAGGAGTGCAAGGCACGCGGCGAGCGCGAAGAGCACTCGAAGAGGGTGTGCGGGGGCCTTCGGAGCCGTGGCACCGGCGGCGGTCTCCGGCACGGATGAGCGGACGTCGGTCTCGCCGACGTCGGCAGTGATCTCTCGGCTGCCCGTGATCGACACGTCGCCGACAGCGCCGGTCTGCGGAGTCGCGGCGATCCGTGCGAGGAGCTCCGAACGCACGCTCGGTGCGGGAGTGGCGAGCGGCGATCCCGCCGCGAGGAAAGCGGCGCTCTCGGCATCCGCGTCGACGATCCTCTGCCATTCGGGGTGCGCGACGAGCGCGGCGTGGTATCGCTGCGCGTCGTCGGGAGACAGCGCATCGAGGGCCGCGCCTGCTGCCAGTTCTGCGAATTCCTGCTCGTTCATGCTGTCACCCCCATAGCTGTCCTGAGACGCGAGAGCCCATCTCGCATCCGGGTCTTGATCGTCCCCAGCGGTGCTCCCACGAGCACTGCCACTTCGTTTTGACTGTATCCGCCGTAGTAGGCCAGAACGAGAGCTTCGCGCTGCGCCTCGGGAAGACCCGAGAGCGCATTCACGACCTTCTCACCCTCGATGCCCAGTTCGACCGTCTCCGCGACACTGTCGTGCGCGACGCCGATGTCTCTGAACCCGGCACGCACATCCCGATCCGCGCTGGACTGAGATGCTCGCACCCGGTCGACCGCACGACGGTGCGCGATCGTCATCACCCAGGTTCTTCCCTGCCCCTTGTTCGGAGCGAACTTGGAAGCGGATTGCCAGATCTCCAGAAAAACTTCCTGGAGCACCTCCTCGCTCTGAGAGCGGTTGACAAGGACTCGGAGGATGAGGCCGAAGACGCGTGAGGAGAGCATGTCGTACAGCTCGGCGAACGCGCGCTGATCGCCGTCGCCGATGCGAACGAGCAGGTCAGCGACAGCATCCCGTGCCGTACCGTCTTCGGGTACGTCCATCCCATCGATGACCATCTCTACCAGCATGCCGCATCCTCCATGCATTCCTGCGCAACCGTCACCTGAAAGTGACGGAAAAGATCTCACCGATCTCGTCCCGGTGGATCCTGGCGTCTCCTGCGTCGAGGATTCCTCTTAACGCGAGGCGTCGAAACTCGTTCGGCACGGCCCCGGAAACGGATGGGATCTCGGTGGATCTCGATTTTCTTTCAAGAAAGTCCCATCCGTTCCGAGGGGGGCTCCGAACGACTGTCAACGCCACGGAGAGGCCGTGGCTGAGATTCTCAAGGAGCTCGAGATGTTCAGCACCAAGAAGAAGGTCACCGCAGCGATCACCCTCGGCCTGGCAAGCGCGTTCGTGCTCGCCGGATGTTCCATGGGCGGCACCGCCACCGACGAGCCGTCGGAGTCGATGGCTCCCGAGACGTCCGAGACGACGACGCCCGAGGCCGACACCGGCACGATGGACCCGGCCGCGAACCTCGTCGGCCCCGGTTGCGCCGCTTACGCGGAGGCAGTGCCGGACGGTGACGGATCCGTCGCTGGCATGGCTCAGGACCCGGTCGCAGTCGCCGCTTCCAACAACCCGCTGCTCACCACGCTCGTGGCAGCCGTGAGCGGTCAGCTCAACCCCGACGTGAACCTCGTCGACACGCTGAACGGTGACGAGTTCACCGTGTTCGCCCCGGTCGACGACGCCTTCGCGAAGATCGACCCGGCCACCATCGAGGGTCTCAAGACCGACAGCGCCACGCTGAGCTCGATCCTGACCTACCACGTGGTTCCCGGCCAGATCGCCCCCGACGAGATCGTCGGCACCCACGCCACGGTGCAGGGCGCTGACGTCGAGGTCACCGGCAGCGGAGACGAGCTGATGGTCAACGACGCCAACGTCATCTGCGGTGGAGTCCAGACCGCCAACGCGACCGTGTACCTCATCGACACGGTGCTGATGCCCCCGGCTGAGTAAGCACGGGACGCCGGGCTAGACCCTCGGCACATACTGCCCCCACTCGGGGGAGGATGGCGGGCAGACGAACGGGCCGTCGACGAGTCACCTCGTCGGCGGCCTGTTCTGTGCGCCCTTAGGATGGACATGCGGGCCTCTAGCTCAGTTGGCAGAGCATCGGACTTTTAATCCGCGGGTCGTGGGTTCGAGCCCCACGGGGCCCACCGTTATCACCGTCGTCTCGTTCCGGCCACCCCCTTCTCGGCATCCGGATCATACGAGAGGGTCGATGTGTCCCCATGCGGGACTCGACCCTCTACGAAAGGACGCATCATGGCGACTCTCACCGACAGCCGAGTGGCATTCCTGGCGACAGACGGATTCGAGGACAGCGAGCTCACCAGCCCCTGGGAAGCCGTACAGGGCGAGGGCGCGAGCGCGACCCTCATCGCGCCGGACGGCGCACAGATCAAGGGCAAGAACGGCCATGTGCAGCATGTCGACCTCACGTCGGCGGATGCGAAGGCAGACGAGTTCGACGCTCTGGTACTGCCCGGCGGCGTCGTGAACGCCGATCATCTGCGACTCGACAAGCCGTCGATCGCTCTTGCACGGTCGTTCTTCGAGCAGCACAAACCCGTCGCGGTGATCTGCCACGGAGCTTGGATCCTGATCGAGGCGGGCGTCGTCGACGGCCGCACGCTCACCAGCTACCCGAGCCTTGCGACCGACCTGCGCAACGCAGGGGCGACCTGGGTCGATGAAGAGGTCGTGGTCGATCAGGGACTCGTGTCGAGCCGCACACCCGACGACCTGCCCGCCTTCAACGCGAAGCTCGTCGAAGAAGTCGCCGAAGGGCGGCACGCGGGCCAGACGGCCTGACAAAAGGCATCCGGCGGTTCGGTGTCACGCGCTCGCACGAGCTCTGTGACGCCGGACCGCCGCTCTGTTCGCACAGCGCACCGAGCAGAAGCGCTGCCTGCCGTTGCGAGTGACGTCGACGACGACCCGGGTGCAGGGCGACGCCTCACAGCGCCCCAGACGGCCCATCCCACGCGTGGCCAGGTGCAGCGAGGTACCGACCGCGAAGATCGCTCTGAGGACGTAGGGCAGCGATTCCACATCGTCCCTGTAGTGAAGATGCCACCCCTCGCCGTCGTGGTTCGTGAGGCGCGGATACGCAGCCGCTCGCGCCATCTGTTCGTTGAGGATGACGGCACGGGCGGCAGGATCGCGTTCGTCGACGATCTGCAGCCAATCGTCGATCACGGACCGCACCCTCTCGTGATCATCGGGAGCGGGAGGGAAGGTCATCGTCATGCCCATCTCGAGCGTCCGCTGCTCGATGCCGCTTCGGTCTGCGGGGAAGTCGTCGGCCAGAGACGCGGCGAGCAGCACCGCATATTCTCCGTAAGGGTTGAGATGCATAAGGCCATTACATCACGCTGGATGCATGACCTCGTTGCACACTCTCCCGATCGCCGTCCCGCTCCCTGCGCCGCACGAGCACGCGTGGATCACGGAGTCGCGGCATCCGACCAGTGAAGGGATCGTGGTCTACGTGCACTGCGTGAACTGCGCTGCGCGTCGGGTCGATCTGCACTCGCATCCGTCGTTCGCACCGACGGCGTTGAGCCGCCCGACGTCTACGCCGTGAGTTCTGCGAGCTTCTTCACCGTGCGCAGATTTCGCGCCGTGCCGGCGACACCGAGCGCGCGATCGAGAACGGCCTTCGTGAGCTTGGTGTCCTGCACCCCGCTCTCGCCGTAATCGATCCACAGATCGTCGCCGACCAGCTCGATCCGCTCCCCCGGCACGAGTCGCTGCTGCAGTGCGTCGACGGCATCGGGCGACGCCGGACCCTCGAGGAACATCGCATGCAGCATCCTGTCGGACGCGTCAGGAAACGGATGCCGTTCCGCAGCCCGCGCGAGTTCAGAATGCGTGCGGACGATCACCGGAGTGTCGACCGAGAACTCCGTCGCGATCAGTTCGCGGACCCGCGCCCGGGCCGCGGTCGGATCGTCCGGGTGCTCGCAGATGATGTTCCCGCTCGCGATATAGGTGGAGACCTCGCCGAGTTCGGGAGCGAGCAGAGCGCGCAGTTCGGCCATGGGCACCCTGCCTCGGCCGCCGACGTTGACGGCGCGCAGCAGCAGCACGCTGCGGCTCACGCCGCAGCACCGCTCTCGGTCAGCTCCGCGCCCGCGTGCGCGAGTTCAGCCAGTGCGGCCTCGCTCGACTCCGGCCCCACGCCGGCGACCAGATCGGTGAACACACGCACCCGCACGCCGTGGGCGATCGCATCGCGGGCTGAGGCACGCACACAGTGATCGGTGGCGATTCCGACGACATCGGCCGTCAGCACGCCGGCCGATGTCAGGATCGCGCCGACCGTGTCGCCGGACTCAGTCGCCCCCTCGAACATCGAGTACGCCGGCCGCCCCTGCCCCTTGTGCACGTGATGCGTGACGGCATCCGTGACGAGAAGAGGATCGTACTCCGCCCCCTCGGTTCCGGCGACGCAGTGGATGGGCCAGGAATCGACGAAGTCAGGTGTCTCCGCGAAATGTCCGCCGTTGTCACCGTGCGCGTCGTGCCAGTCGCGCGAGGCGATGATCACGTCATAGTCGTCGGCGTGCGCCGCGAGGAATGCCGTGATCGCGGCCGCGACGGCGTCGCCGCCCGTCACGGCGAGTGCGCCGCCCTCGGTGAAATCGTTCTGTACATCGACGATGAGAAGCGCTCTGCTCATGCTTCGAGGGTACGCCCCGACCGCGTCCGGCGGAGGGAACCAGAAGGCCCCGTGATGTTCTTCGCATCACGGGGCCTGGTGGAGCCGCTTGTCAGAATCGAACTGACGACCTTTTCATTACGAGTGAAATGCTCTGCCGACTGAGCTAAAGCGGCGCGATCATCGATATTACCCGAGCGAGCGCGACATCGCGAATCGGCCGGTCGGGCCCCTCGAGAACTCTGCCGGTCACTCGCAGCGGAGGCCGTCTTCGGGCACTGTGTCGTCGAGCAGGAAGGCCTCCACGGCGCCGTCGACGCACGAATTCCCCTTGTTGTAGCCCGTGTGCCCCTCGCCCACGCGGGTGATCAGGACGCCCTCTTCGAGCTGCGCGGCGAGCGACTCGGACCATTCGTACGGCGTGGCCGGGTCGTTCGTGGTTCCGATCACCAGGATCGGCCCCGCGCCCTCTGCCCGGATCTCTCCCCGAGTGCCTGTGGGCGGGTACGGCCACACCTCGCACGGATCGGGTCCGCTCCAGTACGGGGCGATCGTCGGGGCCCCCTGCGCGATCTTCGCTTCAGTGGCCGCCTCGGCGGCGGGGTCGTCTTCGACCGGATAGTCCATGCAGTTGTAGGCGCGGAACGCTTCGGTGGAGTTGTCGAGGTAGGTGCCGCTCTGATCGCGACCGTTGTAGAAGTCGGCGAGGAAGAAAGCGGTCGTGGGGTCACCCTGCAGCGTCTCGTCGAGCGCCTGCGTGAGATACGTCCAGTTCTCGGCCGAGTAGAGGGCAGCGATGATGGCGGTCATCAGCGCGTCGGCTCCGAGCATGCGTCCGTCGCCGCCCTGCAGAGGAGTGGCGTCGACGCTCGCGAGCAGTGCACCGAGGTCGGCCATCGCCTCATCGACCGTGCCGTTGAAAGGGCATTCTCCCGAGTCGAGGCAGTTCTGCATGTAGGCGCGAAGCGCGGATTCGAAGCCGAGCGCCTGGGTCGCACCGACGTCGAGGCCCGACACGGCGGGATCGATCGCGCCGTCGAGCACGAGCCGACCGGCCTTCTCGGGGTACAGCGCCGCATAGGTCGCCCCGAGGAACGTGCCGTACGAATAGCCCAGATAGTTCAGCTCGGTGTCGCCCAGCACCGCCCGGATGAGATCCATGTCGCGCGCAGAGTTGACCGTCGTGATGTGCGGGAGGATGCCTCCGCTGTTGGCGTCGCACGCCTGCGCGAACTCCTCGGCGTTCTCGAGCAGCTCGGCCTCCCACTCCGGGGTGCCGCGCTTCGCCGTCGGGATCGTGTAGAGGTAGTCGTCCATACCCTGCGCGTCGAGGCATGTGACGGCCGACGACTCGCCGACCCCGCGAGGGTCGAACCCGATCACGTCGAAGTTCTCGATCAGGTCGGCGCCGACCGCGAAGTCGAGGCTGTCGCGGATGAGCTCGACACCACTGGCACCGGGGCCGCCGGGATTCGTGAGCAGCGATCCCTGCGCTTCTCCTGTCGCCTGGTGACGGACGACCGACAGCGTGATCTCGGCCTCGCCGGGGTTCTCCCAGTCGAGCGGTGCGGTGATGTCGGTGCAGTCGAAGCCGGTGCCGCACTCCGTCCAGGTCAGCGTCTGACCGTAGAAGGGCAGGAGGTCGGCGGCGACGCCCTCGGTATCGGGCGCCTTCGTGACCGAGGGCTTCGGCTCCGCCGCCTCAGGGATGGCGGCGTACAGGCAGCCCGAGAGCGCGACGGAGACGGCGGCGAGTCCGGCGATGAGGGCGGCGACGCGCCGCGTGCGGGAAGTCGGTCGGTGGTTCACGGTGTCCTCCCGCTCGTGACAGTCACGAGCAAGCTCTCGAGGGCGAGCAGCGGTGCGACGTTGCGCTCCAGCGACTGCCGAGTCTCGGCAAGGTGGTCGAGTACGACCAGGGTACGGGTCTCGGGCCATGCGGCGGCGAGAGCTGCGAGTTCTTCGCGCAACTCGCGGTTGATCAACTCGTCGTCGCGACCGAACTGCAGCATCACCACGTCACGGAACATCGACTGCAGATCCGTCAGCACACGGTCGATGCCGTCGCGCAGGCTGCGTGTCGCCCGCTTCTTCTGATCGTCTTCGAGTGCCGAGATCTGGCTGCGCAGTGCGGGAGGTACCGCCTGCCCTTCGGCGATCCCCACCGTTCGCAGGAGCGACGCGCGTTCGGCCGCATCGCGTTCGGCGGTGAGCGCCTTGGCGTCATCGGTGGCCGCCTGGATGATGCGCCCCGCCACCTCGACCGCGTCGTTGACTCCGCGCACCGCCAGCACCGACCTCAGGGTCTCATCGCGCCGCCTGCGCGCCGCCTCATCGGTGGCGAGTCGCTGCGCCATGCCGATGTGGCGCTGCGCATGGCGGGCGGCCTGCTCGGCGACCGCCTCGTCGACCCCCGTGCGCAGCGTGATCAGGCGTGCGACGTCGGCGACGTCGGGTTCACGCAGTCGCAGCGACCTGACACGGGAACGGATGGTCGGCAGCAGATCGGCCTCGCTGGGAGCGCACAGGATCCACACGGTCTGCTCGGGGGGCTCTTCGAGCGCCTTGAGCAGCACGTTCGATGTGCGCTCGACCATGCGGTCTGCGTCTTCGACGACGATCACGCGGTACCGGCCGGCCGAGGGGGCGAAGTACGAGCGCTCGACGAGTGCGCGCGCCTCGGCGATCGTGATGATCACCTTGTCGGTGCGCAGCGCGGTGACGTCGGGATGCGTCCCGGCGAGCACCTGACGCATGGCAGCCTCATCATCGCGCCGATCGGCGACCAGCGCGGCGGCGAACGCGTAGGCCAGCGTCGACCGCCCTGACCCGGGCGGACCCGTGATCAGCCACGCATGCGAGAGCGCGGAGGGATCGGACGCTGCCGTTCGCAGCGTCTCGACCGCGGCATCCTGCCCCCACACATCGGCCCACGGGAAAGGGGCGGCGACGGTCTGAGGCATGCACTCAGCCTAATCGGGCCCACCGACGTCGACGCACGGTGCCGCGACAGGCGCGCAGGCGCGACACGACGATGACGCAGAGCGCGCGTCGTGGTCTCAGCCCACGAGCTCCTGCACCCGGACGCGGATCTGCTCGGCGATGACCTGCGGCGACGCGTCGGCGTCGAGCACGAGGAAGCGCTCCGGCTCGGCGGCGGCGAGCGCGAGATAGGCGTCACGCACGCGTGCGTGGAACTCGGTCTTCTCCGCCTCTAGCCTGTCGAACGGCTTGTCGGCGGAGTCGAGACGCACTCGCGCAGCCTCGGGCGCCAGATCGAGAAGCACGGTCAGATCGGGCAGAGCGCCCTCGGCGGCCCAGAGCGAGAGATCGCGGACCTCGCCTGCATCGAGCACGCGGCCCGCCCCCTGATACGCGACCGAGGAGTCGAGGTAGCGGTCCTGCAGCACGACCTCGCCGCGCGCGAGGGCCGGGCGCACGACCGTCGCCACGTGGTGCGCGCGATCGGCGGCGTACAGCAGTGCCTCGGCGCGCGGCGCGATGTCACCCCGATGGTGCAACACGATGTCGCGGATGAGGTTGCCGACCTCCGAGCCGCCGGGCTCACGAGTGCGCACGACCGTGCGCCCCTCGCTCGCCAGCCAGCTCTCGAGCAGGTCGGACTGCGTGGTCTTTCCCGAGCCGTCGCCGCCTTCGAGCGTGATCCACACTCCGGAGCGTGAGGTCACTGACCGGCCTTTTTCGCGGCCGCGTTGGCGGCGCGGGTCGCGGCGGCCTTCTTGGCGGCAGCCGAGCGGGCAGCAGCCTTCTCGGCATCCGTCGCTGCGCTGGCAGACGCCTTCTTGGCGGCGGGCTTCGTGGCGGCAGGCTTCTTGGCGGCGGGCTTCTTGGCAGGCGCCTTCTTGGCGGGAGCCTTCTTCGCGGGAGCCTTCTTCGCGGCGCCGCGCTTGGGCGCCGGACCCTTCGCACGCTTGTCGGCCAGCATCTGTACAGCGGTCTCGAACGTGATGTCCTCGACCTTCTGCCCCCGAGGGATCGTGACGTTGGTCTCGCCGTCGGTCACGTATGCCCCGAAGCGACCGTCGCGGATGCGGATCGGCTTGCCGCTCACCGGATCGGCCTCGAACTCGGCGAGGGCGCTCGACGCACGGCGGGAGCCCGCTCCGTACTTCGGCTGCTTGTAGATCTCCAGCGCCTGGTCGAGCGTGACGTCGAAGATCTGCGATTCGCTCTCGAGCGAGCGCGAATCGGTGCCCTTCTTGAGGTACGGGCCGAAACGACCGTTCTGCGCGGTGATCTCGTCACCGGTCTCGGGGTCGGTGCCGACCACGCGAGGAAGGCTGAGCAGCTGCAGCGCGGTGTCGAGATCGATGGTGTCGACCGACATCGAACGGAACAGCGACCCGGTGCGCGGCTTCGGAGCCGCGTCCTTCTTGGCTCCGCGCTTGGGCTTGGGCGCTTCTACGACCTCGCCCGTGGCCTCGTCGACCGCGGCGTCGTCGGACACCGGATCGTTCTCCTGCACGTACGGCCCGAAGCGGCCGTCCTTGACCACGATGATCTTGCCGTTCTCGGGGTTGGTGCCCAGAACACGGTCGCCCGCGACCGGTGCGTCGATGAGCTCCTGGGCCTTCTCGGCGGTGAGCTCGTCGGGTGCGAGGTCTTCGGGCACGTTGACGATGCGCGGCTTCTCGTCGGGGGCCTCGGGGTTCGCGACCTCGAGGTAGGGGCCGTACTTTCCGAACCGGAGCGTCGCGTTCTCGGTGATCGGCGTGGAGTTGAGCGCCCGGGCGTCGATCTCGCCGAGGTTGTCGACGGTCTGACGGAGTCCGACGTGCGAATCCGAGCCGTAATAGAAGGAGCGCAGCCACTCGACGCGCTTCTGCTCGCCTCGCGCGATCGCGTCGAGGTCGTCTTCGAGCGCGGCCGTGAAGTCGTAGTCGATGAGGTCGGCGAAGTGCTCTTCGAGCAGCCGCACGACGCTGAAGGCGAGCCACGTCGGCACGAGGGCCTGGCCGCGCTTGGTCGCGTACCCGCGGTCGATCACGGTGCCGATGATGCTCGCGAACGTCGAAGGCCGGCCGATGCCGTGCTCCTCGAGAGCCTTCACGAGAGACGCCTCGGTGTAGCGCGGCTTCGGGGTCGTGCGGTGGCCCTTGGCCTCGGCATCCGACATGCGCAGCTCATCGCCGACGGCGACGATCGGCAGCGACTGGTTCTCGTCGGCGTCCTTGTCGTTGCGCTTCTCGTCGCGACCCTCTTCGTATGCGTCGAGGAAGCCCTTGAAGGTGTAGACGGTGCCGGATGCCGTGAACTCGGCCTTCTGACCTGCGGCATCGACCAGGATCGTGACCGTCGTGGTCTCGTACTTGGCGTCCGCCATCTGGCTGGCGACCGTGCGCTTCCAGATGAGGTCGTAGAGGCGGAACTCCTCGCGGTCGAGCTCGGACGAGACGGACTTCGGCGTGCGGAAGGTCTCTCCCGAAGGACGGATCGCCTCGTGCGCCTCCTGCGCGTTCTTGCTCTTCGACTTGTAGACGCGCGGCTTGAGCGGCACAGCCGTATCGCCGTAGAGCGCCACCGCCTGGCTGCGTGCCGCCTGCACCGCCTGGGTGCTGAGCGCCACGGAGTCGGTACGCATATAGGTGATGTAACCCTTTTCGTACAGACGCTGGGCGACGCTCATCGCCTGCTTCGCGCTCATCGAGAGCTTGCGGCCGGCCTCCTGCTGCATCGTCGAGGTCGTGAAGGGGGCGTAGGGGCTGCGGGTTCCGGGCTTCGCCTCGACCTTGGTCACCGCGCCCGTGCCTGCCGCGTCGACCGCGTGCGCCAGAGCAGCGGCCTTCTCCTCGTCGAGGATGACGACGGCCTTCTTGAGCTTTCCGGTGTCGTCGAAGTCGGTGCCGCGGGCGAGCTGTCCGCCGTCGACGCGGACCAGGCGCACACGGAATCCCGACGACGACGAGGCGAGCGCCTCGACGTCCCAGTACTCGGCCGACACGAACGCCATGCGCTCGCGCTCGCGCTCGACGATCATGCGGGTGGCGGCGGACTGCACTCGTCCGGCCGAGAGGCCCGTCTTTACCTTGTACCAGAGCACGGGCGAGACGTCCCAGCCGTACAGGCGGTCCAGGATTCGGCGGGTCTCCTGAGCGTCGACGAGGTCCGTGTCGAGCTCGCGGGTGTTGCCGATGGCAGCCTGGATCGCGTCCTTCGTGATCTCGTGGAAGACCATGCGCTTGACCGGCACCTTGGGCTTCAGAGTCTCGAGCAGGTGCCACGCGATGGCCTCGCCCTCGCGGTCCTCATCAGTGGCGAGCAGGAGCTCGTCGGCGCTCTTCAGCGCCCGCTTGAGTTCGGCCACGGTCTTCGTCTTGCGATCGGAGACGACGTAATAGGGGTCGAAGTCGTTGTCGACGTCGATCGAGTACTTGCCGTAGGCCTGCTTGTCAGCGGCCGGAATGTCTTTCTTGTCCGCGAGATCGCGGATGTGCCCCACCGAGCTCAGCACCTCGTAGCCGTCGCCGAGATACCCCTGAATCGACCGCATCTTCGTCGGAGACTCGACGATGACGAGCTTCTTGCCTTGAGCCAAGGGAGCATCCTTTCTTCGAAGCACACCATACACACCGCCGTGATGGGTTCGTCACAGTGGTCGCCGACATTTCGCCGGACCGTGCCTCGTTCAGCCGTCATCTTCCGTCGGGTGGCCCAGCTCGGGCGCGGGAGACGGCTGCGAGTCCAGCGTACGCCGCCTCGACCTGCACGGTCGCCACGAAGCCCTCGACGACGCAGCCTGTGAGCGAGCCGCCGGCGGCGGCAGCGACTCGTGCTGCCACCGCGCAGGGGTCATCGACGACGACGATCGCGCCGCTGGCCGCATCGGCGGCGGCGAGCGCGGCGGCATCCGCAGCCCCGGCCGCGCGCTGCGCCGTGACGGCCGCACCGCCGACGGCGGCGAGCCCGAGAGACAGCGCTGCGGCGACCGAGAGCACGCCCGCGGCGAGGGCCGAGCCCGCCATCAGCGGAGGCCTCTGTCTGGATGCCTCATCACAACCCTCCCGCGAGCGCACAGCTCGACGCGTGCAGGGGCACTCGAACGACGGTCCCGATCGATACATCGGCACGAGCCGTGACGCAGATGAGGTCTCCGGACGGGCTGCTCGACATCGATGCCCCCGGAACAGCCGCGATCACAGCGCTCTCGGCACGACCCGGATCCTCTCCCCGACCGAGCAGCCGCGCGGCGTCTGCCGCAGCGTCCTGCAGCGCCACCTGGCGCGAAGCAGCGCCGAGAGCCCCGGCGCCGAGCAGCAGCGTCAGCACGACCGCGGGGAGGGCGAGCGCCAGCTCGGCGGCAACGGATCCGCGCTCGCGATCTCCCCGGTCGCGCATCAGGCCACCGTCAGAGCACGGCGCACGAGATCGGTGAGGATGCCGCGCACCTCACCCGACCTCATGATGACCACCAGCAGGCCGGCGAATGCGACCGCCGCCATGGTGGTGATCGCGTACTCGGCCGTCGCGGCACCGGAGTCGTCTCCGAACAGCGAGGCGGCTCGTCGACGAGTGAGCGGAGGGAAGACATCCGGCCCTCCCTTCACGTTCGGTGTGCGCCCGGTGCGCAGGGCGCCTCCGTGGTTCCTCGTGGTGCGTGTGTTCATGGCGTTCCTCTTTCTCTGTGTGGATGCGCAGGCATCCGGTGGTCGAAGGCGTAGCGGTGGTCAAGGCTCAGAGCGGCAGTGGCGTCGACGCCAGAACGCTCAGCAGCAAGGGGGCGACGCCGAGCAGCAGGAATGCAGGGAGCGTGCAGACGCCGAGCGGTATGAGCAGCTGCGTCGACAGCTTCGCGGCCCGCAGGCGGCCATCGATGCGAGATCGATGCCTGTCCTGTGCGGCCGACGCTCGAAGCAGTTCCGCGGCCGGCACTCCGGCGGCGCGGGAGAGGTCGAGCACCGAGCGGACGCGCGCCTCATCGCCGTGTCGTGAAGCCGGGCTCTCTTCTACGAGGCGCAGTGCCCGCTCGACCGACGCGCCACCCGACAGCGCCACGGCCACGAGCTCTGCCTGCATACCCGGTGTGCCGGGTCTCGGTCGCGCTCGACGGAGCAGCCTGTTCGTCCAGAGTCGCGCCGCAGCGACGAGCAGCAGTCCCGACCCGATGCAGACGGCGCCGATCGGGTCGCCGACCACGACCGACAGGGTGTCGAAGCCCAGCGCCAGACCCAGCAGCAGCCCGGCGAACGGCATCCACAGCAGCAGTCGCGCGGTGCCGGCGGGCTCGGCGAGCGCGATGCGCACATCGTCGGCGGCGGACGCCGAGTCCCGCAAAGTCTCGGCGATCATGCGCAGCACCTCCGCCAGCGGTGCGCCGACCGTGGTCGCGACCTCCCAGGCCGCAGCGAGATCCTGCCACGCTCCCCCCTCGGACTCGATCGCCACGACGAGGGGCGCGCCCTGCGCGACACGCTCCACGACCGCCGCCGCATGAGCGTCTCCCGTGTCGCCGAGATGGCGCCAGGCGGTCAGCGGGACCGCTCCTGCCTGCAGCAGCACGGCGAGCGTGTGCACCGAAGTGGCGGCGTCGGCACCGCCGTCGTCGACCGGCCCGCGCCTCAGGGCTCTCACCACGGCTGCACCTCGGCGATGGTGAGTCGATCACCGGCCAGTCCGAACTCCCCCGCCTGCCCGATGCGTCGCCGGCCGTCGGGCGCGCGTTCGAGATGCAGCACCACGGTGAACGCGCTGACGACCTGACGCGCGAGTGCCGCCGCATCCATCCCGGCGAGCGCGCCCAGCGCTTCCATCCGCGCGGGGACGTCGCCCAGACCACTGGCGTGCAGCGTGCCCGCCCCTCCGTCATGACCCGTGTTGAGTGCCGTCAGAAGCTCGCGGACCTCTTCTCCGCGACACTCCCCCACCACCAGACGGTCCGGCCGCATGCGCAGCGACTCCCGCACGAGACGCGCGAGGCTGATCCCTCCGGCGCCCTCGAGGTTCGACTGCCGTGCTTCGAGCGCCACGTGATGCGGGTGCCGCGGCCTGAGCTCGGCGACATCCTCGATGGTGACGATCCGCTCCGAGGCCGGCGCCGCTGACAGCAGTGCCGAGAGCAACGTCGTTTTGCCCGTCCCGGTGCCGCCGGTGATGAGGATGTTCGCGCGGTCGCGCACGAGTCCGAGCAGCCAGCTCTGCCGCCGTGCGTCGAAGGTGCCGAGCGCGGCGAGAGCGTCGAGATCGGCGGCTCGCACGCGCGGCACTCTTATCGACAGCGCTGTTCCCGCCGTCGCCACCGGGGCGAGGACAGCGTGCACGCGGATGCCCGAATCGAGCCGCACGTCGACGCAGGGCGCCTGATCGTCGAGGTGTCGCCCACCGAGACCCACCAGCGCGACGGCGAGGTCGCGCACCTCGCGCTCGGAGGCGCTCCAGCCCGGCACCGCCTCGGTGCCGTGCCCGCGATCGACGAAGAGCCCCGCGGGCCCGTTCACGAAGACGTCTGTGACGTCGGGGTCGGCGCAGTACTCGCGCAGCGGACCGAACGCGGGATCGATCGCGATCGCATCGACGCGGACCTCGGGAGCGCGGCCGCCGGCGGGCGGCGTCGCCCGCGGACGGATGACGAAGGAATCAGGCATGCCCTGACGGTAGGCGCGAGGCGGGCGGGCACGAGGGCCCCGAGTCCGCGGCCGACACCACCTGTGAGCAACACCGTCCCGACGCGGGTCGTGCAGAGAGACGACGTCGGGAGCGATCGCACCCCGGGAGCGCTCCCACAGAATTGGGCGACATCTCACGGGGGGAATGAGATGCCGCCCACGGCGGGCCCTTTCGGGGGATTCGGGCACGCCAAGGCCGGAATGATTATTCGGCTGTCGTCGAGTGTACGCAAGGCGACCGTCCTGACAAAACCCGCCGGAGTACCGACTTTCGGCGGTAGGCGATGTCTGCGGCCGGGGCTAGATTCGCCCTGACCTGATCGCGTCACCCCCGCGTTCAGCCCGCACGACCTGCCATGCCGCAAAGGAGCGCCTGCCGATGAGCAGCCAGATCGATCATCTCCTCGATGAGACCCGCCAGTTCCCGCCCTCCGAGGACTTCGTCGCTCAGACGATCTCCTCCCCCGCGCTGTATGAGAGCGCGGCGGCCGATCGCGAGGCGTTCTGGGCAGAGCAGTCCCGCGAGCTGCTGGAGTGGCACAAGCCCTTCACCCAGGTGCTCGACTGGTCGACTCCCCCGTTCGCGAAGTGGTTCGACGACGGCGAGCTGAACGTCGCGTACAACTGCCTCGACCGCCATGTCGAGGCGGGGAACGGCGACCGCGTCGCCCTGCACTGGGAGGGCGAGCCGGGCGACTCCCGCACGATCACGTACGCCGAGCTCACCGAAGAGGTCAAGCGGGTCGCCAACGTGCTCGAAGGGCTCGGCATCGGTCACGGCGACCGCGTGGCCATCTACCTGCCGATGATCCCCGAAGCCGTCGCCTCGATGCTCGCCGTGGCGCGGGTCGGCGCGATCCACTCCGTCGTGTTCGGCGGCTTCAGCGCCGACAGCCTGCGGTCCCGCATCGACGACGCCGGGGCGAAGCTCGTGATCACCGCCGACGGCGGGTACCGCAAGGGTCGCGTCTCGGCGCTCAAACCCGCGGTCGATCAGGCGCTGGCCGACCGCGGTGACGGAGAGCAGCAGACCGTCGAGCACGTGCTGGTGGTGCGTCGCGGCGAGAACGAGGTCGACTGGAACGCCGAGCGCGACATCTGGTGGCACGAGGCGGTGCCCAGCGCCTCACCCGAGCACACCGCCCGGGCCTTCCCCGCCGAGAATCCGCTGTTCATCCTCTACACCTCCGGCACGACCGGCAAGCCCAAGGGCATCCTGCACACCTCCGGCGGCTACCTCACGCAGGCGGCGTACTCGCACAAGTACGTGTTCGACCTGCATCCCGAGACCGACGTCTACTGGTGCACGGCCGATATCGGCTGGATCACCGGACACAGCTACGTCACATACGGTCCGCTCGCGAACGGTGCGACCCAGGTGATCTACGAGGGAACCCCCGATGCCCCGCACCCGGGCCGCTGGTGGGAGATCATCGAGAAGTACAAGGTCTCGGTCTTCTACACGGCTCCGACCGCGATCCGCTCGTTCATGAAGATCGGCCGCAGCGTCCCCGCGGAGTTCGATCTGTCGTCGCTGCGTCTGCTCGGCTCGGTGGGCGAGCCGATCAACCCCGAGGCCTGGATCTGGTACCGCGACGTCATCGGCGCGGGCAAGACCCCCATCGTCGACACCTGGTGGCAGACCGAGACCGGCGCGATCATGGTCTCGGCTCTGCCCGGCGTGACGTCCACCAAGCCGGGCTCCGCGCAGGTCCCGCTTCCCGGCATCTCGATCGACGTGGTCGATGAGGCGGGCGTCGAGGTGGGCAACGGCAACGGGGGCCTGCTCGTCGTCACCGAGCCGTGGCCCAGCATGCTCCGCGGCATCTGGGGCGACCCCGAGCGCTACAAGGAGACGTACTGGGAGAAGTTCGAGGAGCAGGGCTATTACTTCGCCGGCGACGGTGCGCGGCTCGACGCCGACGGGGACCTGTGGCTGCTCGGTCGCGTCGATGACGTGATGAACGTCTCCGGGCACCGTCTGTCGACCGCCGAGATCGAGTCGTCGCTCGTGGCCCACGAGGCCACGGCCGAGGCCGCGGTCGTCGGCGCTGCGGACGAGACGACCGGCCAGGCCGTCGTGGCCTTCGTCATCATCAAGGAGAGCTACCTGTCGGCGCACGACCCTGCAGGTCTCGCGCAGCAGCTGCGGCAGTGGGTGGGCGAGCAGATCGGCGCCATCGCGCGCCCTCGCGACGTCTACATCGTGGGCGAGCTGCCCAAGACCCGCTCGGGCAAGATCATGCGGCGTCTGCTGCGCGACGTCGCAGAGGGCCGAGAGGTCGGCGACACGACGACTCTCGCCGACACCGCAGTGATGAGCATCATCTCGGCACAGGTGAAGTAGAGCGCCCGCACCGCACGACCGGATGCAGAACGCCCCCTCCCGATCACGGGAGGGGGCGTTCTCGGCATGCAGCTCGCTCAGGCGAGGATGAAGGTCACCTCGACCTCGACCGGGCTGTCGAGCGGAAGCACCGGCACACCCACGGCAGCGCGGACGTGGCGCCCTGCATCGCCGAAGATCTCGCCGAGCACCAGGCTCGCCCCGTTGATGACGCCCGGCTGTCCGGTGAACTCGGGGACGGATGCGACGAACCCTCCGACCCTCAGGACTCCGGCGATGTTGTCGACACCGCCGGCGGCATCCGCAGCGGCGGCGAGTGCGTTCAGCGCGCAGGTGCGGGCATAGGCGTTGGCGTCATCGGCGGAGACCTCGGCGCCGACCTTGCCGGTCGCGGGCAGCGCACCGTCCGCGAACGGGAGCTGGCCGGAGGTGTAGACGAGGCCCTCGTGCACGACGGCGGGGACGTAGGCGGCGACCGGGGCTGCGACCGCAGGAAGCTCGATGCCGAGCTCGGCGAGGCGCGTCGAGAGGCTCACGCGGCACCACCCTCGAACTGGCGGGACGCCTGCGCGGCGGCGGCGAGTCCGGCGTTGCCCGCGGCATCCGACGTCACCGGGCGCTTGAAGTAGGCGACGAGTCCGCCCTCAGGCCCCTGCACGACCTGGACGAGCTCCCAGCCCTGCTTGCCCCAGTTGTTGAGGATCGCGGCGGTGTTGTGGATGAGCAGCGGCGTGGTGAGGTATTCCCACGTGGTCATGGCACTCCTGTCTGGCCGCATCCGCGACCCGCAGATGCGTCAAAGGCTGTATTCAGGGAACTCCCCTACGATCAAGCGTATGCCCCAAAAGAATCGCACGGTGAGTGGTGCGCTCGGTGGAGTCCTCGGGCTCGTCGGACTGAGCGCTGTCGCCGGACTCCTCGTCGCGGCCAGCGTCACCCCGGTCCTCGCGATGACCGGTATCGCAGGCTCGCAGGCGCTGACGATCTTCCAGGATCTTCCCGCCAACCTCCAGGTCAACCGACCCATGGAGCAGTCGACCATCGTCGCGACCGATTCGGCCGGCAACGAGATCGAGCTCGCCTCGTTCTACGAGCAGAACCGCATCCCGGTCACGTATGAGCAGATCAACCCCGTCGTCTTCGACGCGATCCTCTCGAGCGAGGACAAGGACTACTTCAGCCACGGCGGCGTGAACGTGGGCGCGACGGCCAAGGCCCTCGTCGACAACCTGCGCGGCACCGATGACCGCGGCGCGTCGACCATCACGCAGCAGTACGTGAAGAACGTGCTGATCCAGGAGTGCGAGCAGGAGGCGGACCCGGCCTCGGGCACCTACGCCGACGACCTGCAGCAGTGCTGGCTGGACGCGACCAACGCCGACGGCGCGAAGGGCGTGGAGCGCAAGCTCCAGGAGATGCGCTTCGCTCTGCAGGTCGAGAAGGAGTACTCGAAGAACGACATCCTTCTGGGTTACCTGAACATCGCGAACTTCGGCGGCACGGTCTACGGCATCGAGTCGGCGGCCAACTACTACTTCTCGACCACCGCGGCGAACCTCACCCTCGCTCAGGCGGCCACGATCGCAGGCATGGTGCAGAACCCGAACCAGTACCGCATCGACCAGCCGCAGGGCACCTGGACGGATGACGAGGGCGTCGGGCACAACAGCGAGGCCGACGGCTACGCCGAGACGATGGAACGCCGCACCTACGTGCTCGAGCGCATGCTCGCGAACAACAAGATCACGCAGGCGCAGTTCGACGAGGCCAACGCCTCCCCCATCGGACCGGCGATCAGCCAGCCGACCCAGGGCTGCGCTGCGGCCGTGAACATCGCTCGCAGCGCGTACTTCTGCGAGTACGTGAAGTCGGTCGTGCTGACCGACCCCGCCTTCGGTGAGACCGAGGAGGACCGCCGCGACCTGCTGCGTCAGGGCGGTCTCAAGATCTACTCGACCATGAACATCGACATCCAGAACGCCGCGGCGGCCGAGATGCTCGAGACGGTCCCCGCGAACTACGACAACCAGTACTTCGGTGCGGCCGGCGTCTCGCTCGAGACGCAGACCGGTCGAGTGCTCGCGATCACGCAGAACACCAACTTCAGCGAGACGATCCAGGGCGACCAGGCATACTCCTCGCTCGTGTTCGCGACCGACAAGGCGCACGGCGGATCGAACGGCTTCTCGGTCGGCTCGACCTACAAGCTGTTCACCCTGATCGACTGGCTCGAGAACGGGCATTCGGTGCGTGAGACCCTCAACGCCAACAACCGCGTGTTCACGAAGTTCCGCTGCGGCGACGAGACGCTGACGAACCGCACCAAGATCCAGAACTTCGGCAACCAGGGCGGCTACACCGGCAACGTCCTCAAGTTCACGGCGGACTCGCTCAACAGCGGCTATCTCGCGATGGCCGAGAAGCTCGACCTCTGCGAGATCAACGCGGTCGCCGACCGCATGGGCGTCACGCTGTCGAACGGCAAGAAGACCACCGACGACCCGCCGGCGCCCTACGACATCCTGGGCCCGAAGTACATCTCGCCGCTCGCGATGGCCGGTGCCTATGCGACCGTCGCCAACAAGGGTGTCCACTGCGAGCCTCGGGCGATCGACCGCGTGGTCGACGCTGAAGGAAACGAGCTGCCGATCCCCGAACAGAGCTGCTCCGAGGTGATCAAGCCCGAGGTGGCTGCGACCGCGGCTTTCGCCCTGCAGGGCGTCATGAACGGTGGCGGCACGGGTAACCGCGCCAACACGAACGACGGCGTGCCCCTGATCGGCAAGACCGGAACGCATGAGTCGTGGGGAACCATGATGATCGAGTCGAGCACCCAGGTCACCACCTCGGTCTGGGTGGGACGCTCTGAAGGTACGGCCAGCATCCTGCGCCAGGGCTGGGGCGGGACCGACCTGAACGCCATGCGCTACATCCTCGCGAAGACGATGCAGGGCGCGGCCAACGACCTCTACGGCGGCGAGGCGTTCCCGGCACCGGACAACAACCTCAGCCGGCAGATCCTCACCGACGTGCCCAACGTGGTCGGCATGTCTGTGGATGCTGCGACGCAGGCGCTGCGCGAGAAGAGCTTCCAGGTCGTCGTCGGCGCCCCGGTCGACGGCCCCGAGGGCGATGTCATCATGGCGCAGGACCCGGCCGGCCAGGCCGCGAGCGGCGCGACCGTGACGATCTCGCCGAGCAACGGCCAGGCGGCCACCGTGCCCGACATCACCGGGCAGTCGAAGTCGAACGCGCAGAACGCGCTGTTCGGCGCCGGCTTCTCGTCGATCTCGTTCGACAACTCGTGCAACCCGCCGGGATCGACTGTTGAGAGCACGAACCCCGCCGCGAACACGGCGACGAGCAAGAGCACGTCGATCACGGTCACCTGCAAGTGACCGCCCGCACATCAGCACACCCGGCCCTCATCGCGCTCGGCGCGGTGGGGGCCGCTGGTGCCGCGGCAGCAGTGTGGGGCATCGGCATCGAGCGCTACCTGTTCACGGTGCGCGAGGCCACGGCATCCGCGCTGGCACCCGGCTCCGCCCCTATTCGCGTGCTGCACATCTCGGATGCCCACATGGCGCCGTGGCAGCATCGCAAGCAGGACTGGCTGGCCTCGCTCGCCCAGCTGAAGCCTGATCTGATCGTCAACACCGGTGACAACCTCGGTCACCGCGACGGGCTCGACGGCATCCGTCGCGCGTTCGATCCGCTCGCCGGCATCCCCGGCGTCTTCGTGCACGGATCGAACGATGTGACGGCGCCGTCACCGCGCAACCCCTTCCGGTACTTCATGGGCCCGTCACAGAAGCACCAGAAGGCCTCCACTCTCGACACCGCCGCGATGGATGCGTACTTCAGCGCCGAGCTGGGCTGGGCGACTCTGAACAACACCGCGGCCCGCATGACGGTGGCCGGCAACCAGGTCGACTTCTTCGGAGTCAGCGATGCCCACCGCGACTGGGATCGTCTGGACGACCTGCCCGCCGCGATCGACCGTCTCGGTCCTCGTGATGCCGCCACCTCGGTGATCGGTGTGACGCATGCGCCCTACCAGCGCGTGCTCGACGGCTTCATCGATCTGGGTGCAGAGGCGATCTTCGGGGGGCACACGCACGGCGGTCAGGTCTGCCTGCCCGGCTACGGCGCGCTCGTCGCGAACTGCGACATCCCGCTGAAGCAGGCCAAGGGCCTCAGCACGTGGACGACCGACGGGCGCACCGTGCCTCTCAACGTCAGCGCGGGCTGCGGACACTCGATCTACGCGCCGGTGCGCTTCGCGTGCCGACCCGAGGCGACGCTGCTCACACTCACGGCCCGAGACTGAGCGTCGATTCGCCGTTTCACCCTCCTCTCTTGTAGACTCGGAGGGTTGCAAAACGGGGTGTGGCGCAGCTTGGTAGCGCGCTTCGTTCGGGACGAAGAGGTCGCAGGTTCAAATCCTGTCACCCCGACCAGTGACACGAAGGCCGCCCTCACGGGCGGCCTTCTCTGTACGGCGGCTGCTCCGGCATCCGCCCCGTATCTTGGGAAGATCATGACCACGCCTGCCCTCGTCGCCTTCGACCTCGATGACACGCTCGCTCCCTCGAAGGGCGCCATCAGTCCCCGGATCGCCGCGCAGCTGCTCGCGCTGCTGCGCACCGTCGACGTCGCGATCATCTCGGGCGGCAACGAGGCGCAGTTCCGCGCGCAGGTCATCGCCCAGCTCACCGACGCCGATGCCGCGGCCGTCGCCCGCCTGCACCTGCTGCCGACCTGCGGCACCCGCTATCTGCGACACGACGGCAGCGACTTCACCCCGCTGTACGCGCACGACCTCAGCGACGAAGAGAAGTCTGCGGCGCTCTCCGCCCTGCGCGAGGAGGCTGAGCGCCTCGGCCTGTGGGAAGCCGAGCCGTGGGGCGAGATCCTCGAGGACCGCGGTTCGCAGATCACGTTCTCGGCCCTCGGCCAGACGGCTCCCCGGGACGCCAAGCACGATTGGGACCCGACAGGCTCGAAGCGCGAGGCCCTGCGGGATGCCGTGGCGGCGCGACTGCCTGGCCTCGAGGTGCGCTCGGGCGGTTCGACGTCGATCGACATCACCCGCGCGGGGATCGACAAGGCCTACGGCATGCGCCAGCTCGCCGAGCGCACCGGAATCCCCCTGGGCTCGATGCTCTTCTACGGGGACCGCCTCGACGAAGGCGGCAACGACTACCCCGTGCGCGCGATCGGCGTGCCCTCGGTCGCCGTCGACGGCTGGGAAGACACCGCCGACAAGCTCGACGAGCTGCTGAAGATGCTCTGACCCGAGCCGGCGCATCGACCGGCCGCAGAAACCGTGCGCACGCGCGCCCTCACGCGCGCCCTCGAACGATGCTCGAGGACGCGACGCGAGGGCGGGATGTGCGGCTAGCTCACCACGACGTCGGATGCGGCGCGCGCGACCGGCACGAGACGCGTGAGCTGTGTGACGTGCGAGGGCTCGAGTTCGGCGAGCGAGGCGACGCCGAGAAGGCGCATGGTGCGCTCGATCTCGGTGCGCAGGATCTCGATCGTGCGGTCGACGCCGGCCCGGCCACCGGCCATCAGCCCGTAGAGGTAGGCGCGCCCGATGAGGGTGAAGTCGGCCCCCAGGGCGACCGCGGCGACGATGTCGGCACCGTTCATGATGCCGGTGTCGACCATGACCGTGAAGTCGTCGCCGACGGCCTTGCGAACCTCGGGAAGCAGGTGGAACGGAATCGGCGCGCGGTCGAGTTGACGCCCGCCGTGGTTGGACAGGACGATGCCGTCGACACCCGCGTCGCGCAGCCGCACCGAGTCCTCGACGTTCTGTACGCCCTTGATCACGATCTTGCCGGGCCAGATGTCACGGATCACGGCGAGATCGTCGTAGCTGATGGTCGGGTCCATCGCCGCATCGAGCAGCTCACCGACCGTGCCGCCGGTGGTGCTGAGCGAGGCGAACTCGAGCTTCGGAGTGGTGAGGAAGTCGTACCACCACCACGGGCGCGGGATCGCGTTGATGATCGTGCCGAGGGTGAGCTGGGGCGGGATGCTGAAGCCGTTGCGCTTGTCGCGCAGGCGCGCACCCGCGACCGGGGTGTCGACCGTGAACTGCAGCGTGTCGAAGCCGGCCGCCGCCGCGCGCCGGGTGAGCTCGTATGAGATCTCGCGATCGCGCATGACGTAGAGCTGGAACCAGTTGCGGCCATGCGGGTTCGCTGCCTTGACGCCCTCGATCGACGTCGTGCCGAGGGTCGAGAGCGTGAACGGGATGCCGGCGGCTGCCGCTGCTCCGGCACCGGCGACCTCGCCCTCGGTCTGCATGAGACGGGTGAAGCCGGTCGGAGCGATGCCGAACGGCAGCGCGGACGGTCCGCCGAGGATCTCGACGGACGTGTCGACATCGGGCGCCGGACGGAGGATGCCGGGGTGGAACTCGACGTCCTGGAACGCCTGGCGTGCCCGCGTGAGGGACAGTTCGCCCTCTGCGGCACCGTCGGTGTAGTCGAAAGCCGCCTTGGGCGTGCGGCGCTTGGCGATCGCGCGCAGGTCGTCGATCGTCAGCGCACCGTCGAGGCGCCGCTTCTTTCCGTCGAGCTGAGGCTTCTTGAACTGCATGAGCTCGAGGAGCTCTGCGGGGTTGGGGAGCTGGCGCTGGACCATCGCTGTCCTTTCAGTCGGTCGTTCGTGGAGGACCGTCGCCCTGAGACACGCTCAGGGATCCGGTGCGTTCGTAGTAGCCGGTGATGTGTGCGCGGACGAGATCACGGGCAGCCCGGGCGTCACCCGCATCGATCGCGTCGATGATCGCGCGGTGCTCGGCGCGCAGACCCTCTGCCATGCCGTCCCAGTCGGCCACCGCGGCAGCCCCCTCCAGCACGTAGGACTCGATGGCCGTGCGGAGACCGGCCATGATCGCGGCGACCACGGTGTTGCCGCTCGAGTCGGCGAGAGCCAGGTGCAGCTCGGCATCGAGGGCGAGGAACTCCGCAGGAGTGAGCCCCTCCGCGTCCATGGCGTCGAGCACGCGGTGCGCGGCGCTGAGGTCGCGCTCGGCTCTGTCGGCGAGCGCTGCGACCACCGCATCCTCCAGGAGAAGACGGGTCTGCACGACGTCTTCGAGCAAGAACCCGCGCGCGGCGACCTGGAGCCTCAGCAGCGTCGACATGCCACCCGTGGGGGTCGAGATCACGATCGCCCCCGACTGCGGCCCTGAGCCGGTCGACGTGCGGATCAGACCCATCACCTCGAGCACTCGCAGCGCCTCGCGGACGCTCGAGCGCCCCACGCCGAGATCGGTCGCGAGATCGCGTTCGGAGGGAAGGCGGTCCCCCGGGCCGATGCGCCCGTCGAGGAGGTCGCGCTCGATGTGTTCGAGCACGAGGCGCCATGCGCGTGCGGGCTGTTCGGGCATCCGCTCTCCTCATCGCGGTCGGATCAGACTCCGCGCCGTGCGAGCCTGTGGTCTGACCACAGTAGCGCGTGTGGTCAGACCACGCAATCCGCGCACGACGGACCACCCGCCAACGCAGGGTCTGCGGGTGAGGGACGCCAGGCGTCCGCCGGACTCAGCCCAGGCGGCCGCCGGACTCCTGCAGGTAGCAGGCCCCGCACAGCGACTCATACGTCGTGAGCTCGGGCGTCGCAGAACCGTCGGCGCCCTCATCGATCGCGACCTGGTCGCCGTCGAACACGAAGCGACCACCGATCACCCGGCCGTTGAACACGGCCTTGCGTCCGCAGCGGCAGATGGTCTTGAGCTCTTCGAGCGAGTGCGAGATCGCGAGCAGCCGGGCAGAACCCGGGAAGGCGTGGGTGAGGAAGTCGTTGCGGATGCCGTAGGCGATCACCGGGATGTCGTCTTCGATCGCGATGCGGAAGAGGTCGTCGACCTGCCCGGCCGTGAGGAACTGCGCCTCGTCGATCAGAAGGCACGCGATGGCCGCATCGCGGCTGTGCTGTGCGGAGAGCGCTCTGGCGTCGTCATCCGCGCCGATGAGGAAGTCGACGTCTCGGGTCATGCCGAGCCTGCTGTCGATCTGCGAGGCGCCCTTCGTGTCGATCGCAGGCTTCGCGAGCAGCACGTGCTGGCCGCGTTCCTCGTAGTTGTAGGCGGCCTGCAGGAGCGAGGTCGACTTGCCGGAGTTCATCGCTCCGTAGCGGAAGTAGAGCTTCGCCACCGGCGCGTTACTCGTTGATGCCCAGCGTCGCGGCCGTGGCCGCGGTGGACTTCTCGGCCAGCGCCGCATCGGTGTTGAGCGTCTTCCCGAAGGTAGGGATCAGCTCGCGCAACTCGGGCTCCCACCCGGGATACTGCTCGGGGAAGCACTTCTTGAGCAGGTCGAGCATGATGGGCACCGCCGTGGAGGCTCCCGGCGAGGCGCCGAGCAGGCCGGCGATCGATCCGTCGGCTGCCGCCACGACCTCGGTGCCGAACTGCAGCACGCCGCCCTTCTTCGGATCCTTCTTCATCACCTGCGCGCGCTGACCCGCGTTGATGAGGGTCCAGTCCTCGTCCTTCGCGGTGGGCATGAAGGTGCGCAGACTGTCGACCTTCTTGCCGTGGTTCTTCAGCAGTTCACCCACCAGGTAGGTGATCAGGTCGGGGTTCGCGAACGCGACCCGCAGCATCGGCCACAGGTTGTGCGGCCGCACCTGGGTCACGAGGTCGAGCATCGAACCGTTCTTGAGGAACTTGGGGCTGAACGTCGCGAACGGGCCGAACATGAGCGACGCCTCGCCGTCGACGACGCGGGTGTCGAGGTGCGGCACCGACATGGGGGGCGCACCGACCGATGCCTGCGAGTAGACCTTGGCCTTGTGCTGGGCGACGATCGTGGGGTTGCTCGTCTTGAGGAACTGCCCACCGATCGGGAAGACCCCGTATCCCTTGATCTCGGGGATCCCCGAGCGCTGCAGCAGCTTGAGAGCCCAGCCACCGGCGCCGACGAAGACAAAGCGCGCCTTGATCTCGTTCGGCGTGCGCCCGATGGTGGTGCGGTACTTGACCAGCCAGCCGTCTTTCTGCTTCTTGAGCGAACGCACCTCGTGGTTGGTGCGCAGCGAGACGCCCGACTGGGTGAGGTGGTCGAAGAGCTGGTGGGTCAGTGCGCCGAAGTCGACATCGGTTCCGGCCGGCACGCGGGTCGCCGCGAACGGCTCGCCCTTGCGACGCTGCTGCATGAGCAACGGCGCCCACTTGTTGATGACACGCGAGTCTTCGCTGTACTCGATGCCGTCGAACAGGGGCTGCTTCTTGAGCACCTCGTAGCGGTCCTTGAGGTACGCGACATCTTTCTCACCGCGCACGAACGTCATGTGCGGAGTGGCGTTGATGAACGTCGAGGGCTCGTCGAGCACTCCTCGCTCGACCAGCGACGACCAGAACTGACGGCTCTGCTGGAACTGCTCGTTGATCGAGACCGCCTTGGCCGGGTCGAGAGGTGCACCCTTCTGCTGCGGCATGTAGTTCAGCTCGCAGAGCGCCGCATGACCCGTGCCCGCGTTGTTCCACGGGTTGGAGGACTCCTGCGCCACATCGGAGAGTCGCTCGAATGCGACGATCTTCCAATCCGGCTGCAGCTCGTGCAGCAGAGTACCCAGGGTGGCGCTCATGATGCCACCACCGATCAAGACGACATCGACGTTTTCGGTCACCGGAACAGTCTAGTTCGAGGTCACGACACGACCGACCACGGAGCCCGGCCCGGTCAGACCGGTTCCGTATGACGGGGATGCGCAGAGGCTATGACGCGAGTGCTACGACGCCAGCCGCTCGGCGAGGATCTCCGCGATCTGCACCGCGTTCAGCGCGGCGCCCTTGCGCAGATTGTCGTTGCTGATGAACAGCACGAGGCCCTTGTTCTCGGGAGCCGACTGGTCGGCGCGGATGCGACCCACGAAGCTCGGGTCCTTACCCGCTGCCTGCAGCGGGGTCGGCACCTCGTCGAGCACCACGCCAGGCGCCTCGCTCAGCACCTCGGCAGCGCGCTGCGGGGTGATGTCGCGGGCGAACTCGACGTTGATCGAGAGCGAATGCCCCGTGAACACCGGCACGCGCACACAGGTGCCCGCGACGCGGAGGTCGGGGAGCTCGAGGATCTTGCGGCTCTCGTTGCGGAGCTTCTTCTCCTCGTCGGTCTCGTTCTGACCGTCGTCGACGAGGTTGCCGGCGAAGGGGATGACGTCGAAGGCGATCGGGGCGACGTACTTCTCGGGCTCGGGGAAGTCGATCGCCGAGCCGTCGTGCACGAGGCGCAGGGTGTCGCCCTGCGCGAGCACGCCCTCGACCTGGCCGAGGAGCTCCTGCGCACCGGCGAGACCCGAGCCGGACACGGCCTGATACGTCGACACGATGAGTCGCTCGAGGCCCGCCTCGGCGTGCAGCGCCTTCAGCACCGGCATCGCGGCCATGGTCGTGCAGTTCGGGTTCGCGATGATGCCGCGGGGGCGGTCGTCGATCGCGTGCGGGTTGACCTCGCTGACCACCAGCGGGACCTCGGGGTCGTTGCGCCAGGCGCTGGAGTTGTCGACCACGACGGCCCCGGCCTCGGCGAAGCGCGGCGCGTAGGCACGGCTGGCGGTCGCACCGGCGGAGAAGAGTGCGATGTCGATGCCGGTGGCATCCGCGGTCTCGACGTCTTCGACGATCACCGTGGCACCGCCGAACTCGATCGCCGTGCCGGCGGAGCGCGACGACGAGAACAGGCGCAGCTCGCGGATGGGGAAGGATCGCTCGGCGAGAATCTCGCGCATCACGGTGCCCACCTGGCCGGTGGCGCCCACGATGGCGACGGAGAGTCCTGAGTCGGAGATGCGGGTCATGAGGTTCCTTGGCGTCGTGCAGTACAGCAGAGAGGCTTCGGGCGCGACGTCGGGATGCGGATGCCGCGCCTGGCGCCGATGTCAGGGTTTCGGTGAGTCTATCGTGGCCACCGAAGGGCGGATGCCGTCAGCGACCGGTGCCTGCGTGGACCGTCGCCTCGTTCTCGCCGTCGAGGCCGTATGCCGCGTGCACGGTGCGGGCCGCCTCGGCGAGCTCGTTGTCGCGCAGCACGACCGAGATGCGGATCTCGGAGGTCGAGATCATCTCGATGTTGATGCCTCCGGCAGACAGCGCCTCGAAGAGGATCGCGGAGACGCCGGAATGGGTGCGCATGCCCGCGCCGACCACCGAGAGCTTGCCGATCTGGTCGTCGTGCACGAGGTTCTCGAAGCCGACCTCGGCCTGATCGCCCGCGAGCGCCTTGAGGGCAGCCGCGGCATCCGCCTTGGGGACCGTGAACGAGATGTCGGTGCGTCCGGTCGAGGCCGCCGACACGTTCTGCACGATCATGTCGACGTTGGCGCCGGACTTGGCGACGATCTTGAAGATCTCCGCGGCCTTGCCCGGGACATCGGGCACCCCGGCGACCGTGATCTTGGCCTGGCCGAAATCGGTGGCGACTCCGGCGACGATCGGCTCTTCCATGGCTGCTCCCTCGGCTTCGCGAGGGTTCTTCATGCCCTCGCCCAGAACGTATGTGCCCTCGGCCGACGAGAACGTCGAGCGGGCGTGGATGAGGACGCCGTGACGGCGTGCGTACTCGACGGCGCGGATGTAGAGCACCTTGGCGCCGTTGGCGGCGAGCTCGAGCATCTCTTCGCTGCCGATGTGATCGAGCTTCTGCGCCTTCGGGATGACGCGGGGGTCGGCCGTGAAGATGCCGTCGACGTCGCTGTAGATCTCGCAGACATCGGCGCTCAGCGCGGCAGCGAGGGCGACGGCGGTGGTGTCGGAACCGCCGCGGCCGAGCGTGGTGATGTCACGGGTGTCGCGGTTGAAACCCTGGAACCCGGCGACGATGACGATCGCACCCTCGTCGAGGGCCTCACGCAGTCGCACCGGAGTGACGTCGACGATGCGCGCGGAACCGTGATGCGAGTCGGTGATCATGCCGGCCTGGCTGCCGGTGAACGAACGGGCCTCGAAGCCCATCGAGTGGATCGCCATCGCGAGCAACGCCATCGAGATGCGCTCACCGCTGGAGAGCAGCATGTCGAGCTCGCGCGGTGCGGGGATCGGCGCGACCTCGTTCGCGAGGTCGAGCAGTTCATCGGTCGTATCGCCCATCGCACTGACGGCGACAACGACGTCGTGCCCGGCGCGACGCGTGTCGACGATGCGCTTGGCGACGCGCTTGATGCTCTCTGCGTCGGCGACGGATGAGCCGCCGTACTTCTGCACGATGAGGGCCACGTTCACTCCCTGGGATGTCGGGCGGATCCGCCCACGATCATTCTACGATCGCCGCGTATGCCGCGAGTCGCATGTGACGGGGCCAGCGACCGGCGGACCGGGGCCGCGGAGTGTCGTCGCCGGAGCGTTGCGGGCCCGACGCGTCAGAGAGCGGGCGGAGTGGGCGAGAGGGCGAGATCGTCGGCGGTGGATGCGGGTGGGCGGAAGCGCCCTCCGGTGGCCGCGAACCAGCATCCTGCGATGATCAACGGGAAGCCGATCAGCAGCCCGGGGGTGAGCGGCTCGGCGAGCACGATCGCACCGAGGATGATCGCGACCACGGGGTTCACGTACGTGAACAGCGGTGCGCGCACCGGCCCGACCTCGCGGATCAGGGCGAAGAACGCGAGGAACGCCACCGCAGTGCAGATGACGGCGAGGGCCACGAGCGCGACGACCGACGGCAGTGTGGGCAGCCGGTGCTGGGTGAGCAGCCCGATGGGCAGGTAGAGGACGCCGATCATCAGCAGCGACAGGGTGATGGTGCCCAGAGACGGCACTTCGGCGAGCTTGCGGGCGACGATGAACGGCGCGATGGCATAGAGGATCGCCACGAGCAGCACCTCACCCGCAGCGAGCAGACTGATCTCACCGCCGAAGAGTCCGGGGCCTGCGACGACGATCGCGACGCCGAGGAACCCGACGAGGAGGCCGATCGCCCGCGTCGGACGCAGCACTCCCCTGTCTCCCCCGCCGAGCGCGATGAGTGCGGCGAACAGGGGCACGGTCGCGACGAGAAGCCCGGTCATGCCGGACGGCAGAGTCATCTCTGCGTGGCCGAGCAGCACGAAGGGGCCTGCCATCTCGACGAGGCCGAAGGCGAGCACCCAGGGCCAGTGCTTCCACGCCGCCCGCAGCGCACCGCCGCGGATCGCGAACGGAAGCAGCAGCAGAGCGGCGATCAGCGTGCGCCCGGCGACGATGGCCGGGGGCGAGATCGACTCGACGGCGATGCTGATGAAGAGGTACGGCACGCCCCACAGCAGGGCCATCGCCCCGAAGAGCAGCCATCCGCGTCGCGAGAAGCCGCCCTGCGAGTTCACAGCACGCGCCGGCCCTCGAATGCACGCCCGAGCGTGACCTCATCGGCGTACTCGAGATCGCCGCCGACCGGCAATCCGGAAGCGAGGCGCGACACCGTGATCTGCATGGTCGTCAGCAGGCGGCTGAGGTAGCTGGCGGTCGCCTCGCCCTCGAGATTGGGGTTCGTCGCCAGGATCACCTCTTGCACCGTGCCGTCGGCCAGACGCGTCATGAGCTGTGCGATGCGCAGGTCGTCGGGACCGATGCCCGCGATCGGGCTGATCGCCCCGCCCAGCACGTGATAGAGCCCTCGGAATTCACGGGTGCGCTCGATGGCCGCGACGTCTTTCGCGTCTTCGACCACGCAGATCAGAGTGGCGTTGCGGCGCGGGTCGCGGCAGATGACGCAGCGCTCCTGCTCGGCCACGTTGCCACAGATCTCGCAGAAGCGCACACGCACGCGGATCTCGACCAGCAGCTCGGAGAGGCGCGCGACGTCGAAGGTCGGCGTCTGCAGGATGTGGAATGCGATGCGCTGAGCGGACTTGGGCCCGATGCCGGGTAGGCGACCGAACTCGTCGATCAGCTCTTGGACGATGCCGTCATACATCAGGAGAACCTCGTCGGGGGCTCGTAGGGCTCTTCGCGCACGAACGTCGCGCCGAGCACCTGGCGGATCACGGCCTCACCGTAGCGCTGCACTCCCCCGGCCGGGGTGCGCTCGGTGATGGTCGGTGCGGCGGACGCCGCGTGAGTCGTCGGGGAAGCCGAGGACCCGGAACGACCGGATGCCGACGCGGGGGCGCGCCCGGATGCCGACGCTGTCGCCGCGCCCGCGCGAGCCGTGGCGGCAGGGGCCGGCGTGCCCTGACCGGGTGCTCCCCGAGGCGGCGTCGGCTCGTACGAGGGATCGTACGGCGGCTCGTCGTCGTAATAGGGCGGCTCGTCATCGGCCGGATACGGGGGTTCCTCGGGGGCGCGCGCGGGCTGCGGGGCCGGCGAATTCGCCGCCCGACCGGGGGCCGCGGGTGCGGAACCCTGGCCGGGCGACGCGACGGACGCTGCCGAAGCCTCGTCGGCGGGCGTCGCGGGTGCGGGGGTCGCCGCTGCGGGCGCCGTGGGCGTCGTCGCGGGTGCGAGTGCCGTGGTCCCTGACTCCGCAGCGGGGACGGGCATCGTCACGGGCTCGATCGACGCGGGAATTCGGGCCACCGCCCACTCGGTCACGGACGCCGCTGAGGCGCTGCTCGTCTGCGGGCGGGGTGAGCGCGCTGACGCAGGCTCCGATGCGGGAGCGTCGGCGGCCGGCGCACCGGAAGGGGGCGACGACGGTTGACGCGGTGCGCCTCCCGCGGGCATGGGCGCGGGTCGGTACTTGACCTTCACTCCCACCTCGTGCTCGATGGCCATGCGCAGGTGGTCGGACGGCCCCGCACCGGGTGTCGTCCCCTTGAACTTCGCGACGTCGTGCTGGCTCGCGAAGCCGAGCGTGAGCACCTCGGACTCGGTGTCGTACGCGAGCGGCTGCACGGCCGTCGCGAGCAGCCACGAGGTGCGGCTGAGCCCCTCGAGTCGCTTGAGGACGCCGGGCCACGACTCGGTGATGCGGCCGAGCGTGACGGGTCCCGACGGCTCCGCCGGTGCGGATGCCTCGAGTTCGGACGCGCTGGATTCGGCCGCCTCTGCGGCGACCTCGGTGGCCTCGGCGACGTCTGCGGCCACCAGGCCCGGAGAGTCGGACGCCGCGGATTCGACCGGGGCCGCATGGATCGTCGACCCGATGGAGTCGATCGTGACCTCGGCGGGCGCGGTGCTCGGAGCCTGCTGCGGCTCCGTCGCCTCGGGCTGCGCGGCAGCGCTCGGTCGCTGCACGGCGGCCGGCGGTGTCTGTGCCTGTGCCTGTGCCTGTGCCGGTGATTGCGCTGGTGCCGGTGCCGGTGCTGCATCGACCCTCGGCGCCGCCGCGGGAGCACCGCCGGCGACCGCGGCATCCGCGCTTGCGGCGAGGACCCGCGCCACCATGAGCTCGAGATGCAGGCGCGGAGAGGTCGCCCCCGACATGTCGTCGAGCGCGGCACTGACCACGTCGGCCGTTCGCGACAGTCGCGCTGCGCCGAACGAGTCGGCCTGCGTGCGCATGCGCGCGAGGTCGTCTTCGGCGAGGCCGCGCAGCACCGAGGAGGCTCCGTCGCCCACGGCCGCGATCACGATCAGGTCGCGCAGGCGTTCGAGCAGATCGTCGACGAAACGACGAGGGTCTTGGCCGGTCTGCACGACACGGTCGATCGCGGGGAAGGCGGCTGCCGCGTCGCCCGCGGCGAGCGCATCGACGATCTCGTCGAGAAGGGCGGCGTGCGTGTAGCCGAGCAGGGCGACGGCGCGCTCGTAGGCGACCGTGACCGTCTCGGAACCCGCCGGTGAATCCGATCCGGCGATCAGCTGATCGAGCAGCGACAGGGTGTCTCGTGGCGACCCGCCGCCGGCGCGGACGACGAGAGGGAGAACACCGCGTTCGGCGACCACGCCCTCTTCGACGCAGAGCTTCTCGACGTACTCGAGCATGGCCGCGGGAGGCACCAGGCGGAACGGGTAGTGATGGGTGCGCGAGCGGATCGTGCCGAGCACCTTCTCGGGCTCGGTCGTCGCGAAGATGAACTTCACGTGCTCGGGAGGCTCTTCGACGAGCTTGAGCAGCGCGTTGAACCCCTGCGGCGTGACCATGTGGGCCTCGTCGAGGATGAAGATCTTGTAGCGGTCGCGGCTGGGAGCGAACGTGGCGCGTTCACGCAGGTCGCGAGCGTCGTCGACACCGTTGTGGCTCGCCGCGTCGATCTCGACGACGTCGAGGGATCCTCCGCCGGCGCGCGACAGCTCGACGCAGCTCGGGCACCTGCCGCAGGGCACATCGGTCGGCCCCTCGGCGCAGTTGAGGCACCGCGCGAGGATGCGCGCCGAGGTGGTCTTGCCGCAGCCACGGGGGCCCGAGAAGAGATACGCGTGTCCGACCCGGTCGCCGCGGAGTGCGGTCATGAGCGGATCGGTCACCTGGGACTGCCCGATCATCTCGCCGAACGACTCGGGGCGGTAGCGGCGGTAGAGGGCTGTGGTCACCACACCAGCCTACGGCGTGCCACGGACGTTCCGGCAGACGGGGGCAGCCCGCAGCACGCGTGCTCTGCGCCCTGCCGCTGCGAGCACCGAGCCGCCGCGCGGAATCACGACGACACGGCCTCGAAGACTCCGCCGACGACCTCGACCACACCGCCCGTAGCGTCGACGAGATCGCCGACCGCGCTCACGAGCTGCACGACGCCGCCGGCCAGCTGGATCACCTCGATCACCGCACCCGCGACCTCCATGGCGCCGTCGATGCCCTCGACGACGCGCAGCTCGCGCGACTCTGTCTGCAGCACGGCCGCCCACGACCGTTCGAGTCCGAACAGCACCGCGTGGGGCAGCAGTCGCTCGTTCAGCAGGAACCTCTGCAGCCGGGCGCTCGACGCCTCAGGAGAGACATCGGCCCGCAGATCGGCCCCGTCGGCCGATTGCGAGAACCGCAGAGGCTCCGCCTCGGCGAGGGCGATGTACTCGCGCAGGCCCGCGAGATGCTCCCGCCCCGGCTGCGACTCCGGGCGGAAACGGCGCCACGGTCGCGGAGCGATCACGATCGCCGCGATCGCGACGAGCAGGCCGATGCTCAGCACGGCGTAGAGCGCGGCGCCGGGTTCGCTCACCGCCCACGCGGCCATGAGGAGCAGAAGGCAGACGCCCGCCACCAGCACCGCGGCGACGCGGATCAGGAACGTGGCCCAGCCGCGTCGGCCACGACCGATGAGCCCCGCACTCGCGAGCCGCTTCTCGGCCTCGTCGATGACGCCGCGCACCCGACGGTGCAGCGCCCGAGCATCCGAACCGAACCTGCGCACCCGCCCCGGCGTGTGATCCGGGCCGAACAGCGCTTCGAGCACGCCGAGCTCTTCGGGTGTGAACGCCGCACCCTCGACGATCTCGATGCCGACCGGCTCACGTCGGCCCGACCCACGGGAATCCGCGTCGTCCGAGTCGACCAACAGGCGCACCTTGCGTCGCACGGCCAGGTCGATCAGCGCGGCCGCGACCGCCCTGCGGTCGGCGTTCAGCAGCAGAGCGTCCGACAGCACGGTCGCGTGCTCCGCGGGCGCGAACCGCGGCCCGGGAGACGCGACGCGCTGCACCGACCGTGCGCGCTCGACGACCGCGAGCACGAGCAGGAGCACTCCGGGCACGAGCCCGAAGAGCACCGCCGTGATCAGCACCCTCAGTCGATCGGTTCGATGATCGGGATCGCGGTCGTGATCACCGGCACGGATGCCGACAGCCGCGTGCCGTCCTCGCGGAGCGCGTCGGCGAACTGCCGCAGCGTGGGGCGCCCCGAGAGGATCGGCCCCTGGTCGGCGAGAGGGACGACCACGTCGTCACCGACCGTCGCGATGTAGGCCGCGTCACGCACGCTGAACGGCACGGGCTCGCCCGTGCTCACGTGCACCCGCAGCTCGTCGGCCGTGATCGTGACCTGCAGCGCAGACCCCTGCCACTGCAGCGGGAACGACAACGACGGCCAGTCCGCGGGCAGACGCGGGTCGAAGCTCAGCTCGCCCGCGTAGTCGCGCATACCGCCGAAGCCGCACACGAGCGCCGTCCACACGCCGCCCGCGGATGCCACGTGCACGCCGTCGGCGGCGTTGTGGTGCAGGTCGTGGAGGTCGACGAACAGCGACTGCCGGAAGTACTGCAGAGCGAGATCCTGATAGCCGACCTCGGCGGCGAGGATCGACTGCACGACCGCCGACAACGTCGAATCGCCGGTGGTGAGCGGATCGTAGTAGTCGAAGTCGGCCTTCTTCTCCTCGGGCGTGAAGTGGTTGCCCTGCAGGAAGAGCGCGAGCACGACATCCGCCTGCTTGAGCACCTGGAAGCGGTAGATCACGAGGGGGTGGAAGTGCAGCAGCAGGGGCCGCTGCTCCTTCGGGGTGTGTGCGAGATCCCAGACCTCGCGCTCGAGGAACAGCGAGTCCTGCGGGTGGATGCCCAGACTCTCGCTGAACGGGATGAACATCGCGTCGGCGGCCCGTTCCCAGCCCTCGGCCTCGCCCTCGGCGAGTCCGGTGCGCTCGACGACCCTGGCGAACTCCTCGCCGTTCGCCTCACGCGCCTCGCGCACGACCCGAGCCGCATAGCGCAGGTTGTAGCGCGCCATGACGTTCGTGTACAGGTTGTCGTTCACGACCGTCGTGTACTCGTCGGGCCCGGTGACGCCGTGGATGTGGAACGTCTCGATGCCGTCGTCGTCGTTCGTGTCGGCCACGATGCGCGAGGTGCGCCAGAAGCCCAGCGTCGCCCACAGGCGCGCGGTCTCGATCGCGATGTCGATGCCCTCGCGGCGCAGGAAGTCGTCGTCGCCGGTGGCACGCACGTACTTGCCGAGCGCGAAGCTGACGTCGGCGTTGATGTGATACTGCGCGGTGCCGGCGGCGTAGTAGGCCGAGGCCTCCTCGCCGTTGATGGTGCGCCAGGGGAACAGCGCGCCGGCCTCGTTGAGCTGAGCCGCCCTGCGGCGGGCGGCCGGCAGCATGAGCACACGCGCCCGCAGCGCGTTGCGCGCCCACTGCGGCGACGTGTACGTGAGGAACGGGAGCACGTAGATCTCGGTGTCCCAGAAGTAGTGGCCGCTGTACCCCGAGCCCGAGACGCCCTTGGCGGGCACGCCCGTGCCGTCGGCGCGGGCGGAGGCCTGGGCGAGCTGCAGCAGGCACCACCGAGTGGCCTGCTGGATGTCGTCGTGGCCGCCGATCTGCACGTCGCTGCGCTCCCAGAACGCGGCGAGCCATGCGGCCTGGCGCTCGAACTGGGCGTCGACGCCCTCGACACGCACTCGGTCGAGCGAACGGCGGCAGCGGTCCACCAGCTCGCGCGGCGGCACACCGCGGGAGGTGTGGTAGCTGACGAGCTTGGTCACGGTGATCGGCACACCCGCCTTCGCCTGCACGCGGAAGACGTTCTTCGAGATGTCCTCCTCGATGAGCGTGCGCGACGTGTAGTCGTTCTCGGTCTCGATCACGTGATCGGCGACGACGGCGACCGTCATGCCGGAGGCGGCGACCGAGTACGACAGTGCCGAGCGCAGCCCGTCCTGCCAGTGCTCTGCCGGCTCGAGCACACGCTCGGCGATCTTCTCGGCCTTGCGAGGATCGAAGCCGCTCTTCGCCTCGACAGGAGTGCCCGCGTACACGCCGGCGCCGTCCTGGCGGTTGATCATCTGGCAGCTGACGGTGACCGGAGCATCCGCGTTCTCGACGACGACCTCGAGGCGGAGCACGGCGAGGTGGCGCTCCTCGAAGCTGACGATGCGCTCGTCGCGCATGCGCACCCGCTTGCCCGACGGGGTCTCCCACACGACGATGCGCTCGAGCACACCCGTGCGCATGTCGAGCGTGCGGCGGTACTCGCGCACGTCGGCCTCGTCGAACGAGATCGGCTCGTCATCGACGTACACGCGCATGACCTTGGCGTCGGGCGCGTTGACGATCGTCTGCCCGACCTCTGCGAAGCCGTACGCCTGCTCGGCATGCCGGATCGGCCACGTCTCGTGCAGGCCGTTGATGAACGTCCCGTGCTCGTGCGCTCCCCGACCCTCGATGTGGTTGCCGCGCAGACCGAGATAGCCGTTGCCCACGCTGAAGAGGGTCTCTGCCACGCCGCTCTCGGAGTAGCGCGTCTCGATGAGACGCCAGGGGTCGACGGGGAAGCGTTCGCGGTCGATCATGCGGTCTCCTCGGAGTCGGAGCGGGATGCGGAGTCGGTGGCGTCGGAGCCGCCCGGCGCAGAGAGGAAGGCATCGAGGTCGTCGACGACGACCGTCGCGCCCGCGGCGCGCAGCGCATCGGCTCCGGTGCCGCGGTCCACGCCGACCACCGTCGCGAATCCGGCAGCAGCGGCCGAGGCCGCACCCGACGTCGCATCCTCGACGGCGACGCTCGTGGCCGGGTCCACCCCCAGCGCCACGGCGCCGGCGGCGAACATGTCGGCGGCGGGCTTGGAGGCGAGGCCGTCGCGCTCGGCGACCACCCCGTCGACCACGACGCGGAAGAACGAGCGGAGGCCGGCGGCACCCAGCACCTCCTCGGCGTTCTTCGAGCTCGACACGACGCCGATCGGGACACCGGCGGCGGAGAGATTCTCGACGAGCGCGAGCGAACCGGGATACGGGGCGATGCCCTCGGCGCGCAGCGAGGTCGCGAAGGCCGCGTTCTTGCGATTGCCGATGCCGCAGATCGTCTCGGCCTCGGGCGGATCGTCGACCGATCCCCAGGGCACCTCGACGTTGCGACTGTGCAGAAGGCTCGCGACGCCGTCGTAGCGCTTCTTGCCGTCGACGTAGTCGAAGTAGTCGGCGTCGGTGTACGGCGCTTCGATGCCCCAACGGGCGAACACCTCGTCGAACACGACCTTCCAGGCGCGCATATGCACCTCGGCGGTCGGTGTGAGCACGCCGTCGAGGTCGAACAGGACCCCGTCGGCGCGGAGCAGGTCGGGCAGTGCTTCGGGCACAGGAGCCTCCAGGAGAAGGACGATGGTTCCGGCACCTCTCCGTGCCACTGTGCAAGCGTAGTTGGGCCGAGGCGTCGGCGGTAACCCCCGATCGCGGATTCGCGTCGGCGGGATGCCGGTCAGAGCATCCGCGAGGTCTGCCGGGCGATCTCGAGCTCCTCGTTCGTGGGCACCACGAGCACCGTCACGGACGAGGCGTCGGTCGAGATGCGGCGCACTCCCCTGGCTCGCGCCGCGTTGCGCCCGGCGTCGATCTCGACACCCGCGAACCCGAGCGTGGCCATGGCCTCGGCGCGCACGGCGGGGGCGTTCTCGCCGACACCCGCCGTGAACGAGATCACGTCGACACCGCCGAGCTGAGCGATGTACGACCCCGCATACGCGCGCAGACGGTGGATGTACACGTCGAAGGCCAGCGTGGCGGCCTCGTCGCCGGCTTCTCGCCCCGCGAGGATGTCGCGCATGTCGCTGCGTCCCGCGAGGCCCTTGAGGCCGCTGCGTGAGTTCAGCAGCGCGTCGAGGTCATCGATCGAGTACCCCGCGCGGCGCGAGAGGTGCACGAGCGCCGCCGGATCGAGGTCGCCCGAGCGCGTTCCCATGACGAGACCCTCGAGCGGGGTGAGACCCATCGACGTCTCGACCGAGCGCCCGCCGTCGATCGCGGTGACCGATGCACCGTTGCCCAGATGGAACACGAGCTGGCGCAGCGTGCCCAGGTCGCGTCCGAGGAAGGCGGCCGCCGATTCGCTCACGAACTGATGGCTCGTGCCGTGGAAACCGTAGCGCCGCACGCGATGCCGCGCAGCGAGCTCGGCGTCGATCGCGTATGTGTACGCCGCGGGCGGCAGCGTCTGGTGGAAGGCCGTATCGAACACCGCGACATGCGGGACGTCGGTGAACACCGCCTTCGCCGCGAGGATGCCGGCGAGGTTGGCGGGGTTGTGCAGCGGGGCCAGCACCGCGAGCTCGTCGATCTGCCGCTCGACGTCGGGCGTCACCAGCGTCGGGGCGTAGAACCGCGCTCCTCCGTGCACGACGCGATGCCCGACGGCGGAGGGTGCGCGCTCGGAGAGCGACGGGCCGTGGGCCTCGAACTGCTCGAGCATGACCGAGAACGCCTCGGCGTGGTCGGCCACCGGACGCTCCTGCTCGTATGAGCCGTCGAGCATGGTCACCACGGCATCCGCGGTCGTGTCGGGCCGCACGGTGTGCGTGATGGCCCCGGCATCCTGCCCGATGCGCTCGATCAGTCCGCTCGCGAGCTCGTTCTCGTTCTCGATGTCGATCAGGCTGTACTTCAGCGAGGACGACCCGCTGTTGATCACGAGGATCGCAGTCACGATGCCGTCCCTTCCGCCTGCGCCTGGATCGCGGTGATCGCGACCGTGTTCACGATGTCGTCGACCAGCGCACCGCGGGAGAGGTCGTTGATCGGCTTGTTGAGGCCCTGCAGCACAGGGCCGATCGCGACGGCACCGGCCGAACGCTGCACCGCCTTGTACGTGTTGTTGCCGGTGTTGAGATCGGGGAAGACGAAGACGGTCGCACGGCCGGCGACCGCGGAGTCGGGGAGCTTCGCCTTCGCGACGGCGGCGTCGGCGGCCGCGTCGTACTGGATGGGCCCCTCGACGAGCAGCTCGGGTGCACGCTCGTGCACGAGCGCCGTGGCGGCGCGCACCTTGTCGACGTCGGCCCCGGTGCCGGATTCTCCGGTGGAGTACGACAGCATGGCGATGCGCGGCTCGATGCCGAACTGCTTCGCGGTGGCAGCCGATGAGATCGCGATGTCGGCGAGCTGCTCGCTGCTCGGGTCGGGGATCACCGCGCAGTCGCCGTAGACGAGCACCCGGTCGGCGAGCGCCATGAGGAAGACGCTCGAGACGACGTTCACGCCCGGCTTGGTCTTGATGATCTCGAACGAGGGGCGGATGGTGTGGGCGGTCGTGTGCGCGGCGCCCGAGACCATGCCGTCGGCGAGGCCCAGATGCACCATCATCGTGCCGAAGTACGACACGTCGGTCACGGTGTCGGCGGCCTGCGCCACCGTGATGCCCTTGTGCGCGCGGAGCCGCGCGTACTCGGCCGCGAAACGCTCGACGAGCTCGGGGTCGGTGGGACTGATCACCTGCGCGGCGGTGATGTCGATGCCGAGTTCGACCGCACGGGCGCGCACCGCGTTCTCGTCGCCGAGGATGGTCAGATCGGCGACCTCGCGTGCCAGCAGGGTCGCGGCGGCGCGCAGGATGCGGTCGTCGTCGCCTTCCGGCAGCACGATGCGGCGGCGGTCGGCGCGGGCGCGCTCGATGAGCCCGTATTCGAACATCAGCGGAGTCACCACACGCGACTCCGCCAGGCCGAGCTGAGTGGTCAGCTCGGCGATGTCGACGTGGGTCTGGAAGAGCCCGAGCGCGCGGTCGTAGCGTGTGCGGGACTCGGGCGAGATGCGACCGCGAGCGCCCATGACCCGCACGGCGGTGTCATACGTGCCGAGGTCGGTCGCGATGATCGGAACCGTCGAGGTGAAGCCGTCGAGAAGCTGCACGATCGGCTCGGGCAACGGGAACGGACCGTTCAGGATGATGCCGGCGACGCGCGGGAAGGTGCCCGAGGCATCGGCGAGCAGCGTGGCGAGCAGCACCTCGGTGCGGTCCGCGGGGATCACCACGACGGCCTCTTCGGTCAGTCGCGGCAGCACGTTGACCATCGACATGCCGGCCACCACGATCGTCAGGGCCTCGCGCCCGAGCCGGTCGGGGTCTCCCTTGATCAGTCTCCCCTCGACCGCCGAGAGGATGCCGCGGATCGACGGCGCCACGAGCGTGCGGTCTTCGGGGATCGCCCACACCGGGGTGCTCTTCGTCGGGCGCACCGCAGAGACCGCCGCCTCGATGTCGGTGAGGATGTCGGGGTCGGCGCGGTTGACGACCACCGCGAACAGCTCTGCCCGCTCGGCTTCGAGCTCGGCCAGGGCCAGCGCGCCGATCTGACCGACCGCCGCGGCCGTGCGGGCGGTGGTGGTGCCGAGCTGCTCGGCCTGGCGCTGCTGATCGCGCCCGCTGAGCACGAGCAGCACGGGGGCGGCGAGGTTCGCGGCGATGCGGGCGTTGTAGCCGAGCTCGGCCGGGCTCGCGACGTCGGTGTAGTCGCTGCCGATGATCACGACGGCATCGCACTGCGCCTCGACGGCCTTGAACCGCGCGACGATGGTCGACAGCGCCCGGTCGGGATCGTCGCGCACATCGTCGTAGGTGACGCCGATGCAGTCCTCGTAGTCGAGCTGCACGCCGTCATGCGCGAGCAGCAGCTCGAGCACCTCGTCCCGCTCGGTCACCGAGCGCGCGATCGGACGGAAGACGCCGACCCGCGGGGTGACCCGCATGAGCGCGTCCAGGACGCCGAGGGCGATCGTGGATTTTCCGGTATGGCCTTCGGCCGAGGTGATGTAGATGCTCTGCGCCACGCCCCCAGCTTAGGTGCACCTCACTCTGGATTCGCTGGGTCGCCGGCCGGGAGAAAGCGTTCAGCAGCCCGTCGAGAGCGCGTCGACGACCGCGACGGCGTCGGCCCGGTAGCGGGTGTAGTACGCCGGGTCGAGGTTGATCTGCACCCGATGGATCGCGAGAGACGGGTCGAGCGCATGCCACTCCGGCACGCGCGCCAGTCGCTCGTAGAACAGGGTCGCCGCAGTCGCCGGATCCATGCGCTGCTCGACGCTCCCCCACCACTCCTGCTGCTGGAAGAGCCCGATGCTCGTCGTGCGGCTGCCGTCGGGGTTCGTGAATCCGGTGGTCTCCCAATCGCCGTAGTCGATGTTGCGCAGGCTGCTCTCGCCCATGGCGGTCATCACCCCGAGGATCTGCCCGTCTCGACCGAACCCCAGCGCGGATGCCGTCTGCATGATCGTCGCCGCGTTCTCGAGCTGCTCGCCCTCCCAGCCCGCGACGCCGTGCTGCGGGAAGGTCGTCGGGTCGCTCAGGCAGATCGCCACGGGCTTCTCGTGCGCGAGGCTCAGCGGGATCGCCACCGCCGCCCCGGCGACCGCGATCACGACGGCCGCGGCGAGGGCCCATCGACCGAGCATCCGTCTGCGCTGCAGCCGCTTCTGCGCGCGGCGGCGCGGCGACGTGCGTCGGCGCACACCCGGCCGCGCCGAGCGACTCTTCGCCGACCGCGATCGCGATGTCGGCCTCTTCGACGCGCGTCTCTTCGCGGTGCTCGCGCCACGACCGGCGGTCATCGCGGGTCGACCTTCACGATCGGCGGGCCGATCCGCGGCCGACGAAGGCCGCGAGTGCGCCGCCGATCGCCCCGAACAGGTGCGCCTGCCACGAGATGCCGTCGCGCACGCCGACGACCCCCGCGAGCATGGATCCGCCGTAGAAGGCGATCACGATGATCGCGATGACGGCGTACAGGATGCGGTGCGACACGCGGCCGGGCGCGAACACGCGCATGACGGTGTAGCCGAAGTACCCGAAAACGAGGCCGGAGGCCCCCACGGTGAGAGCGCCGGGCGCGTTCACGATCCACGTGCCGAGGCCGCCGATGATCGCCGCGAACGCGGTCACGGCCCAGAACCGGCGGGTCCCCTCGACGGCGACGAGGCAGCCGAGCACGAGGAACGGCACGGAGTTCGCGATGAGGTGCGCCCAGCTCGCGTGCAGCAGAGGCGAGACGACGATGCCCGCGAGACCGGTGAGATCCCAGGAGCGGAGCCCGAAGCCCGTGAAGGAGAGCGGCAGGACGGCGTCGACGAGCTGCACCAGCCACATGGCGGCCAGCAGCAGCACCGGCGAGGCGAAGCGCGCGAGAGCGGATTCCCGAGAAGGGCCGCCGGTGCTGGTCATGTCGGGCCTGGTCACATCATGATCCTGACAGGGCTGACCCGGAGGACGCTGACAGCCGACGGTGCATCCCCGCAGACAGGGGGAGCATGCGGCGAGCGCGTGCCGGAAAAGAAAGTGACTCTCCGCGCACCCAGCAGAGCCCGGTTACCCTTGCTGCGTTTCCGCCCTGGGGGAATTGGCCTGGATGCCGCCACGCGGAGAGCCGAGAACAGTCTAGCCGATCTCCGCACCCGCTCTTTGACAGACTGGTCGGGTCATGCCTCCCGCCACCGCCGCCCCCCTGTCGACCTGGCGCTTCTCGGGCACTCTGCGCACCTATCAGGCCGAGGTGCTCGAGCATCCGGGCCTCGAGGGCGACGGGCCGCTGCACATCGTCGCCCCGCCGGGATCGGGCAAGACGCTGCTCGGTCTGCTCCTGGCGGCTCGAGCAGGTCACCGCGCGCTTGTGCTGTCGCCCACCGTGACCGTTCGCCATCAGTGGCTGCGCACGGCCGCAGACCTGGCCGTCGATCCGTCCTCTGTCTCGGACGACCCCGATCGACTCGGCGATCTCACCGTCCTGACCTATCAGCTGCTCAGCGTGACCACCGACAGCTCGCCCTTCGACGACCTCGCTCGCACGGTGTGGATCGATGAACTCGTCGCGGCCGGTCGGACCGAGGCGGACGCCGCGACCTGGCTCGCCGCACTCGCCGTCGACAACGCCGCGGCGTATCGGTCCGGCATCCGCAACCGCGCACGGCGGCTCCGCTCGCGCTTCACGCGGCAGCGGCCGGAGGAGCTCGCCCGGGTGCTGCATCCGAATGCCGTCGCGCTGATCGATCGGATCGTCGCAGCGGGCGTGCGCACGATCGTGCTCGACGAGTGCCACCATCTGCTCGACCACTGGGCCGTCGTCGTCGCCTATCTGGCCGGCCGCATCCGCGAGACCGGGGCAGCGCCCCTGCTGATCGGACTGACGGCGACGCTGCCGTCGCCCGACGACGAGACCGAGTTCGAGAACTACAGCCACCTGCTGGGCGAGGTCGACTACGAGGTGCCGACGCCCGCCGTCGTGAAGGAGGGACACCTGGCGCCCTACCGCGACCATGTGGCGTTCACCGAGCCGACCCCGGCCGAGGCCGCGTTCATCCGTCGCCACGAAGGTCTGCTGCACGATCTGATCAGGCAGGTGCTCTCGACACCCGACGGCGTCCGCTATCTCGAGCAGCAGCTGCAGCCGACGGATGCCGACGCTCCCGACCTCGCGGGCGGGCACGACCCTCGCGACGAGACGTCCCTCGCACGGCTCGATCGCGCGTTCTCCGCCGACTTCCCCCTCACGCGATCCTGCGGGCTCGTGCTGCGGGAGGTCGCACCGCAGCATCCGCTGATCGCCGCGATCCCGCCTGCGCTGCTCGGCCGCTGCACGACCGACGACCTGCTCACCGTGCTCGCGCGCTTCGCGCAGAGCCGTCTGCTGTCCGACCCCGATGCCGAGGGGCAATGGGAGTACGTGCGGCGCGCGCTCGCCGACTTCGGATACGCGCTGACGGATCGGGGCATCCGCCGCGGACGCGACCCGGTCGAGACGACACTCGCCTTCTCGGCCGCCAAAGACCATGCGGCGGTCGAGATACTGCGGCGCGAGCTCGCCGGGGCCGATGGCGACCGCGTGCGCGCCGTGGTCGTGACCGACTTCGTGGCGCACGGCAACAGTCGAGGACTGGTCGGCGATGCGCCCGCGGGCGCGCTCCGGACGTTCGATCTGCTCGCCGTCGACCCCGTCGTCGCGGACCTGTGCCCCGTGCTCCTCACCTCCCGCCACCTGCGCGTGCGCGCCGATGACGCGCACGGGATCGCAGACTCGCTCGCTGAGATCCTCGAGGCACCGGTCGACGTCGTCGACGGGATCGGTCCGCTCCGAGAGCTGCAGGCACCCGGCGTGGGCAGCGGACGCCTCGTGAGCGCGGTGTCGGAGCTGATCCGTCGCGGCCACGTGCGCCTGCTCGTGGGCACGCGCGGTCTGCTCGGCGAGGGCTGGGACTGCCCTTCGGTGAACACCCTGATCGACCTCACCACGGTGGCGACTGCGTCGGGCACGCAGCAGCTGCGCGGACGCACGTTGAGGCTCGATCCCGCGTGGACCGAGAAGGTCGCTCACAACTGGTCGGTCGTGTGCCTGATCCCATCGCACGTCGACCTCGACGACGGATCGGAATCGGATCGCCTGCGCCGTCGGCACTCCCACCTGAGGGGAGTGAGTGCCGATGGCGACGGTCGGATCGTGAGCGGGGTGGGGCATGCACTCCCGGCGGCGGGCCTCGAGACCTGGCAACGCGTGCTCGACAAGGACTCGTCGGTGTCGGTCGCCGACCTCGACGCGCTCGTGCAGGCGCAGCAGCCCACTCGCGCCGAGACGCGGAGCCAGTGGCGCATCGGCGAGCCCTACCGGTCGCGCGACCGCGAGGTCGTGACGGTGCGCCGTTCCACACGGTCGCCCCTGCTGCTCACCCGACGGGCGGCGAGCGCAGGAGCGATCGGGTCCTTCGTACTCGGCGCGGCCGGCACGGCGGCGGTGCTCGCTGTGCTGGCGATTCTGGGACTCGCGACCTCGGCACCGCTCGCCCTCGGGGTCGTGGCGGCCGGCGGTCTCACGGGGGCGGCGGCGTCTGCGCTGCGGGTGCTCGGCCGGACCCTTCGTGATCGTTCCCGTCCGGCCGAGGTCTATCGAGCCGCCGCGACCGTCGTCGCCCGCGCCCTGCACGACGCGGGACGCATCGGCGCCATCGACGAGTCGTCGATCGTCGCACGCACCGACGACGCCGACCGCACTCGCATCCGCATCGAGCTGGGCGGCTCGGCAGACGACGCCCGGGTGGTCGCCGACGCCGTGCAGGAGCTCTTCGCCCCGGTGCGCACGCCGCGCTTCCTGCTGCGAGTCGACACCGCGGGGCTCCCGCGGCTGCGCTCGATCGAACGCCTGGCCGATCGACTCTCGCCCGGCCGCACGCTGCTCGCGGTGCCGAGACTGATCGGCCGCCGACGGGGTGATGCCGAGAGATTCCACGCACACTGGCGCGAGGCCATCGGTCCGTGCTCGCTGCATGAGCTCGGCGGGATGCAGGGGCTCGCGCTGCTGCGCGTCGCGCGCAGCAGCGACAGCCGACTCGACGGCGCGGAACCGCGGGCACGCGTCTGGGGCTGAGGCGACCACCGGCGCATCCCGTTGTCACCCCATGTGCAGGGAGCGGCGATACGATCGATCCACGCGCACCGCAGCGCCCACGTGAGAGGGAACGCATGCCAGAGAATCCGCCCCTGATCCCGACCGTCGTCGGCGCCGAGCAGTTCGCCGCGCAGACGTCGGCCATCATCGGCTCGATCGGACGTGTGATCGACGGCAAGCCGGATGCCGTGCGGAGCGCGATCGTGTGTCTGCTCGCCCAGGGGCATCTGCTCATCGAGGACGTGCCGGGTGTGGGCAAGACGATGCTGGCGCGAGCACTGGCCGCGACCATCGACGCGACGGTGCGCCGCATCCAGTTCACGCCCGATCTGCTTCCGGGCGATGTCACCGGCGTGAGCGTGTACAACCCGGTCGACCGCGAGTTCGAGTTCAAGCGCGGGGCCGTGTTCGCGCACATCGTGATCGCCGACGAGATCAACCGCTCCTCGCCCAAGACGCAGTCGGCTCTGCTCGAGGCGATGGAGGAGGGACAGGTCACGGTCGACGGATCGACGCACATGCTGCCCGATCCGTTCCTCGTCGTGGCCACTCAGAACCCGCTCGAGATGGAGGGCACATACGCACTGCCCGAGGCGCAGCGCGACCGATTCATGATGCGGATCTCGATGGGGTATCCGGATGCGGCGGCCGAAGCCGAGATGCTGCGGCAGCGCGACACGGTCAACCCCCTGGCGGCGGTGACTGCCGTGGCCGACGCCGCATCCATCTCGGGCCTGATCGCGTGGGCGCGCTCGGTGCACGTCGCTCCCGCGATCGAGGAGTACACGGTGGCACTCGCGCAGGCGACGCGCACCGACCCGAACCTGCACCTGGGCGCGAGCCCCCGTGCGACCCTCCAGCTCATCCGCGCCGCGAAGGTGTGGGCGGCGCTCGACGGCCGCGACTTCGTGATCCCCGACGACGTCACTGCGCTGCTCATCCCGGTTCTCGCGCACCGTCTGCTCCCCGCACGCGGTGCCCATCGGGCCGGCGCCCAGCCTGTCGAGTCGGCTCTGCGTCAGATCGCCGAGCGTGTGCGCGTGCCCGTGGCCGTGCGCGCCTGAGTCCTCTCCTCATGCGACGCCGTCCGACACTCACGCTCCGGGGCACGGCTGCGCTCCTCGCCGGCGTGGGCTGCCTGATCGCCGCGAACGTGCTCGGGGCTGCGGTGCTGCTGTATGTCGGTGTCCTGCTGCTGGCGCTCACGCTCATCGCGGTCCTGGTCGTCGTGCTCCCCCGTCGCTCGGGAACGGTCGCGCGGCAGATCTCGACCGACCTGCTCACGGTGTCGGAGACCTCGCGAGTGACGCTGCGCTTCTCGCTGCGGGCGCTGCGAGTCCCCCGCGGACTCTGGCGCGACGTGCTGCCCGACGCCGCCGTCTCGGGCGACGCCGCCGGCGAGTTCCCCTCCGAGACGGGCAGGCTGAGCTATCTGCTCACCGGCGTGCGGCGCGGCGTCTGGCCCATCGGACCTCTCGTACTGCGCACGGTCGACCCGTTCGGGCTCGCCCAGCGCGAGCAGGAGTTCGGCGAGACGCGGACCGTGACGGTGGTGCCCGAGGTGTTCACGCTCGCACCCCTCACGGTCAGGGTCGGAGCCGCGGGCGGCACCGCACAGACCTCGTCGAGCCGTCTCGGGCAGGGCAGCGACAACCTGTCGCCGCGACGCTACATCTCGGGCGACTCGATGCGACGGATCCACTGGCGGGCCACCGCGCACCGCGGTCAGCTGATGGTGAGACAGGAAGAGGAGGAGTCGAGTCCCGACGCCCTGGTCGTGCTCGATCGCAGCGCCGCGCGCTGGAGCGCCGCCGCAGCCGGTACCTCCACCGGCACCGGTGCCGATGACTCGTTCGAGACGGCCGTGTCGCTGTGCGCCTCGGCCGCCGTCCACCTGATGCAAGAAGGGTACGGAGTCGACGTGATCGACAGCGCCGGCGTTCTGCTGGGCACGCTGCGCGGTCACGAGGACGACCGTGACGGCCTGCTCGTCGCGCTCGCCCTGGTGAGTCCGAGGGGCGACTCGCGTGATCTGGCGGCGCTGGTGGGCGGCACCCCGCCCGGGCCGCTCGTGTACATCACCGGCGAGATCGACGAAGAGGATGCCGCGCTGCTGCGTCCGTCCGGCGCGGCCGCCCCGATGCTGTTCGCCAGCGCGCCGAAGGAGGGCGCCGAGGCAGCGGCGGTGCAGTTGGGGTGGCGGTTCGCCGTCCTCGGCGACGACATCGCCGAGGCATGGGAAGACGTTCTTCCCGAGCGGCAGACCATGTCCTCGGCCGACCGGCGGGGGGACGCCGATGTTCAAGGCTGAGACCACGCGGCCTCGCCCCGCACGAGCGGCCTGGCACCGCGAGCACGACCTGCCCCCGAGCATGATCGTCCCCTCGGTGCTCGCCGCCGCGGCAGGACTCGTCGCGATGTGGCCGTACACCGCCGTCATCGCCCCGGGCACGTGGTCGGCCACTGTGCTGCTGATGATCGTGGTCATCGGCGTGACGGGCGTGATCGCGCGCACGGCGCTGCGACGCCGAAAGTCCTGGCAGCGCGACCTCGCGACGATGGGGGTGCAGATCGTCGTGGCATGCGGCACCCTGACCCTGCTCGTCGCAGGGGGCACCGCTCTCTTCGGAGTGATCCCGACCGATCGGACGCTGGCCGTGTTCCAGGGTCTGGCCGTCTCGGCGTGGGACGAGATCGTGCACGGGGTCGCCCCTCTCGAGTCGTCACCCGGGCTCGCCGCGATGATGGGAGTGGGGTTCGCGTTCGTCGCCATCGTGCTCGATGCGCTCGTCGCTCAGCGCGGTGCGATCGTCGCCGCCCTGCTCACCGCCGCCGTCGGGGCGACGCCCATGATCGCCACGCTCGGCGACGCAGACATCGTGTGGTTCGTGGTGTTCGCCGTGCTCGTGCTCGTGCTGCTGCGGTACACCGCCGTGCAGAACCCGGAGACGCCGCGGCGCACATCGACGACTCTCGCCGCTGGCGTCGGGGTGGCCGCGCTCGCCTCGACGATCCTGATCGCACCGGCACTCCCGCTGTCCCCCGGTGTCGCCGGCACGGGGGTCGGGGTCACGGTCGACGCGTCACTGCGCCTGGGCGACGACCTCAGGCAGCCGAACCCGGTCGAGGTGCTGACCCTGGCCACCACGGCGACGACCGCCCCCTACCTGCGCCTCACCACCCTGTCGCAGTTCGACGGGCGCGTCTGGGAGCCCGATCGCGGTGGCCTGCAGGCGCAGGATGAGGGCTTCGGCCCCGAGGAGTGGAGTCCCGACATCGCCACGACGGAGCAGACCACCTCGATCCGCGTCATCCGCATGTCGAGCTCGTGGCTGCCTGTCCCCTACCCGGCGACGAGCCTGCAGGGAGTGCCGGCGGCGTGGCGAGTGAGTCCCGAGAACCGCACGGTCGCCTCGCGCACGGCGGATGCCGTCGGCAACGACTACACGGTGCGCTCGACGCGCGTCAGCCCCACACTGGAGCAGATCCGCGCGATCCCCGCCGCAGAGCCGGTCTTCGACCCCGATGCCGAACCGGTGGAGCTGCCCGATGTGATCGCCGCCACCGCCCGGGAGGTCACCGCCGACGAGACCAACGACTACGACCGTCTGATCGCCCTGCAGTCGTGGTTCCGCAATCAGTTCAGCTACTCCCTCGAGACCCCCGTCGAGGAGGGTTTCGACGGCACGGGCGCCGACGCGGTCGCGCAGTTCCTCGAGGTGCGGTCGGGGTACTGCATCCATTTCGCCGGGGCGTTCGCCCTCATGGCCGAGAGCCTCGGGATGGACGTGCGCATCGTCGTCGGCTATCTGCCCGGCGCACTCACCGACACGAACCGCGGAGAGGAATCGGTCTACTCGGTCACCAGCGATCAGCTGCACTCCTGGCCCGAGGTGCGCTTCCCCGGTGTGGGCTGGGTGCCGTTCGAGCCGACCGCATCGCTCGGGGTGCCCACCGCCTTCGCCGCGGGAACGACCACGGGCGGCGGCAGCAGCGGCACGACGACGCCGACGCAGACCACTGCCCCGAGCACCGAACAGACCGCCGCCCCCGAGATCGAGCGCGACGATGCCGGAGACAACACGGGCGCGACCAGCGCGGGTCAACGGGTCGATCCGACCCCGGTCGTGCTGGGTGGGCTCGGAGTGCTGCTCGTGGTGTTCCTGCCTGCCGCGATCCGTCTCACGACGGGTGCGGTGCGCCGACGCAACGCGCGACGCGGCGACGCGGCATCCGCATGGGCGGAGCTCCGCGCGACGATGCTCGACCTCGGTGTCACCCTCTCGGATGCCGAGAGCCCTCGCATGCGGGGCGACGATCTGGTGCGCGACCACGGAGTGGATGCCGACGCGATGCGCGCTCTCACGGATGCGGTCGAACGGGCCAGCTACGCTCGGGCGCCCGGTAGCGCCGCGAGCGACCTGGAGCAGCCGTTGCGCAGAGTGCTCAGCCAGCTCAGGCGCAGCGTGGATGCGCGCACCCGTGTCGTCGCCTTCGTCATACCGCGATCGCTCTTCGCGAGCCGCCGCTCGGACGGGGTGCTGGCGGCCTGAGTCCGTGCGCTGTCCGGGTGTGCGCGTCAGTCCGCGGCGTGCACGGTGCAGCGCACCTGATCGCACGACTCGCACACCACGAACTGGGTGCGGCACGAGGGGTCGGGGCAGTTCGCGGTGCGTTTGCTCGCGGCACCGCATCCCGCGCACTCCCCGATCACCGCGGCGTGATCCGAGAAGTCGACGGATCCGCGCTTGTCGAACACGTAGAGCGATCCCTGCCAGAGGCCGTCGTCACCGAACTTCTCGCCGTAGCGCACGATGCCGCCCTCGAGCTGATACACCTCGCCGAAGCCACGCGAGGTCATGAGGCTCGAGAGCACCTCGCAGCGGATGCCGCCGGTGCAGTAGGTGACCACGGGCTTGCCCTTGAGATGGTCGTAGGTGCCCGAGTCGAGCAGCTGCACGAAGTCGCGCGTCGTGTCGGTATCGGGAACCACCGCGCCTCGGAAGCGTCCGATCTCGGCCTCGAGGGAGTTGCGTCCATCGAAGAACACCACGTCGTCGCCGCGCTCCTCGACCAGCTCGTGCAGGGCCTCGGGGGTCAGTCTGGTGCCGCCGCCGACCACTCCCCCCTGGTCGACCCGCAGTTCGCCCGGAGCGCCGAACGACACGATCTCGTCGCGCACCTTGACGCTCAGCCGGGGGAAGTCGAGGCTTCGGCCGTCGGCGTCCACCCCCGTGCCCTCGCTCCACTTGATGTCGGCGTCGGCGAACGGCGCGTACGACCGGAACGATCGCGCCCATTTCTTGAGCACGAGGAGGTCGCCCCCGAGGGTCCCGTTCACACCGTCCTTCGAGATGATCAGTCGGCCCCGGAGCCCGAGCGCCTCGCCGAGATCGCGTTGCCACACCCTGATCGCTTCGGGGTCGGCGAGCGGGGTGAACACGTAGAAGAGGACGATCTTGGGGGTTGCCACCCAGCGATTTTACGCCGGACGGGGTGAGGCCAGCCCGCGGCGCGACTACCGCACGTCTCTTCTGAGGAACGTGACACCCGCGGCGACGAGGATGACCACCAACCAGCCGGTCGCGACCACGACCGCCGCGGAACCGTCGAGGGTGTCTGCCGGCGCGATTCCGACGGCACCGAGGTCGAAGCGCAGCGCCTCGAGCATCGCGAGGAGAGGCATGTACACGGCGCCGGTCTTCCAGAAGAGCGCGACCAGGATGGCCGACCCCATGGATGCCGACACGAGGAAGAGGGCGACGAGGTGCGCCTGCACGAGGATTCCGACGCACATCCCCCAGACCGCGGCCGTGGCTCCGAGTGCCAGCGAGGACCAGACGGACGCCCACTGCACAGGGATGCCACCCCCGGTGACGGTCAGCGCGATGTGGCCGCTCACGACTCCGGCGAGAGCGACGATCGCGCCGCCGAGCGCCGCTGCCGGCAGCCTCACCGCGAGCGTCGCCCCGCGGTGCTGAAGCATCAGCCGCTGGGCGATGACTCCGTCCCGTCGGTCGACGGTGTAGCGGAAGCAGCCGTAGACCGACGCGAGAACAGCGCCGTACATCGCGAGGACGGCGCTGAACGGCGCGGCGAAGGCCTCTCGAGCGGCGGCGCCCGCCGTCACGAGATCCGGGGAGATGCTCGTGACGAGTGACAGTGCCATCGCGATCGATGCCGCCGACACCCAGCAGAGCACGATGTCTCCCGAGAAGCTGTGCGCCTGGGCTCGCAGCGCCCGGCCGATCACGCACGCCTCCCGCGCTCCCGGAGCCAGGCGACCACGACCAACCCGACCGTCCAGGCGAGCCCGAGGCAGAGGGCGGGGACGAAGCCGAGCAGAGTGTGCTGATGTTCGGGGATGCTGAGCGCGGCGAGGACCAGACCCGGTGAGAACTTCGCCACCTCCGGCGCCGATCGCAGCAGCGCGAGCTCGACGACCAGCGGAAGGATCAGCACGATCGCCGCGGTCACGTAGTAGTTCCGAGTGATCCAGCCCACCGCCCCTCCGATGAACGCACCGAGGATCGCGCTCCCCATCGCTCCCGCGTATCCTCGCCATGCTGCCGATGTGAGCTCGAGTGAGAGTCCGTCCTGCATCAGAGCGACCGAGACGCCTATCGTCCAGACCGCGAAGATGACGACGGTCAGGGCGACGGCGACGAGCGCGCCCGCGATGAGTTTGCCGGCGAACGTGCGGGGCGAACCCACCGCGGTGAGCGTCCTGTCCATCGATTGGTAGTAGCACTCGCGGGTCACGCTGTAGGCCGCCACGAACGCAGCGGACACACCGGACCACGCGAGCGGCTCGAGAAGGCGGAGCGAGACCGCGGCCGGATCGATGCCCGTGAAGTCGAGTCCCCGGCCGTCGGAGAACAGCACGAAAGCGGGCATCAGGAGCGCGACCAGGTAGACGGGCACGATGGAGTTCCCGCTCACGGCGCGCAGCAGCTCGCTGCGGACGGCGGCCCTCATGCGGCGGCTCCTTCGACAAGATCGAAGTACTTGCTCTCGAGCGAATCGCCACCGCTCGAGACGAGATCGTGCAGCGGCCCGACGAAGAGAGCGCGCCGTTTGATGACGACGACCTCATCGACCACCTGCTCCAACTCGGGGAGCTGATGGCTGGCGATGAGCACCGTTCCTCCACGTGCCGCGTAGTCGCGGAGGAATCGCCGCAGCCAGCGGATACCGTCCGGGTCCAGGCCGTTCGCGGGTTCGTCGAGGATGAGTGTCCGCGGTGACCCGATCAGGGCCGCAGCCAATCCCAGTCGCTGAGCCATTCCGGTCGAGAACGTCTTCACGCGACGCCGGGCGTCTCCGGTCAGCCCGACCTCGTCGAGCACCTCCTCCGTTCGACCGCGTGGAGCGCCGGCCGCGAGCCGAGAGATCTCCAGGTGGCGCCTGGCCGTGATGCCGCCCTCGAAACCGAACCCGTCCATATGAACGCCGACATGCGCCGCGGGGTTGTCGAGTGCGGAGAACGGCGCGCCGTCGATGAGACTCTCACCGCTCGTCGGCCCGAGCAGCCCGACGATCGCTCGCAGAGTCGTCGATTTGCCCGCTCCGTTCGGCCCCAGGAGTCCCACGATCGAGCCGTACGGCACCGCGAACGACAGATCCTCGACGGCGACCCGATTCCCGTACCTCTTCGTGAGTCCTCTGACCTCGATTGCGTTGTCGTTCATCCTCGTTCCTTTCCTACTTCTCGCCTCGAGCGATCGACAGCGGCGACAGCACGGCACTCGCCCAGATCGTCTGCCACAGGTTCCTCGTCCCGAGCTCGACGCGCGCCTGCCCCGAAGTCTGTACGTCGTCCGTCTCGCCGGAGGCATCCACACCGGCGACGATCACAGCCGGGATCCGAGCCCCGTCGGCGTCGACGGGGAACAGCGCGTCGAGCGGAACCGTCGTCGGCTCCGCCCGCCGTGGACGCACGATCCCCTCGCCCACCGGCATGTTCACGAGAATCCCGTGGGTCATCAGCTCGACGTGTGCGCCGTCAGGAACGTTCGTCCCGACGCTCTCCTCCACGTGCACGAGGACGATCTCGCCGTGGTGTGACGTGAACCCGAACGTCGCCGTCACGGGCACGGAGATCGCTCCTCCTGCGACCGCGATGCCAGAAGCCAGCGCCACGCAGACGACCGTGAAGCGGACCACGGAGACGCCCGCGCGGAGCACGCGGCGCAGTACGCGAGCGACGAACACCAGGCCGACCGTGAGCACCGCGACCTCCAGACACACCACGAGAAGGCCCAGCACCGGTCCGCCTCCGGCGAGCGCGCGGGAGACTCGATCGACCGCGAACAGCACCAGGACCATCGGGGCGATCAGGCTGGCGAGTCCGAACGGCACACTCCACCACGTGTCCAGGCTCTTGCTCCTCCGCGGCCCGCCGAAGAGCAGACGCGTCAGGAGATCGGCACCGTCACGAATGCTCCGTGCTCGGAGGTTCGGTTCGTCCAGAGCGCTCATGAGGGCGATGTAGCCGTCGAACCGCACGAACGGGATCAGGTTGACGACGACGATGCCGGCGCACGACAGCGCGAGCAGCAGCAGGGTCTGATGGATCACCGGCTGACGGGCCACGAGCGCGGCGGTCGCGGCGACTGCGCCGGTGACCGCATGCACCGCAGGTCCGGCCAGAGCGATCGCGACACGGTGACGACGGTCTGGGAGTCGCCACCCGTCGGTCACATCGACGAAGAATGCAGGGGTGAGGTAGAACAGCATGACCCCCGCCCTGCGGGGGCTCCCGCCGAACCTCGTGAGGGTGACCCCGTGGGCGCCCTCGTGGAGCAGCGTCAGAAGAGACAGCACGATGACGAGAGACACCAGCCCGGCGATCGGCGTCGGCTCGGCGAGGACGTCGAGGAGTTCACCCGCCTGGAGCGAGGCCGCCACGAGGCCGAGGGCGAGCAGCACGGCAAGGGGAATCAGAACCGTTCGTCGCGAGAGCGGACCGATCATGCGGTCGACGCTGCCGAACATGGTCGGCGCGCGCAGCGTCGCGAGCTGAAGGGTGAAGGGCGGCCGATAGACCACCCGTCCGCGCGCCGCGCGCGCACCTCCTTCGAGCAGACCGCAGGCGTGAAAGCGCTGGACCAGAGAGACGAAGCCCTCGAAGGGCTCGGATGCCGCGAACCTCCCGTGCAGTTCGTCGAGAGCGGACTCGCCATCCATCGCCCTCAGCAGATCGACGACGGTTCGGGACACCCTCGACGTCGGCACCCCGTGCAGCAGCACGATCCAGGCTGCTTCATCTGTCGACTGCTCGAAGGCGACGCCCGTCGCGAGGCGCGGACGAGCATCCGCGGTGAGCGGAGCTGCATGGCGCGGCCGTCGGAGGCGGAGGACCCTGTTCTCAGTCATGGTCGTCCTTCGTGTGCGACGCCGACGCTCGTGTCGTGGTGAGGAGGAGGATGTCCTCTCCGCGCGACGTCCGAACGGCCGAGATGTCAGGTGCGGTGAAACCTGCCTGCCTGAGCTCCGCCGAGAGGAGCTCATCGCTGAGCAGCCGCAGCCGACTCGTGAAGACGGTCGCGACGCGGCCGTCTTCGATCTCCGAGGCGCGAACCCAGTTGACGACGCGTGCGTCGCCGGCCGCGTCGATCTGCTGGGAGAAGAGGTACGCCTCCTCGCCGTCGGATCCGGGCACGCGGATCTCGCGGTCTCCGGGCATCGCGATCTCCTGGGCGGAGGCCCCGCCCGCCACGGTGAGTGCGAAGACGCCGCCCTCGGAGAGGTGACGGCGCACGTTCTCGTACAGGAGGACTCTGCCCGCGCGATCGAGCAGGGTGATGGACGTGGCGCCGAGGATCACGAGCGCGAAACGCTGCGCCAGCGAGAAGTCGCGCATGTCCGCCACGACGCAGTTCAGCATGGCGCGCGGCGGCGCTGCGCGGCGAAGATGGGCGAGCATGTCGTCGGAGAGGTCGATCGCGGTCACCCGATTCCCCGACCGCAGCAGGGGGATCGTCAGTCTTCCGCTGCCTGCTGCGATGTCGAGGATGGGCCCCCGTGCGCGTCGCGCGAGCGCCAGCACCTCCCGCACTTCGGCACGGTCGGTTCCGACCAGACGCTCGTAGAAATCCGCGCCGGTCCCTGAGTACAGGTCCTGCTCTCTCGGAACAGCACCGGCCTCGCTCAGCCGCGCCTGCATGGAACGGGTCAACAGGTCCGACATCCGGATAACGCCTTTCTTGAGAGTTCGCAGGTGCGGACGCGCTGTGCACGCCCGCACCCTTCGGTCAGGTCGCGATCGCGGCAGCGCCGCCGATGATGGCGATGATGTAGCTCGCGTGCTCCCACCATTCGAGCGGGGCATCGATCTGGTCGAGTTCCAGGAACTCGAGTGACTCTGTCTGCATTTCTCACCTCCTCAAGGGGACCGTGCGCACGTGTTCGCTAGGTGAGCGCGAGGATGCCGATGATCACGCCCAGCGCGAATCCGCGGGTGAAATCGAGTCCGTCATCGAGCGCTTCCATCGCCTCGAGTTCCGTGAACTCGAGAGTCGGTGTCGCAGTCTGCATGTTCACCTCCGTTCGTTTCCTTCGTCAGAGAATGTGGTCAGGTGGCAGCTGCTGCGCCGATGCCGATGAGCACCAGCGCGGCTCCTATGCCCTTGTAGAAGCTCTCCCAACTGAGAGCATCCATCGCATCCAGTTCCTGGAACTCGATACGCCCGGTGTGTGTGGTCTCCATGTCAATCACCCCCTCTGTGCAGATCGTCTGAAGTCGGCGTTCGATGCCGACGCCTCGGGCCCCAGAGGGAATCTCGGAGCAGTTCGCTGAAATCGTCCGCGCGGAGACCGGGAAGCATGGGGAGGCGATCACCCCAGCGTCCTTCGATGGCGATCGCGATGCGGCCCACCTCACCGGTGGTGGGCCTCGGTGGCAGGGTGAGACCCCATCGCCGGATGATCGTGGCGATTCCTGCCGAGGGGTCGAGCGGCAGGGCCGTCCCGTCGGCGATCGGAACCCAGAACCGCTCCAGACTTCCGCGATCTCCCCACCGCGGATCCCCCGAGCAGATGCGGCGCCACACGGCGGCGATGATCGCCGCGCTGGCCACCATCTTTCGGACCCCCAGCACGAAGGCGGTTTCGTTGGCGATGTACCAGTGCCGGGCGCTGTAAGGGTCGTTCCCGCGCAACGCCCCCGCGCGCTGAGTCGCCGCACTCAATCGGGCGATGCGCAGCCGTGCCGCAGCGGACCGCGAGTCCGTGGTGCCCGCGTCGAGCAGCGCCCGTCCGAGAGCGACCGCATCATCTCTCGCCCGCTCACTCTGACGCGAGCTCGTCGACGCGCCCGCCAGACGCAGAAACGCTTCCATGGTCCCTTCTCTGACCGCGGCGGGGCTCAGAGTCATCAGATTGCACGGGTCGATGACCGCGTGGCGCGGCCGCAGCGAGCGGCCGGCGACCAACCGGAATCCGCTCTCGTTCTTGAGGATGCCGACGCTGTTGGTCTCTGACGAGGTGCCGAGCGTCGTCGGGACGGCCACCAGGTCGACGGGCGGCGGAACGTCGGGAATGAAGGTCAGGGCCGACCGCGAGGAGCGCTCGACCACGAAGTCGAACACGCGGTCAGGAGCGAGCGCCAAGGCCGAGAGCTTGCTGGCGTCGAGCACCGTCCCTCCCCCGACGGCGACGATCACGTCGGGCTTGCGACGAACGACCTCCCGAGCGGTTCTCACGACGGTGTCGACGTTCACCGTTCGGGCGTCCATCTCGATCACTCGCGTCGATGCACCGACCGGCAGGGACGAGGAGATCGACGAATCCGCGATCACGACAGCCTCCCGCCCGGAGATGAGACGCGTGACCGTCTGCGACGTGATCCCCTGCCCGTGCCAGAGCGTCGGGACTCGTCCCGTGAACCGCGCGGTCATGACGCCATCTCGCGCGCCTGCCTCAGACCCTCACGGACGGCAGACTCGACGCGCAGCAGCTCACCGGCATCGAAGCCGTATGCGGGGATCAGCTGGATCGCGCTCGGGCCCGGATGCACCAGCACGCCGTTGTGCGCGATGGTCGACACGACCCGGAGAACCTCAGCACCCGAGAGAGTGCCGCCGTCGGCGTCACGGATGCCGAGTCCGACGAAGCATCCTCGCCCCGTGACCTCCGAGACGAGACCCTCCGACGCGAGACTCGACGCCAGACGTGACAGGTCGTCCGCGAGTTCGCGCGTCATTCTCTCCACGTCGATACGGTGCAGCTCGGCGATCACGGCGATGATCGCCGCCGCGCACGCCGGCGTTCCCGCCTGCGTCTCGCCGTGGACGAACGTCCAGCCCCCGCCTGCGAACTCCCCAGCGACGCGGGCGCCCACGAGGAGGGCGGCAGCGCACGTCGCGCCGTTCGTCAGTGCCTTCGAGAGGATGAGGACGTCGGGCGCCGCAGCCCAGCAGTCCGTGGCGAACATCGTTCCCGTGCGGCCGAAGCCCGTCGCGACCTCGTCGGCGACGAGGAGGAAGCCGTGCTTCTCGCGCAGCGCCAGGAGTCGAGAGACGAAGGCATCCGACAGCGCATGCGCGCCGCTGCCGAGAACGGGCTCGACCACGACGGACGCCACCCTGTCTCCCTCTCGTCTCATCAGCGCCTCCAGCTCTTCACCGTCATCGCTGTGCGCGACGTGACGCACCGACCGGCGGTCGACGGAGTAGACGGACTGGAGGAGTTCGTCTCCGCTCAGCGCGTGGCTGCCGTACATCGTGCCGTGGTAGCTGCCCTTCAGACCGACGACGAGCGACCGTGAGGTGCTGCCCCTCTGCCACCAGTACTGTCTGGCGAGCTTCATCGCCGCATCGTTCGCCGCACCTCCCGATGTCGCGAAGACGACCCGGCTGTACCGGAGCGGATCCGCAAGCGCAACGAGCGCTTCGGCCGCCTCCTCGGCATATCGATGGGGCGCGCGGAACAGCGACAGATAAGACGCATCTCGCGTCGCCTTGTCGACAGCCTCGGACACCGCCGGATTGCCGAACCCGAGAGGGACGTTCCACAGTCCGCTCGTGGCGCACAGACGCGTGGACCCGTCCGCGAAGGCGATGGTGTTCCCGGCGGCGCCCACGGCGACGCGATCACGCGTGAAGGTGGCGTCTGCGGGCAGCATCGAGGGCCACAGCGCGTGCGGGACGGTCATCGCGCGCTGTCCGTCACCGGCGACGAGGTTACGCTTCGCGCCCCCGGATGGATGCCGAGCGCAGAGACGGCGTCGCGGCACAGCCGGGTGGCGTGGCTGACATCGAGGCCGCACCTCCGCGCGACCCGTTCGCCGGCGACCTCCACTGCGCTCGAGGTCTGGGTGGCCGCGACCACCACAGCGGTGACCGGCGAGAGCAACCGGCGGCGTAGTGAGACGGTGTCCGCCAGAACGACGCCCTCGGTCATCTCGATCAGGAACGGGTCGTCGTTCCGCGGCTCGGCATCGGCGCCACCGTCTTCGAGAGCGGTCCATCCGAAGCCGGAGATTCGCGCCGCACCGTTGGCCAGCCGGAGCATCTTCATGAGATCGGTCGCGTTGAGGTATCTGCCGATCCAGGGTCGGCTCGTGTAGCCGTCGACCGACATCGCCTGACGCACGGCGCTCCCCAGTTCCAGGTTTCGAGGACGAGGAGCGGTGAACGTCGTCTCCGGGGCGCCCACCCGACCGATGTCTGCGCCGAGCACCCCGAGGCTGACGCGGCCGTGCGCCCCGATTCTGAAGGCGGTCGGGCGCGCGACTCCGAGCGGGTCTGTGAGAGCGCCGCGGTTCACGAGGAGCACTCTCGGATCGAGCAACGCCGTCGGGAAGACCCCTGTCCGGCGAGCGACCTCGGCGTCGTCGACGAAGGCGTGCCAGCCCGGAGCATCGCCGATGCACACCGCTGTCGGCCCCACCATCTGGATGAACTCCGCAGCGATGTAGTCCTGGAGTTCGACGCTGCGATCGCCGATGAACAGCTCATCGCCGATCTCGCTCAGCGCCCCGCTGTACCGCACGACATGCGCGGGTCCTCGGTACGGTTCGCCCGCCGCCGGAAGGAAGAGCACGTCATCGGCACCGAACAGCGCCTGGAGGTCGTCGATCTGAGCGTCCGTCTCGACGGAGAACACCCGCGAGAACTGCTTCTGTTCGCCGGTGATCCACTCTCGGAGCGCTCGAGCATCGCGAAGCTCCGTCTCGGCCTCCGTCGATCCGTTGTGCATGTCTTCCCCCCAGGATGACGTCACTGCGACGTTGGTTCGTCGTCATATGACGCTATAAAGAAGACGCACCGCATGCAATATGTTTCATATGGAATCGCCGAACGCGATGAGAGAACGCCCCGGCGACAGGGGCAGTGTCTGCGGCGCGTCAGGCCAGAGGCGGGCGATCGTTCCGGCAGCGCCAGGTTCCGCGACGGGCCGGTGCCGCGGCATCCGGCGTGGTCACGGACCTCCGACCCGATCGGATAGACTGTTCAGGTTGTTCCCTGGTGACGTGTCCGAGCGGCCGAAGGAGCACGCTTGGAAAGCGTGTGTTGTGCAAGCAACCGCGGGTTCGAATCCCGCCGTCACCGCCAAGAAGCCAGAGGGTCTCCGCGCCAGCGGGGGCCCTCTGGCTTTTTCTCGAGCACCGGAGTCCCGCCGTCACCACGTAGGGCGGACTTCTCGGCGTCGGGCGGATGCTGCGGCAGCATCCTTCCGCCCGACAGGGAGTCGACCGCCCAACGGGGAGCCCAGCGGGGAGCCCAGCGGGGAGCCCCACAGGGGGCCCAACAGGGACAGCCCCCTACGAGAATCGCACTCCGAAGCTCTGTCCGCCGGGCTCGGCCGGCAGCGGATGCATACCCAGTCTCTTGTAGAACAGGGCGGCGCCGGTGTTGTTCGGGTCCATGCCGAGGTGCAGTGCGGGCACCCCGCGTCGGGTGAGCTCGGCGAACAGCGTCTCTATGAGCTGACGTCCGAGGCCCTGCCCCTGCGTCTCCGGCAGAAGGTCGATGTGCAGGTGCGCCGGGTACTCCGTCGCGTGCGGGTTCGTGCCGGGGGCCTGCGCATAGCCGTACTCGATCATCCGCTCTTCGCGCGTCGTCGCGTGAGACGGCCGCGGGTAGCGCTCATGCAGGCCCGGCCACCACTCGTCGCGGAACCAGGTCGCGAACGCATCCGTGTCATCGGTGGCCACGAGATAACCGATCACGCGCTCGTCATCGGTCTCGACGACCCAGGCCAGGTCGGGGTGCCGTTCGGCATAGGGCACCGCGAAGAGGTCGCCCCAGAGCGCGTCGTCCGAGAGTATTCCGGTGGCATCGGCCCCGGCGTCCGCGGTCCTCGTGCAGACCTCGGAGAGAGCAGCACGATCGGACGGGCGGTACGGACGGATGCGTGACACGACGGCTCCTCGGTGAGTGGGGTGTGCCGTCAGCCTACCGGCGCCACCGCAGGGTCATCCCGCGACTTCTTGCTCACCCATGGCAGCAGCCAGGCACCGAGCACGAGCACGACGCCGGCCCCCACCAGAGCGCCGCCGAGCGTGTCGGTGGCCCAGTGGACCGACAGCAGAGTGCGCGAGATCGCCATGGCGAGGACCCAGGCCACCCCGAGAAGCGCCGTCCACACGCGCGGGAAGACGAGCCACAGCACCATCGCGATGGTCGCCGCGTTGGCGGCGTGCCCCGAGGGGAAAGAGCCGAAGTCGCTCGTCACGATCATGTCCTCCGGGCGCGCACGGCCGAAGAGGTTCTTGAGCAACTGCACCGCACCGGCGCTCACCAGGAAGGCCAGGGCAGCGAACACCGCCGCCTGCCAACGCCGGGCGATCAGCAGCGCGATGATCACCAGCAGCGGCACGAGCAGGATCGCCACCCACCCGCCGCCGATGTGATCGAGCAGCAGCGCGAACGACAGCATCCAGTCGGATCGGACGGCTCTGATCGTGTCGTTCCACCAGCTGTCGAATCCCGGCGGCTCGGTGTACCCGAAGACGATCGCCGCTCCGAGGAGCGTCGCCGCAGCGAGCATCCCTATTCCCCACCACAGCAGCGTTCGTCGTCTCATCGGTCTATTCTGCCGGTCGTCAGCTGAAAATCAGGGAGCGAGCATGCCGACGGTGCGCGGCCGCACGATCAGCCAGAGCGAAAGCACGCCGATGACCGCGCATCCGACCATGACGGATGCCATGGTCGTCGCCGTGATCCCGGCTCCCTGCGACACCCATCCGACGATCGGCGAGATGAGTCCCGCCACGCCGAAGTTGGTCGCGCCGATGACCGAGGCGGCGGTTCCCGCAGCCTTGCCGTGGCGGTCGAGCGCGAGCACCTGCACGTTCGGGAACGTGAAGCCGCACGCGGTCATGAAGAAGAACAGCGGAATGACGGTACCCCACAGGCCGAGTCCGAGCTGGTCGGTCACGATGATCGCGGTGCCGGCGATGAGCAGCGCCGCCGTCGAGTAGGCCATGACCCACTGTGGGCCGAACCTCGCCGCGAGTCGCGACGCCGTCTGCACTCCGACGACCACACCGAGCGAGTTCACGGCGAACAGGATGCCGTACTGCTGAGCGTCGAGCCCGTGCGTCTGCTGGAACAGGAAGGGCGAGGCCGAGAGATAGGAGAACAGCCCCGAGAACGTCATGCCGCCGATGATCAGCACACCGATGAAGACACGGTCGGAGAACACCGAACGGTAGCGCTGCAGCACGGTCGCCCCGCCCTTGTCCTGCCGGCGCGCGGCGGGAAGCGTCTCGGGGATGAAGATGAGGGTCGTGATGAGCATGACCACTCCATAGAGGGAGAGCACCACGAAGATGCCCTGCCACGGCATCAGTGTGAGCAGCCACGAGCCGATGAGCGGCGCCACGACGGGCGCGACGCCCGAGACCAGTGCGAGCCTCGACAGCATCACGACCAGACGACGCCCTCCGAAGAGGTCGCGGACGATGGCCATCGCGACCACGCCACCGGCCGCCGCACCGACCCCCATCAGCACGCGGGCGCCGCTGAGGAGCGGAAGAGTGGGAGCCAGCGCGGCCGCCGCACTCGCCAGCACGTGCAGCGCCGTCACGGCGATCAACGGCAGGCGCCGACCGACCTTGTCGCTCAGCGGGCCGACAACCAGCTGGCCGAGGGCGAAGCCGATCATCGTGCCGGTGAGCGTGAGTTGGATCGCGGCCGCCGTCGTGTCGAAGTCGCGCTCGAGCACGGGGAACGCCGGCAGGTACAGGTCGATCGTGAACGGCCCGAGCGCGGTGAGCGCCCCGAGCAGCACGATGTACAGCGCACGGCGGCCGTTCGAGATCGAATCGCCCGGGTGCAGCATGATCGGCGCGGTGGCCGGGTTCGCGCCGAGGGTGCGGATCGCTCCCGTCGACGACGGGATCCGGATGCTGCCGGTGGCCGTGCGCTCGGGGGCGGTGGGGATGGAGTCGGTGCGAGGCGCGTCAGACACAGGTGCTTCCGGGATCGAGGGGAATTTTCGGCTCGAATCGATTCGAGCCGCAGAGGAGTCCATGCTATCGCTCTCCCCCGGCCTCCCGCGCGCGACCCCCGGTGCGGTCCCGGCCCGGTCAGTGCGAGACGGTCGCGAGGCCCCGCTCGAGGTCTGCGATCAGATCGTCGACGTCTTCGATGCCCACCGAGAGACGCACGACGTTCTCGGGCACGGCCAGTTCTGTGCCGCGCACCGACGCGTGGGTCATGTCGGGCGGATACCCGATGAGCGACTCGACGCCGCCGAGCGACTCGGCGAGCTGGAAGAGCTCGGTCGACTCGGCGAACGCCTTCGCGGCAGCTGCCCCGGCGGAGAGCCCGAGCGAGAGCATGCCGCCGAAGCCGCTCATCTGGCGCGCCGCGAGCTCGTGACCCGCGTGCGAGGCGAGCCCCGGGTAGTACACGGTCGCGAACTCGGGGCGCTCCGACGCCCATTCCGCGATCGCCTGCGCGTTCGCCGAATGCTGACGCACGCGCACCGCGAGGGTCTTGATGCCGCGGGTCGTCAGCCACGCGTCGAACGGAGCGGAGACCGCGCCGACCGCGAACTGCTGGAACTTGATCTGCTCGTAGAACCGGTCGTCGCCGAACACGATCGCACCACCCAGCACGTCGGAGTGCCCGCCGAGGTACTTCGTCGTGGAGTGCACCACGAGGTCGGCCCCGAGCGACAGCGGCTGCTGAAGCGCAGGAGAGGCGAAGGTGTTGTCGACCACGGCGATCGCCCCCGCCGCGTGCGCGACCTCTGAGACGAGTGCGATGTCGACGATCTTCAGCAGCGGGTTGCTCGGGGTCTCGATCCAGACGATCTTCGTCTCGGGGCGGATCGCGGCGCGCACGGCGTCGACGTCGGAGAGTTCGACGGTCGAGATCTCGATGCCCCAGGGGCCGAGCACCCGCGCGAAGAGGCGATAGGTGCCACCGTAGACGTCGTTGCCGAGCACGACGTGGTCGCCGGGCTTCAGGATGCCGCGCAGCAGCGCATCCTCCGCGGCGAGACCCGACGCGAACGACAGCGCGTTCGCACCGTTCTCGAGAGCGGCGAGCTGCGTCTCGAGCGACGACCTGGTGGGGTTGCCCGCCCGGTTGTACTCGTAGCCGTCGCGGAATCCGCCGATCCCGTCCTGCACGTGGGTGGATGCCTGGTAGATCGGCGGGATGATCGATCCGGTCGTGGGATCGGGCTCCTGACCTGCGTGGATGGCTCGGGTGGAGAAGGCGTGCTCGGACATGGTCTCAGCCTACGTCGGGCCCCGACCCGGCATCCCTCCCTGTTACGCCCGGCGTCGCCTCAGCGCGAGATGTACGAGAGCAGATCCTGGCGCGTGAGCACCGTATGCGGCTTGCCGCCCTCGGTCACCAGCAGCGCGTCGGCCTCGGCGAGCGCGAGCCGCGCCTGGGCGAGCGATGCGTGGATGCCGATGAGGGGCAACCTCTCCCCCACGTGGTCGCCCACGGCGTCCGTCGGCTTGGCGTCGCCGCGGAAGAGCAGATCGAGCAGCCCCTTCTCGTCGACCGTGCCGACGACCTCGCCCATCATGACCGGCGGCTCGGCGCTGAGGACCACGAGCTGCGACACGTCGAACTCCGTCATCATGCCGATCGCCTCGAGCACCGTGTCCGACGGATGCGCGTGCACGAGATCCGGGATCCCCGCTGCTCCCGTGGGACGCTGCGCCTGTCGAAGAGAACGCGTCTCGAGCACGTCGGCGACCGTCTCTCCGTCTTCGATGTCGCTGAACCCGTAGGACCGCATCCACCCGTCGTTGAAGATCTTGCTCAGATAGCCGCGTCCGCCATCGGGAAGGAGCACCACCATCACGGCGTCCGCCGGAAGATCGCGGGCGACGCGCAGAGCACCGACCACGGCCATGCCGCTGGAGCCGCCGACGAGGATCCCCTCTTCGCGCGCGAGTCGTCGAGTCATCGCGAACGCCTCGGCATCGCTGACCGCCACGATCTCATGCGGCACGCTCGGGTCGTAGGATCCGGGCCAGATGTCCTCGCCGACGCCCTCAACCAGATACGGGCGTCCGGTGCCGCCGCTGTAGACGCTGCCCTCGGGGTCGATGCCGACGATGCGCACGCGCTCCTGCGAGACCTCGCGCAGGAACCGCCCCGTGCCGGTGATGGTTCCGCCGGTGCCGACTCCGGCGACGAAGTGCGTCACCTGCCCGTCGGTGTCACGCCAGATCTCGGGGCCCGTCGTCTCGTAGTGACTGCGGGGGCCGTTCGGGTTCTCGTACTGGTTCGGCTTGAAAGCGCCGGGGATCTCACGCGCCAGGCGGTCGCTCACGCTGTAGTACGACTCGGGGCTGTCGGCGGCGACCGACGTCGGCGTCACGATCACCTCGGCGCCGTATGCCCGCAGCACGTCGATCTTGTCGTCGCCGACCTTGTCGGGCACCACGAAGATGCAGTCGTAACCACGCTGCTGGGCGACCAGCGCGAGACCGACGCCGGTGTTGCCGCTCGTGGGCTCGACGATCGTGCCGCCGGGTCGCAGATCGCCGGCGGCCTCGGCCGCGTCGATGATCCGCGAGGCGATGCGGTCCTTCGACGAGCCGCCCGGGTTGAGGTACTCGAGCTTGACGAGCACCGTGCACGCGACGCCCTCGGTGACGTGCCGGAGCTTCACGAGGGGCGTGTCGCCGACGAGGTCGACGATCGATTCTGCGTACTTCATGGTCACAGCGTACGTGCACGGATGCCGCGGCCGGGGCTGTGTGTCGCCCGACCGCGGCATCCGGTGCCGTGTCTGCGGGGTCACCCACCCCGCCGACACCGTTATCCCTTCGTCGACCCCGCGAGCAGCCCTCGCACGAAGTAGCGCTGCAGTGAGAAGAAGACGATCAGCGGGACGATGATCGACACGAACGCGCCTGCGGTGAGCAGATACCAGCCCTCGCCGCGTCCGGTGATCTCGGCGAGCACCTTCGTGATCGGCGAGGCTGCTCCGTCGGCGAAGACCAGGGCCACGAGCAGGTCGTTCCAGACCCACAGGAACTGGAAGATCGCGACCGACGCGATCGCCGGCATCGTCAGCGGCAGCACGATCCGGAAGAAGATCTGCCCGCGGGACGCGCCGTCGACGCGAGCCGCCTCGATGATCTCGCCGGGGATCTCGGACATGAAGTTGTGCAGCAGGTAGATCGCCAGCGGCAGCGCGAACATGGTGTGGGCGATCCACACCTGCGCGTAACCGCCCGAGACGTCGAGCCCCTGCGTCACCTGGACGCCGAACAGGTTGATGCCGCGGGAGAACGACGACAGCAGCGGCACGAGGGCCATCTGGATCGGCACGATCTGCAGCGCGAACACGAAGATGAACAGCGCGTTGCGGCCCTTGAAGTCAATCCACGAGAACGCGTACGCGGCCATCGCCGCGATCATCAACGGGATGAGCGTGGCGGGGATCGTGATCACGATCGAGTTGAAGAACGATTCCAGGATCGTCAGCTGCGTGGTGCCCGACTGCAGCACGGCCACGTAGTTGTCGATGGTGAGCTGCGGGTTGGTGAAGACCGTCCACCAGCCGCTGGTCTCGATCGCATCCCTCTCGCGGAACGACGAGATGAAGAGTCCGAGCGTCGGAATCGTCCACAGCACGGCGATGACGATCGAGGCGACCGTCGCCCACGGGCGGCTCAGGCGCTTGCGCGCCCGCCCGGCCGAGGCTTCGAAGCGTCCGGCGGTCGTGATCGCCCTCGTGCTCTGTCCGGTGTCTGAGTTCACGGTGTCGGTCATCGGATCTCCCGCTGCTTCTTGATCTGGCGCGCGTTGTAGATGACGATCGGGAGCACCAGGATGAACAGGATGACGGAGAGCGCAGCGCTGCGTCCCGCCTCGAACTTGGTGAACTGCGTGTACATCTCGTTCGCGAGCACCGAGGTGCCGTAGTTTCCACCGGTCATCGTGCGCACGATGTCGAAGACCTTCAGCGAGGCGATCGAGATCGTGGTGAGCACGACGATCAGCGCCGGCCTGATCGACGGGATCGTGACGGAACGGAAACGCTCCCAGGCGTTCGCACCGTCGAGTTCGGCCGCCTCGAGGAGCTCGGTGGGAACTCCCTTGATCGACGCCGAGAGCACGACCATCGCGAAACCGGTCTGGACCCAGATCAGCACGACGATGAGCGCGAGGTTGTTCCACGGCCCGTTGAGCAGGAACTGCTGCGGCTCACCGCCGAACCAGACCAGGATCTGGTTGAGCAGACCGATCTGCTCGAACTCGGGACCGCGGTAGGCGTAGACGAACCGCCAGATGATGCTCGCACCGACGAACGAGATCGCCATCGGCATGAAGACCAGGAGCTTGTAGATCTTCTCGCCGCGCGTCTTGTCGATGAAGACCGCATACGCCAGACCGACGATGGTCGACAGCGTCGGGACCAGCAGCACCCACACGATCGTGTTCACGACCGAGGTGACGCCGTCGGACTGAGTGAAGATCCAGAGATAGTTCGAGAGGCCGACGAAGTCGGTGCCGGAGGAGTTCCAGAACGACGCGTACACGGTCTGGATGGACGGCAGGATCAGCCCCGCGAGCAGCAGCAGCATGGCCGGAGCCATGAAGGCGATGAGCTGGATCAGGTACCCGGCCCCGTCGCGGGAGCGGTAGTCGAGGAAGAAGAAGAGCGCACCGACGGCGACTGCGACTCCCATGGCCCAGTAGTAGGAGTTGAAGAACCACATCACCGCGAACGGGATGAGCAGGCACATCGCCAAGCGGATGCCTGTGTAGAGCGCACCTCGACGAGGGGCGATGTCGACGAGAAGCAGGATGACGACGACGACCACCGCGAATGCGATGACCACCGCGAGAGCCTGGGCGATCGGGGGCAGAGACCCGATCCATTGGAAGAACACAGTCGCGTTCATGGATTCCCCTTCATGAGACGGAGCTGATCGGCGGTCCCTGCGACGACGCACGGACCGCGAGGGAGAAGGTGGGCCGCCCCGAGGGGCGGCCCACCTCATCCGATCAGCTGGACGGCCAGCCGGTCTCGATCTGGGTCAGGACCTCATCGGTCGAGGTTCCGTTGATCCACGCGACCATTCCCTTCCAGAAGGTTCCCGAGCCGACGGCGCCGGGCATCTGGTCGGAACCGTCGAAGCGGAACGTGACCGAGTCGTCCTGCAGCAGCTTGATCGACTCCTGCAGGATCGGGTTCTCGACGGCCTCGATGTCGACGCCCTTGTTCGCGGAGGTCACGCCACCGAGTGCCAGACGGCTGTCAGCCCACTCGGGGCTCGACAGGTACTCCAGCACCTTCTGGGTCGCCTCGTCGTCGCTGAACGCTCCGACGATCTCGCCACCACCCGTGATGAACGTCTCGTCCTCGCTCTGGCTCGGAAGCAGGAACGCCCACACGTCGCCGTCCTCGGCGATGTTGGTGTCTTCGGGGAAGAAGCCCGACAGGAACGACGCCTGGTGCGTCAGCGCGCACTCGCCGCTCGCGACCGCGGGGGCCACATCGCCGAATGCCGTGGAGTTGACCGAGCGCACGTCGCCGAAGCCGCCGTTGACGTAGGCCGGGTTGAGCAGGATCTCACCGGTGGCGTCGAACGCCTCCTTGATCTGCGGGTCGGTGAACGGGATCTCGTTCTTGACCCACTGGTCGTAGACGTCGGCGCCCGCGTTGCGGAGCACGAGATCCTCGATCCAGTCGGTGCCGGGCCAGCCGGTCGCGACGCCCGACTCGAAGCCGGCGCACCAGGGAGCCTTGCCGCTCTTCTCCTGGATGGTCTGCGTCAGCGTGAGCAGCTCGTCCCAGCTCGTGGGCTCTTCGACGCCCCACTCGGCGAACTTCGTCGGCGAATACCAGACCCAGCCCTTGACGCTGGCCATGAGCGGCGCGCCGTAGAACTCGTCCTCGTACGTGCCGAAGTCGACCCATCCCTGAGTCCAGTACTCCTTGGCGTTGGCCTCGACGGCGTCGGGCGCCGGCTTCAGGAAGTCGCGTGCCGCGTAGTCCGCGAACAGACCCGGCTGCGGGAAGATCGCGATGTCGGGCGGGTTGCCGCCCTGTGCGCGGGTGCCGAGCTGAGTCTCGAAGTCCTGGCTGCCCTCGTACTTGATGGTGATGTCGTTCTCCTTCTCGAAGTCCGCCCAGGACTCTGCGAGAAGTTCTGCTTCTCCTTCGACGATCGTGCCGTAGATCGTGACGGTGTTGTCGCCGCCGCCGCCATCTCCCCCGCCGTCCGTGCCGCCCGGAGCTCCACAGCCGGCGAGCGCGATACCCGCGACTCCCAGCAGAGCGATCGGCGCGTAACGCCGGGAACGCTGTGACAGACCCATGTGAATTCTCCTCTTCGAGTTTTGCGATTCCCAATCGATGCCGCGCCGCCCCTCGGCACGGAATCGGGAACCGATTCCAGGACAACCTATCGGGGTCTGCGTCGCAGGCACAATAAGCGATGGTCACAAGCTCGCAACCATTCCACACACGCTTCGGTCGGGCCGTGGGAGCGCTCCCTCGCCCCCGGACTGGAACCGGTTCCCTTCTCGTGGCCGAGAGGCTACGCTGACATCGGCGCGACCGAGTGGGACCGGCGCGTGAGGGTACTGGTCGAGGAGGACCGATGAGCACGATCGCCGATGTCGCAGCGCGTGCGGGCGTATCGAAGGCCACGGCGAGCCGCGCGCTCAGCGGACGAGGCTACGTCTCGGAAGACACGCGCAAGCGCGTCTCGGATGCGGCCGGCGAACTCGCGTACGTCGCACACTCCTCCGCCACCAGCCTCGCGACAGGTCGCACGCAGACCGTCGGCGTGATCATGCCGCCGGTCGACCGGTGGTTCTTCTCGGAGCTGCTCGCCGGGATCCAGGAGTCGCTGTTCGCCTTCGACTACGAGCTCGCCCTCTACGGCATCCGCGAGGGCACTGAGACCCGCGAGCGGCTGTTCGACACGGTGCTGCCGGGGCGGCGATTCGACGGGATCATCGCGGTCGGCATCCAGCCCAGCGCTCAGGAGCTCGAGCGACTGCACCGCTCTGAACGGCCGCTCGTGAGCGTCGGGCCCTACAGCGAGGGATCCAGCGCGGTGTCGATCGATGACATCGCCGCAGCCCGCATCGCCACCGAGCATCTGATCGAGCTCGGCCACACCGACATCGCCTTCGTCGGCGGTTCCACGGATCCCGACGAGCTCAGCTTCGGCGATGCGCAGCGCGTCGAGGGATATCTCGAGGCTCTCGCCGCGGCGGGGCTCGAGGCGGTCGCGCGGATCGCGGACTCACGCCCGACGATGCCCGGCGGCTACGCCGCGGCCGTCGAGCTCCTCGGCGATCGCAGAGGGCGCCCCACGGCCCTCGTCGGCGTCTGCGACGAGGCGGCCATCGGCGCGATGATCGCCGCCCGCCGACTCGGGATCGCCGTTCCCACCGAGCTCAGCATCGTCGGCGTCGACGACCACCAGCACGCCGAGATGTTCGCACTCACGACCATCCGGCAGTCACCGCGCGAACAGGGGCACGAGGCGGTGCGCCTGCTGCGGCAGCAGATCGACCACCCGGATTCCCCGCGCGAGCGCACCGTGACGGCATCCTCGCTGGTCGTCCGAAGCTCCACGGCCGGGCGGCGCTGACCGCAGCTTCTCTCGAGCACAGCCCCCGGACGCACGAAAGCCCCGGGCGGACCCGGGGCTTTCGTGAAGCGTTCAGACGCTTCCAGGGCGAGGCATCATGCCGCGACCTGGAACGGATTACTTGAGGGTAACCGTGGCGCCTGCCTCTTCGAGGGCAGCCTTTGCCTTCTCGGCTGCTTCCTTGTTCGCGCCCTCGAGCACGGCCTTGGGAGCACCGTCGACGACGGCCTTGGCCTCGCCGAGACCGAGCGAGGTGAGCTCGCGGACGGTCTTGATGACCTGGATCTTCTTGTCGCCGGCAGCCTCGAGGATGACGTCGAAGGAGTCCTTCTCCTCAACCTCTTCAGCAGCGCCGCCGCCTGCGCCTGCAACGGCGACGGGGGCAGCAGCGGTGACCTCGAACTTCTCCTCGAACGCCTTGACGAAGTCGTTGAGCTCGACGAGGGTCAGGCCTGCGAACTGCTCGAGCAGCTCCTCAGTGGTGAGCTTAGCCATGATGTATCTCCTAGATAGATGGGTGTGTTGAACGAGATCGCAGGTCGCTCACGCGGCCTCAGCGGTCTCCAGCTTTTCGCGAAGAGCATCGATGGTGGCCGCAGCCTTGCCCATCGTGGCCTTCATCATGCCCGCAGCCTTCGCCAGCAGAACCTCACGGCTCTCGAGCGCGGCGTACTTGTTGACCTCGTCGGCAGAGAGGGCGTTGCCCTCGAAGATGCCGGCCTTGATCACGAGAAGCGGGTTGGCCTTGGCGAAGTCACGAAGAGCCTTGGCAGTGGCGACGAAGTCACCATGCACGAACGCGACGGCCGACGGACCCTTGAGGTCGTCGTCCAGCGCGGTGATGCCAGCCTTGTTGGCGGCGATCTTGGTCAGCGTGTTCTTCACCACGGCGTACTCAGCGTCCTGACGGATGCTGTTGCGCAGCTCCTTGAGCTGGGCAACCGTCAGACCGCGGTACTCGGTCAGCAGAACGGCAGTCGAGTTCTCGAATGACTTCGTGAGCTCGGCAACCGATGCGTCCTTCTGCGCCATGGTCACTCCTTGGTGTGTACGAGGCGCCTCACGGAGGTGAGGCGCCGACCCCTGACCGCATGCAACAGAAAAGCTCCGGCGCAAGCGCACGGAGCTTTGAGAAGTTCGTGTCCTGCGCGGGCCCCTGCTGAGCAGAGCTTCGATCGCCTCGCGTTCACACGCACGACGATGACCAGCGGTCTTCGGTTGCTCCTACTCTACCCCACCGGCATCCCCTGCCCAAATCCCGCGCATCACCGCCGGTGGGCCGCGCGCCCGCCGTGCCCTGCGAGTGCGTCGGCGGCGCGGATCAGGCTCAGATGCGAGAGTGCCTGCGGGGTGTTGCCCGCCTGCCGCGCATTCGCGACGTCGTACTCCTCCGACAGCAGGCCCAGATCGTTCGCCATCGCGATCAGCCGCGCCATCAGGTCGCGGGCCTCGTCGATCCGGCCGCTCGTCGCGTACTGCTCGACCAACCAGAAGCTGCACGCGATGAAGGGATGCTCTCCCCCGTCGAGCCCGTCGACGCCCGACTCCGTCCGGTACCGGCGCACGAACCCGCCTGTCAGCAGGGTGCGCTCGATCTGCTCCACGGTGCGCAGCATGCGCGGTTCGTCCGGGGCGCAGTACCCGACCTGGGGAAGAACGAGCAGCGAGGCGTCGACCTCGGTCGACCCGTAGTGCTGCACGAAGCAGCCCCGGGCCTCGTCGACTCCGCGCTCGTCGATCTCGCGCCGCAGGCCGTCGCGGACCGTCGTCCACCGCACGGCGTCACCCGGGAGATCCCGTTCCTGCACCGCGCGCACCCCTCTGTCGAGAGCCGCCCACATCATCACCCGCGAGTGCGTGAACCACTGCGGCTCGCCGCGGATCTCCCAGATGCCGTTGTCGGGACGATCGAGCGCGGCGATCACCTGCTCGATCAGCGCCCTCTGCAGCGGCCACGAGAAGTCGCCCTCCTCGAGTCCGGCGATGCGGGCGCACTCCAGCGCGACCAGCACCTCGCCGATCACGTCGCCCTGATACTGGTCGACCGCACCGTTGCCGATGCGTACGGGTGCTGCCCCCTCGTACCCGGGCAGACTCGTGAGCTCGCGCTCGATGAGATCGCGCTCCCCCGCGATCCCGTACATGATCTGCACCTCGTTCGGCTCGCCGGCCACCGCTCGCAGAAGCCAGCGCCGCCAGTGATGCGCCTCGGAGAGGAAGCCGTGTGCGATCAGGGCCTCGAGCGTGAGCGCCGCGTCCCGCAGCCAGACGAAGCGGTAGTCCCAGTTGCGCGCGCCGCCGAACTGCTCGGGGAGCGATGTCGTCGCCGCCGCGACGATCCCCCCGGTGTCCCTGTTCGTGAGGGCGCGCAGCACCAGCAGTGACCGCACCACCTCGCTGCGGTAGGGACCCTCGTGCTGGATACCGCTCGCCCACCCCTGCCACCACGACCGAGTGGCGGCGATCGCGTCGTCGACGTCGAGCGGCTTCGGCGCGTGCTCGTGCGAGAGGAACCAGCTGAGGGTGAGGTCGCGGATCTCTCCTGCTGCGACGCGGAACTCGGCGCGGTGCCGATGGTCCTCCGCCACGAGCCGCACCCCGCGGACGACGACCGCTTCGGGTCCGGCCGTCGCATGCAGCGCAGGCTCCTCGGCCGTGCCCACCTGCCGCACCCAGGGAAGCCTGCGGGAGTAGTCGAAGTGCAGGCGCAGCTCGGTCACGAAATCGACTCGCCCCTCGATGCCGACGATCCGCCGCACGACATCGGTGCGCGACGCCTGATGCGGCATGAACTCCTGCACCTCGGCGATGCCGTCGGCCGTCTCCCACCGGGTGACGAGGATGAACGTGTCCGACACGTAGTGGCGTTGTGAGGTGGCATCCGCGTCGAGCGGGCGCAGGCTCCAGCATCCGTTGCTCGGCTCCCCCAGCAGCGCCCCGAAGAGCGAGGGCGCATCGAAGCGCGGCAGACAGAGCCAGTCGATGCTGCCCTCCTTCGACACGAGCGCGCCCGTGCGGCAATCGCTGAGCAGGGCGTAGTCCTCGATGGGAGCGGGCATCGAACGAGTCTCGCATGTTCACCCGGGGGTCGGAGCGGTTACGGTGAGTGCATGACCGATGCGACGACGCTGGTGATCCTCGGGGCCGGTGGCGACCTCACCTCCCGGCTCCTCCTGCCTGCACTGGGCCAACTGCTGACGAGAGAGCCCGAGCGTTCGGTGCGCATCATCGGCGCCGACCGCCAGGAATGGTCGGATGCCGAGCTGCAGACCGTCGTGACGACGGCGTTCGCGACGATGGACGCCGACGACGCCGCGTCACGGGTGGACGTCGCCTACCGGCGCACCGACATCACCCGCGCGGAGGAGCTGCGCTCGCTGCTCGGCGGACTCACCGGTCAGGTCGCCGTCTACTTCGCGGTGCCTCCGGCCGTCGCCGCCGCATGCATCGCGGCGCTCACTCCCGACATGCTGCCCGCCGGCACGATGCTCGTCATGGAGAAGCCCTTCGGCACCGACGAGGCGGGCGCCCGCGAACTGAACCGCATCCTGACCGCGCTCGTGCCCGAGAGCCAGGTGTTCCGCGTCGACCACTTCCTGGGCCGGTCGACCACCCTGAATCTGCTCGGGGCACGCTTCGCGAACCGCATCCTCGAGCCCCTCTGGTCGGCCGAGAGCATCGAATCGGTCGACATCGTGTACGACGAGTCCCTCGCACTCGAGGGACGTGCGGGGTACTACGACCGTGCCGGCGCTCTGGTCGACATGATCCAGAGCCACCTCCTTCAGGTACTCGCCGTGCTCGCGATGGAGGAGCCGGCCACTCTCGACGAGGTCGACTTCCGCGAAGCGACCGGCGCGGTGCTGCGCGCGACCACGGTGTGGGGCGACGACGCCGCGGCATCGTCCCGTCGCGCCCGCTACACCGCCGGCGAGATCGACGGCACGGCGAAGCCGTCGTACGTCGACGAACCTGGCGTCGACCCGAGTCGAGAGACCGAGACACTCGCCGAGGCGACGTTCGAGGTGCGGAACGCCCGGTGGGCGGGCATCCCGTTCCGGCTCCGCTCGGGCAAGGCCCTCGGCACGCCTGCCCGGGAGATCGTGGTGCGCTTCCGCCCTGTCCGCCACCTGCCACGCGGACTCACAGGCACGTCGGACGGAGCGGTGCTGCGCTTCTCGCTCGGACCCGACCGGATGTCGCTCGAGCTGAACCTCAACGCGTCGCAGGACCCCTTCGAGCTGGAACGGGCGACGCTGACGGCCGAGCTCGGAGAAGGAGCGCTCAAGGCTTATGCCGAGGTGCTGTCCGGCGTTCTCGACGGCGATCCCATGCTCGCCGTGCGGGGTGACGCCGCCGAGCAGTCCTGGCGGATCGTGGCGCCCATCCTCGAGGCGTGGCGGCGGGGCGATGTTCCGCTCGACGACTACGTCGCCGGATCATCCGGCCCGGAGGGGTGGCCCGCACACGGCTGATCCGTCGGCGCAGAGCGATCGCCGAGGGATGGTGCGAGCGGCGTGTGCGCGAGCGGAGCGTCGGCGGACGGGGTTACGCTCGAGAGGTGACCCCGGAACTCCAAGCTCGCATCGTCGCGGATTCCCGTGACCGCGTGGCCTGGATGCGGGCACGCTCCCGCGGGATCACCGCGACCGACGTGGCAGGCCTCACCAGTGAGAGGTCGATCGCCCGCGCGGCGGACTCGAAGCTCGGCGGCGGCCCCCGCTTCGGCGGCAACGCGTACACCGATCACGGACGACGCCGTGAGCCCGAGATCGCGGCGTGGGTCGCGGCGACCCACGGCATCCTGCCTTCCTCCGCGCTGTTCCGCGCCGAGGTCGAGCACCGTCACCTCGCGACCCCCGACGGCATCGCCGTCGATGCAGACGGCCGCGTCAAGCTCGCCGAGATCAAGACGACGAACAAGGCCTTCCGCGGCATCCCCCGCACCTACCTCCGACAGGTGTGGTGGCAGCAGCACGTTCTGGGTGCGGAACGCACGCTGTTCGTGTGGGAGGAGCACGTCGACTTCGCACCCATCCACGACGAGCCGCGGTGCCTCTGGATCGATCGCGACGATCGCGAGATCGCGAAGCTCGTGGGCCTTGCCACCGACCTGATCGACGAGCTCTACCGCCGCACCACAGGCCAGCAGGTGCCGACCCGGATCGCCGAGGCGACGGCTGCGGCCGCAGCCAGCCGCCGCGAGCATCTGCGCGAGCGCGACGCCTTCCGTGCCCTGGCTCTCGCCGACTGATCCTGCCGCTCAGTAGCTGAGGCGGGTGCTCATGACGCATTGCGGATTGGCGCCGAGCAGCCCGAATGAGGCTGTCGCGACGAGCCAGTGCGATTTCCACCCGCCGGGTCCGTTGAAGCGGATCCCCAGCGTCTTCGATCCACCGAGGATGTTGGCCAGAAGAGCCCCGCTGATCGTCGTCACATAGGCCGTCGGCGTTCCCGACGTGCTGACGTTCTGCAGCAGGTTGCTGAGGATCGGCTCGAGCAGCCCCGCATTGTTGGCCAGACCGAATTCCGCGTCGGTCAGGGAGAGACCGGTGACTCCGGCAGGGACCCGCCAGTAGATCGTCACGGTGGGGTTGACCCCCGCCAGGCCGCTCTGAGCGGTGCAGCCGGGCACTCGAGAGCTCACGGGCTCGGGCACGTCGAACGCCGCGAACGTCGCGGTCGCGTGCTCGCCGTCCGTGAAGGCGGCGTCGGTGACCTGGGCCGCGGGGGTGATCGCCACACCCACGAGGAGCGCGACGCCGGCGACTCCGGCGAGCACGCGATGCTGCATCTGCCTGGTCATGAGCGGCCACCGGCTGCGTCAGCAGGGCCCCTGCCACGTCGCAGGACGACGGAAGCCGCGCCGGCCAGGAACAGCCCTCCCCCGAGGGCCAGCACCCACCGCGCATCCGTCGACATGCCCGTGGCCGCGAGTCCTCCGTCGGGACCGATCACGGCCGACTCGCCCGCCCCCTGAGCATGCACGCGCACCTCGGTGCTGCCGGCATCCGGGCCGCCGAGCGCGATCGAGAGCCGCAGATGCGCGACATCGCCGTCGGACATATCGACCAGTGGGACCTCGACTCCGTCGCGCGGCAGCGGCCACGCGGTTCTCAGCGCACGCGCGCCTCCAGGGCACTCCGCACCCTCCCAGGCCCGCATGCACACGTGCGCGTCGACCAGCAGGTCCGCATCGCCGCGTGCGCTGATCCCGATGCTCACGGTGCCGGGATCGGGGGCGTCGGCGCTCACCGTCACGTCCCATCGCACCGGCTCTCCTGGCCGCAGGCTCGCCGCCGCATCCCAATCGGCGACGGAGACCAGACGGAGCACCTGCCCCTGCACAAATGCGGTCGTCGGGGCGGCCACGGCCGGGCCCCCGACGCCGAGCGCGCCGATGCCGGCGATCGTCGACACCGCGATCGCCGCGAGCAGCCGCACTCGGGTTCTCCCCCTCATGCGCCCACCTCACGTGCCGCGCGGGGCCAGAACGCCCACACCACGAGCACCGACGCGCCGATCGTGAGCGCCCCGAGCACACGGGGATCCCCGAGCCCGGCGATGGCCGCGGCCACCCCCGGCACCGAGAACAGGACGATGCGCACCGAAGTCACCTCGTAGGGAAAAGGGTCGTCGTCGGCATTCGCGTCGCCGCGCATGGTGATGAGGCGCTGGGCGTCGTCGGCGCCCGCCTCGACGGAAGTGACCCGGTGGGTCACCGGCAGATCGCCGGGACGGTCGACGGTGACGACGTCGCCGACCTCGATCTTGGATGCCGGCACCCGCTGCACGACGGCGACGGCGCCCGCGGGAATCGTCGGAGACATCGACCCCGTGCGGAACATGATGAGCGTGATGTTCGCAGTCAGCGCGAGCACCACGAGAATCATGCAGGCGACTCCGGCGAGCGCGGCCACCCACAAGGCGATGTCGCCGAGCATCCGCCCTGCGCCGCGCCCTCGTCGCGCACGGGGAGCCGACGCGTCGTCGGTGTGCGGCGCCCGGTCATCCTCCGCCGACTCCCGAAGGCTGCGCCTCGTGAGAGGGGCATCGACCGCCGGTTCGCTCGCCATCTCACGACGCCGTTCCGAGGATCTGCCACGTCTGCACGGCAGTCAGCCCCTGCGCGGTGTTGTCGGTCGCCGCGGGAAGCGAGACCGCGAAGCAGTAGTTGACGGTCGTTCCCGAGTTCGCCGCCACTGCCTGCGTCGTCGTGCCTGCCGTGTTCATCGCGGAGTTGTCGGGGACCACCGAGGTTCCGGCCGCATAGGTCGTGCCGTTGCAGGTCGTGCCGCCGATCGCACGCACGCCGTAGCGCAGATAGGTGCCGAGCCCCGTGCCCGTGGTCGACACGACGTTCAGCTGCAGCGAGCCGGCGACCGAGGGGTTCGCCGTGCGCACGCTGAAGAGCGAGTACACGGTGCTGCCGGGAACCATGGCGGTGAACGGTGCCGTGAAGGTCAGGGCGGCGGGCGTTCCCACGGGATGGCTCGAGAACGTCGTGCCGTCGGTGGCGCCCACGATGTCGAAGCGGCCGGCGGTGAAGGTCGTGCTGCCGTACTCGGAGTCGTTCCAGGCGGCGAGAGTCATCGTCGCACCGACCCCGAACACCATTCCGGCCGCGAGCAGGGCGCGTATCCGGCGGGAGCGCAGTCGCTTCGCCGCCCGCATGCCGCTGCGGGTGTCAGCCATGATCAGTTGGCTATGGAGGTGGCTGTGAACTCCCACGTCGCTGTCGCGAGGTCGCCCTGCTCGAGATCGGCGCCGGCGGTGACGGCGAAGCAGAGCTGCACAGGAGTACCCGCGGTGCCGGCTGTGGCTCCTTGCGTCAGCGGCACCGAGGTCGCGCCCGTCTGGTCGCTCAGCGTCGCGCCGGTCGCGACCACCGTGCCCGCGGCCGTCGCATCGCACGCATCGGCTGCGGAGATCGCTGTCACCGTGTACGAGAGGTTCGCCTCATTGCCGCCGGTCCCTGCGGTGATCCCTGCGGGAATGAGGGTCGCGTCGTTGGTCGTGGTGCTGTCGAGACGCACCCAGAACGGTGCGTAGACGACATCGCCCGGAGACATCGACGACGCGACCTCGGGCAGCTGGAACACCAAGGATGCGGCGGCATCGCCGTCGTCGACGTTGTGGTCGGCATAGTCGGCCGTGGCGCTCGTCGTCGAGCCCTCGAGGTTGAAGGAGCCGGCCGCGAACGTCCCGGTCGCGAACTCCGAGTCGTTCCACGCCGCGAGAGTCACGCCGACGCCGACGCCGACGCCGAGCACCACACCTCCCGCCAGAACCGCCAGAACCTTGCGTTGCGTATCCTTCGTCGCCATCTCGTTCCCCCTCAGGAATCGGCTCTCGCGGACGCCTGGGAATGATCGCTCCTGGGTGATCTGCATCCACGTATTCAGGTGTTGCGAGCCATCCTGATCCAGATAATGGCCGATCACAAGGGTTATCGACAATTCGATTGAACGTTCATTCAGCAAAAATGCTGCCCCATCAGGCGATCCTGCATCTCGGTGTCGACGTCAGCGAACGAGAACCCGACGCGCTTCGTCGGCGACCTCCGCCGCGATCACGTCGAGCAGGTCGGAGCGCAGGTTCCACTGCTGCCAGTAGAGAGCGACCCGTACGGGATCGCCGCCGAGCGGCACGAGAGCGTCATCGTGCTGCAGGCGCGGCACCATCCCCCATCCGAGCCCCAGCCGCACCGCGAGCGCGAAGTCGTGGGACGCCGGAACATAGTGTCGCGGCACGCCCTCGGGCGCGACGCCCTGCGATCGGAGCCACGCATGCTGCAGGGTGTCGCGTCGGTCGAAGTCGACGAAGGGGGCAGCGGCCAGTGCCTGGGGGGTGACCCCGTCAGGGAACCACCGCTCCGCGAAGCGCTCCTCGGCCATCGCCCGGTACTCCAGCACACCGAGCGGGGCGACGGAGCATCCCGCCACCGGCGTCTGCTCGCTGGTGACCGCTGCCATCACGGTGCCCGATTCGAGAAGGCGCGCGGTGAAGTTCTGATCGTCGCGGTGCAGGTCGACATCGATGTCGTGCACGGCTGCGAGCCGGGCGATCGGCGGCAGGAACCACGTCGCCATCGAGTCGGCGTTGACCGCCAGCGGCACGCGCATGCGCGGCGCATCTCCGTCGAGCCCGAGTCCGCCGAGGGCGTCGTGCTCGAGCAGCGCCACCTGTCGCGCGAGACGCACCACCGCTTCCCCCGCCTCGGTGAGCCGAGCGGGCTTGGACCTGACTATCAGCACACGACCGAGCTGCTGCTCGAGCGCCTTGAGACGTTGACTGACTGCCGACGGCGTGATCTGCAGCACGCGGGATGCCGCATCGAGGGTGCCCTCGTCGGCGACGGCGGCCACGGTGGACGCGAGTTCGGGGTCGATCTTCACATGAGCGATGCTAATGGTTCACAAGGAATCCTCGCTGGTGCTGATGTCGGGGCGGTCCTACCGTTGACGCATGCTCTCCGTGTTCTCGGGTCTCGGACTCGGCCTCTCCCTCATCGTCGCGATCGGCGCCCAGAACGTCTTCGTGCTGCGGCAGGGCATCCGTCGCGAGCATGTCCTCGCCGTCGTCATCGTGTGCGCCCTGTCGGACGCGCTGCTCATCGCAGCCGGGGTCGCGGGACTCGGCGTCGTGATCTCGGCCGCGCCCTGGCTCGTGGTCGTCGCACGCTGGGCCGGCGCCGCGTTCCTGCTGGTCTACGGTCTGCTCGCGGCGCGCCGGGCCTGGCGGGGCGGAGAGGAGCTGCGAGTGAACGGTGCGGATGCTGTCGCGGCACACCCCGACGCACCCTCTGACCACGCGGTGACCGTCCGCACCGCGACCGGCACGCTCGCGGGCACGACCGCCACCGCCACGCGCACCGCACTCGCACCCGTGCTGCTCACAGTGCTCGCCCTCACCTGGCTGAACCCGCACGTGTACCTCGACACCGTGCTCATGCTCGGATCCATCGCGGCGACGCACGGCGACGAGCGCTGGCTGTTCGCGGCGGGGGCGATCGCCGCGAGCATCATCTGGTTCACCGCCCTGGGATTCGGCGCACGCCATCTCGGCCGGTGGCTGCGCACCGAGCGCTCGTGGCGGGTGCTCGACGGCATCATCGCCGTCGTGATGATCGTGATCGCGATCAGTCTCGTGATGCCCGTGCTGATCGGCTGACCCGCCGTCAGTCGCCGTCGAGCGGTCGGAGGATGCGGGTCAGGAAGCGCTTCGTGCGCTCGTGCTGCGGGGCGCCGAAGAGCTGTGCGGGCGCACCCTGCTCGATCACGACTCCACCGTCCATGAACAGCACGTGATCGGCCGCCTCACGCGCGAAGCTCAGCTCGTGCGTCACGACGACCATGCTCCACCCCTCGTCGGCGAGCTCCTTGATCACCAGCAGGACCTCGCCCACCAGCTCGGGGTCGAGCGCACTCGTCGGCTCGTCGAAAAGCAGCAGGTCGGGTCGCAGGGCGAGCGCACGCACGATGCCCACGCGCTGCTGCTGGCCGCCCGAGAGCTCGTGAGGTCGCGCATCCGCCTTGTCGGAGAGCCCCACACGGGCGAGCAGGGCCCGCGCCTCGGCGATCACCTCGACCTTGGGTCTGCCCTGCACCCGCCACGGACCTTCGATCACGTTCTGCAGCACCGTGAGATGCGGGAACAGATTGTGGTGCTGGAAGACCATCGCCGAGCGGTCGCGCAGCGCGAGACGCTTCTGCGCCCGGGTGCGCTTCGACACCGGATCCGACGGGGCGAAGTCGACGTCGGGACCGCCGGCCACGACGATCGTGCCGGCATCCGGCGTCTCGAGTCCGTTGAGCGCACGCAGCACCGTCGTCTTGCCCGATCCGCTCGGACCGATCAGCACGACGACCTCGCCGCGGTGCAGAGTCAGGTCGATGCCGCGCAGCACCTCGTTGTCGCCGAAGCGCTTGTGCAGGCCGCGAGCGGTGAGCAGCGCATCTGCCGTGGACCTGGGCGCGCGCGCCGGATCAGTGAGCGACATTGCGGTCGAGCCTCCTCTCGAGTGCGCTCTGGCCGAACGACAGCACCAGGCAGATCACCCAGTACACCAGCGCGGCTGCGAGATAGACCACCATGAACTCCAGAGTGGCCGCCGCGATCTGCTGCGCCACCTTGAAGAGCTCGGTCACCAGGATCAGCGAGGCCAGCGATGTGTCCTTCACCAGCGAGATGAACGTGTTCGACAGCGGCGGCACCGAGACCCGCGCGGCCTGCGGCAGGATCACCCGGGTGAGGGTGCGCGTGCGATTCATGCCGACCGTGTACGCGGCCTCCCACTGCCCCTTCGGTACGGAGAGGATCGCCGCCCGCACCACCTCGGCCCCGTAGCCGCCCACGTTCAGCGACAGCGCGATGATCGCACTGGTCCAGGGATCGAGCTTGAGCCCGACCGATCCGAGCCCGTAGAAGATCACGAACAGCTGCACGATCATCGGCGTGCCGCGGATCACCGAGATGTAGAACCTGGCGATGCTCGACAACACGGGATTGACCGAGATCCGCATCAGCGCCGCGCCGATGGCGAGCACGAGGCCCAGCGCGAACGAGATCAGCGCAAGCGGAACCGTCACCGTCACACCCGCGAGGGCGATCGGGCCGAGCGAGTCGAAGAACAGCTGCCAGGGGTTCTCCATGGGTTACTGGGTCACGTCTTCGCCGAAGTACTTGTCGCTGATCTCGGCCAGGGTGCCGTCGGCACGGAGCTCTTCGAGAGCGCCGTCGATGGCCTCGACCAGGTCGGTCTTGTCCTTCGTGAAGACGAATGCCTGCTCGCCGGCCTCATCGGTCTCGGCGGCGATCTTCAGACCCGACGGGCTGTTGGTCGTCTCGTAGTCGAGGAAGGTCAGCTTGTCGTTGATGGTCGCATCGACACGGCCCTGACGCAGCAGCTCGACGGCCTGGGCCCAGCCCTCGACACCCTCGACCGTGGCACCGGACTCGGTCGCCAGTTCGTACCAGTTGCTGGTGAGCGACTGCGCGGTGGTCTTGCCCTCGAGGTCGTCGAACGACGAGATCGAGTCGTCGTCCTCGGCGACCACGATCACTCCGGGCGAGACGGTGTACGGGGTGCTGAACAGGTACTTCTCCTGGCGCTCCTCGTTGATGCTCACCTGGTTCGCGATCACGTCGAAGCGCCCCGCGTCGAGGCCCGCGAAGATCGCGTCCCACTGCGTCTCCTGGAACTCGACCTCGAGGTCGAGCTTGTCGGCGACCGCCTGGATGATCTCGACGTCGAATCCGGTCAGGTCGCCGGTGCCGCCGTCGTCGTGGAAGCTGAACGGACGGTAGGTGCCCTCGGTCGCGACGGTCAGAGTGCCGTCCGTGACGAGGCCGAAACTGGATCCGCTCTCACTCGAGCCGCTCTCGGCGGGAGTGGTGCTGCCGCTGCAGGCAGTGAGCGCTGCGGCGACGACGACCAGTGCGGTGGCGGCGATGAGACGACGGGACATGTGACCCTCCTGGGGTGCGGTGAGGCGCGGGTGCTGTGACGCGGAACTCACCTACAGTACGCGGACTGTCGCCAGCATCCCACATCCGATGACGCCGGATGTCGCACCCCGCACGCAGAAAGGCCCCCGCAGATGCGGGGGCCTTTCGTGAATCACACTCAGATGGCGTTGACGTCCAGCGGGATGCCGGGGCCGAACGTGGTCGACACGGCGCCCTTCTGGATGTAACGGCCCTTCGAGCTCGACGGCTTGAGGCGCACGATCTCTTCGAGCGCTGCGCCGATGTTCTCGTCGAGCTGCTCGGCCGAGAACGACGACTTTCCGACGACGAAGTGCACGTTGGCGTGCTTGTCGACGCGGAACTCGATCTTTCCGCCCTTGATCTCCTCGACGGCCTTGGCCGTGTTGGGGGTCACGGTGCCGGTCTTCGGGTTCGGCATGAGTCCACGCGGACCCAGGACCTTTCCGAGACGACCGACCTGGCCCATGAGCTCCGGGGTCGAGACGGCCGCGTCGAACGCGGTCCAGCCGCCGGCGACCTTCTCGATGAGCTCGGCGCCGCCGACCTCATCTGCACCTGCGGCGATCGCTGCCTCGGCCGCGGGGCCGGTGGCGAAGACGATGACGCGAGCGGTCTTACCGGTGCCGTGGGGCAGGATGACGGTGCCGCGCACCATCTGGTCCGCCTTGCGGGGGTCGACAGCGAGCTTCAGCGCGACCTCGACGGTCGAGTCGAACTTCGTCGAGCCGGTCTCCTTGGCGAGGGCGACTGCCTCGGAGGGAGTGTAGAAACGGTCTGCCTCGATCTTCTCGGCGGCAGCCTTGTAAGCCTTTGACTTCGTAGCCATGATTATTCTCCTCAGCCCTCGACCGTGATGCCCATGGAACGGGCGGTGCCGGCGATGATCTTCGAGGCAGCCTCGATGTCGTTAGCGTTCAGGTCGGCCTGCTTCTGCTCGGCGATCTGACGGACCTGCTCCTTGGTGATCTTCGCCACCTTGACCGTGTGAGGCGTCGACGAGCCCTTGGGCACGCCGGCGGCCTTCTTGATCAGCTCCGCGGCAGGCGGGGTCTTCAGGACGAAGGTGAAGCTGCGGTCCTCGTAGACGGTGATCTCGACGGGGATGACGTTGCCGCGCTGCGACTCGGTCGCGGCGTTGTACGCCTTGCAGAACTCCATGATGTTGACGCCATGCTGACCGAGCGCGGGGCCGATCGGCGGCGCCGGGTTGGCTGCACCGGCGTTGATCTGAAGCTTGATCAGGCCGGTCACCTTCTTCTTCGGTGCCATATCCTCTTCCTTTCATCGAACGGATGCCGTGTGCATCCGCTCTCCCGCGAACCCGGCATCTCCGGGCTGCGGTCGTCTGGGCGCACGCCGAAGCGGCACGCAAACCACACAAGTCTACCTGATCCTGAGGCATGCCGGAACGCGAGAACGGCCGCCCCCGAAGGGACGGCCGTTCTCGTGCACTTCGAGGGGCTGGGTCAGCCCATCTTGGTGACCTGGTCGAACGACAGCTCGACCGGAGTCTCGCGCTCGAAGAGCGAGACGAGCACGGTGAGCTTGCCGCTCTCGGGCTTGATCTCGCTGATCGAACCCGGAAGACCCGCGAACGAGCCCTCCTTGATCGTGATGGTCTCGCCGATCTCGAAGTCGACCTCGGCGGGCAGCGGACGTGCGACGGCGACGCCGCCCTTGGCCGCGATGTTCTTGGCGGTCGGCACGTCCTTGACCTCGACGAGCGACTTCAGCATGTTGAAGGCCTCTTCGAACCGCAGCGGCGTCGGGTTGTGGGCGTTGCCCACGAAGCCGGTGACACCCGGGGTGTGGCGCACGACCGACCAGGTGTCTTCCGTGAGCTCCATGCGCACGAGCACGTAGCCCGGGATGCGCACGCGGGTGACCATCTTGCGCTGGCCGTTCTTGATCTCGACGACATCTTCCATCGGGACCTCGACCTGATAGATCTCGTCCTCGACCTCGAGCGTCGACTTGCGCTGCTCGATGTTGGCCTTGACCTTGCGCTCGAAGCCCGCGTAGGAGTGGATGACGTACCACTTGCCGGGGAGCATGCGCAGGTCGAGACGGAAGGCCTCGTAGGGGTCTTCCTCCGCGTCGTCCTCGTCGGACTCGGCGTCTTCTTCAGCCTCGACGGCTGCGGCCACAGGGTCGTCGCCGTCGACGTCGACGACCGGGCGGTCGTCCTCGCCGTTCACGTCGGGCCCGTCGTACGGGGTGACCTCGTCGGCCGCCTCGGCTTCGTGCTCGGCGGTCTCTTCGGCCACAGAATCGTTGAGGACCTCAGCGGCGGCCTCAGCCTCAGCCGCTTCGTCCAGGTTGAGAGCGTCGTTCACGATCGCGTCAGCCTCCGGGTCGTCGATTTCGATGTCGGTGTCTTCATCGGTGGTGTCGTCGTCTTCGCCGTCGACGTCCTCGATGTGGAGGGCGACGTGCTCGGCCGACGTGACGGACTTCTCTTCGGCTGCGAGGACGTTGCCCTCCTGGGCCTCGTCTTCCTCGCTGGACTGCTCAGCGGCAGTCGCCCAGTCGGCGTCGTCGGAATATCGTTCAGACACGTTGTTTCTTTCCAATCATTGCGGCACGAGCCGCAAGGGCATCAGGCGCCGGGAACTCCGAAAACAATGTGCGTCACCCACGCGAACAAGGTGTCCAGACCGTAGACGATGCCCATGACGATCAGCACGAAGACCAGCACGACCGCGGTGAACTTGACCAGCTCCTTGCGGGTCGGCGTGACGACCTTGCGAAGCTCAGCGATGACCTGACGGAAGAACAGGGCGATGCTCCCGAAGAAGCCGAGGGGTCCGCGCTTCTTCTCGCGGGTGGCGCCGGCCGCGACGACATCGCCGCGCGGTTCGTCCTGATCCATCCTGAATGTACCTTTCGTGTGTCAGCGTGCGCTGACGCGCAGGGCGGACAGGAATCGAACCTGCAACCTGCGGTTTTGGAGACCGCTGCTCTGCCAATTGAGCTACCGCCCTAGAGACCGGTGGTCTCGGGGTGTGATCTTCATCCTGCCACCGAAACCTGGCCGGAAGGACCGGGGCACGGCGAAAGAATGCAGACAACAACTGCTCGTCAAGCATACGGCATCCCCCGGCCGGTTCCGAACCGGCGCCGGCATCCGTGTTGTTGTTAGGCTCGAGCGGGTTCGACGAGAGGCGATGCGGGTGAGTGCTGACGTGCAGCAGTTCCAGGTGGATCTGCGCGGTGTCGTCGACCTGCTCAGCCGTCACATCTATTCGAGCCCACGGGTGTATCTGCGCGAGCTGCTGCAGAACGCTCGCGACGCCGTGACAGCGCGCCACGAGGTCGACGGCGGGGGCGGACGCATCCGGATCACTCCGCTCAGCGACTCCTCCCCCGAGTTCGTGCTGCGCGACGACGGCGTCGGGCTGACCGCCGCCGAGGTCGCCGACCTGCTCGCCACGGTGGGCCGCAGCTCGAAGCGGGACATCTTCGATCTGCCCCGCAGCGACTACCTCGGCCAGTTCGGCATCGGCCTGCTGAGCTGCTTCATGGTCGCCGACACGATCGTGATCCGCTCCCGCAGTGCGAGGGGCGGCTCTGCCGTCGAATGGACGGGCAGCGCCGACGGCACCTTCCGCGTGGTCGAGATCGACGACGACCTCCCCATCGGCACGAGCGTGCATCTGAGACCCCGCTTCGACGCCGACGAACTGCTGCGCCCCGCCGCCGTGCGCGAGCTCGCGACGACCTTCGCCGAGTTCCTGCCCGTGCGTGTCACGATCGACACCCCGAACGGCGAGGTCGACGTCACGCGACGCGCACCGTTCCTCGATGCCGCTGAGCACCTCGAGGAGGCAGTGGAATACGGGCGAGATCTGCTCGGGGCGGCACCCCTCGACGTGATCGAGCTGAGCGAGTCGGCCACCGGCACCCGCGGCCTCGCCTACGTGCTGCCGTTCGCACCTCCCCCCGGCGCCCGGCAGGCGACCAGGATGTATCTGGGGCGGATGCTGCTGTCGGAGCGGGTCGACGATCTGCTCCCCGACTGGGCGTTCTTCGTGCGAGCGGTGATCGACTCCACGGGTCTCGCCCCCACCGCGAGTCGGGAGTCGCTCGTCGACGACGCGGCACTCGAGCGAGCGCGCGAACAGCTGGGCGCCGGCATCCGTCGATGGATCCTCGAGCTCGGTCTGCGCGAGCCGCACCGACTCGCGCAGTTCGTGGCGATCCACGAGGTGGGGCTCAAATCCCTCGTGCGGCACGACGAGGAGCTCGCGCAGTTCATCACACGCTGGCTGACTCTCGAGACCACGCACGGCACGCTGCGCATCGGCGACCTCGTCGAGCGGTTCCCGCACGTGCGATACGCCGCGACGGTCGACGAGTTCCGGCAGGTCGCGGGGATCTCGCCCGGCTCCGAAGTGCTGGTGAACGGCGGCTACCTGTACGACGCGGATCTCGTGCGGATGCTTCCCGACCTCTACCCGCACCTCACGGTCGAGGCCGTCGACGTGACGGGCGAGCTCGATCGGCTCGACCCTCCTCCGCTCGACGACCGCGACCTCGCCGTCGCGCTCGAGGCACGGGCAGGCGGCGTGCTCGCGGCATCCGGGTGCTCCGTCACCGTGCGGGCGATCGATCGCCCGGACCTCGCCGCGCTCTATGTCGCGGATCCCGAGGTGCTGCGCCGCATCGACCGCGGACGCACCAAGGGCATCACCGGATCACTGTGGGGCGGGGTGCTCGACCGCATCGACAGCACGCTCTCGGCCTCCCGCGACGATGACCTCACCACCCGGCTGTGCCTGAACTGGTCGAACCAGGTCGTGCGCGCTCTCGTGCGCGTGCAGGACGACGCGGTGTTCGCGCGCACGGTGCAGCTGCTGTACATCCAGGCGCTGCTCGCGGGCCACCATCCGCTCAGCGATTCCGACCGTGCTCTGATGACCACCGCGCTCACCGACCTCGTGGCGCTCTCGGCCGGCGTCGAGGGGGACTCGATCCCCTTCCCGGGCGCGCCGTGAGCCCCCACGTGCCCTGAACCGCAGAAAGAGAACCTCTCCCATGGCCCGTCCGAAGAAGCGCTTCCAGCAGCTCATCGAAGAGATCGACATCACCCCGTGGGGTCCCGCCGAGCAGGCGCTCGTCTCGGAGGCGGTCGCGCTGGCCGTGGAGCTGGGCGACGAGCAGCTCGAATACCAGGCGCGGATGCGCCAGACCGCGTCGGCGAACATGAACGGCGCGACAGACGTGATGCTGAACTCGTTCGCGTGGTGTCTGGCCAGGCACGACGCCGACCCGCAGCGGTTCCCCGCCGACCTCGACTACGGCGGCGCCGACCTGATGTGGCAGTTCAAATGGATGGCATCCGCGCTGCGTTCGTCGCCGGCGTTCTCGGTCGACCAGATCGCGGCCGTGCTCGACGACATGGAGGCGCACTATCGCACCGCGGGCCTCGGCCTCAGCGGCGTGCTCACCGCTCGGTTCGAAGACGCATGGGACGCGGGACGCCTCGACGACGCCGAGGCTCTGCGCGTGCGCCTGGAAGCGACCCCGCGCGACGAGCACAGTCACTGCGACGCGTGCGGTCGCAGTCAGTTCGCGGGCTTCTTCGCCGAGACCGACCGCGATGCCGAGGCCATCCGCCTGGTCGAGGAGATGCTCGAGGGCGGCTTCTCGTGCGGCGAAGAGCCCGAGCACGCGCTCTCGCGCGTACTGCTCCCCTACCTGCGCGCCGGGCGGTTCGACGAGGCCAAGAGCGCGCATCTGCGCAGCTATCGCCTGGCCAAGGACAATCCCGACAACCTGCGCATCGTGGCGAACAACATCGTGTTCGCAGCGGTCACGGGCAACGAGGCGAGGGCGCTCTCGCTCGTCGAGCGACACCTCTCCTGGCTGGCGCACGACGGCCTGAATGTCGACGCGCACTTCGCCGCCCTCGCGGCGATCGCCTTCGCGCTCGATCGCGTCACGGCCACAGGTCACGGTGACACTCCCGTGCGTGGTGCGGACTCCGACGCTCTCGAGCGGTTCTTCGGAACGCATGAGGGCACCTGGACGGCCGAAGAGCTCGCGACGGCGGCCTGGGCCACCGCCGAGCGCATCGGCGCCGAGTTCGACCGCCGCGACGGCACCGACGGACATGAGCGCAGCCTCGCGCGTATCCGCTCGCTCGCCGACGAGCACTACGACGTGCCGATCCGCTCGGACGCCTTCGTCGCGACGCCCGACGCCGCGACCCCGGTCGATGCCGATGCATGGTTCGATCGCACGATGGACCTCGCGCAATACGGCGCCGAGCACGAGACGCTGCAGGCTCTCCCCCATGCCCTCGCCGTCGAAGATCCCGCGAAGCTCGCGCAGCTGCTGTCCATGCGACTCGGCATCCTGATCGCACTCGACCGCACCGACGAGGCCGTCGGGCTGCTCCCCGCGCGGATCGAGGCGCTGCGCGCGGCAGGAAAGCACGATCAGGCCGACCTCGAGCAGCGCCTCGGCCTCGCGACCTTCGGCCTCGACACCCCGGATGCCGTCGCAGCCCTCGACCACGAGCTGTCGACCTCGACCCACCTGCCGGCGTGGTCGCGCGGAGACCTCGCCATCAGCCGCGCCTCGCTGCACATGCACGCCGAGGAGCCGGACGCCGCGCTGGAGATGGCCGAGCGTGCTGCACGGGCGTTCGCGGAGGCCGAAGACTCGCGCCTCGCCAACACGACGACGCTCGTCGCGATCGCCGCGGTGCTGCAGAAGGGCGACACCGAGGCTGCATCCGCTCTGCTCGACCGCCTGCTCGCGCAGGACGACCTGAGCGTCGGCCACCGCGCGCAGGCGCTGCAGACCCGTGCGCGCGTGCGGGGCGGCCGCGAGGCCTTCGCCGAGGGCGCCGCCGACGCCGACGAGGCCTGCCGACTGCTCGCGGGCCTGGGCGCGTCGAAGGCCCTGGCGTCTGCGCACCTGCTCGCCGGAGCCCTCTGGGAGGACGCCGGCGACCACGAGAAGGCCGTGACCCGGTACCGCGTGACCTCCCGGTCGCTCACACAGGAGGGCGACGACGCGACGGGAGTGGACTTCCGGCTCGCGCGCGCCATGCTCTCTGCCGGGCACGCCGAAGAGGCCGCCGAGCTGTTCGGCCATGTGCTCGAGCGCGAGGAACAGGCCGAGGTGTCGGCGGCATCCCGCGGCATGACCGCCTCGCTGCTCGCCCGTGCCCTCGCGGCGGCCGGGGAGTTCGGCCAGGCGGTCGGCGCGTTCGGCTACGCCGCAGATCTCTTCGGCGCCGACGAGGAACATGCCGATCAGGCGGTCGTGCTCACCGAACGCGCCAGGATCCTCGCGCGATTCGACGAGCACGACGAGGCGATCGCCTCGCTCGAAGCAGCATCCGAGATCGCCCGCAAAGCCCCCGATGCCGTCGGCGCACTCGTCGACGTGCTGCACAATCTGGGCCAGGCCTACGGTGCGCGCCGCGACGAGCGGGCCTTCCCGCTGTTCGACGAAGTGGCCGCGCTCGCGCAGGAGCATGACGCCGCATGGCTGCTGGCCGACGTCACCGACTCGCGCGCTCGGGCGTTGGCCGAGTTCGGTCACAGCGACCAGGCGATCGCCGCAGCGCTCACGGCGGCCGACGGATTCGCCGCCCTCGGAGACGGCGGGTCGGCAGGCGGGTCTGAGCTCTTCGCGGCACGTCTGCTCGTGGGGGGCGAGAGAGGCGCGGATGCGGTGCCGATCTACCGTTCGGCGATCGAGCACGCCGAGGCGAACCCGCCGCTGAGGCAGGTGTCGGCGCTCGAACTGGGTGATGTGCTGGAGGCTCTCGGCCGCCCCGTCGAGGCCGCCGAGGTGCGGGCACTGCTCGACAGCTGAGCCGTCGCGCTGCGCGCTCACGATCCGGGGACGCAGCGCGTTTCGTCTCGCTGCTCCGCTGCTCGCTCAACGACCGAGAACATGACCGCTCCCGGTCGTTGAGCGAGGACGACGGAGTCGACCGAGACGAAACGCCCGCGGTCTCAGAGGAACTGACGCCAGTTCGCCCGCGCGAGGTCGAGCAGCTCATCGCCCTTGCCCGACATGACCGTGCGGATCGCGTAGAGCGCGAACCCCTTGACCTGCGCGGCCTCGATCGCCGGCGGCATCGACAGCTCCTGCCGCTCGGTGACCACGTCGAGCAGGGCGGGGCCGTCATGTGAGAGCACCTCGCGCACGGCATCCGGAAGGTCTTCGCTGTTCTCGACCCGTCGGGCGAAGATGCCCATCGCTTCGGCGATCGCGGCGAAGCTGGGGTTCACGAGTTCCGTGCCGTAGTTCACGAAGCCCGCGGCCTTCATCTCGAGCTCGACGAAGTTCAGCGAGGAGTTGTTCACGACGATCGTCTTCACCGGCAGCTTGTTCTGCGTGAGGGTGAGCAGCTCGCCCAGCATCATCGCGAGCCCGCCGTCGCCGGCGAGCGCGACGACCTGGCGATCGGGATGCGAGACCTGCGCACCGATGCCGTGCAGCAGCGCATTCGCCATCGATCCGTGGGTGAACGAGCCGATCAGGCGTCGGTTCTCGGTCATCGACAGGTAGCGTGCGGCCCACACCGTGGGCGAGCCGACGTCGGCGGTGAAGATCGCGTCGTCCGCCGCCTGCTCGTCGAGCAGCCGGGCGAGGTACTGCGGGTGGATGGGCCGCCCCGCCTTGGTCGGCGTCGCGAGCTCGTCGAGCTTCGCGCGCGTCTTGCTATAGTGCGCGGTCGAGTCGTCGAGGTGACCGCGATCGCTCTTCTCCGCGAGTCGCGGCAGCAGCGCGGTGACGGTCGCCCCCACGTCGCCCACGAGTCCGAGATCGAGCGGATGCCGCTTGCCGAGCTGCGATCCGCGGATGTCGACCTGGATCGTCGTGGCGTGCTCGGGGTAGAACTGCTCGTAGGGGAAGTCACTGCCGAGCACCAGCAGCGTGTCGGCCGCCTCCATCGCCCGGTATCCGGATGCGAAGCCGAGGAGCCCCGTCATCCCGACGTCGAACGGGTTGTCGTACTCGATGAACTCCTTGCCGCGCAGCGCGTGCACGATCGGGGCACCGAGCCGGTCGGCCAGCGCGACGACCTCGTCATGGGATCCCTCGACGCCCGCTCCGGCGAGGATCGTGGTCTTCGTCGAGGCGTTGAGCAGCGTCGCGGCGCGCGCGAGCTCGTCTCCACTCGGCACGACCACGGGGCGGGTGCGCTCGATGACGACGGCGCGGTCGTCGGCGATCTCGGCCAGGGCCACATCGCCGGGGATCACGAGCACGGCGACTCCGCGCTGCTCGATCGCGGCGCGCATGGCGATCTCGAGAAGGCGCGGCATCTGCTTGGGGTCGGCCACGTACTCGACGTAGACGCTGCATTCGCGGAACAGCTCCTGCGGGTGGGTCTCCTGGAAGTACCCGGTGCCGATCTCGGTCGTGGGGATGTGCGCGGCGATCGCGAGGACGGGGACCCGTGAGCGGTTCGCGTCATACAGTCCGTTGATGAGGTGCAGGTTGCCCGGTCCGCACGAGCCGGCGACGACCGCGAGCTCGCCCGTCAGCGACGCATCCGCCGCGGCGGCGAAGGCCGCGGACTCTTCGTGCCGCACGTGCACCCAACGGATGCTCCCGTCTTTGCGGAGCGCGTCGGTGAAGCCGTTGAGGGAGTCACCGGGAAGACCGTAGACACGGTCGATCCCGTTGGCGCGGAGGGTCTTGACGATGTTCGCTGCGACAGTGGCCATGCTTCGACCCTACGCCCGGGGCCGAGGCAGGCGGCCCGGCAGTATTACGGTTTTCCGCACCCTGGTCGACGGGCACCCGCAGTGACCGCATCCGCACCGCTTTGTAACGTCGAGATCATGGCGGCCTCTGACAACCTGAACGTGTTCGCGGACTGGGCCATCGGCCTGATGGAGGCGCTCGGCAGTGTCGGCGCCGGCGTCGCCGTGGCGATCGAGAACCTGTTCCCGCCCATCCCGAGCGAGGTCGTGCTGCCGCTGGCGGGCTTCACCGCGAGCCAGGGCACGATCGTGCTGTGGGAGGTGCTCGTGTGGACGACGGTCGGCTCCGTCGTCGGCGCCCTCGCACTCTACGGTCTCGGTGCCTGGCTCGGCCCCGTGCGCCTGCGCCGCATCGTCGAGCGGATGCCGCTGATGAAGGTCAGCGACGTCGACCGCACTGAGGAGTGGTTCGCGCGCCACGGCGCGAAGGCCGTCTTCTTCGGACGCATGATCCCGATCTTCCGCAGCCTGATCTCGATCCCCGCGGGGGTGCAGCGGATGCCGTTGGCGAAGTTCACGCTGCTCACCGCCGCCGGCAGCGCGATCTGGAACACGGTCTTCGTCATGGCGGGCTTCCTGCTCGGCGAGCAGTGGCATCACATCGAGCAGTACGCCGACGGCCTGCAGGTGATCGTGATCGGCGCCGTGATCATCGCGGTCTCGATGTTCGTGGTCGCGCGGGTGCGCCAGCGGACGCGCGGAACGGAGTCCGACGACGAGCGGGAGACGCGCCCTGAAGACGAGCGCGGCTCGAAGCTCCGCGATGCGCGCGACTCGCGCGACGCAGAGATCACGGCCACGCGCGGCACAATGGAGAGATGACGTCTCCCACCGGCGCTGCGGCACCGCCGCGCTCGATCCTGCGGGATGCGGTGCGGATGCTCGGCGGCACCGTGGCAGGCGTCGTGATGCTCGTTCCCACGCTGATCGCGCTGGTCACCGCCCCTCGGCGTCCGGCGCCGGCGGTGGTGCGCTCGGTGGCCGCGCGCCTCTCATGGATCGACGGCATCCCGCGTCGCACTCCCCCGCGTGCACCGCGGCTGCGCGGGCTGCTCGCGGTCTCGGCGCTGCTGCAGCTGGTGGTGCTCTGCATCCTCATCCTCATCGTGGCGGGGGTGGTCGTCGGCATCCAGATGCTCGTCGCCGCCGCGACCGGCGGCCCGGTCACGCTGTTCAGCGCGCGTCCCGGACGCGTCACGTGGACGACCGTGGGACTGTTCGTGATCCCCGGCCTCGTACTGCTCTTCCTCGCCCTCTCCGGCCTCGGCGGCATCGCCTGGCTCGAACGACGCGTGTGGCAGTCGTTCCAACGCCCTGGCGCGGGTGAGCTCTCTCAAGAGGTCGTACGCCTGCACGCGACCCTCGACGAGGTCGTCGCGGCGGTGGATGCCGAGCGTCGGCGCATCGAGCGCGACATCCATGACGGAGTGCAGCAGCGGGTCGTGGCGCTGTCGATCCTGCTGGCCCGCGTCGAGCGGGCGGAACCCGACGAGGCGCGGCGCCTGCTGAGCGGCGCGCGGGGCGAGACGCAACACATCCTCGACGATCTGCGCGATGTGGCGTGGCGGACCTATCCCGAGATGCTGCAGCGCGATGGACTCGCGGCGGCGCTCGAAGCGCTGCGCGACCGCGTCGCGATGCCGGTGAACCTCGAGGTCGAGGGCCCGGTCATGACCGATCGCGGCGCCGAGACGGCGGCGTACTTCGTGGCGAGCGAGGCCGTCACCAACGCCATCAAGCACGCACGGGCGAGTGTCATCGGCATCCGGGTGCGCACCGGGCCCGGGGCTCTCACCGTGACGGTCGAGGACGACGGGATCGGCGGGGCGGATGCCGCGGGCACCGGCCTGTCGGGCATCGCTTCGCGCGTGGCCGCACGCGACGGCCGCCTGCACGTGCACAGCCCCGCGGGCGGTCCCACCGTGATCGAGGCGGTGATCCCGTGCGGATAGCCATCGCCGAAGACTCGACCCTGCTGCGCGAGGGCATCGTGCAGCTGCTGGTCGCCGAGGGGCACGAGGTGAGTGCTTCCGTCGCCGATGCCGATGCGCTCATGGCGGCGTTGGCGGCAGACGAACCCGATCTGGTGATCGTCGATGTGCGGATGCCGCCGGACTTCGTCGACGAGGGCATCCGGGCAGCCCTCGTCATCCGGGAGAAGCACCCGGATGTCGCCGTGCTCGTGCTGTCGCAGCATGTCGAGCGGCGCTACGCGAGCGAGCTGCTCGACGGGCGCGGCGGCGTCGGGTATCTGCTCAAGGACCGCATCTCGGACATCGCGGGCTTCCTCGACGCGATCGTGCGCGTGGCCGGGGGCGGCGTGGCTTTCGACCCCGAGGTGATCCGGCGTCTGATCGCCGACCGCACAGGTCCGGACCCTCGCATGGCCGAACTGAGCGAGCGCGAGGCCGCCGTGCTCGAACTGATCGCCGAGGGGCACAGCAACGCGGCGATCGCCGAGCGGCTGTTCGTGAGCCAGAGCGGCGTCGAGAAGCACATCAACACGATCTTCACGAAGCTCGGGGTCGCCTCGGGCTCGGGCGTCAACCGACGGGTGCTCGCCGTGCTCGCCTACCTCGGTCAGTCGACGGATTGACCGAGCGTTGCGCCCCAGCCGGACCGGGCGCGCACTGCGCACACTGGCACCCGCACCCGCACCCACCTGCATGCCCATTTCACGGATGCGGGTCCGGAAAACCTCTTCCGGACCTGCATCTGTGATCTCGGCATGCATCTGCGCGCCGTCGCGCACGAAGGACGAGCCTGATTTCGGCATGCATCTGCGCGCCGTCGCGCACGAACGAGGGGCGGATGCCGTACCGCATCCGCCCCTCGCGCGGGCCGCCGCTCAGCCGATACGGATGAGCTTCTTGTTGACGAACTCGTCGGCGGCGAGGTGGCCGAGCTCACGCGAGGTGCCGCTGCGCTTGATGCCGCCGAACGGCAGCTCGGGGCTGTCGGCGAGCACCAGGTTGACGTAGACCATGCCCGCCTCGATGTTGTCGGCCACGCGCTCTGCCTGCTCGGCATCGGTCGTGAACACGTACGAGCCGAGCCCGAAGGTCGTGTCGTTCGCGAGGGCGACCGCGGCGTCCTCGTCGGCGACCCGGTAGACGACCGCCGCGGGGCCGAAGAGCTCTTCCCGGTAGACGTTCATTTCGGGCGTGACGTCGGCGAGCACGGTCGGAGCGAAGAACGCTCCGTCGCGGGTGCCGCCGGTCAGCAGCGTCGCGCCCTGTTCGACGGCCTGGTCGATCTGCTTCTGCAGGTTCTCGGCCGCCGTCTCGGACGAGACCGGGCCGAGCACGGTGTCGTCGAGCGTCGGGTCGGTCGCCTGCACGGATGCCATCGCGGCCGTGAACTTCTCGACGAAGGCGTCGTAGAGGTCGTCGACGATGATGAACCGCTTGGCGCCGTTGCACGCCTGCCCGTTGTTGTCGAGTCGCGCGTCGACGCCCGCCTGCACGGTCGCGTCGAGGTCATCGGTCGAGAGCACGATGAACGGGTCGGACCCGCCGAGCTCGAGCGCGACCTTCTTGAGGTTGCGGCCCGCGATCTCGGCGACCGCCGCACCGGCGCGCTCGGAGCCGGTGAGCGAGACGCCCTGCACGCGCGGGTCGGCGATCATGTCGGCGATCTGCTCGTTCGTCGCGAGCACGTTCTGGTACGCGCCCTTCGGGAATCCGGCGTCGTGGTAGATCGCCTCGATCGCGGTCGACGACTCCGGGCACTGCGGTGCCGGCTTCAGCAGGATCGTGTTGCCGACGATCAGGTTCGGCGCCGCGAAGCGCACGATCTGGTAGGCCGGGAAGTTCCACGGCATGATGCCGACGAGGGGTCCGAGCGAGGACCGGCGGATGATCGCCGAGCCGTCTCCGAGGATGGCGATCGGCTGGTCGGCCATGATCGCCTCGGCCTGGTCGGCGTAGTACTCGGCGATGTCGGCGGCGAAGTCGACCTCTCCGAGCGCGGCCTCGCGGGGCTTGCCCATCTCGCGCACGAAGACGTCGGCGAGCTCCTCGCGGCGTTCGCGGTGCAGCTCGGCAGCGCGACGGAGAAGCGCTGCGCGCTCGGCCACGGTCGACGACCGCGACCACTCGCGGTGCGCCTCGTCGGCGGCCGAGACGGCCTCCTCGATCTGCGCGTCCGTGAACGTGTCGAAGGACGCCAGCGTCTCTCCGGTGGCGGGGTTGATGACGGCGTAATCGGTCATGTGGTTCGTCCTCTCTTTCGGGTCCCGGTCGTTGAGCGAGGAGCGGAGCCCCGGGGACGAAACGCGGTGAGTGCGTTTCGTCTCGCTCCGCTCGCTCAACGACCGGAGGGGTCAGGAGACCGGGATCAGCGTGTACTTGGTGGACAGGTACTCGTGGATGCCCTCGAGACCGCCCTCGCGGCCGACGCCCGACTGCTTGACGCCGCCGAAGGGAGCAGCCGCGTTCGACACCACGCCCACGTTGAGACCCATCATGCCGGTCTCGAGCCGGTCGATCATGCGCTGCCCGCGCTGCAGGTTCTCCGTGAACACGTACGAGACCAGCCCGTACTCGGTGTCGTTCGCGAGACGGACTGCCTCGTCTTCGGTGTCGAACGTCGCGATCGCCAGCACCGGGCCGAAGATCTCCTCGCGAAGGATCGCCGAGCCCGCCACGACATCCGTGAGCACGGTCGGCTCGTAGAACGTGCCGGTGCCCTCGACAGCCTTGCCACCCGCGAGCAGGGTTGCGCCGCGCTCGACGGCGTCATCGACGAGCTCGCCGGCCTTGGCGACGGCATCCTCGTCGATGAGCGGACCGATGGCCACGCCCTCCTCCGTGCCGCGGCCGATCTTCATCGCGTTCACGCGCTCAGTGACCCGCTTCGCGAACTCGCCGGCGACATCCTTGTGCACGATGAAACGGTTGGCGGCGGTGCACGCCTGGCCGATGTTGCGGAACTTCGCAGCCAGTGCGCCGTCGACCGCCTTGTCGAGGTCGGCATCGTCGAACACCACGAACGGCGCGTTGCCGCCGAGCTCCATCGACACGCGCAGCACACCCTCGGCGGCCTGCGCGATGAGCTTGCGACCCACCTCGGTCGAACCCGTGAACGACAGCTTGCGCAGGCGCGGGTCGGCGATGATCGGGGCCGACAGCGCCGACGACTTCGACGTCTGCACCACGTTGACCACGCCCTTCGGCAAGCCGGCCTTCTCGAGCAGCGACGTGAAGAAGATGGTCGTGAGGGGCGTGAGTGCCGGGGGCTTGATCACGACGGTGCAACCGGCGGCCAGCGCGGGGGCGATCTTGCGCGTCGCCATCGCGAAGGGGAAGTTCCACGGCGTCACGAAGAACGACGGACCGACGGGCCGCTGCGAGACGACCATGTGGCCGGTGCCCTCGGGGTTGATGCCGTAGCGGCCGCTGATGCGCACGGCCTCCTCGCTGAACCAGCGCAGGAACTCGCCTCCGTAGCCGACCTCTCCGCGCGCCTCGGCGAGCGGCTTGCCCATCTCGAGCGTCATCAGCAGCGCGAGGTCCTCCTTGTGCTCCTGCACGAGGTCGAATGCCCGGCGCAGGATGTCGCTGCGCGTGCGAGGTGCGGTCGCGGCCCACGCGTCCTGGGCGGCGACGGCGGCATCCAGCGCGCGGATGCCGTCGCCCGGGGTCGCATCCGCGATCGTGCGGATGACCGCACCCGTCGCAGGGTCCTTCACGTCGAACGTGCCCCCGGTCTCGCCGTCGATCCACTCTCCGCCGATGAAGAGGCCGGTGGGGATGCTGTCGAGCAGCGCCTGCTCGGTCTGAGTGCTCATGGAATCTCTTTCTGTGGGAGGAGGGATGCGGATGCCGGGGACGCGGTCAGCGCCGACGGACGCTCGCGGGAGCATCCATGCTGAGCGTCTCACCGCGGAAGAACGCCGGCCGCTTGATGGACTGCCAGATCATGATGACGATGCCGATCACGATGATGCCGACGCCGAGCACGAACACGAGCCCGACGCCGCCGATGCTCGATCCGCTGCCGTACGCGGGGTCCATCGAGTCGATGAGGGTCGTGACGAACAGCACCGCGAGGATCGCACCGCCGACGAGCGGGAACAGGAACGTGAAGAAGAAGCTCCTGGCCGAGTCGAACCACTGCTTGCGGAAGTACCAGACGCACGCGAACGCGGTGAGTCCGTAGTAGAAGCAGATCATCATGCCGAGCGACAGGATGGTGTCGGTGAGGACGTTCTCGCTGACGAGACGCATCACCGCGTAGAAGACGGATGCGACCACGGCCGAGACGATCGTCGAATAGCCGGGGGTGAAGAAGCGCGGGCTGACGCGGGCGAACTTCTTGGGCAGGGCGCCGTAGTGCCCCATCGCGAGCAGCGTGCGGGCAGGGCCCACCGCGGTCGACTGCAGCGAGGCCGCCGAGCTCGACAGCACGGCGAGCGAGACGAGGAACGCGAGCGGTCCGAGAATGGGATCCGACAGCGCGAAGAACACGTTGGCCGAGATGTCTTCATTCGCGAGCCCGTAGTCTCCCGTGCCGACACCGGCGAACATGATGAGTCCGATCGCGAGCAGCAGGTAGAGGGCGACGACGACCACGACCGTGACCATCGCGGCACGACCGGGGGTCTTCGACGGGTCCTTCGTCTCTTCGTTCATGGTCAGGACGACGTCCCAGCCCCAGAAGATGAAGATCGACAGCGAGAGGCCTGCGGCGAAGGCGCTGAAGGACGGCACTTCGAACGGGTTGAACCACGACCACGAGAAGGGTGTCGGCTCGGGAGCGTCTCCCGAGACCGCCTTGACGATCGCGACGGTCGCGAAGACCACGAGCACGAGCACCTGGAAGCCGACCAGGATGTACTGGAACTTCTGCGTGGTCTGCATGTCGCGGTAGGACACGAGCGTCGCCCCGAGCATGAAGAGCAGGCAGACGACCACGTTGATGATCGGGTTGAACGCGAGGTCGGCGATCTCGGGATTGCCGCTGAGCTGGGCGATCAGCAGGAAGAGGAACTCGACCGCGATGCCGGCGAGGTTCGACAGCACGATGACGGTCGCGGCGATCAGGCCCCAGCCCGTCATCCAGCCGATCCACGGGCCGAATGCCCGCACTCCCCACGTGAACGAGGTGCCGGAGTCGGGCATCATCCGGTTGAGCTCCCGGTAGCCGAAGGCGGTCAGGAGCATCGGGATGAAGCCGACGAGCATGATCGCGGGCACCTGGGTGCCGACGACGGCGACGGTCGGACCGAGCGAGGCGGTGAGTGTGTATGCCGGGGCGATCGTGGAGACGCCGATCACGACGGCTCCGAGCACTCCGACGGCTCCCGCGCTCAGACCCTTCTGCGAGATGCCGGTCGTCACGCCGGATGCGGGCTCCGTTGCCCGGTTGGTGCTGCTCATCAGCGGACTCCTGCTTCGGCGCGCGTGCGCGGGACGACGATCATGGGGACGGGCAGTTCGTGCAGCATCTTCGCTGCGGTCGAGCCCAGGAACAGGCGGCGGGGCTGCGCCAGGCGGCTGGATCCGACGAGCACGACCTCGCCGGCGAGCCAGGACAGGTTCGCGACGGCGTCTTCGACGGTGTCTCCGGGGGCCTCTTCGACCTCGGCCTTCAGGTCTTCGGGCAGCAGGCTCTTGGCCACTTCGAGCACATCGTTCGCGTGCGCGTCGCCGACCACGCGGATCGCTCCGGTGTCGAGTCCCGGCGGCACGTCGAACGGCACGAGCGAGACCAGACGCAGACCCACGCGCGACTCGGTCGCGATCGCGGCGGCCTCATCGAGGAGGTTGTCGGCGCCGGCGCGGTTGCCGACCGCGGCCGTCACGCGAGGAAGCACGTGGTCGTCCTGCTCCGCGGTGCCCGCCGGAGCGAGTGCGACGGGGATCGTCGACGAGTGCAGCAGTTCGGAGGCGACGCTGCCGAGGCGATGACGGCCGAAGATGCTGCCGCCGGCGGTGCCGATGACGATCAGTCTGGCGTCGAACTCCTCACCTGCGGCGATCAGGCCTTCCGCGAAGGACTCGCCGAACCGCACGTGGCCCGTGCGGGTGAGCTCCTGCGGCAGTCGGACGACGGCGTCTTCGAGCCACTCCTTCGCCTGACGGCGGATGTGGTCCTCATACGCGCGCTCGGGGGGAACGGCCGCACTGCGGGTGCCCTCCGAGGGCAGCACGATCACGAGGTGCAGCACCGCCCCGAGGCTGCGCGCGAGACGGGCGCCGAGGGCCGCGGCATCCGCTCCCGCATCCGTCGCGGTGTAGCCGACGACGACAGCGCCGGTCATCAGCCGACCTCGACCGTGTCGCCGGCGGTGCGAGTGGCTTCGACGATGTTCGAGGCGACGAGGTGACCCATGCGGATCGCCCCGTCGACGTGCTGGTAACCGGCGCCCGCCATATCACTGCACGCGAAGTGGATCGGGCCGACGGCCGAGCGGAGGTCGGCGCCGTAGCGGTGCAGTCCGCCCATGTCGAAGCTCGCCGCGTACGCTCCGCGAGTCCACTCCTCGGTGCCCCAGTCGCTCTCGTAATACACGACCGGGTTCTTCGCCTCGGGCCCGTAGTAGTGCGAGAGGGACTCGAGGATGCGCTCCTTGCGCTCTTCGGCCGACAGCGTGAACAGGTCGTCGGCGTTCTGGTCGCTCACGAAGCCGACGAGGGTGCCGCGTTCGTCACCGTGGTTCGTGTTGTCATAGGCCTCGTGCGACAGCTCGTACGGGCTGAAGGCGGTGCCGCTGAGTCCCTGTTCGCGCCAGAACGGGCGGTCGTACACGGCGTGCACCTTGATGACGAAGCCCATCGAGATGTGCTGGTGCATCTGGTGCTGGCGTCGGGGCAGCGGCGGCGTGAAGGCGATGCGGCTGTAGAGCACGGGAGCGTGCGCGAGGATCGCGAAACGGGCGCGCACGGTGGTGTCGTCGGTCGTCGCGGTCACGCCGTCGGCGCTCCACTCGAGAGAACGCACCGGCTGATCCAGGAAGACGTCGTCGCCCAGACGCTCGGCGAGCAGCAGCGGCACCTTCTGCAGACCGCCGACGACGCGCTTGTCGAGGATGAAGTCGGCGTCGACGAGGTTCGAGTACGAACCGGCGGATGCGGCCATGAGCAGCGACTGGAGCAGCGAGAACGAGTGCGTGGGCTTGGTGAGCATCGCGGAACCGGTCGCGAACGCGAGGTTGCGCACGGCCTCGTCATCGTCGGTCTGCGCGCGGAGCCACGCGTCCCACGTGACCGAGTCCCACTCCTTCGCCGAGGGGTGCTCCCACGGACGATCCGGGTCGATCTCGGCGACCATGGCGTCGAGACGCTCGGTGATCTCGGCGATGACCGCCTCGGTCTCCGCCGACACCGGGAACATCTCGCCCGTGAAGCGGTGCGTCTGACCGTCGGGCCCGACGTAGACGCTGTCACCCTCGCGGTAGCGGCTGTAGGTCTCGAGTCCCAGCTCTTCGATCGTGTCCTTCAGCGCATCCTGATCGGGCGAGACCCACTGGCCGCCGATCTCGAGCATGGCGCCGTCGATGACGTCGGTCCACAGTCGTCCGCCGACGCGATCACGTGCTTCGAGTACGGCGACCGACAGGCCGGCCTTGCGCAGGTCGTTCGCTGCCGTGAGCCCTGCGGCTCCGGCTCCGACGATCAGCACGTCGCGAGTGATCTCAGCCATCTGCTTCTCCTTCATTGGAAACGGGTGTGCCGGCCGCGACTCGAAATCCCCCGATCCTCGTCGCGGCCGGACGTGTGGTGGCAGTCGCGGACGCACCGCGGCTGCAGGTCTGTCAGCCCGCGGTGGCGGCCAGCGCGGCCGCGACGACGTCGAGACCCTCGTTCAGCAGGTCATCGCCGATCGCGAGCGGCGGGAGGAAGCGGATCACGTTGCCGTAGGTGCCGCAGGTGAGGACGATCACGCCCTGGGCGATGGCCGCCTTGGCGACGGCTGCCGTGAGCGCGGCATCCGGCGCCTTGGTCTCGGGGTCGACGAACTCGGCCGCGATCATCGCGCCGTGGCCGCGGATGTCTCCGATGCGGGCGTCCTTCTCCTGCATGGCTCCGAGGCGTGCCGTGAGGATCTCACCGATCTCGCGAGCGCGCTCGATCACGCCGTCGTTCTCGAAGACGTCGATCGCCGCGAGCGCCGCGGCGCAGGCGATCGGGTTGCCGCCGTAGGTGCCGCCGAGGCCGCCCGCATGCGAGGCGTCCATGATGTCGGAGCGACCGGTGACGGCCGCGAGCGGCAGACCGCCCGCGATGCCCTTGGCGGTGGTGATGAGGTCGGGCTCGATGCCGAAGATCTCGCTCGCGAACATGTGGCCCGTGCGCGCGAAGCCAGTCTGCACCTCGTCGGCGATGAAGACGACGCCGTTCTCCCGGCACCAGTCGGCGATCGCCGGGAGGAAGCCCTCGGCGGGGACGATGAAGCCACCCTCACCCTGGATCGGCTCGATGATGACGGCGGCGAGGTTGTCGGCGCCGATCTGCTTCTCGAGCTGCAGGATCGTGCGCGCTGCGGCCTCGATGCCGTCGAGCCCATCGCGGAAGGGGTACGACATCGGGGCGCGGTACACCTCGGGGGCGAACGGACCGAAGCCGCTCTTGTACGGCATCGACTTGGCGGTCAGCGCCATGGTCAGGTTGGTGCGGCCGTGGTAGCCGTGGTCGAAGGCGACGACGGCCTGGCGTCCGGTGTGCTTGCGGGCGATCTTGATCGCGTTCTCCACGGCCTCCGCTCCCGAGTTGAACAGCGCGGTCTTCTTGGCGAAGTCGCCGGGAGTGATGCGGTTGAGCGCCTCGGCGACCTCGATGTACGACTCGTAGGGCGAGATCATGAAACAGGTGTGGGTGAACTGCGCGGCCTGCGCGGCGACGGCGGCGGCGACCTTCGGGTGCGCGTTGCCGACCGTGGTGACGGCGATTCCCGAGCCGAGGTCGATCAGCGAGTTGCCGTCAGCATCGACGACGACGCCCCCACCCGCGGCGACGGTCGCGACCGGCACGGTGTGTCCGACGCCTGCGGGAACAGCGGCGGCCTTTCGGGCGAGGATCTCGGCCGACCGGGGTCCGGGGAGCTCGGTGACGAGGCGTCGCTCCTGAGGGAGCTCGGGTCCGCCGAGGGGAACTGCAACAGCTGCGGTGTCGAGGAGTGCCATGTCCGTGAGCGTACGACCGCATCCATCGCCTGCGCATTCGCCCGACTGTACAATCTCGAAGTAGCAGGTGCCAGTCGGTACAACGAGGGTGACGACGGCAGACGGGAGCGCCGCACATGGATGACACCGAGCAGCCCACGCTGCGCGCGCTCTTCCGACGCCGCGATCTCGGGCTCGGCCTGATCTCGTCCGAAGACGCACTGCCCGAGGGCGCGCTCGACCGCCCGCTGCGCTGGGTGCACAGCTCGGACCTCGCCGACCCGACACCGTTCCTCGCCGAAGACCTCGCACTGCTGACCACCGGAACGCAGTTCGACGCCGGCACCGACGTCGACGTGTACGTGGGGCGCCTCGCGGATCGCGGAGTCCTCGGCCTCGGCTTCGGCACCGACGTGCACCGCGCTGCGATCCCCGACGAGCTGATCGTCGAGTGCGCGCGACGCGGCATCCCGCTGTTCGAGGTGCCCTATCGCACGCCCTTCATCGCCGTCGCCCGCGCACACTCCGAGGCCATCGCCGCACAGGCCTACGCCCGCAGGTCCTGGGCGCTCGACACCCAGCGCGCCCTCGCACTGGCAGCCCTGCGCCCCCGGGGTCTCGATGCGACCGTCGCCGAACTCGGGCGCCGGCTCGGCGTCTGGGCGGGCATGTACGACGCATCCGGCGCACTGCAGCTGTCCCACCCCCGGTCGGCCGTGCACGCGGACCGGCTCACCGAGCTGGGCGAGCGCGTCACCGAGATCCTCACCCGCGGCCTCGAGGCCGGGCAGTCGCTGACGATCGGCGATCAGACCTTCACGCTCTTCACGGTCGGCCGCGGCGGTCACCTGCGCGGCGTGATCGCGTTGGCCGTCGACGCTCTGGATGCCGAGGCCCGCACCGTCGTGACATCGGTGATCGCGATGGCCGGACTCGCACTCGAGCAGAGCGACCAGCTCGCTCGCAGCAAGCGCCGGCTGCACTCGCAGCTGCTGAGTTCGCTGCAGGACGACGATCCGTCACTGGCGCGCAAGGTGCTCGGCGGCATGCCGTCGGCGCCCGTCGTCGTGGCGATCGCCGCAGATGCCCCGGCCGGCCCGTTCGTGGACTGGTGGGACAGGCGCCGGGCCGAGCACGGCACCGCCAGCTTCCTCGCCGAATCCCCGGAGGGCGTCGTGCTGTGCCTGTCGACCACGGACGACGCGCTGCTCGACGAGGTCGCCGCACGTTTCGGCATCCGCATCGGTGCTTCAGGCTCCGAGTCGTACGACGCGTTCTCGCGAGCGCACGCCCAGGCTCTCGCGGCGCTGCGGCAGCAGTCCGGACCCGGGGTCTTCCACTTCGCCGATGCGGCGGGCTCCAGCATCTTCAGTGCACTCGCGACGGACGAGGCGCGGCTGGTCGCCGAGTCGCGACTCGCTCCCCTGCGCGACCATGACGCGAGATCGGGTGGTGACCTCGAACGCTCGCTGCGCACCTGGCTCGAGCACGACGCGAAGGCCGACCCCGCCGCGGCGGCCCTCGGTGTGCACCGCCACACGCTGCGGTCGCGCATCACGCAGGCCGGGACGATCCTCGGCGCCGACCTGTCGACCTTCCCCGCCCGGGCCGAACTGTGGACTCTGCTGCAGACCGCGCAGGACTAGTCGATCTCACGCGGACGTGGGTCTCGCCGCGAAAGGTGGGTCTCGCCGCGAAACCCACCTTCGGGGACGAGACTCACCGCAGGGACACGGGTCTCGCCGCGGAAGGCGGGTTTCAGGACTCGCTCTCTCCGAGGTTGTCCGAGACGACCTCGAGCGCGTGAGCGCGCGCCGTCACGGCATCCGCACCCCGCTCCGTGGTCACCGCCGCGGCGAACACCTCCGCGAACACGAGGTACGCCACGCGCGAGGTGTGTTCGAGCTCATCCCGGAAGCTCACTCCCGTCGGCGCGATCACGAGCGACAGCGTCGCCGCTTCGGTCAGCGCCGATGAGGCGAACGACGTGAGCGCGATGACCGTCGCACCGCCCCGGGCCGCCGCGGTCGCGACCCGCAGGCTCGCCTCGTTGGCACCCGATCCGCTCACGATCAGGCAGACGTCGTCGGGTGTGAGATGCCGTGCGGCGATCTGCTGGGCGATCGCATCCGCGATGAACTCGGCCGAACGTCCCGAGGCCGTGAGCCGCATTGCCAGGTCGCTGGCGATGGGCGACGAGAGCCCGTTCGCGAGCACCAACAGACGGCGTGCGGATGCCGCGAGACGCACGGCCTCGCTCACCGCGTCAGCCTCGAGCAGGCTCGCCAGCGCCGGAAGGGATGCCGCGAGGCGGTCGATCTCGCCCCGCATGCGCCCGAGCACGCCGGGACCGTGATCGACTGTCGAATCGGCGCCGCCTCCGAGCTCTGCGGCGAGCGCGACGCGCAGCTGCGGATAGCCGCGGTACCCGAAGCTCTGGCATGCGCGCACGACGGTCGCACGGCCGACGCCGGCGCGTTCGGCGAGCTCTTGCGCCGTCCATTCCACGACGTCGTCGGCCGACTCGACGATCAGCTCGGCGACGCGTCGCTCTGCCGGCTGCAGAGTGTTCAGAACCGAGGCGATACGTGCGGTGGGCGGCGCACTAGGAGAGAACACGGGCTCGGGCTCCCTCCATGATGCGGCGGCGGATGGCTCCGGAGGCCCCGTCGACCAGCATCGTCACGACGACGACCACGATGAGCAGCACACCCACCGTCGACCACTCACGGTACTGGGTGTAGGAGGTCAGCATGTCACCGATTCCTCCGACGCCGATCAGGCCGAGCACCGCCGACGACCTCACGTTGATCTCGAAGCGGTAGAGCCAGAAGGACCAGAATGCGGGCTCCGCCTGAGGCCAGACCCCCCAGCGCAGCACCTGTATCGTGCCGCCGCCTGCTGCGCGAGCAGCCTCGATGGGCCCACGCGGCACGGCCTCGACCGCCTCGTAACCCCACTTGCCGAGCGTGCCGATCCCGTTGATCGCCAGCGCGAGCGCGCCCGTGAACGGGGTGAGACCCGTGACCGAGAGGATCACGATCGCGATGATGATCTCAGGCACCGCCCGGATCAGCGAGAAGAGTCCGCGCAGCAGCGCCCGCAGCCAGGCGGGCCCGAAGCCGCGGGCGGCGATGAGGCTCAACGGTGTCGCGAGCAGGATGCCGAGCACCGTACCGACCCAGGCCATCTCGATGCTCCGCCAGGTCTGCCACAGGGCCTCGGGCAGCTTCTGCCAGTTCGGGTCGCCGAACATCAGCACCGTGTACCGCACGATCTCGGCGGGGAGGTCGACGAGACGACCCCAGTCGATGTCGATCGACCAGAAGGCCAGCACGACGATGGCCGTGACGATGATCCAGGAGGCCGTGAGCCACGGCCTCCGCGGCCTGTCGGGAATGGCGGCGATCGCGGCGAGGGGCGAGAGCAGAGCGGTCATACGAGCCTCCGGCGGATCGCGTCGGAGACGAGGTCGATCACGATGACGACGATCAGGATCTCCAGGATGATGAGCGAGAGCTGGTCGTACCGATAGAACGTGCGCACCGCGTCGATGAGCAGTCCCATGCCGCCCGCACCGACGAGTCCCAGCACGGTGGAGGCGCGCACGTTCAGCTCGAACACGTAGAGCGTCTGGTTCGCGAACGCGGGCCAGGCGTCGGGCAGCGCCAGCGTGCGATTGATCTGCGCCTGGCTCGCCCCGACAGCGCGGCCCGCTTCGAGAGGCCCTCGATCATTCGTGTCGATCGCCTCTGAGACCAGCTTCACGATGATGCCGACGTTGAACAGCAACAGCGCCAGGATGCCGGGCAGCGCGCCCACGCCGACCATCGCCACGAGAATCGCGGCATAGAGCAGGTCGGGCACGCTGCGGATGACGTTGAGCACACCGCGCACGGCGATGCGTGCCGGGGCGTTCGGGTTGGTCGCGTGTGCCGCCCAGAAGCTGAGCGGCAGCGAGATCGCCGCACCGATCGCCGTGGCGATCACCGCCATCTGCAGCGTCTCGACCAGCGGCGGCAGCGTGCGCGGGAAGAAGCTCCAGTCGGGCATCAGCAGCTTGATGATCTTGTCAGCACCGTTCTGCCAGTTGCGCGCGATCGCAGCGAGGTCGACTCCGATCCCGATGCCGGGCAGACACATGACCACCGTGACAGCGATGACGACTGCGGCGAGGACCGGTCCCTTCCACGCGCCACGCGGGCGGGCGGGCACATCGAGACCGGTTCGCATGGTGAGCGCGGGAGGAGTGACGTCGGTCATGCGTCCAACCGGTCTTCCGGGGTGAGCGAACGCCCGTAGATGGCCTCGAAATCGGCATCCGTCGCGCCGGTCGCGGGGCCGTCGTAGACGACCTCGCCCGCACGCATGCCGATCATCCGCGCACCGTACTCCCGTGCGAGGTCGAGCAGGTGCAGGTTCACGAGCACAGTGATGCCGAGGTCGCGGTTGATGCGCCGCAGGTCGTTCATCACGCCGTGCGCGGTGGGCGGATCGAGGCTCGCGACCGGTTCGTCGGCCAGCACGATGCGTGGCTCCTGTGCGAGTGCCCGCGCGATCGCGACGCGCTGCTGCTGCCCGCCCGAGAGGTCAGCGGCCCGGGAGTGCAGCTTCTGCAGGATGCCGACTCGATCGAGCGCGTGGTACGCGAGCTGCCTGTCTGCCTCGGGGTATGCGCCGAGCAGCGTGCGCCACAGCGGGGTGTGGGCGAGGCGGCCGACCAGAACGTTCTGCAGCACGCTCGCACGGCCCGCCAGGTTGAACCCCTGGAACACCATGCCGATGTCTCCTCGGAGCCGCCGCAGAGTGCGCGCAGAGGCCGCGCTGACCCGGTGCTCACCGACGTCGAGCGTGCCGCTCGTGACAGGCACCAGCCCGTTGATGGTGCGGATGAGCGTGGACTTGCCCGACCCCGAGAGGCCCACGACGACGACCATCTCGCCCGCAGCGATGTCGAGAGACACACGATTCAGGCCGACGGTGCCGTTGGGGTAGCGCACCGTGACCTCATCGAGACGGATCGACCACGGCGTGGACGCCGCAGCCTGGGCTGCGGCGTCCACGGTCGAGATGAGATCCGACAACTTACTGCAGCCCCAGAGCCTGGGCGGCACGGGCCACGACGTCGAGCGAGTCCGGGTCGGCCGGCGCGAGCTTGGTGATCGAGTAGATGCTGGTGAGGATCTCCGACCCCTCTTCGGTGTTCGAGAAGTCCTCGAGCGCCTTCGTGATGCGGTCCTGCAGCTCGGGCGAGAGGTCGGACGACACGGCGACGCCGTCATTCGGGATCTCCTCCGTCATCGCGAAGACGACGACCTTCTGCCCCACGTCGGGGGTGTCCTTCTGCACGATCGTGCGCGCGTCCCAGAAGCTGAAGCCGACTTCGGCGTCACCGTTGTAGACGGCCAGCACCGAGGCGTCGTTCGCCGTCACGGGGATCTGCTGGATGTCGGTGTCGGTGTCGAGGCCCTCCTCCTGCAGGGCCAGGATCGGGTAGATGTACCCGGCGGGCGAACCGGGGCCGAGCACGGCGACCTTCGCGCCCTCGACCTTGCCGATGCTGTCGAGTCCCGCGGGACCGGTCATCGCGTCGGCGCCGTTGCAGAACAGCATTCCGTCACGCTCGACCGGCTCGTCGTCGCAGTACTTGTCGGGGTTGTTCGTCATGAACTGGGCGGGGTAGGTGATGTTGCCGTTGCGCTCGGTCTGCAGCACCACAGAGGCGTCGTACATGTCATTCGCCTGCCACAGCTGCAGCGAGGGCAGGAACCCGATCTGTGCCTGGCCTGCGCCCATCGCCTCGACGGCGGCCTGATAGTCCTTCGAGACGACCCCGGTGACCTCGATGCCGAGCTCCTCGGTGAGGTAGTCGGTGAGCGGTGCGGCTGTCTCGACGAGTCCGTCCTGGTCCTGCGAGGGCACGAGCGCGAGCACGAGCGAATCGGGATCGGCGGCGGGTGCGGCCGAGCCCTCGGGCGCGGCCGTGGTGCTCGAGCATCCGGCGAGCGCGACGGTCAGCAGTGCGCCGGCCGCGATGAGGCTCGCGGCGGTGCGGCGGAACGGAGAGATACGCATGGTCATCCTTCGATGGGGGTGGGAGAGGTGAGGGTGGGGAGATGTGCGGGTTCATGGCGCAGCCACTCCTCGAGCTGAGGGATCAGCGTCGCGAAGTCGGCAGCGCGGTAGGTGGGAGTCGCTTCGCCGTCGGGGAAGCCGCCGATCAGCGCAGTCGCGTGGCCGCGCGCGTGGGCGGGAGCGAGATCGTTGTGCCAGATGTCTCCGACGCTCAGCACCCGAGCATCGGCGGGCAGCGCAGCGAGAAAGGCGACCAGACCGCCGGGCTTGCGGGCACTCGTGACGATGCGATCGAACAGCCCCGTCAGACCGAGCGCCTCGAGCGCTTCGCCGATGCGGATCGCCGGCGCGTTGGTGACGAGCACGCGCTCAGCGGCAGGAGCCGCCGCGGCGAGGAAGTCGGCGAGCCCGTCGGGAGCCGTGATCGGCGCTGCCGCAGTTGCGAGCTCGGCGCGGCTCGCAAGATATGCGGCGCTGAGGAGCCCGGAGTCCGCGCCCTGGGCGATGGCTGCTCGGCGCACCGCGTCATAGCCGTCGAGGGACGCGCCGTCTGCTGCCGCGAGCGTCGCGCGGATGCCGTCGACGAACCCGGGCTGGTCGCCGAGCGACGCGGCCACGTGCGCTGCGTACGCGAGCACGGGGCCGTCGCCCAGCGCGATCGTGCCGTCGAAGTCGAAGAGGAGGAGGGAGTTCACGGAGCTCTTTCCGCATCCGCCTTCGGTTCTTGCGGACGCTTCGTCCAGCATGCCTAGCAATTGTGGACATAAAGTCCCGATCGCGTGAACACCGTGTGAACAATCCGTCCACTTGGATCTTGTAGCGTGAACGCCGTGTCCGAACTCCACGCCCTCCTCTCCGCCGCGAGGCGAGCTCAGGAGGACTCGTCAGAAGCCGCGATCGCTGCGATCGGGAGTCTCCCCTGGCTCACGGAGTCGATCGACGACGACCGCGAGCGGGCGCGCTTCGACGCCTGGGGCCTGTCGACGGTGATCGACGAGAACGTCGGCGCCTCGGTCATCTCGCGGTCTCTGTTCGCCGAGCTGCACCGACGTGCCGGCATCGACGCGGAGTGGCCCATCGGCAACGCCGGACTCCTGCACTGCTACGGCTACCTGCTGTCGCTCGTCGAGACACCGTACGGATTCAAACGCGAGCGGTGGATCGGTGGCGAGCTCGCCGTCGCCTGCGGCCTCGCCCCCCACGCCTTCCTGCCATGGCAGGAGGGACGCAGCCTGCTCGAGAGGGCGAGTGGGGCTGCCTCCGGCATCCTCGCGCGTGCCACTCTCGCCACGACGGTGAGCGTCGACGGCCGGAGCACCCGTCTCGGACTCAGCCGGGGGCTCGGCGCCGCTGCCCTGGCGTACGCGGTCGCCCCCACGGCAGAGACACCTCCCCTGCTCATCACCCTCTTTCCCGTGACCGACGCAGATTCCGTGCGCGCGGAATTCGCATCCGTCGCCCGCCTTCGCTGGAACGCCGTCTGACCTCATTCGTATATTGCATTTTCTTGACTATCGTCATAGTTTCGCAATACCGGTCTGATCGACCGCCCCATTTGACGCACTGTCGCGTCACCGCGAAGGAGACGACGTTGTCTGCCACTTCATCGACCACATCCCCCGACGCCATCTGGCCCGTGCCCCCGGCGGTCACCCGCATAGTCCTGTTCAGCTGCTGGCTCGCGATCCTCGCCGACGGATACGACATCGGAGTGATCGGCGCGGTACTGCCCGCCCTCGCCGAGGACTCCGCCTGGGCACTGAGCCCCGTGGAACTCGGCGGGCTCGCATCGTGGGCGCTCGTCGGCATGCTGATCGGTGCCCTCTTCATCGGAACGCTGAGCGACCGGGTCGGCCGCAAGAAGATGCTGCTGGTGTCGATGTCGATCTTCACGATCATGCAGCTCGGTGCCGCGCTCGCACCCACGCCCGAACTCTTCGGCCTCTTCCGCTTCCTCGGCGGACTCGGCATGGGCGGCGTGATCCCGGTGGCCGCAGCGCTCACGATCGAGTTCTCGGCGCCGAGACGACGCGCACTCAACTACGGCATCATGTACTCCGGCTACTCGCTCGGCATCGTCGTCTCAGCCCTGGTCGCGATGCTGCTGCTGCCTCATCTGGGATGGCGCTGGGTCATCGCCGTCGGCGCCTTCCCGATCCTCCTCCTGCCGATCATCGCGAAGGTGCTGCCGGAGTCGCTCGAGTCGCTCGAGAACCGCGGCCTGCACGACCGCGCCGCAGCGCAGGCGAAGCGACTCGGCATCGACCCGTATGTTCTGGCCCCGCGCCCCGAGGTGAAGCCCGGAGAGCGGATGCCGTGGCACAGCATCCTGCAGCAGCTGTTCTCGCGCCGCTACCTGCGCTCGACCGTGTTCCTGTGGATCTCGCTGTTCTCGGGACTGCTGCTCGTCTACGGCCTGAACTCCTGGCTGCCCTCGATCATGCGCGCGGCCGGGTACGACCTCGGGCCGGCACTCACGTTCCTGATGGTCTTCAGCCTCGCCTCGGCCGTCGGCGGACTCGTGCTGGGGCATCTCGCCGACCGCTTCGGTTCGAAGCCGGTGCTGATCGTCTTCTACACGCTGGGCGGGGTCGCGTGCCTGCTGATGATGTTCCCGAACTCGATGCTGCTCAACCTCGTGTTCGTCGCGATCTCGGGCGTCGGGTCGATCTCGACCTCACTCGTGCTGACGGCGTACATCACCGACTACTACCCGGCCTCCGTGCGCGCCACCGCCGCCGGGTGGGCGCTGAGCTTCGCGCGCATCGGAGCGATCATGGGGCCGATGGTCGGAGGATGGCTGGCCTCGATGGCGATCGGCGTCGAGTGGAACTTCGTCGCGTTCGCGATCGTGGCGCTGCTGGCCGCGGTCGCGGTGTCGCTCGTGCCGAAGAAGCCCGCGGCGCTGACCTGAGGTCTCTCAGCGCGGCGCGTGCGCGTCGAGGAACTCGTAGACGTCGGTCGTGTCCACGCCGGGGAACGAACCGGTCGGAAGGGTCGCCAGCAGGGTGCGTGGCGTCTTCACGTTGGGCCAGGAGTTCTCACGCCAGCGCTCCTCGAGGTCTGCCGGCGCCCTGCGGCAGCAGACCTCGACGGAGTGCTTCGACACTCCGCGATGCGCGGTGTCACGACCCACGAACCACTTGGTGTCGTCGAAGCGCACGCCGACGCTGACCGAGTGCATCCCCTCGCTCGACGCCTCGACGCGCGCCGTGCACCAGTAGGTGCCGTTGCCCGTGTCGGTGTACTGGTAGTACGGGTTGAACCGGTCGTCCTCGTCGAACACGACCCGGCTGGTCCACCGGCGGCAGCACATCTGCCCCTCGATCGCACCGAGGCGGTCGGTCGGGAAGTTCACGTCGTCGTTCTCGTATGCCTTGGTGATCGTGCCCGACTCGTGCACCTTGAGGAAGTGCACGGGGATGTCGAGGTGACGCGTGGCGAGGTTCGTGAAGCGATGAGCAGCCGTCTCATATGAGACGGAGTAGGCGTCGCGCAGATCTTCGATCGAGATCGCCCGACGCGACTTCGCGTCTTTCAACGCCGGCACGACGTGGGCTTCGGGAACCAGCAGCGCACCGGTGAGGTAGTTCGTCTCGACGCGCTGGCGCAGGAACTCGGCATAGCTGCGGGGCTCGGAGTGGCCCAGGATGCGACTCGACAGCGCCTGCAGCACGGCGGTCCGCGCATCGCCCTTGGCCGGAACACTGCTCGACAGGTAGAGCCGCCCGTTCGCGAGGTCGGCGACGCTGCGGGTGGTCTGCGGAAGATCCGGGGCGTAGTGCAGGGTGAATCCGAGGTAGGCGGCGATCTCGGAGGCGGTGCGCTGAGTGAGAGGTCCACCGGGGTGCCCGACCGCCGCGAGGATCTCGGCCGCCTTGGTCTCGAGGTCGGCGAAGTGGTTGTCCTGCCTGCGCATCAGGTGGCGCAGCTCGACGTTCGCTCGCCGCGCCTCCTCGGGCGTGGCAGCGCGCTCGTCTTTGAGGCGGTCGATCTCGCCGTGCAGCGCGAGCAGGGCCTTGAGCGCGTCGGTGGGCATGCTCTTCGCGATCCGGAAGGGCTCGATGCCGAGAGCCTGGAACGTCTGGCCCTTCATCGCCCGTTCGAGCGCGATCTCGATCGCACTGCGCTCGTCAAGCGGCTCACCTTCGAGCAGGGCGTCGATGGTCACGCCGAGCGCGCGCGCGATCGCCTGCAGCTGCGTGAGCTTCGGCTCGCGCTTCCCCGTCTCGATCATCGACATCTGACTGGGCGCCCGATCGACGGCCGCGGCGAGGTCGTCCAGGGTCATCCCCCGGGCCGTGCGCAGCTGACGGATGCGGCGTCCGATTGTGAGGGCGTCGGCGTCTTCTTCGATCGCTGAGGTGCTCATGCGGCCGATTCTGTCACAGAAACAGAATTTCCGGCGATCTTCACTCCGGGTTCGGTGGGTGAGCGGCGAGAAATTCACTCAGAGTGGACACACGCCACCCGGCTTCACGGTCCGGGCATCCAACGGAGGAGACACCATGACGAACACCGCTCAGAACCAGACGCCCCGCCCCGCAGGGCTGCGCGCCGGCGACCAGGTTCAGACGGCCGCCGCGCTCCGGGAGATCTGGGAGACCGATCCCCGTTGGGACGGCGTCGAGCGCACCTACTCGGCCGAGGACGTCATCCGCATTCGCGGGTCGGTCCGTGAGGATTCCACCCTCGCCCACCGCGGGGCCGAGAACCTGTGGAACCTGCTGCACACCGAGGACTACGTCCGTGCGCTCGGCGCCTACACCGGCGGCCAGGCCGTGCAGCAGGTGCGCGCCGGCCTCAAGGCGATCTACCTCTCGGGCTGGCAGGTCGCGGCCGACGGCAACCTCGCCGGTCAGACCTACCCCGACCAGTCGCTCTACCCCGCGAACTCGGTGCCGGCGGTCGTGCGGCGCATCAACAACGCGCTCATCCGCCAGGACCAGCTCGAGCACGCCGAGGGCGAGGTCACCCAGGACTGGCTCGCGCCGATCGTCGCGGACGCCGAGGCCGGCTTCGGCGGACCTCTCAACGCCTACGAGCTCGCCCAGTCGCTGATCCAGGCCGGTGCCGCCGCTATCCACTGGGAAGACCAGCTCGCCAGCGAGAAGAAGTGCGGCCACCTCGGCGGCAAGGTGCTCGTGCCCACCCAGCAGCACATCCGCACCCTGAACGCAGCTCGCCTCGCGGCCGATGTGGCGGGCGTTCCGACCGTCATCATCGCGCGGACGGATGCTCTCGCCGCCGACCTGCTCACGAGCGACGTCGACGAGCGCGACCAGCAGTTCACCACCGGCGAGCGCACGACCGAGGGCTTCTACCGCATCCGCCCCGGCATCGAGTCGGTCATCAGCCGGGGCCTGGCCTTCGCGCCGTACGCAGATCTGCTGTGGGTCGAGACGGGTGAGCCCGACATCGAGCTGGCTCGCGAGTTCGCCGCGGCGATCCACGCGCAGTTCCCCGGCAAGCTGCTCGCCTACAACTGCTCACCGAGCTTCAACTGGAAGCGCCACCTGTCGGACGCCGAGATCGCGACGTTCCAGCAGGAGCTGGCTGACCTGGGCTACAAGTTCCAGTTCATCACGCTCGCCGGCTTCCACGCCCTGAACCACTCGATGTTCGACCTCGCCCGCGGTTACGCCGAGCGCGCCATGAGCGCGTACGTCGAGCTGCAGGAGGCCGAGTTCGCCGCCGAGGCGAACGGCTACACCGCCACCAAGCACCAGCGCGAGGCGGGCACCGGCTACTTCGACGTCATCTCCACCGCGCTCAACCCCGACAGCGCGACCCTCGCCCTCGCCGGCTCCACCGAAGCCGCGCAGTTCCACTAAGCCGCACCGCATTTCGTCTCGGTGCTCCGCTCCTCGCTCAACGACCGAGACCACCCGGTCGTTGAGCGAGGACGGCGAAGCCGCCCGAGACCACCCGGTCGTTGAGCGAGGACGGCGAAGCCGCCCGAGACGAAACGCACGCACCCACGCAAAGGACTCAGATCATGACCACTCCCACCGCACCCCCGACCACCAGCCCGACCACGGCTCCGATCCAGACCACGCAGCAGGGTCCGGCGATCACCGTCACCGGCCCCCTGCGCGAGCGCTACGACGAGATCCTCACACCCGAGGCGCTCGCGTTCCTCACCGAGCTGCACCACCGGTTCGCCTCACGCCGACACGATCGTCTCGCCGATCGCATGCGCCGCCGGTTCGAGATCGGCAACGGCCACGACCCCCGGTTCCGCGATGACACCGCGCACATCCGCGCGGATGCCGACTGGCGGGTCGCCGGCGCGGGCCCCGGCCTGGAAGACCGCCGGGTCGAGATCACCGGACCGACCGATCCGAAGATGACGATCAACGCCCTGAACTCGGGCGCCCGCGTCTGGCTCGCCGATCAGGAGGACGCCACGAGCCCGACCTGGAAGAACGTGATCGAGGGCCAGCTGTCGCTGCGGGACGCGATTCGGGGCGAGCTCTCGTTCCGGTCGGCGGAGGGAAAGGAGTACCGCGTCACGGCCGAGCGCACCCCCACCATCGTGATGAGGCCTCGCGGCTGGCACCTGCCCGAGAAGCACCTGCAGTTCATCGACCGGGCGGGGCGTCGTACGGCGGCATCCGGCTCGCTCGTCGACCTCGGTCTGTACTTCCTGCACAACGCGCAGGAGCTGATCGCAAACGGACGTGGCCCGTACTTCTACATCGCGAAGCTCGAATCGAGCGAAGAGGCGAAGCTGTGGGACGACGTGTTCTCGTTCAGCGAGGAGTACATCGGCATCCCGCATGGCACGATCCGGGCGACCGTCCTGATCGAGACGCTGCCCGCGGCGTTCGAGATGGACGAGATCCTCTACGAGCTGCGCGATCACTGCGCGGGCCTCAACGCCGGACGCTGGGACTACATCTTCTCGATCATCAAGAACTACCGCGGCAGGGGCGCACGGTTCGTGCTCCCCGACCGCAGCGAGGTCACGATGACCGTCCCGTTCATGCGGGCCTACACCGAGCTGCTCGTCGCGACCTGCCACAAGCGGGGCGCATACGCGATCGGTGGCATGAGCGCCTTCATCCCCAACCGCCGCGACCCCGAGGTCACCGCACGGGCCTTCGAGAAGGTCTCGGCCGACAAGAAGCGTGAGGCCGGCGACGGCTTCGACGGCACATGGGTGGCCCACCCCGATCTGATCCCCACCGCGCAGGCGGAGTTCGACGCCGTGCTCGGTGAGCGACCGAACCAGGTCGATCGTCAGCGGCCCGAGGTCGCGGTGACCGCGGCGCAGCTGCTCGACGTGCACATCGGCCGTCCGATCACCGCGCGGGGCGTGCGCGACAACGTCTCGGTGGCGATCCGGTACCTCGAGGCGTGGCTGCGGGGCCTGGGCGCGGTGGCGATCGACAACCTCATGGAGGATGCCGCCACCGCCGAGATCAGCCGCTCGCAGGTGTGGCAGTGGATCCACCAGGATCGCAGCACCGAAGACGGCACGCCGATCACCCCCGAGTACGTCGAGGGCCTGATCTCCGAGGTTCTCGACGAGACGGAGCGCCACGGCGGCGACCGCTTCGACGACGCCGCAGCCGTGTTCCGCGAGGTCGCCCTGCAGGAGGAGTTCCCGGCGTTCCTGACGCTCGGCGCCTACAGCAGGTTCCTCGTCGACGAAGCCTGACCGGGGCGACGCAGAGCCCCTCGGATGCCGTGATCCGGCGCCGAGGGGCTCTTCCGTGCGAGCGGGCGTAGCCTGGGAGCATGAGCGACGTCTGGACCGACATCTCCTCGGAGTTCCTCCACCTCTACCCGCGAGGACGCCGGCTGCTCGCGGTCGCGGGAGCCGACCCCGAGCGATCTCGACGTGCCGCCGACGACCTGGCGACGGCACTGGCTGCCGCCGGCCAGCAGGTCGAGCGGGCGCACAGCGCCGAGGGCATCGCACAGCAGGTGCGCGAAGACATCGTCGCACCGTTCCGTGCGCGCGAGGACTCGGGTGCTGTGCTGATCGTCTCCGGCCCGGCCGCGCTGCTGAGCGAATCGACCAGAGGGATCTGGAACCACATCCTGTGGCAGCTCGCGGGCGACGAGCAACCGCACTCGATCGCCTCCGCCATCGTGGACGTCACGGATCCGGACAACCCGACCCGTCGCTTCGCGGACTACTGCGCACTGCCCGCATCCTTCGGCGCCTGACGACCCTGCACCGCTCTCGGCCGAGCTCACCCGATCTCGGCCGATCGCGGGACCCCGCCGGCGTCCTCTCGGTGAAGCGGCGATTCGCGGGTGTCCCGATCGTCCCCCCGATCGAGACACCCGCACGTCCGCTGCGCTCTCCTGCGCGTGCGATCCGCTGTGCCCGACGCTCATCGCGCCTGCCCCCGAACTTCCGGACGGGCGTCACCGCCACGTCCGGAAGCCGTGGCGAGAGAGTCCGAAAGGAGCCGCGGCTCCTCTCTTCTCCCCCGTCATGGCCCGCCTGGGGGCACGGGCAGGTTCAGGTTATGCACCGGCCGATGCGTGCGGAACAGCGCGAGCGCGTCCTGTCACCGGGTGCGCGCACGCGGGCACTCCGCGGCATGTTTGGCACGGCTTCCGCGCTCGCACGTCACTCTGCACGGCATCCGCGGGGCGGTGCACCCGACGACGCCGGCACTCGAGTCACGGCGTGGGATTCGCCTGTTCGTTCGACAGCAGCATCGCCTCCGCGAGGCGGGGCTGAGTCGCCGCCAGGCGGAAGGCGCTCGGACTCACACCGACGTGGCGAGCGAACTGCGCACGCAGAGCGCCGGCATCCAGGAATCCCGACCGCGAGGCCACGGTCGCGAGGTCCTGCGGAGGTGCGGCCAGGAGCTCCTCCCGCGCGGTGTCGAGTCGACGACGCAGCAGCCGCTCCGCCAGCGTCTCGTCGGTGCCCGAGAACAGCCGGAACAGCTGCCGTCGGCTCACGTGCAGTTCGGTGGCGAGCGTGTCGATCCCGAACTCCGCCTCACGATGACGCGCGTCGATGACCCGGGTCGCCTCGGCCCGCAGCTCGCTGGCCCTGTCTGTCTCCCCGTCCCCGGGGAACTGCCGGAAAAGCGCTCTCACGAGTGCCACGAGCGCGGACTCGGTGCCGGCGAGCGCGCCGACGCCCTGATCGGGGTCGAGCATCCATTCGTAGAGCATGCGCGAGAAAGCCGCACCGGCCGCCCTGGTCAGTGGAGTGTCGGGGAAGACCTCCGATCCTCTGGCCAGCACTTGCCGGTGCCCGCCGACGGCCGAGATCGGCACGACGACACCCGTCGTCTCGCTCACTCCGAAGTGCTCGACGGCCGAGGTGCCCAGACTCGACATGAATCCCATCCGCCCCACGCCCATCGACTGCAGGCCGGTCGCGGTGCGCAGCCGCTGCCCGCCCTGGTTCGACATGCCGATGATCACGATGTCCTCGCCGCCCGGCGCATCTCGGTCGTAGCTCACCGTGTGTGCGGTCTCGAGAGTGCTGTAGAGCATGGTCGCGCCGATCGACCGACGCAACAGCGCCGCTTCGAAGGCCGCCGGGTCTTCGGCGCCCATCGTGCCGAAGTTGGACAGCTGCATCATCCCCATGCGGCCGTCGAGCCTGATGATGTTCGCCTTGAGCCAGTCGGGCACCACCGTCGACGCGCCCTCGCGATCACCGGCCGCTCCACCGGCCAGCCGTCGAGCCCACGCGCTCAGTTGCCCGTCGTCCAGCGTGCGCACCATGTCGTCCCCCAGAAACTCTGCGCGCCACTCCCAGACGTCGCGACCGATCCCCGACCTCACGATAGGCATCGTGGATGCCCGCGTGCAATATGCTGCACAGCACCGCGGAACGAGCAGCGATCGTCAGCGGAAGGATGCCGCCACAGAGTTGCGGTGATAGTCGAACACGATGCTCGTGCGGGTCGAGGCGACGCTGCTCTGGGCCGAGAGGTGCTCGAGCACGAATTCGCGCATCTCCGAGGAATCGGCCACGGCGATGTGCAGCAGGAAGTCGTCATCGCCGCCGAGGAAGAAGACCTGGATCACCTGCGGAAGAGCCCGCACGCGATCGGCGAACTCGACGATGCTCTCGCGGCGAGCGCTGGGGCGCAGACTCACACCGATGATCGCCTGCAGACCGGCGCCCAGCATCCGTTCGTCGACGCTCGCGTGAAAGCCCGTGATCACTCCGCGTTCGACGAGGGCTCGCAGCCGCGTGTGGGCGGTCGAGGGCGCGACTCCGAGGTGGCCGGCAAGCTCGGCGTTGGTCATTCGTCCGTCGGCGCTGAGCAGCTGCACGATCCTCGCGTCGACCGCATCGAGGGCCGGCGCCCGAAGGGTGTTCGACGGCGGACCGTCAGGGGAGGTCTCCATGCGAACGATTATGCAGCATCTCCCTCGGTGCCGAATCTTCTTCAGTGATCATGGCGATCAATCGACGTTTCTGCGATTCTGAATCCCACCGCGACACTGGATCGTGCTGCGGCCCGAGAGCTCTCACCTGGAGGATCGATGAAGATCGGTGTGCCGACCGAGGTCAAGAACAACGAGAACCGCACCGCGCTGACCCCCGCGGGTGCCGACCGCCTGGTGCACGAAGGGCATCGCGTGCTCGTGCAGTCGGGAGCGGGCATCGGATCGGGCATCACCGACGAGGCGTACCGAGCAGCCGGTGCCGAGATCGTCGCCACAGCCGAAGAGACGTGGGGCGAGGCCGACCTGCTCATCAAGGTGAAGGAGCCGATCGCGCAGGAGTACGGATTCCTCCGTTCCGACCTCACCCTTTTCACCTACCTGCACCTCGCAGCCGACCGCGCGCTCACCACGGCGCTCGTCGACGCAGGCACCACGGCAGTCGCCTACGAGACCGTGCAGCTTCCCGACCGCAGCCTGCCACTGCTCATCCCCATGAGCGAGATCGCAGGGCGGCTGTCGGTCACCATGGGCTCGTACTCTCTGATGCGCTCGGCCGGGGGCCGCGGCATGCTCCTGGGCGGCATCGCCGGAACCCCGCGCGCCGAGGTCGTCGTGATCGGCGGCGGCGTCGCCGGTGAGCACGCGGCGGCGAACGCCCTCGGGCTCGGTGCCAAGGTCACCGTGGTCGACATCTCGCTGCCTCGTCTGCGCGAGCTCGAGCACCGCTACGGCGGCGCTCTCGAGACCCGAGCCTCGAGCCGCTACGACATCGCGCACGAGCTGCTCTCGGCCGACCTCGTGATCGGGTCGGTGCTGATCCCGGGTGCCGCCGCTCCGAAGCTCGTGACAGACGACATGGTCGCCGCGATGAAGCCCGGATCGGTGCTGGTGGACATCGCGATCGACCAGGGCGGATGCTTCGAGGGGTCGCGTCCCACCACCCACGACGACCCGACGTTCGCGGTGCACGACTCGATCTACTACTGCGTCGCCAACATGCCGGGGGCCGTGCCCGAGACGGCGACCCGCGCCCTCACGAACGCGACGCTGCCGTACGTGTCGGCGATCGCCGGAAAGGGCTGGGAAGCCGCCGCGGCAGACGACCCGGCACTGGCACGAGGGCTGAACGTGCAGGGCGGACGCATCACCCTCGATGCGGTGGCTCGGGCGCACGGCTTCACGACTACCTGAGCGCAGCGAAGAGGAAGGGCCTGGGAACGACTCCCCGCCCTTCCTCTCTTCTGCGGCAGTGACTACGGAGCAGCGTTGAAACGGATGGCGTTGCGCAGTTGCCCGATGCCCTCGATCTCCGTCACCACCACGTCTCCGTCGCGCAGCCATTGCGGATCGGGCATGCCGAGAGCGACACCGCCCGGGGTTCCGGTGAGCACGATGTCGCCCGGCCGCAGCACGGTGATCTGCGAGACGTAGGCGACGAGGTCGGCGGCATCGAAGACCAGCTCCGCAGTGTCTCCGTTCTGCATCACCTCATCGTTGACCGAGCAGCTGATGCGCAGGCCCCGTCGCGGGTCGATCTCATCCGCGGTGACGATCCACGGCCCGACGGGTGTCGTGGCGTCGAACGCCTTGCCCTGCAGCCACTGCAGGGTGCGCTGCTGCCAGTCCCGCATCGAGATGTCGTTCGCCACCGTGTATCCGAGGATCGCGGCGCTCGCCTGCGCGCGGTCGGCGCGGTGCACTTCGGCTCCGACGACGACGGCGAGCTCCGCCTCCCAGTCGAGACGGTCCGAGTCGCGCACCGTGATGTCATCGACGGGACCCGTGAGCGTGTCGGCGAACTTCGCGAACAGCGTCGGGAACTCGGGCACCGGCCGGCCCGTCTCCACGATGTGGTCCCGATAGTTCAGGCCGCAGCAGAAGACCTTCGCCGGGCGCGGCACCGGATTCGCGAACTCCCGCGGCTCCAGATCGACGCGGGCGGGATGCCGCAGGGCGGCCTCGGCCCGATCCTGCCACCCCGAGGTGGCGAAGAGTTCCTGCGCATCCGCCTCGTCGAAGACCACCCAGCCGGAGTCGTCGCCGACCGCCGCGCGAGTACCGCCATCGCTGTGCACCGTCGCGAGCCGCATCAGGCCCCCTGCGAAGCCGCGATGTGAGCCACACCCTGGATCTCGATCATCGCCTCCGGCTGCCAGAGCTGTGTCACGCCGATGCCCGCCATCGCCGGGTACTCGGTGCCGGCGAGCTCTCGCCAGCGACGCCCGATCTCTCGACCGTTGCGCTGATAGTCGCCCACGTCGGTCAGGTAGATCGTCACGTCGACGAGGTCACCGGGCTCGCCGCCTGCTGCAGTCAGGGTGGTGAGGACGTTCGAGAACGCCTGCACGAACTGCTCGACGATGCCCCCTTCGACGATCCGACCCTCCGCGTCCATGGCTGTCTGTCCGCCGAGGTAGACGAACTCGCCGGCACGCACGCCGTGGGCGAAGCCGACCGGCTTCACGAGCGAGCCGGGATTGATGATCTGCCGCGTCATGAGCGGACTCCTTCGTTTCGGTGTGGATTCATGGCGATGCGAATGGGATGACACGAGGACCCGGCTCAGCGCGCGAGCGCGTCTGCCGCCGGTTCGGGGCGCCAACGCCGATGGCTCGGAGCGGCGACGTCGAGGGGATCCCGCACGAGGGCGAGGCGTGGCCGCACGGCATCCGTGCGCGACGATGGGGGTTTGCGCGATCCTGCGCGCAGCTGCGGCACCCAGTCGGCACCCGCGCCCCGATAGCCCTGATCGGCCGCGGCGTGCAGTGTCCACTGGGGGTCCCACAGGTGCGTGCGCCCCAGCGCGACGAGATCGGCGCGCCCCGCCAACAGGATCGAGTTGACGTCGTCATGGCTCGAGATCGCACCGACCGCGATCACGGTGACCCCTGCGGCCGCCGCGACCCGATTGCGGATGGCGTCGGCGAACGGTGTCTGGTAGCTGCGACCGAACCGCGGCCGCTCGTGCTTCGCGACCTGTCCCGACGACACGTCGATGGCGTCGGCGCCATGCGCGATGAACGCTCGGGCGATCTCGACGGCGTCGTCGACGGTGTTGCCGCCGTCGATCCAGTCCTCCGCCGAGAGGCGTACCGCGAGCGGGCGCTCGCTCGGCCACACCGCGCGCATCGCGTCGAACACCTCGAGCGGGTACCTCAGGCGGTTCTCGAGCGACCCGCCGTATTCGTCGGTCCGCTGATTCGAGATCGGCGAGAGGAACGAGGAGATCAGATACCCGTGCGCCGCGTGGAGCTCGGCCAGATCGAAGCCCGCAGCCGCAGCGCGTTCGGTGGCTGCCACGAACTCCTCGCGCACTCGCGTCATGGTCTCGCGATCGATCTCTCTCGGTGCGCGGTTCTGATCGCTGTACGAGAGAGCCGAGGGGGCGAGGGTGTCCCAGTTGCCCGTGTCGAGGGGCTGGTCGATGCCCTCCCACATGCGCCGGGTCGAGCCTTTTCTTCCGGAGTGGCCGATCTGCACCCCGATGCGGGCGGTCGAGTGCCGGTGAACGAAGGTCACGATCCGCGCCCATGCGTCGCGCTGCTCGTCGGAGTACAGCCCTCCGCAGCCAGGAGTGATCCGACCCTCGTCCGACACGCACACCATCTCGGTCATGACGAGTCCTGCACCCCCCATGGCCTTGGACCCGAGATGCACCAGGTGGAAATCCCCCGGCACCCCCTCGTGGGACGAATACATGTCCATCGGCGACACCACGATGCGGTTCTTGAGCTCGAGTCGACCGATCCGGTGCGGACGGAACATCGCGGGCTCGTCGGGTGCGCGCGACATGAGCGGGGCGCCCTGCACGACGTCAGCCGCGAAAGCGGGGTCTCGCAGAGCGAGGTTGTCGAGAGTGATGCGGCGGCTGCGTGTCAGGAGGTTGAACGAGAACTGCAGCGGATCCTGGTCGGCATACTGCCCGATGCGTTCGAACCACTCGAGCGAGGCCTGTGCGGCGCGTTGGGTCGAGGCCACCACCGGACGTCGCTCGGTCTCATATGCGTCGAGCGCATCCTCGGGCGAGGCGTGCTCGTGCAGGCAGGCGGCGAGCGCGAGAGCGTCCTCCATGGCGAGCTTCGTGCCCGAGCCGATCGAGAAGTGCGCCGTGTGCGCCGCATCACCCAGGATCACCAGGTTCTCGTGGTGCCAGCGCTCGTTCGTCACCGTCGTGAAGTTCAGCCACTTCGAGTTGTTGGTGAACACGTCGTGGCCGTCGAGCACCTCGGAGAAGAAGTCGCCAAGCCTGTCGACCGAGTACTGGTCGCTCACACCCGGCGGGAAGACCTCGCTCTCGGTGGCGTCGAGGCCGGCAGCTCGCCAGACGTCTTCGTGCATCTCGATCAGGAAGGTGCTGCCCTGATCGGAGTACGGGTAGCCGTGCAGCTGCATGATGCCGTGCGGGGTGTGCACGACGGCGAACGTGAAGGCCTCGAACACCCGATCGGTGCCGAGCCACATGTACTTCGACACCCGTCGATCGAGGTTCGGACCGAATCGATCGGCGAACTGACCTCGCACCTGGGAGTTCACGCCGTCGGCCGCCAGCACGAGATCGTACTCGGCCATGAGGACCTCGGCATCCGGCGCCGGTGTGCGGAACAGGATCGTCACACCGAGCTCCAGACACCGCTGCTGCAGCAATTGCAGCAGCTCCTTCCGTCCCATCGCGGCGAAGCCCTGCCCGCCGATGGTGTGGGTGGCGCCGCCGAACACGATGTCGATGTCGGTCCAGCGTGCGAACTGCTCCCCCATCCGCTGCGCGATGACGGGGTCGGCGTTCTCGATGCCTCCCAGCGTCTCGTCGCTGAAGACGACGCCGAACCCGAAAGTGTCGTCGGGAGCATTGCGCTCCCACATGGTGATGTCGTGGGAAGGGTCGAGCTGCTTCATGAGAGCGGCGAAGTAGAGGCCTCCGGGCCCTCCGCCGATGACGGCTACGCGCATGTCAGGCTCCTTGGGTCTGTGTCTGGGTGTGAGTGTGGGGCTGAGCGTGCGCGGCAGCCTGCTCGCGCAGGATGAAGTGCTGCACCTTGCCGCTGGGGTTGCGAGGCAGCGCCTCGACGTACTCGATGCGTCTCGGACACTTGTAGACCGCGATGCGGGACTTGACGTGATCGAGAATGCTCGCCGTGAGGTCCGCCGAGGCCCCGGCCCCCTCGCGCGCCACGACGAAAGCGACCACGATCATGCCCCGCTCGTCGTCGGCGCACCCGACGACCGCGCATTCGAGCACGCCGGGGTGGTCGAGCACGGCCTCTTCGACCTCGGGCGCGCCGACGTTGTAGCCGGCAGTGACGATCATCGAGTCGTTGCGTGCCTGGAAGACGAGATACCCGTCGTCATCCTGCACGAACGTGTCTCCGGTCACGTTCCACCCACCCTGCACATACACGCGCTGGCGTTCGTCGTCGAGGTACCGGCACCCGGTGGGCCCGATCACTGCGAGCCGCCCGGGCTCGCCCGCGGGAACCTCTGCTCCGTCATCATCGAGCACGACCGCGCGGTACCCGGGCACCGCGCGACCCGTCGATCCCGGGCGGATGTCCTCGCCCGATGCCGAGACGAACACGTGCAGCATCTCGGTCGAGCCGATGCCGTTGATGAGCCGGAGGCCACTCGCCTCCTCGACCGCCTCGAACGTCGAGATCGTGAGGTGCTCGCCTGCAGCGATGCCGATGCGGAGTCTGCGGAGCTCGCCGGCCAGTTCTTCTTTGATGATGCTCCGGTACCCGGTCGGCGCCGTGTAGAGCACCGTGATGCCGAGCGGCGCGATGAGCTTGGCGAGCTCGACCGGGGTCGCCCGTTCGACCAGCACCATCGCTCCCCCGCTGCGCAACGGGAAGACGACGTTGCCTCCGAGACCGAAGGTGAACGCGAGCGGCGCCGTGCTCGCGCTGACGTCGTCGGGGCCGAGGTGCAGCACGTGGCGCCCGAACGTGTCGGCATTCGCCAGGATGTCACGGTGGAAGTGCATCGTGATCTTCGGCACACCCGTCGTTCCGCTCGTCGCGCCGAGCAGCGCCACGTCGTCGGCGGCGGTGTCGACCGCGACGAAGCCTGCGTCCTTGGTGGCGCACGCCTCGATCAGCAGGTCGTGATCGCCGCCCGCGACGAGGACAGCCGGAGGATCGTCGAGCCGGCCGAAGGCGGCCTCCGCGTCCGAGAGGCCGCGGTGATCGACGACCGCGAGACGCGGCCGCACGCGGGCCGCGATCGGGTGCAGCTCCTGAGCACGCCAGGCGACCATCGTGGTCACGACGACCATGCCCGCTTTGAGGGCGCCGAGCCAGCACACCACGGTCCAGGGTCCGTTGAACATGCGCAGCAGCACACGATTGCCGGGAACGAGCCCATGATCGTCGGTGAGCACGGCGGCGAACTGATCGACCCGACGCTGCAGTTCGCCGTAGGACCATGAGGAGCCGTCCGCCAGCAGGATCGCCGGTCGGTCTGCGCCGAAGCGCTCGATCGTGCGATCGAGCAGTTCGACCGCGGCATTCAGCCGCTCGGGGTATTGCACATCGGGGATCGTGAACTCGAGCGTCGGCCACAGGTCGGCCGGCGGAAGCGAGTCGCGCGTGAACATGTCGACATGCGCTGAGGGGGAGAGCGTCATTGCGTTCCCTTCGGAAGAGGACGGAGAGAGAATCAGAGCGGACGACCCGGGCGGATCATCCCCTCCTGGGCGACGGTCGCCACCAGGCGTCCGTCTTGCGTATAGAACCGGCCGATACCCAGGCCGCGGCCGTCGGCGATGCCGCCGCACTCCTGCGCATAGAGCAGCCACTCATCGGCACGGGCGGGCGAGTGGAACCACATCGCGTGATCGAGGCTCGCGGTGATGAGCCCCTCCGACCGCCACGGCAGCTCGAGGACTCGCAGCACCGGCTCGAGGATCGTGTAGTCGCAGACGTAGGCGATCGCCACCTGATGTGTGCGCGGGTCATCGTCGAGACGATCGAACGAGCGCACCCAGACGGCCTGATGCGCCGCGCGCCCGCCCTCGACCTCGACGTAGATCGGCCCAGGCACGTGGCGCATGTCGAAGCTGCGCCCGTGCGACCAGTAGTCGATGTCAGCCCCCTCGACGCCCTCGAGCGCCTGCGCGGATGACCGCAGACTCTCGGGCGACGGCACAGCGGGCATCGACGGGCCATGCGCGGGGAACGCCTCGGGCACATGGAACGACGCCGTCGCCATGAATGCGAGCTTGCCGTGCTGGTGACCGCGCACGTGCCGCGTCGAGAAGCCGCGCCCGTCGCGGATCACCTCGACGTCATAGTGCACCGGCTCCTCGACATCCACCCCGCGCAGGAACGAACTGTGCACCGAGTGCAGCGCACGATCGTCGTCCACAGTGCGCAGTGCAGCCGCCACGCTCTGCGCCACCGTGTCGCCCCCATAGGCCTTGGGCCAGGGCACCGGCTGCGGCTGCGCCTCGAACGCCCTGCCCCCGAACGCCGTATGCACCTCGGTGAGCGCGATCGCCCGGTGGAAGGCGTCGGAGGTGGTCATGCCCTACGGAATCCGTTGAGCGTCGCGTCGTCGACATCATCGAGGTTGACGACGATGTTGTCGGGGGTGCGCGTGGTGAGCCAGATCAGCTCGTCGGTCACCGACATGTTCGCCTCGACGTGCGGCATGAACGGCGGCACGAACACCCAGTCGCCGGCGCTCATGTCGAGGTACTCGCGGTAGCCGTCGCCGAAGTAGATGCGGGCAGAGCCGCTGAGCACGTAGCCGCCGGTCTCGGCCTCGCCGTGGTGGTGGGGCAGCGAGCGGTACCCCGGGTCGTTCGAGACCTGGCCGAACCAGATCTTCGTCGCCTCGGTGTGCTGCGGGCCCACTCCCGACACGCGGATGCACCCACCCGACGACATGGTCTGGGTGTCTTCCTCGCCCGCGCGGGTCACCTGCGGCACTCGGTCCCAGCGCAGTTCGGCGTCTGCGCGCATTTCGTGCTCGGTCATGAAAGCTCCTTCGCTTGCGTGTCGAAGAAGTGTCACATACGTGACGACCGTCACGCAAGTGCGATAGCAATATGAAGCGTCAGCGCATGACGGTGCTCACGAAGCGCTCCGCATGCGGCTCCAGCCGCTCATGCAGATCGGCGAACAGGCGGCCGGCCTCGACGCCGACCCACCCCGCGGGCAGGAGATCGAGCGGGAGCCCAGGATCCAGGTACACGAGACGTCGCCATTGCGTGATCGCACGCACGTGGGCGGCGAAGGCGGCGCTCTCATCCCGCTCATCCACGGCGTCGCCGAACGCATCCACGAACCCGCGATACAGCGGCTCCATCGCCGACAGGTCCCACCACTCGCGCACCGCGTCTCGCAGCGGATCCGACGACACCCTCGCGCCGAGGAACAGCTCGACGTATCCGTCGAGTCCGGCGCTGCGCAGCGCCGCGCCGACCTCGTCGGCGATCTGGCCGGGGGCGACCCACAGGCCGCCGCTCACCTGGCCGAAACCCAGCCTCTGCAGCAGCTTGCGCAGCCGGTGCCGCACTGGCCTCTCACTCTCGGGAACGCTGAACGAGGCGAGCAGCCACGGCTCATCGACTCCCGCGCGACGCGGCTCGAAGATGCGGCGATCCCCGGCTGCGAAGACTTCGTCCAATGAAGCTGAGAGGCGGTACGCGCCGCCCCCTTCGGCCACCAGGATGCCGCGCTGCTTGAGGCGTGACACCGACGATCGCACCACTCCGGCATCGACCCCCAGCGCGCTCATCATCTCGATCAGATCCGCGATGCGGATCTCACCGCCGTGAGCGCGCACATACCGCCCGAAGATCGTCACGATGAGGTGCTGAGGACGCACCCCCGCCTCGGGCGTCAACTCGTCGGCATCCACGCCATCCCCGTCCGTCTTCACGTCCACTCAGCGTAGCGGCGCGCCTGCGCAAGACGGAGCACCGCTCCCCGTCCGAAAGAATGACGTTTCTTGACGAGGGTCGCCCCTCGCCGGCTGCGTCCGGCCGAGTACGCTCGTAGTCGTGACCGAACGCGCTCCTCTCTCTCGCAAGCTGTCCGCCATCGCCGAGTCCGCGACCCTCAAGGTCGATGCCAAGGCGAAGGCCCTCAAGGCCGAAGGCAAGCCCGTCATCTCGTATGCCGCCGGCGAGCCCGACTTCGCGACGCCGCAGTTCATCGTGGATGCCGCCGCCGAGGCGCTGGCCGACCCGGCGAGCTACCGCTACACCCCGGCTCCGGGGCTCCCGGCGCTGCGCGAGGCGATCGCCGCGAAGACGCTGCGCGACTCGGGCCTCGAAGTGTCGCCCAGCCAGGTCATCGTCACCAACGGCGGCAAGCAGTCGGTCTACCAGGCCTTCCAGGCCGTGGTGAACCCGGGAGACGAGGTGCTGCTGCCCGCTCCGTACTGGACCACCTACCCCGAGGCGATCCGCCTCGCCGACGGAACGCCGGTCGAGGTCTTCGCCGGCGCCGACCAGGACTACAAGGTCACCGTCGAGCAGCTCGAGGCCGCTCGCACCGAGCGCACCACCGTGCTCGTGTTCGTGTCGCCGTCGAACCCGACAGGCTCGGTCTACACGGCCGAGGAGACCGCGGCGATCGGCGAGTGGGCGCTCGAGCACGGCATCTGGGTCATCTCCGACGAGATCTACCAGAACCTCACCTACGAAGGCGTCACCGCGACATCGATCGTCGAGGCAGTGCCGGCCCTCGCCGGTCAGACGATCCTCGTCAACGGCGTGGCCAAGACCTATGCGATGACCGGGTGGCGGGTGGGCTGGATGGTCGGCCCCGCAGATGCGATCAAGATCGCCGGCAACCTGCAGTCGCACCTGTCGAGCAACGTGAACAACGTCGCACAGAGGGCCGCGATCGCCGCCCTCAACGGGCCGCAGACCGAGGCCGAGCAGTTCCGTGAGGCGTTCGACCGCCGCCGTCGACTCATCGTGTCGGAGCTGGCGAAGATCGACGGCCTCGTCGTGCCGAACCCGCTCGGAGCCTTCTACGTCTACCCCGACGTGCAGGGGCTGCTCGGACGCACGTGGGGCGGAGTGACGCCGACCACCTCGCTCGAGCTCGCCGACCTGATCCTCGAGCAGGCAGAGGTGGCCGTGGTCCCGGGCGAGGCCTTCGGTCCGTCGGGCTACATCCGCATGTCCTACGCGCTCGGCGACGACCAGCTGCTCGAGGGCGTGCAGCGTCTGCAGCGACTGTTCGGCTGACGGCGTTTCGTCTCGGGCGCTTCGCGGCCTCGCTCAACGACCGGGAGAACGCGGGCGCTTCGCGGCCTCGCTCAACGACCAGGAGGACGCGGGGTCAGTCCTCGTCGTGGAAGCCGATGAGCCAGCGGATGCCGTAACGGTCGACGAGGGTTCCGTCGTAGTCGCCCCAGGGCCGCTTCTGCAGGGCGTCTATCACGCGACCACCGCCCGCGAGCTGATCGAACCAGCTCGTCAGGGTGGTGGCATCCGCCGTGCCGAGCAGCGACAGGAACATGCCGCTCATCTGCACCGCATCGTCGTCGGCGCCGGCGTCTGCACCCGCGAGTTCGACCGGTCCCGACAGCTGCCCGTGCGCGATCGCGTCGCGGGGCCCGTCATGACGGCCGGCCGCGGCGTAGTCGAGTGTCTGCAGCTCGCCGCCGAAGACCGATCGGTAGTGCTCGAGCGCTTCTGCGGCGTTGCCGGGGAAGAGCAGGTAGGGGATCAATCCGGTCATGCGGCGAGTGTACGGCGATCCGGCGACGCTGTCAGTCTGCGACCGCACTCCGGTAGCGCCGAGGCTTGCCATCGCCGAGGTCGATGACCCGCTCGACCCGCCGCAGCTCCACGGGCTCGCCCAGCAGAGCGGTGAGTGCGGCGCGCGCGCCGACCTCATCTCCGCCCGCGATCACCGCACGTACGCATCCATCGGCGCTCTGCTCGACCGACCACCCTTCGGCGCCGTGCGACTGCAGTTGCTGGGTGAGCTCGACGCAGGGCACGAGCGTGCCCGTCGCCGCCCGGAAGCGTGTGTTCTCGCGTCCCTCGAGATCGGCGATGCCGAGTCCGCCGTCGTCGAGGGTCACGAGGCGCCCGTGGTCGCCGGTGCGGTAGCGCACGAGCGGGAGCAGCGGATTCTCGCCCGCGGTCACGACGATCTCCCCCATCTCGCCGGAGGGCACCGGACTGTCGCTGTGCGGGTCGAGAACCTCCACGTGCACCCTGCGATCCAGCACTCGGAACGGCCCGTCGTCGGAGCGCACCGCGATCGGCCTGGTCTCGTGCAGACCGTACACATCGAGCACCGGACACGCGAAGGCGGCCTCGAGCCGCGCACGCAGCGGGCCTGACAGCGCCATCGCCCCCGAGAAGATCACGCGCGGATGCAGCACCGCGTCGAGGCCCGAGTCGATCAGCTCGGCGAGGCTCGTGGGGTGCCCGCTGAGGATCTGCGGATCGGCCTGTGCGAGGAACCTCTCACGAGCGTCGACTCCCCGCCAGGCGGAGGGATGCAGGTTGAGCCGGGCCATCGCGCACTGGTCGAAGCTCGAGATGACGGACACGTAGGTGAACGCCTGGCGCTGGAAGACGAGGTTGGCCACTGCCATCCGCTCCCCCACGGCGGTCACCGACGCACCCGCGGATGCGGCGAGCGCGACGAGCAGATGGAATCCGCGAGCGACCTCCTCGACGTCGTCGGGGATCAGCAGCGCTGCACCGGTCGACCCCGAGCTGGTGCCATGCAGCATGCGGGAGAGGTCGGCGTCGAGTGGCACGAAAGCCGCGAGGTCGTCGACGAGGTCTCGGCGCGAGATCGTGGGGAAGTCGGCGAGCACGGCATCCGCCGGCATGCCCCGGTATCGCAAGGTGCGCCGCGCGGCATCGAGGTGCTCCGCGATCCAGCCGCCGGTGGGGAGCGCATGCCGCACCCGCTCGATCTGCGGAGCGGTGAGGCGGTCACCCGTCGCGTGGGTCCAGCTCGGCGCGTCGGGGTGGTTGCGCCATCGCGACAGTCGACCTGCCCCCGCAGCATCGAGTGTGGGCCAGCGCTCGGCATCCGTCAGCACCGCCGCCTCGCCGGGAGCGTACTCGGCGAGCGCGAGCCCGGCGAGAAGGTCGGGATCGCTCAGCGAGGCGCCGTCGCTCACCGAGGGTCCATCACTCACTGGAGTACCGCGCCGCCGCCTCCTTGCGGCGGGCTTCGTCGAGCTTGCGCGCGATCTCGGCGCGGTGGCGGTGGCCCTCGTACGCTTCGGCGAGTGCGCGGTCGCGAGCGAGCGAGTCGCACGCCGCGAGCAGCGAGGCGGCTGTCGCCGCATCCTCACCGGCCGGCAGGTATCCGCACCACAGCAGGAAGGTGCGAGCGGCCTCGCTTCTGCGCTCGTCGTCGGATGTCCATGCCGCCGGATCGGCGACGGGCGCCACGCGGAGCGCGAGTGCGTCGACGGCGAGCGCCGGCCGGCCATGTGCGAGTGCGGGCGTGAGCGGTTCGATCACGCTCTCGCTCGCCACGAGCCAGAGCGCGATGCCCGCTCCCCGACGCACGCGGAGGTCGTCGTCGAAGCGCTGCGCGAGGATCGGTGCACCGAGGATGTCTCCGGCGAGGGCACGGATCGACACCCGCTCGTCGAGGAACTCCTGCGGTACGCGTGAGAGGCGTGCGGCGACCGACTCCACCGAGGGCCCCGTCCTCGCGCGGGCCCACGCTTCTGCTTCCCCGCCCGAGCGTTCGCTCCAGGCCGCGAGCAGCGCCTCGGTGTCAGCCATGCAGCGTCACCGCCAGGGCGGCGCACGCGGCGGGGGCGTCGGCCATGGTGTGCAGGTAGACCACGTCGTAGCCGTCGCGCTCGGCGAGCTGCGCGACCTGGCGACGAGGATCCATGAGCACGAGCGTACCCGTCGTGAGCACCTCTCGAACCTGGCGGGCGACCCCGGCATAGGGCTCGTTGCCGACCCCGAACATCGACACCAGGCCGTCATCCGACAGCACGACGACGTGCCGCTGGGTGTCGTCCTGCGCAGACGGGAGGTTCGCGTACCGTGCGGCGTAGAGGTCGAGGGGGAAAGAGGTCGATCGACCGAAGAACAGCGAGATCGCCGCGATGATCTCGACCGGGTCGCGACCGAACCGCGGCATCCCGGCCACTTCGCCGGTTCCCGAGAAGCTCGTCACCCGCACGCGACCGCCGCCGCGCAGGATCGACAGCGCGAGGATGGTTCCCGCGAGCACGGCAGGCGATCCCCGACGCGGGTGCGTCATGGACCCGGACGAGTCGATGTAGAGGTCGAGCTCGAGGCTGGTCTCACGCGTCAGGGGCTCGTCGTCGAGCTCCGACCGGCGGCGAGTGGTGACTCCGGGGATCACCGCGCCCGAGCGCATCGTGACGGGCCAGTCGATGTCGCCGAGGGCGTCGCCGACCTCCCACAGCTCGAGCGGTCCGGGGATGCCCCCGGCGGGTGCCGACGGGGCGGGTCGCGTGATCGGCCGCACCCAGGTGGCGGCCTCGGTGCGGTACCAGGCGGCGAGCACCGCATCTTCATCGCTGTCACGGTAGAGCTGCAGCGTGCGCGCGATCGTGAGTCGCTGCCCGGCATCCGGGGGACTCTCGTCTTCGGGTCCGCCTTCGCCTTCGTCGTCGTCGGTGCCGATGACGGCCCCCGGATGCGGAGGCAGATCGGCGCGCAGTCGCTGATCCGCCAGCAGGCGACCGAGCTCGGCAGCCGTCGCGGGACGGTCGTCGACGCCGCACCCGACGGGCGGCTCGAGCGGCCATCCGCCTTCGGCATCCTGTTCGGCCAGATACGGTGCGGCGATCACCGCGAAGAGCGCGGCTCCCGAGACCGGATCGGTGCCGAACGTGCGCACCGCATCGGCGACGAGCGCCGCGTCGACAGGAGGATTCGTGGCGGTGGCACCGGCGAGCTCGGCCGCGACGCGCTCGCGCTCTGCCCTCGCCTCGCGCAGCAGCCGCTCCTTCTCACGATGCTTCGAGGGGATCGCGCTCAGCGGCACCAGGCGCTGGGTCACGCTCTCGGCCACCGGACGATCCGGAGCCTGCGGTGGACACAACGTGCCCTGTGGCAGCTGCCACAGCAGTTCGTACGCGCGGCAATAGACCCACCACAGCCGGTCCCTGCTGTCGGCGGGCGCGGGATAGAGCGCACGACCGAGCCGCACGATGCCCAGATCGCGCGTCGGGACGGACCCGCCGGCCTCGACCCGCTGCAGCTGCGCGAGACGCGTGTTCACGAGCAGGTCGCTCCACATGTTGCCGAGGCGTCGAGCGCCGTCGCCGGCATCTCGCTGCGTCACCATCGTGATCGCCCGCGCCATCTGGTGGTCGATCTTGAGGGCGTCGATGCGCGTGCTCGGCGCCAGAACGTGATGCCCGATCTCGTGCGCGAACATGCTCCACAGCTCGTCCGAGAGCCCCCGCTCGGCGAGGTACTGCGGGTCGATGGTCACCGAGGGCGGAAAGGCGAACCAGGCGGGAGCCCCGTGCCGCTCCGCCGCTCCAGGACGCATGCGTGGGTCGTCGAGTCGCACGCGCCACAGGTTCAGTGCTCGTTCCCACGCCCGACGCGCGTCGTCGGTCAGCGGGATCGGGTCGGGTTCGTTCTCGCGCCTCGCTGAGCCGCGCGTGGGATCGGCCGTCACTGCGCCTCCCTCACGTGCACCCAGGCGAGGTGCGTGTCGGCGCCGATCACCACCGTCACACCGTCGTCGATCGACGCGTCCGGCAGCGCAGGCTGCTCGGCGAGCAGCGCCAGCCGCGAGCCCCAGACGTCGGCGTCGAGCCGCCACCAGGAGCCGGCGACGAGAAACGCGAAGGCGCCGGGCTCAGTGAGGCGGTCGACGCGTTCGGGGGGATGGATCCAGGCGCCGCCCAGGCCGCGGAATCCTCCGACGGCGAGCACGTACCCGCGCTGATCGGCACGGCCCGGCCACCAGAACCGGTCGGTCTGCTGGCGGCGCACGAAGGCGTCGAGGTGGTCTGCGGCGAGCCCCAGAGCGGCGGCCGCTGCCACACGCGACTCGGGAGTCGGGGAGGCGGCGAGCCGCGACAGCGCGTCGGCACGGAGCCCGAGCGCCCCCGCCCGCCATGCCGCGATCGCCACCAGATCGAGGGTGCGGTCGCGATCGTGCAGCGATGAGGGTTCTGCCGCGACGCCCGCCGCGAGTGCACGCGCGAACAACTCGGCGTCGCCGTGCGCCCGGGCGACCGAATCCGCCGCGAGCGCGGCGTCGAGTCCGACCGGTGAGAGATCCGCGAGCGCCGCCGGCGCGAAGGGCGCGGGCGCGTTCGCGAGCTGCACGGGCTGGCGGATCACCCGCGCAGCTCCTGCCAGCGAACATAGGCGGTGTACCGCTGATGCAGGTACTTCAGCGCGATGACGTCGTCGAAGTCACGGCCGTACAGCTTGCCGACCGTGGCGATGCGGCGCAGCTGCGCTTCGACGGCTGTGATCCGACGAGACGCCTCGAGCGCCGAGACCCCGTCGAGTCCGCCGTCGAACTCGTCGAGAAGCCTCGCGACCTGGTCGTCTGAGTCGCGTCCGAGAGAGTCGTACTGTCGGCACGACTGCGCGAACAGGTCGGCCAGCCAGCTGACGGTGTCTGTGCTGAGCTCGCGCTCCGCCCCCACATCGAACCGCGGGTGCGTGGTGTTGGGCAGCAGCTTTCCTCGCAGCACGAACGGCAGCACCGCGGCGACGTCGTCGAGTTCGACCGCCTCCACGCCTCGGAACCAGGCCATCGCCTTGGAATACAGGATGAGCGTCTGCAGAGCCCGCACCGACAGCCCGTTGCGGGTCTGCGCACCGAGGTCGACGTCGAGGTCGGCGCCGCTGTTGGCCTCGATGACCTCGCCGACCCGGCCGCCCGAAGTGGTGACGACGTCTTTCGTGCGGTACTCGAAACGGCGTCCGCCGTGCTGCACGAACTCGAAGTGGCTGAGGAAGAACCGCAGGCGATCGCGCACCGCATCCGGGATCGGCACCGCGCGAACGGCCGCGCGCATCTCGGAGCGCTGCTCCTCGTCGAAAGCGAGCTCAGCGGGCAGATGCTCCTCGGGCTTCTCGCCCGCCTCGACCCGGGTGATCAGCTCGTCGAAGAAGCGACTGTTGAAGCCGGCCGCCTGCACAGTGACGTCCATGCGGTCGCGCAGCGCCTGGATCACAGGGAACGTGCCTCCGCCCGCATCGTCGTTCGCCGTGAAGAACCAGCTCTCCACTCCCCCGTCGGGCGCGGTCCTGCGCATCTGGTCGTGGCTCTCGACATACCCCTCGACCACCATCGTCAGCAGCGCGGACTGCGGCTGCCCCTGCTGCACGGCGCGCCGCACGTCGTCCGACGCGGTTCCGGCGAGAACTCCCATGAGCACGGCCACCGTGGTCTTGCCACGCCCCGGACCGCCGATCAGCAGGCACTTGCCGCCGACCGCGAAGGTGAGGAGCGGCACGAGCACGTTCGACGAGAACGACGCCTGAGTGGGCAGAGTCACCGTCGCACCGGCGTCTCCCAGCTCGATCGCGAGCGGCTCGCCGTGCGAGAACTCCATGTCGTAGTAGGGCGAGATGACCGCCCGGTTCACGATCCAGTAGTAGACCTGGCGCAGCCGCTCGTCCAGCGGCACCGCGGTGCGCTCGGCCGGACGGAACAGGTCTTCGGCCGTCAGCTCTCGTACACCGTGACCGCTGCCGGGGTTCGTGGGCGAGGCGGAGACTCTGTTCCAGCGGTCGGGCATGCGATCATCCTAACGACGTCGATCGGGCGCCCTGCTGCAGCGCGCGCTGCTCGTCGAGCGGCCTCGCCTCGAGCGGCACGGCGAACCGCAGATGATCCGCCAGCAGGGGCTCGAGGGCGGATGCGGCGGCGTCGACCCGCTCCTGCACACCCCCGCGCACCTCGATCCAGGGCACGGGCTGCGTCGCGAGCACGTCGCGGAAGCGCTGCTGCATGTCGTGCCGGATGTGCTCGCCGTCGCGCATCCCGTCTTGCACGAACGGGATCTCGTCGCCCGTGAGCACGTAGAGCAGCGGCCGGTGCGCCTCTGCTGCGGCGAAGAGGCGCGCGGCCGTGGATCCGACATAGCGCTCATGCCACAGAGAGGTCGCCAGCACGTCGGTGTCGCACACGAGCACCGGCAGCGGTACCGTGCGCAGCGCGCGCTGCTCGAGGGCGATCTGCCGGTCGACGATCAGGTCGAACTCAGAGCTGTGCCACGGCGCGTTCAGCCCGCCCTCGCGAATCTCCGAGTACTCGCGCCCGTACTCCGGCACCCAGTGTGTGCCGAGCCCGTCGGCCAGCGCTTCAGCGAGGGTCGTCGAGCCGGTGGACTCCGCCCCCAACACCACCACCCGTGCGGTGAGCCAGGCGCGCACCGCGGGCGTGAGCTCGTGCCAGTGCGCGGCCACATCGGCGCGGATCGCGGTGCCCGAGATCGGATTGATACGCCGGCCTTCGTCGATGCGCACCCAGCGGGCGCCGAGTCGGCGCGCGAGCTCACCACCGTAGGCGTCGCACGAGAACACGGTGTCGACGGGGCCGTCGAGCAGCGAATCGATCACGGTCATGTGCTCGTCCCACGCCGACTCCGACTCGAAGTCGACCGGAGCATCGTCCATCTCCGCCATCACGCGCACGCCGGGGTGCGCCTCGCGGATCCAGTCGGCACGCACCTCGAGCGGAATCGACTCGACCGACGCTCCCAGCACCTGCACGGTGACGCGGTCGCTCTGCCGCTGCGCCTCGCGGATCAGGTGCGAGTGCCCGCTGTGGAAGGGATAGAACTTGCCGAGAACGAGGCCGTGGCCCCGCCCGCGACCCGGTGCGGCGCTGCTCATGCGCGGGCAGCTGCCACGCCGGGCACACCGGAGCGTTCCTGGGACGCGGCATGCCGCCACGACCGATACCCGATCACGCACAGGCCGATGAAGAGCAGATAGAGCGCGGCGATCACCCAGAGTCCTGCGACGATCGACAGCCCCACGAAGGCGATGTCGACGCAGATCCAGACGAACCAGTTCTCGATCCACTTGCGGTTCAGCATGTACTGCGCCACCAGGCTCGCGGCGGTCGTCGCCGCATCCGCGATCGCGACCTGCGAATCGGTGAACGTCGTCAGCACCCAGACCAACACCACGGTGCCGGCGACGGCGGCGAGTGCGAGCCACGGCCAGGCCCGACTCGGTGTGCGCACGACGTAGCTGCGGCTCTGCTCGGCACCACGCGTCCAGCGCCACCACCCGTGGGCACCCATCAGCAGGTACACGACCTGCAGCGCAGAAGAGGCATAGAGCCCTGCACCGATGAAGACCAAAAACAGCACCACGTTGTTGGCGATGCCGATCGGATAGTTCCAGACGTTCCGCCGACCCGCCAGCCACACGCACACCGCACCGGTGACGAAGCCGAGCACCTGCGGCCATTCGGCCTGAAGCCAGTCGAGCACGACCGGGCCTACAGCTCGACGCCGAGCAACACCGGCTCGGGCTGCAGCACCAGACCGAATTCGGCGTGCACCCGGCTCTGGATGAAACGCGCGAGCTCTGAGACCTCGGCAGCGGTCGCGCCGCCCCGGTTGGTCAGGGCGAGCGCGTGCTTGGTCGACACCGACGCGCGCGAACGCGGCAGCTTGAAGCCCTTGCGGATGCCGGCGTGCTCGATGAGCCACGCTGCGCTCACCTTGACATCGGGCTTCTCGGTGGCCTTCGAGGCGGGCACGAGACCGTCATACGAGGCGAGCGGGATCACGGTGACGGCGTCGAGGTCGGGTGACACGGGCCAGCGCGGGCACTCGGGCGGCAGCGCACGCGCGACGGCCTCGGGCACGATGGCGTTCTGGAAGAACGAGCCGACGCTGTGGGTGTCGGGATCGTCGTCATCGAGCAGCATGCCCTTGGATGCGCGAGTGGCGAGGATGCGCTCGCGCACCCAGGCGAGCGGCACGGGCGCGTCGGAGTCGAGAGCCAGCGCACGGCGCAGCTGCTCCCCGCGCACGATGCGCTCACCGGCGACGAGCAGATCGACCGTGACCGAGAGGATCACGGCGCGACGCTCAGGGACGCTGCCGTAGTGATGCTTCAGCACCGACGTGCGGAACCCGAGTCCCAGTTCGGATGCCGGCACGACCGACACCTCGCCGGTGGCTTCGTCGATGAGGTCGACCTCGACCAGCGTCTCCTGGATCTCCTGACCGTACGCGCCGATGTTCTGCACGGGCGATGCCCCGACGGTGCCCGGGATGCCGCTCATGGCTTCGAGCCCTGCATAGCCGCGATCGACGGCGTAGGCGACGAGATCGTCCCAGCCGTGCCCGGCCTGCACGCGCAGGCGGATGCGGCCGGGGTGGGGCGACGGCAGCTCTTCGATGCCGCGGGTGAGCACGCGGATGACAGTGCCCTCGAACGTCTCGTCGCCGATGAACAGGTTCGACCCGCCACCGAGCACGAACCACTCGTCGCCGCGAGCCCAGACGTCGCGGAGCGCTGCGACGAGCTCATCGGCCGTCGACGCCTCCACCATCCGCTCCGGTGCGCCACCGGTGCGCAGGGTCGTGAGCGTGGCGAGCTGCAGCGGCTCGATCTCGCGTACCAGGGTGTCGCCCATCAGACGGCGACGCGCAGCTGCGCCTTGACGAGCACCGTCGTGTCGCCGAACGTGACCTTGAGATCGATGCGCGTGGCGGCGTCGTCGACGGCGCCCACGGTGGCGACGACGTGCAGGTCGGCGCCGGACTCGGGGTCGACGACGACGGGCTTCGTGAAGCGCACGCCGTAGTCGAGGATGCGCGCCGTCGGCTCGAGTGCGGCGACGACCACCGACGAGGCGATGCCCATCGTGAGCATGCCGTGTGCGAGCACGCCGGGGAGGCCCACGGCAGCGGCGACGTCGTCGCGGTAGTGGATCGGGTTGAAGTCTCCCGATGCCCCCGCGTAGCGCACGAGCGACTCACGGGTGAGGTGGACGGTGCGCTCGGCGATCACGTCTCCGACGGCGTACGGCATCACTGGGCTCCCTCTTCTGCGCTCTCGTCGGCCCCGACCAGCAGCACGCTGGTCGCGGTGACGACGTGCTCGCCCGCGGCATCCTCGATCTGAGCCTCGCTCGTGATCATGGCGTTCCCGCCCATCATGCGGATGCCGGTGACGCGGAGCCGCCCTGTGAGCTCGTCGCCCGCCACGATCGGGCGGGTGTAGGCGAACTTCTGCTCGGCGTGGATCGTGCGCGCGAGCACGATGCCCGAGTCGGGCTCGGCGAGCAGCTGCTGCAGCGTGTGGTCCTGGATGACCATCGCGAAAGTCGGCGGGGCCACCACATCGGCGAAGCCCGCGGCCTGAGCGGCCTCGACGTCGGTGTGCTGCGGAGCCTCGGCGAAGACCGCACGAGCGAATTCGCGCACCTTCTCGCGTCCGACGAGGTAGGGGGTCGTCGGCGGGAACTCCCGGCCGACCAGATCTTGGTTCACTGCCACCCCTCGATCCTACTTTCTCGGTCGTGGAGCATGGTGCCAGGGCAGCCGGGTCAAACTCCGTCAGTCGTTCTTCTTGCGCCCCTTGATCGCCTTGATCGCCATCTGCACGGCGATCACCACCAGATATGCCGCGAAGAGCATGTTGCCCAGAAGCGGATCGATGAGCGTGGCGAGCCAGGCTCCGAGCGCCGTCGTCGCACAGGCCGAGACGCCCACGATCGCCGCCGCGACGAGGTCGACGTTGCGGTTGCGAAGGTTGCCGATCGTCCCGGAGATCGCGGTCGGGATCATCATGAGAAGAGATGTCCCCTTGGCGACCAGGTCACTCGTGCCGAATGCCAGCATGAGCACGGGCACGATGATCACGCCGCCTCCGACGCCGATCAGACCCGCGAGGATGCCGGTGCCGACGCCGACCACGAGCAGAGCGAGCCCGTTGAGCAGGCCGAGCTCGAATTCGGCATCGCGCGAAGGAACGACGAGGAACAGGCTGACGATCACGATCCCGAGGAAGCCGACGAAGAACCAGCGCAGCACCGTCTGCGAGATCTTCGGCAGCAGCCGGGTGCCGATCTGCGCCCCGACCACGGCTCCCACCGCGAGGATGAGAGCGGGGATCCACGCCACCGCTCCGTTGACGGCGTACGACACGACGCCCACCGTCGCCGTCGGAACGATCGCCGCCAGCGAGGTGCCGGCGCCGAGACGCTGGTTGAAGTGCAGGAACAGCACCAGCAGCGGAACGATGACGGTGCCGCCGCCGACGCCGAAGAGTCCCGAGAGAAGGCCTGCGAGCAGGCCGACCCCGATGAATGCCGTGTAGGCGCGAGGCCCTCTGTTCAGGGTCGCTGCGTCAGTCACCGGATCAGCCTACTCCTCACCGCGCTTCGATCCTTGGGACGCGGTCTCTTCCTATGCGACACTGGATCGCACCGACGACGACGATGTCGCCCGGATCGAAGGAGATCTCCATGGTGCGCAGTTCCTATCCCGACGTCGAGATCCCTGCGGTCTCGATCCACGAATTCCTGTTCGGCGATGTCGAGGAGGATCGCCTCGACGCGGTCGCCCTCGTCGACGGAGTCAGCGGCGCGACGACCAGCTACCGCCAGCTGATCGGTCAGATCGACCTGTTCGCGGGTGCACTGGCCGCCCGGGGAGTCGGAGTCGGCACCAGAGTGGGCGTGCTCTGCCCCAACATCCCCGCGTTCGCGACGGTGTTCCACGGCATCCTTCGGGCCGGGGCCACCGCCACGACCATCAATTCGCTCTACACTCCCGACGAGATCGCGAACCAGCTGACGGATGCCGATGCGAGCTGGCTCGTCACCGTCTCGCCGTTGCTTCCCGGCGCGAAGAAGGCGGCGGAGTCGCTCGGCTTCGATGCCGATCACATCATCGTCCTCGACGGCGCCGAGGGGCATCCGTCCCTGCCGGCGCTGCTCGGCGAGGGTCATGCCGCACCCGACGTGTCATTCGACCCCGCGACGCACCTCGCCGTGCTCCCGTACTCGTCGGGAACGACGGGGCGCCCGAAGGGTGTCATGCTCACGCATCGCAATCTGATCGCGAACGTGAGCCAGTGCCGCTCGACCATCTCGCTGGGTGACGACGATCGCGTGCTGGCGGTGCTGCCGTTCTTCCACATCTACGGCATGACGGTGCTGCTCAACTTCGCACTCCGTCAGCGTGCTGCGCTCGTGACGATGCCCCGGTTCGACCTCACCGAGTTCCTCAGAGTCGTTCAGGAGCATCGCACGAGCTGGGTGTTCATCGCGCCGCCGATCGCGGTCGCGCTCGCCAAGCATCCGCTCGTCGACCAGTACGACCTGTCATCGGTCAAGGTCATCTTCTCGGGAGCGGCGCCGCTCGACGGCGCGCTCGCCTCCGCGGTCGAGGCGCGGCTCGACTGCACGGTGTGCCAGGGATACGGCATGACCGAGACGAGCCCCGTGACGCACGCGATCCCCCACGACCGCGCTGACATCGACCGCTCTTCGGTCGGCATGCTGCTCGCGAACACCGAGGCGAGGCTCGTGGCAGAGGACGGCAGCGACGTCGAGGTTCCCGCCGAGGGGGCGAGCGACCCCGGCGAGCTGCTGATCCGAGGGCCCCAGGTCATGAAGGGCTACCTCAATCGCCCGGACGCGACCGCCGAGATGCTCGACGCCGACGGATGGCTGCACACCGGTGATGTGGCGACCGTCACCCACGACGGTGTCTTCCGCATCGTCGATCGACTCAAGGAGCTCATCAAGTACAAGGGCTACCAGGTCGCGCCGGCCGTGCTCGAGGCCGTGCTGCTCGAGCATCCCTCCATCGCGGATGCCGCCGTCATCGGCGTCCCCGACGCCGATGGGCAGGAGGTGCCCAAGGCGTTCGTCGTTCGGCAGCCGGATGCGCACCTCGACGCGGACGCGGTGATGGCGCACGTCGCGGCTCACGTCGCCCCTCATGAGAAGGTACGGCAGGTGGAGTTCATAGAGGCGATTCCCAAGTCGGCATCCGGGAAGATCCTGCGAAAGGATCTGCGCTCCCGGGTGTGAGAGCGCGCGCTCCGAGCGCGGAGACGACGAAGCCCGCCGCCCCGAAGAGGGGCGGCGGGCTTCGTCGTGAGCGAGGTCCTTACTCGGACTTCTTCTCCACAGCGTCTTCAGCGGCGGCCTCAGCGGCCTCGCCCTCGGCCTGCGACTCGGCGCCGGCCTCGGCTGCGGGAGCCTCGTCAGCGGCGGTCTCCTCGGCGGGAGCCTCCTCGACGACCTCAGCGGGCTTCTCAGCCTTGGCAGCCTTCTTGGTCGACTTCGCCTTGGGGGTGACGGGCTCGAGAACGAGCTCGATCACGGCCATGGGAGCGTTGTCGCCCTTGCGGTTGCCGACCTTCGTGATGCGGGTGTAGCCACCCTCACGGTCTGCGACGAGGGGTGCGATCTCAGCGAAGAGCGTGTGGACCACGCTCTTGTCGCCGATGACCGAGAGAACGCGACGACGAGCGTGAAGGTCTCCGCGCTTGGCGAAGGTGATCAGGCGCTCGGCGAGCGGACGCAGGCGCTTGGCCTTGGTCTCGGTCGTCTTGATCGACTTGTGGGTGTACAGCGCAGCCGCGAGGTTGGCAAGCAGCAGGCGCTCGTGGGCGGGGCCGCCTCCGAGGCGGGGACCCTTAGTGGGCTTGGGCATAATCGTCTAACTCCTGGTCAGAAAGGTCGGGTATCAGAAGGACTCGTCTTCGCTGCCGCTGTAGAAGTGGGCGCCGTCGAAACCGGGCACCGAATCCTTGAGCGACAGACCGAGCGAGATGAGCTTGTCGCGCACCTCGTCGACCGACTTCTGGCCGAAATTGCGGATGTTCATGAGCTGCGTCTCCGACAGGGCGACGAGCTCAGAAACGGTGTTGATGCCCTCACGCTTCAGGCAGTTGTAAGAGCGGACCGACAGGTCGAGGTCCTCGATCGGCATGGACAGCTCGCTGGAGTTCACAGCCTCCACCGGCGCCGGGCCGATCTCGATGCCCTCGGCCTCGACGTTCAGCTCGCGTGCGAGGCCGAACAGCTCGGTGAGCGTCTTGGCAGCCGAAGCGACAGCGTCGCGGGGGCTGATGGCCGACTTGGTCTCGACGTCGAGGACGAGCTTGTCGAAGTCGGTGCGCTCACCGGCACGGGTGGCGTCGACGCGGTAGCTGACCTTGAGCACCGGCGAGTAGATCGAGTCGATCGGAATCTGACCGGCCTCGGCGTACTCGTTGCGGTTCTGCGTCGCCGAGACGTAGCCACGGCCACGCTCGATCGTCAGCTCGAGCTCGAACTTCGCGGTCTCGTTCAGCGTCGCGATGACGAGCTCGGGGTTGTGCACCTCGACACCGGCCGGAGCCGAGATGTCAGCGGCGGTCACTTCGCCCGATCCGGTCTTGCGCAGGTACGCCGTGATGGGCTCGTCGCGCTCCGACGAGACCACGAGCTGCTTGATGTTGAGGATGATCTCGGTGACATCCTCCTTCACGCCGGGGATGGTGCTGAACTCGTGCAGCACGCCGTCGATGCGAACGCTGGTGACCGCGGCACCGGGGATCGACGACAGCAGGCTGCGACGAAGCGCGTTGCCGATCGTGTATCCGAAGCCGGGCTCCAGAGGCTCGATGATGAACCGGCTCCGGTTCTCGACGATCTTTTCCTCGGTCAGTGTGGGACGCTGTGCAATAAGCACTCTGTGTTCCTTTCGATCACATGCCCGCTATATGACATGTGGTGGGGTGAGGTCTTGAGTTGTGGAAGTCGATGCCCGCTGGCGGGCGTCAAGCCGCTCGCACCCGAAGGCGCGAGCGGCTCAACAAGCCGTGTCAGACGCGGCGACGCTTCGGCGGGCGGCAGCCGTTGTGCGCCTGCGGGGTGACGTCCTGGATCGATCCGACCTCGAGGCCGGCGGCCGTCAGCGAGCGGATCGCGGTCTCGCGGCCGGAGCCCGGACCCTTCACGAGGACGTCGACCTTCTTGACGCCGTGCTCTGCAGCCTGGCGGGCAGCAGACTCGGCTGCCATGCCGGCGGCGTACGGGGTCGACTTGCGGGAGCCCTTGAAGCCCACGCCACCCGATGATGCCCAGGCGATGACAGCGCCGGACGGGTCGGTGATCGAGACGATCGTGTTGTTGAACGTCGACTTGATGTGGGCCTGGCCCAGCGCGATGTTCTTCTTTTCCTTGCGGCGCGGCTTGCGCGCGGCGGCCTTGGGTGCAGCCATGAAAGTGTTCTCCTAGTCCCTGGGGCCGCGCTTAGCGGGCCTTCTTCTTGCCTGCGACGGTGCGCTTCGGGCCCTTGCGGGTACGGGCGTTGGTCTTGGTGCGCTGACCACGGACCGGGAGGCCACGACGGTGGCGGATGCCCTCGTAGGAGCCGATCTCGACCTTGCGGCGGATGTCTGCGGCGACCTCGCGGCGCAGGTCACCCTCCACCTTGTAGGTGCCTTCGATGTGGTCGCGGAGGGCGATCAGCTGGTCATCGCTGAGGTCCTTCACGCGGATGCTCTCGTCGATCCCCGTAGCCTTGAGGATCTCGACCGAGCGGGTACGGCCGACGCCGTAGATGTAGGTAAGGGCGATCACCACGCGCTTGTCGCGCGGGATGTCAACGCCGGCAAGACGTGCCATGCGGTTCTCCTGATTTTTGTGGAGGTGTGGAGCAGGATCGGTGCTCGGGCCTCCGTCCCGAGGTGTCCCCCACTCGCGTGGGATCTGATCCTGCCGTTGTCTTTCGGTCGTTGAGCGAACGGTGCGAGACGAAACGCCTCGAGGATCGCGCGACCTGTATTGAGTTGTGAGTCAGTCCGTAAGAGCGGCCCGACGCCGGGGCTCAGCCCTGGCGCTGCTTGTGACGCGGGTTGCTCTTGCAGATCACCATGACGCGGCCGTGGCGGCGGATCACCTTGCAGTGATCGCAGATGGGCTTGACGCTGGGGTTGACCTTCATGTTTTTTCCTGTTCGCTGTCTTCGTACCGCCCCGAACCGGGGCAGGCCGTTACTTCTCGACCGATCAGCGGTAGCGGTAGACGATACGGCCGCGGGTCAGGTCGTAGGGGCTGAGCTCCACGACCACGCGGTCCTCGGGGATGATGCGGATGTAGTTCTGCCGCATCTTTCCGGAGATCGTTGCCAGGACCTTGTGCCCGTTGGTGAGCTCAACACGGAACATCGCGTTGGGCAGAGCCTCGGAGATCACACCTTCGATCTCGATGACACCGTCTTTCTTAGCCATAGCCTCGCTGACGCTTCTGCAGACCGGTCGATCTGCGGTGGGTGATTGGATTGCGGCGCTTCGCCGATTCAGACACGCCGAATCAGGGCACAAAGCACCAAAGATCTATGTTAGACGACGAAAGGAGTTCCGGCAACCTGAGCAGGATGCCGGAACTCCCGTCGTCTGCGGATCGATCAGCCGAGGATCTTGGCGAACTCCGCCGCGATCTGCGAGTTGTCGATGCGATCGCCGTTGATGGTGACGGTCGGCGTGCCGAAGTTGCCCGTGGCCGGGTCGACGGGGGTCTCTGTGGTTCGACTTGCGACGAAGCGAGAGTACGTGCCGTCCGTGATGCAGTCCGCTGCGGACTCAGCCCCGGCCTGCGTGGCCAGCTCGATCAGCTGCTCGTCGGTCAGGCCCGCCGTGTTCTCCTCAGGCTGGTTGGCGAAGAGGAGGTTGAAGTAGTCGAGAGCCGCGTCGGGAGCCTCGGTGGCCACGCAGTACATCGAGTTCGCCGAGCGCGTCGAGAACTGGGTGTTCTGCGATGCGCGATCGAGGATCGAGATCGGGTGGATGTTGAGCGTGATCGTCCCGTCAGCGGCGGCGGACTGCAGCTGCTCGCCGTACGCGTCCTCGAACTGGCCGCAGATAGGGCACATGAAGTCGATATACGTGTCGATGGTCTCATCGCCGTCGCCGAACGAGATGGCACCCGTCTCCGAGTTGATGATCTCGCTCTTCGGAGCGGTGCCCGGGTCGGTCGCCTGGTTGTTCAGCAGGACCACGACGGTGGCGAGCACGGCGAGCACGACCACGACCGCCGCGGACACTCCGATCACGAACCAGTTGGTGTTGCTCTTCGCGGCTGCCATGGGTTTCCGTTTCTGTCGGGGCCCGCGAGACGGCGGACCCGGCGTGAAGTCTGCGGGTGCATGCGCACCCATACACCCATTGTGCCTGGAGATTCCTATGTGCGCGTTGTGACTGGCGCCGGCGCCGGCTTTCCCCGAGACCGGCATCCTCGCATGAGACCCATGTCCGCGCCGTGGGTCTCGTCCCGCGAGGGCGGTCTCATCCCCACCCCGCACCCACGCGCCCCGAGACCGGCATCCATGCGTGAGACCCATGTCCGCGCCGTGGGTCTCGTCCCGCGAGGCAGGTCTCGAGTGCGGGTACCTTCCAGGCGCAACGCCGACGACTGTGACGAACCTCTTCTGCACTGCGCAACGTCCAGAACCACTCCGCCACGGGCTTCGGATCGAACAGCGCCCCGATCCGGTGACGCCCCGACTCAGCGGCGAGTATGCAGTCGTGCAGACTCTCGCCGACCGCGGATTCGTCACGTCCCCCGTGCCGCTGATCGTGAGTACTGAGATGCGGATGGTGGGCCTGCGCGCAGCAGACCCGCAATTCCGTCGCGTGCGCTCAGGCGTCCACGCACGTCGCGACCTGTACGACGCCCTTCGCCCCTGGCAGCGGTACGCCGCGCGAGTACACGCCTTCGTGCGCACGCACTCGGACGCGATCCTGTGTCTCGAGTCCGCAGCCGTGCTCCACGGTCTGCCGCACTTCGGCGAAACCGCCCTGATCCATGTGCTGGCGGATGCGGGTGAGAAGTCGCGGCGTTTCGGCGATGTCGCTGTCCACTCCTCCGTGGATCCTCGAGGAGTCACCTCGATCGCCGGCATCCACTGCACCGACCTGATCGACACAGCCATCGACCTGACGAGGGTCTTGTCGCTGGCGAAGGGATTGGCGGTCGCCGATGCGGCGATGTCACCGTTCCAGGGAGGGACCATGCAGCGCTCGTTCGCCGACGAGACGCTCAGCGGGCAGGCGAGCAGCAGAGGCCGCGCGCGCGCACGATGGGCCTGGGCCAATGCCGACCAACGCTCTGAATCGCCCGGCGAGAGCCTGAGTCGTGCGGTGATTGCATGGTGCGGATTCGAGACGCCAGAACTGCCGGCCGAATTCACGTATGAGCGAGCGCGTGACAGGGCCGACTTCTTCTTCCCATCGTGCGGAGCGATCGGCGAAGCGGACGGATGGGCCAAGTACGACCTCGACGATCCGGATGCTGCCGCGCAGCGCCTCGCCGACGAAAAGCGCCGCGAAGACAGGCTCCGTCGCAACGGGCATCCCCTGGCACGCTGGGATCTCGCCGACGTGTGGAAGGTCGACCCGCTTCGGCGAGCACTGCTCGCGGCCGACGTTCCTCTCGTGCGGCCTCCCCAGCAGGGGATGCTCGCGTCACTGAGCCTGAGTCCGCGTGAGGTCGCGCGGCCGCGCCACTCGCCGCGCTCCTAACGGTGACGCCTGGATCATCGAGACCGGCATCCGCCCACGAAACCCTCGTCCTCCATAGGGGTCTCACGACCGATCAGCGGTCTCGGCGACCTCCCGCCCCGGTGCGCTACGAAACCCTAGCCCCGCGGCGAAACCCACGTCCTCGACACGGGTCTCACGTCCGATTAGCGGTTTCGGCGACCATCCCACCCCTGTGCGAGACGAAGCCCCGGCCTCGCGGCGAAACCCACGTCCTACACACGGGTCTCACGCGCAATCAGCGGTCTCAGAGATCCGCTGACATCAGAGATCCTCAGACATCCGCCGACATCCGCCGAACCTTCGGTCAGGCGATGGGGGTCGGCACCACGCCGAAGGGTGCGAGGCCCGCTGCTCCCCCGTCAGGAGCCGTGAGCACCCAGATGCCGCCTGCGTGCAACGCCACGCTGTGCTCCCAGTGCGAGCCGTCGCTGCCGTCGACGGTCGAGACGGTCCAGTCATCGTCCTCGACGAACGTCTCATCCGTGCCTGCCGTGACCATCGGCTCGATCGCGAGCACGAGTCCAGGCTTGACCTCGGCGCCGGGATCGGGGGTGCGGTAGTTGAACACGCTCGGCGCCTCGTGCATCTTGCGCCCGATGCCGTGGCCCACGTATTCGCGAAGGATGCCGTAGGTCTGGCCCGAGACAGCAGACGGACCCTGCGCCTCGATGTAGCCCTGGATCGCAGCCCCGATGTCACCCAGGTGAGACGCGGATGCCATCGCAGCGATGCCCGCCCACATCGAGCCCTCGGTCACGCGAGACAGCTCGAGTCGCTGGGCGACGAGCTCCGGCCGGCTGTCGTCGGGGACGACGACGGTGATCGCGCTGTCTCCGTTCCATCCCTGGTACTGCGCACCGCAGTCGACCGACACGATGTCACCGGCCTGCAGCACACGCTCTCCGGGGATGCCGTGCACGACCTCCTCGTTCACGGAGATGCAGGTCGTGTGCCGGTACCCGCGAACCAGCTGGAAGTTCGATTCCGCACCGCGGGCCAGGATGACGCGATTGGCCTCGGCGTCGAGCTCGAGGGTCGTGACTCCGGCTCGGATCAGCGGGCGCACCGCATCCAGCGCCGCGGCCGTGATGAGACCGGGCTCGACCATGGCCCGCAGCTGAGCAGGTGTCTTGTAGATCGACTTGCGGAACATCGACTGCGCTCAGGCAGCGAGACGCAGGCCACGCGCTGTCAGCGCCGCGAACACGCGTTCGGTGATCTCGTCGAGCGAGCCGACGCCGTCGATGCGGTCGACGATGCCACGGCTGCCGTAGACGTCGAGGATCGGAGCGGTCTCTTTCTCGTAGATGTCCAGGCGATGCGCGATGCCCTCTTCGGTGTCATCGGAGCGTCCCTGCTCGGCAGCGCGCAGCTTCAGACGCTCGATGCTCTCGTCACGGGGCACATCGAGCAGGATGACCGCATCCAGCGACTCGCCACGACCGGCGAGGAACTCCTCGAGGTGTGCGACCTGAGCCGTGTTGCGCGGATATCCGTCGAGGAGGAATCCGTTCGCCGCATCGTCCTGCGCCAGCCGATCGCGCACGATCTCGCTGGTCAGCTCGTCGGGAACGAGGTCTCCCCTGTCGAGGATCGCCGTGACCTGCTGGCCGAGTGGCGTTCCCTCTTTGATGTTCGCGCGGAAGATGTCTCCGGTCGAGACCACGGGGATGCCGTACGACTCGGCGATTCGGACTCCCTGGGTTCCCTTGCCGGAACCCTGCGGACCGACGATCAGAAGACGGGCGGAAGCGGTCATCGGAGGAGCCCTTCGTAGTGACGCTGCTGCAGCTGCGCGTCGATCTGCTTGACCGTCTCGAGACCGACACCCACGATGATGAGGATCGATGCGCCACCGAACGGGAAGTTCTGGTTGGCGCCGACGGTGGCGAGAGCGATCAGCGGGATCAGCGCGATCAGGCCGAGGTAGATGGACCCTGGCAGCGTGATGCGGGTGAGCACGTAGTCGAGGTACTCGGCGGTCGGTCGACCGGCACGGATGCCGGGGATGAACCCGCCGTACTTCTTCATGTTGTCGGCGACCTCGACGGGGTTGAAGGTGATCGCGACGTAGAAGTAGGTGAAGCCGATGATCAGCAGGAAGTAGGCCAGCATGTAGATCGGCTGGTCGCCCGTCGTGAAGTACGTCGAGATCCAGGTGACCCACGCGGCGGGCTCGGAGCCGTCCTGCGGGGTGTTGAACTGCGCGATCAGGGCCGGGATGTAGAGCAGCGACGACGCGAAGATCACGGGGATCACACCCGCCATGTTCACCTTGATCGGGATGTAGGTGTTGGTGCCGCCGTATGTGCGGCGCCCGACCATGCGCTTGGCGTACTGCACGGGGATGCGTCGCTGGGACTGCTCGACGAACACGACGAGCCCCATCACGACCACACCTACGGCGAGCACCATGAGGAAGACCTCGAAACCACGGCTCTCCCAGATCAGCCACATAGCGCCCGGGAAGGTGGCGGCGATCGAGGTGAAGATCAGCAGCGACATGCCGTTGCCGATGCCGCGCTCGGTGACGAGCTCGGCGAACCACATGATGAGGCCGGTACCTGCCGTCATCGCCATGATGATGAGCAGCTGCGCCCACCACACGTCGTTGGTGAGGAGGTTCTGGCACGCCGCGATCTCGGTGGTGCCGAACAGCTGACCGCTGCGGGCCACAGTGACGAGCGTCGTCGACTGCAGCAGCGCGAGCGCGATCGTGAGGTAACGGGTGTACTGGGTCAGCTTGGCCTGACCGGCCTGACCCTCTTTGTGCAGCGCCTCGAAGTGCGGGATGACCACGCGCAGGAGCTGGGTGATGATCGTCGCGGTGATGTACGGCATGACGCCGAGGGCGAAGATCGAGAGCTGGAGGAGCGCGCCACCCGAGAAGAGGTTGACGAGTCCGAGAAGTCCCTCGGTGCCTGCATTGAGAGCGAGACACTCCTCGACGTTCGGGAAGTTCACGAACGGAGCGGGGACGTTGGAGCCGAGTCGATAGATCGCGATGATCGCGAGGGTGAAACCGATCTTTCGACGCAGGTCTGGCGTGCGGAAGATCCGCGCGATGGCGCTAAACAAGGACGTGCCTCCTGAAAAGGTTGCCGATCCGAGGGACGGCTGAAAGAACAGGCTAACCCATAAGAGGGGCCGGAGAATCTCCGACCCCTCTCATGAAGTGGTTACTTGACGGATCCGCCCGCCGCCACGATCTTCTGCTCGGCAGAACCCGAGACCTTGTCGACCGCAACGGTGAGCTTCACGGCGATGTCGCCGTCTCCGAGAACCTTGACCTTCTCGTTCTTGCGAACGGCACCCTTGGCGACCAGGTCGCTGATGGTGACATCGCCACCCGTGGGGTACAGCTCCGCGAGCTTCTCCAGGTTGACGACCTGGTACTCGACGCGGAACGGGTTCTTGAACCCGCGCAGCTTCGGGGTGCGCATGTGCAGCGGCATCTGCCCACCCTCGAAGCCGACGCGAACGGTGTTGCGCGCCTTGGTGCCCTTGGTACCACGACCCGCGGTCTTACCCTTGGAGCCCTCACCGCGACCGACACGGGTCTTCGCGGTGTTGGATCCGGGGACCGGACGCAGGTGGTGCACCTTCAGCACACCGGGGCGGGATGCCGGAGCATCCTTCGCCGGCGTCGCCTTCTTGGCAGCGGGCTTCTTGGCAGCAGCCTCAGCCTTGGTGCCTGCAGCAGCTGCAGACGCCTTCTTGGCAGCGGGCTTCTTCTCGGCGGCTGCCTTGGGAGCAGCGGCCTTCTTCGGGGCCTTCTCGGCCTCGACGGCTTCGTTCTTCTCAGCCATTAGTCGATCTCCTCAACCTTGACGAGGTGCGCGACGGTCTTGACGTAACCGCGCGTCTGCGCGTCGTCGGGGCGAACGGTGCTGTCACCGATGCGCTTGAGACCGAGCGAACGCAGCGTGTCGCGCTGGTTCTGCTTCTCACTCACCTTGGACTTGATCTGCGTGACCTTGAGCCGGGCGGCCATCAGGCACCTACCTTCTGTGCGGCGATGGCGTCAGCCTCGGCGCGGACAAGACGCGCGGGGGCGACCTGGTCGAACTCGAGGCCACGACGTGCGGCGACCGCACGGGGCTCCTCGAGCTGCTTCAGTGCCTCCACCGTCGCGTGCACGATGTTGATCGTGTTCGACGAACCGAGCGACTTCGACAGCACGTCGTGGATACCGGCGCACTCGAGCACGGCGCGGACCGGACCACCGGCGATAACACCGGTACCGGCAGCGGCCGGACGAAGCAGAACCACACCGGCGGCCGCTTCACCCTGCACCGGGTGCGGGATGGTGCTGCCGACGCGCGGAACGCGGAAGAAGTTGCGCTTGGCCTCTTCGACACCCTTCGAGATGGCCAGGGGCACCTCGCGGGCCTTGCCGTAGCCGACGCCCACCAGGCCGTTGCCGTCGCCGACGACGACGAGAGCGGTGAAGCTGAAGCGACGACCACCCTTCACGACCTTCGAGACGCGGTTGATGGTGACGACGCGCTCGAGGAACTGGTTGTCCCCACGGTCACGCGAGTTGCGGTCACGACCACCCTGGTTGCGGTCACCACGACCGCCGCCGCGGCGGTTGTCGCGCTGAGACGGCTCTGCCTGCGTGGTGCCTGCAGCAGTCTCGGAAGTGGCAGCAGCCGCTTCGGTCACTTCGTTCTCCTTGTTGTCACTCACAGTGCCAGACCCCCCTCGCGGGCGCCGTCGGCGATGGCGGCGACACGACCTGCGTAGCGGTTGCCGCCACGGTCGAACACTGCCTCGGAAACGCCTGCAGCCTTCGCACGCTCGGCGAGAAGCTCGCCGACCTTGCGGGCCTTGGCGGTCTTGTCACCCTCGAGCGAGCGCAGGTCGGTCTCGAGCGTCGAAGCCGACGCCACGGTGTGACCCTTGCTGTCGTCGACAAGCTGCACGAAGACGTGGCGAGCCGAACGGTTGACGACGAGGCGCGGACGCACCTCGGTGCCGACGACCTTCTTGCGAAGGCGGGCGTGACGACGCGCGCGGGCGTCAGACTTTGACTTGAGAGCCATGGTTACTTACCACTCTTTCCGGCCTTGCGACGCACGTTCTCGCCGGCGTAGCGCACGCCCTTGCCCTTGTACGGCTCGGGCTTGCGGATCTTGCGGATGTTGGCAGCTGCCTCGCCGACAGCCTGCTTGTCGATCCCGCTGACGGTGAGCTTGTTGGTGCCCTCGACCGTGAGCGTGATGCCGGCGGGCGGGTCGATCAGGACCGGGTGCGAGAAGCCCAGGGCGAACTCGACCGAGCTGCCCTTCTGAGCCACGCGGTAACCGGTGCCGACGACCTCGAGACCCTTGGTGTAGCCCTGGGTCACGCCGATGATGTTGTTGTTGATGAGCGTGCGGGTCAGGCCGTGAAGCGACCGCGACTCGCGCTCGTCGTCGGGGCGGGTGACGAGAACCTGGTTCTCCTCGACCGCGACCTCGATGGGGTTGGCGACCGTCAGGGTGAGCTCACCCTTGGGGCCCTTCACCGCGACCTCGCGGCCGTCGACCGAAACGGTCACGCCCGCAGGAACGTCGATGGGAAGTCGTCCGATACGCGACATTTTCGATTACCACACGTAGGCGAGAACTTCTCCGCCCACGCCCTTCTGCTCTGCCTGACGGTCGGTGAGGAGACCGGAGGAGGTGGACAGGATGGCTACGCCGAGGCCGCCGAGGACCTTGGGGAGCTCGGTGGACTTCGCGTAGACGCGGAGGCCGGGCTTCGACACGCGCTTGATGCCCGCGATCGAACGCTCGCGGTTGGGGCCGTACTTCAGCTGCAGCGTGAGGTTCTTGCCCACGCGAGCGTCAGTGGTCTCCCAGCCGGCGATGTAGCCCTCCTGCTGGAGGATGTCGGCGATGTGCGTCTTCAGCTTGCTCGACGGCAGCGTCACGGAATCGTGGTGCGCCGAGTTCGCGTTGCGCAGACGGGTCAGCAGATCTGCGACCGGGTCTGTCATTGTCATTGGTGTTTTCCTTTGTTCATACGGTTCCGGCTGCCGTTACACGACAGACGGCCTGCGATGAGCACGCAATCTTCGAGTCTACGTGCAATTCGACGGGCCCAGTGACCACTGGCCTCTGAGCCCGTCGAAGGTGCTACGCCTGGGCGTCTTCCGAACGGAACGGGAAGCCGAGGTGACGCAGCAGGGCGCGACCCTCGTCATCCGTCTTCGCGGTGGTGACGACGGTGATGTCGAAACCGCGAACCCGGTCGATCTTGTCCTGATCGATCTCGTGGAACACGCTCTGCTCCTGGAGACCGAAGGTGTAGTTGCCGTTGCCGTCGAACTGCTTGGCCGACAGTCCGCGGAAGTCGCGGATGCGGGGCAGTGCGAGCGAGACCAGGCGGTCCACGAACTCCCACGCGCGGTCACCACGGAGGGTGACGTGCGCGCCGATGGCCTGACCCTCGCGCAGCTTGAACTGCGCGATGGACTTGCGAGCCTTCGTGACGATCGGCTTCTGACCGGTGATCTTGGTGAGGTCGTCGACCGCACCATCGATCACCTTGCTGTCGCGAGCTGCCTCGCCGACACCGGTGTTCACGACGACCTTGACCAGGCCGGGGATCTGCATGACGTTGGCGTAGCCGAACTCGTCCTGCAGAGCCTTCTTGATCTCGGCGTTGTACTTCGCCTTCAGGCGGGGCTGGATCTTGCCAGCCACCGCAGCGTCGGTCGATGCCATCAGAGGTCCTTACCGCTCTTCTTCGCGTAGCGCACGCGGACGGTGCGCTTGACGCCGTCCTTGGTCTGCTCCTCGACCCGGTGGCCGACCTTGGTCGGCTTCTTGGTCGAGGGGTCGACGAGTGCGACGTTCGAGATGTGGATGGACGCCTCGACAGTCTCGAGGCCTCCCGTCTTGGTGCCACGCTGCGTCTGACCGACACGCGTGTGCTTGGTGACGTAGTTCACGCCTTCGACGATGACGCGGTTCTTGTCGGACAGGATCTCGAGGACCTTGCCCTGCTTGCCGCGGTCGCCGCCACGCTCCTGCGTGGCTCCGGTGATGACCTGAACCAGGTCACCCTTCTTGATCTTCGCCATGACTTAAATAACCTCCGGCGCGAGCGAGACGATCTTCATGAACTTCTTGTCGCGAAGCTCACGACCGACCGGTCCGAAGATACGGGTGCCGCGGGGCTCCCCGTCGTTCTTCAGGATCACGGCGGCGTTCTCGTCGAACTTGATGTACGAGCCGTCGGGACGACGCGTGGACTTGACCGTGCGGACGATGACGGCCTTGACCACATCGCCCTTCTTGACGTTTCCGCCGGGGATCGCGTCCTTGACGGTCGCGACGATGGTGTCACCGAGGCCGGCGTAACGACGACGCGAGCCGCCGAGCACACGGATGGTGAGCAGCTCCTTCGCGCCGGTGTTGTCGGCGACCTTGACTCGAGACTCCTGCTGAATCACTTGGCCTTCTCCAGAATCTCCACCAGACGCCAGCGCTTCGTGGCGCTCAGCGGGCGGGTCTCGTTGATCAGGACGAGGTCGCCGATGCCGGCGGAGTTCGCCTCATCGTGCGCCTTGACCTTCGAGGTGCGGCGGATGACCTTGCCGTAAAGCGGGTGCTTCACGCGGTCCTCGACCTCGACCACGATGGTCTTGTCCATCTTGTCGCTGATGACGTAGCCACGACGCGACTTGCGGTAACCGCGAGCGTCTTCGTCGCGGACGTCGTGTGCGGCGTGCTCAGCCTCGACTGCGGCTTCCTTCTTGGTGGCCATCACTCAGCCTCTTCCTTCACGGCGTCGTCAGCGGCATCCGCCTTCTTCGCCTTCGACTTGGACGCCTTCTTCGCCGGGACCTCGACCGGAGCGGGCGTCGCACGGATGCCCAGCTCGCGCTCACGGATCACGGTGTAGAGGCGCGCGATGTCGCGCTTTACGGCGCGGATGCGGCCGTGGCTCTCCAGCTGGCCGGTGGCCGACTGGAAACGGAGGTTGAAAAGCTCCTCCTTGGCCTTACGCAGCTCCTCAACGAGGCGCTGGTCTTCGAACGTGTCGAGCTCTGCCGGAGCGAGCTCCTTGGTGCCGATCGCCATTACGCGTCGCCCTCCTCGCGCTTGATGATGCGTGCCTTGAGAGGCAGCTTGTGAATGGCACGGGTCAGTGCCTCGCGAGCGAGTTCCTCGCTCACGCCGGAGACCTCGAAGAGGACGCGACCCGGCTTGACGTTGGCGACCCACCACTCGGGGGAACCCTTACCGGAACCCATGCGGGTCTCGGCAGGCTTCTTGGTGAGGGGACGGTCGGGGTAGATGTTGATCCACACCTTGCCGCCACGCTTGATGTGACGCGTGACCGCGATACGAGCGGACTCGATCTGACGGTTCGTCACGTATGCAGGCGTGAGCGCCTGGATTCCGTACTCGCCGAAGGAGACCTTCGTGCCACCGGTCGCCTGGCCGCTACGGCCGGGGTGGTGCTGCTTGCGGAACTTGACCTTGCGGGGAATAAGCATCAGGCAGACGCTCCTTCTGCGACGGGTGCCTCGTTGCGCGGTGCGCGACGACGGTCGCCACCACGGTCATCACGACGAGCCTTCGGTGCGTTGGCCTGCTCGCGAGCGAGCTCCTTCGCCGTCAGGTCGCCCTTGTAGATCCAGACCTTCACGCCGATGCGGCCGAAGGTGGTCTTCGCCTCGTAGAAGCCGTAGTCGATGTTCGCGCGCAGCGTGTGCAGCGGCACACGACCCTCGCGGTAGAACTCCGAGCGGCTCATCTCGGCGCCGCCGAGGCGGCCGGAGACCTGGATGCGGATGCCCTTGGCACCAGCGCGCTGCGCGCCCTGGAGACCCTTGCGCATCGCACGACGGAACGCCACACGAGCAGAGAGCTGCTCGGCGATGCCCTGCGCGACGAGCTGAGCGTCGGCCTCGGGGTTCTTGACCTCGAGGATGTTCAGCTGGATCTGCTTGCCCGAGAGCTTCTCGAGGTCGCCGCGGATACGCTCGGCCTCGGCGCCACGACGACCGATCACGATGCCCGGACGGGCGGTGTGGATGTCGACGCGGACGCGGTCACGGGTGCGCTCGATCTCGATGTTCGAGACACCGGCGCGGTCGAGCTGCGTCTTCAGCAGGTTGCGGATCTTGATGTCCTCGGCGACGTAGTCGGCGTAACGCTGACCGGCCTTCGTCGAGTCCGAGAACCAGCGCGACACGTGGTCCGTGGTGATACCGAGACGGAAGCCGTACGGGTTTACCTTCTGTCCCATTACTTGCTCGCCTTCTTGTTGCTGTCGCTCGCGGCAGCCGGGGCTGCAGCAGGCGTCGAGAGCACGACCGTGATGTGGCTCGTGCGCTTCTTGATCTGGAAAGCGCGACCCTGTGCACGGGGCTGGAAACGCTTGAGCGTCGTGCCCTCGTCGACGTAGGCGTTAGCCACGTACAGGTCCTGCTCGTCGAGGTACTCGCCGTCACGATCCGCCTTGACCTGTGCGTTGGCCATGGCCGACGCGACAAGCTTGTAGATCGGCTCACTGGCGCTCTGCTGTGCGAACTTCAGGATCGCCAGAGCCTCCTGGGCCTGCTTGCCCTTGATGAGCGCGACGACACGACGAGCCTTCTGAGGGGTCACGCGGATGTGTCGCACGCGTGCGATGGACTCCACCATTTCTCTCTCCTCTACGCCAGCGCCTTAGCGCCGGCGACCCTTCTTGTCGTCCTTCTCGTGGCCGCGGAAGGTGCGGGTGGGCGCGAACTCGCCCAGTTTGTGGCCGACCATGGTCTCGGAGACAAACACGGGGATGTGCTTGCGACCGTCGTGGACCGCGATCGTGTGACCCAGCATGGCCGGGATGATCATGGACCGGCGTGACCAGGTCTTGATGACGTTCTTCGTGCCGGCTTCGTTCTGCACGACCACCTTGCGAAGCAGGTGCTCGTCGACGAAGGGGCCCTTCTTAAGACTGCGAGGCATCTTCTCTTACTCCTACTTGCGCTTCTTGCCGGCGTTACGACGACGCACGATGTACTTGTCGCTTTCCTTGTTGGCGTGGCGGGTGCGACCCTCAGCCTGGCCCCAAGGAGAGACGGGGTGACGTCCACCGGACGTCTTGCCCTCGCCACCACCGTGCGGGTGGTCGACCGGGTTCATCGCGACACCACGCACGGTCGGGCGGACGCCCTTCCAGCGCATGCGGCCGGCCTTACCCCAGTTGATGTTCGACTGCTCGGCGTTGCCGACCTCGCCGATGGTCGCGCGGCAGCGCGCATCGACGTTGCGGATCTCGCCCGAGGGCAGACGCAGCTGGGCGAAGTTGCCATCCTTGGCGACGAGACGGACGGATGCACCGGCCGAACGTGCCATCTTCGCGCCGCCACCGGGACGGAGCTCGATCGCGTGGATGACGGTACCCGTCGGGATGTTCTTCAGCGGGAGGTTGTTTCCCGGCTTGATGTCAGCGCCGGCGCCGGACTCGACGACGTCGCCCTGCTTCAGCTTCGCCGGCGCGAGGATGTAGCGCTTCTCGCCGTCGAAGTAGTGCAGCAGCGCGATGCGCGCGGTGCGGTTGGGGTCGTACTCGATGTGAGCGACCTTGGCGTCCACGCCGTCCTTGTCATTGCGACGGAAGTCGATGACACGGTACTGGCGCTTGTGGCCACCACCGATGTGACGGGTCGTGATGCGTCCCTGGTTGTTGCGACCACCGGTCTTCGAGAGCGGGCGCAGCAGCGACTTCTCCGGCGTCGATCGAGTGATCTCGGCGAAGTCAGCCACCGACGAGCCGCGACGGCCCGGGGTCGTGGGCTTGTACTTGCGAATAGCCATTATTGTCCTTATCCCCCGGATCAGCCGATTGCCGTGAAGATGTCGATGGTGCCCGACTTCAGGGTCACGATGGCGCGCTTGGTGTCCTTGCGCTTGCCGGTGCCGAAGCGGGTGCGACGAGCCTTGCCGACGCGGTTGAGGGTGTTCACCCCTGCGACCTTGACGCCGAAGATCTTCTCGATGGCGAGCTTGATCTCGGTCTTCGAAGCGCGCGGGTCCACGAGGAAGGTGTACTTACCCTCGTCGATGAGACCGTAGCTCTTCTCGGACACGACCGGCTTCAGGATGATGTCGCGCGGGTCCTTGTTCAGGGCCGTCTGGAGAACAGATGCCTGCTCGCTCATGCGGAGACCTCCTGGTTGGCGCCGGACTTGGAGGCGATGAAGCCCTCGAGCGCGGCCTGGGTGAAGACGATGTCGTCGGAGACGAGCACGTCGTATGCGTTGAGCTGGTCGAACGTCAGCACGTGCAGGTTCGACAGGTTGCGGATGCTCTTCAGCGTCACGTCGTCGCCTCGCTCGATGACGACGAGCACGTTCTTCGACGAGACGACGTTGGTGAGGAAGTTCACCGCGGTCTTGGTCGAAGGCGTTCCGTCGATGCCGAAGGACTCGATGGCGTGGATGCGGTCACCGCGGAAGCGGTCGCTCAGTGCACCCAGCAGGGCGGCGGCGATCATCTTCTTGGGGGTGCGCTGCGAGTAGTCGCGCGGCTTGGGGCCGTGCACGATTCCACCACCGGTCATGTGCGGCGCGCGGATGGAGCCCTGACGGGCGTTACCCGTGCCCTTCTGCTTGAAGGGCTTGCGGCCTGCACCCGAGACCTCACCGCGACGCTTGGTCGAGTGGGTTCCCTGGCGAGCCGCCGCGAGCTGCGCGACGACGACCTGGTGGATCAGCGGGATGTTCGTCTTGGCGTCGAACAGTGCGGCGGGAAGCTCGATCGAGCCAGCCTTCTTGCCGTCTGCCTTGAGGACGTCAAGCGCGAGAGTGGAGTCAGCCATGATCAGGCACCCTTCACTGCGTTGCGGACGTAGACGATGCGGCCACGAGCACCGGGGACGGCGCCCTTGACGAGCAGCAGACCCTTCTCGATGTCGACGGCGTGCACCGTGAGGTTGAGGACGGTCACGCGCTCGCCACCCATACGGCCGGCCATGCGCATGCCCTTGAAGACGCGGCTCGGGGTCGACGATGCGCCGATCGAGCCGGGCTTGCGGTGGTTGCGGTGCGAACCGTGCGATGCCGAGACGCCCTTGAAGTTGTGACGCTTCATGACACCGGCGAAGCCCTTGCCCTTGCTCGTGCCGACGACGTCGACGAGCTGGCCGGCCTCGAAGGTGCCGTCGACCGTGAGCTCCTGGCCCAGCGAGTAGTCAGCGGCATCCGCGGTGCGGATCTCGGTGACGTGACGACGCGGCGTGACGCCTGCAGCCTCGAAGTGGGCGGTCAGCGGCTTGTTCACCTTGCGCGGGTCGATCTGGCCGTACGCGATCTGCACGGCGTTGTAGCCGTCCTTCTCGGGGGTACGGATCTGAGTGACCACGTTCGAGGCGAGCTCGATGACGGTGACGGGAACGAGCTTGCCGTTCTCGTTCCACACCTGGGTCATACCGAGCTTCGTGCCCAGCATGCCCTTGGAAATCTTTGCGTTGATGTCAACCATGTCCGACCTCAGAGCTTGATCTCGATGTTGACGTCGGCAGGCAGGTCGAGACGCATCAGCGAGTCGACAGCCTTGGGCGTCGGGTCGACGATGTCGATCAGACGCTTGTGGGTGCGCATCTCGAAGTGCTCGCGGCTGTCCTTGTACTTGTGCGGCGACCGGATGACGCACACGACGTTCTTCTCGGTCGGAAGGGGCACGGGACCGACGACAGTTGCACCCGCACGGGTCACGGTGTCGACGATCTTGCGTGCGGACGTGTCGATGACCTCGTGGTCATACGACTTCAGGCGAATGCGGATCTTCTGTCCCGCCATTGTCTGCTCTCTCTCTTTAGGCGTCTTACCGTCCGGGGCCGGGTGACCCTGGGGCATTGGACGCACGTCGGCGCTGTTCGCGCCTCGGCACTCGAACGGCTCTCGCGAGTCGATCTGCTGCACCACTGTTCTGCTGTCATCCCGCACGCCTCTCAGCGAGCGGGTGTCCGACCTCCGCCGCGCACGGCGAAGACTTCGTGATGAAGATGTCGGGATCGTTCTGCCACCCGCGGCCTAGGTCCCTGCGCGTCTGCGCCGCCTATGCACTGCCGTGATGGTGATCCGGCCCACGCTGAGCGCGCCCGGAATGTCGAACCTGTCTATTCTGCCATGCCGGTTTTCCCTTGCGCAAACCCGGGCGTGTCGCGTTTGCTGAGCATCCGCTGGGCATGCCCCCGCGGCCCCGGGCTGTGCGCCTCGGAACCGCGCTCCGGTGGTCAGGAAACCGGAGAGAGCGGGGCGAGGCATCCCCATGCCTCGCCCCGCTTGGGGAGGGCGTTCGGCGCGAGGGGGCACACCGAACGCGAGGAGTCCGGCGTGAAGGGACGCCGTCTTCCTCGTTCGAGAGCGCGGCGGAGTGACCGCCGCGCAGGCGGGAAGACGCTGAAGCGCACCGAGTGCGCGCGTCGCATGATGATCCCCAAAATCAATTCCCCAGTTGATCGCGGCGAACCGCGAGTTACAGGAAGCCGAACCCCTTCGACTTCCCTGATCGCGCTATCCCCAGGCGATCCATTTCATCCTAGGGGATGGGCGCACTGAAACGCGATACCGCCGAGCCGAATACCGGGTCTCGAATGCAGAAGAGCGGCGACTCCCCCATCGGGGAGCCGCCGCTCTTTACGTGTGTGAAGCCGTTACTCGTTGCCGACTGCCTTGTCGGCCTGCTCACGGATCTCGTCGATCTTGTCGGCCGCACCCGGAGCGATCTTCTTGGCGAAGTCGGCGACGCCGTCGAGAACCTTGTCGCTGATGTCCTCGGCCTGCTCGCTCTTGACCGCGTCGGCGATCTTGTCTTTGTTCTGCTCGTACAGGTCCTTGCCCTTGTTGACCGTTTCCTCGATACCCATGACGGGCCCCCTTTTGATGCGAACGAACGCGCCGGATGGCGACGCACGTACATTCTGCATCGAACCCAGGTGCAGGGGAAGGTGCGGAGGAGCCGCTATTTCAGGACTGCCAATAGTTCTTCTTCAAAGCGACCTGTTTCACCGTGATGCCTGGGTTGAGAGGTCGGATCTCAGAGAACAACCTGATCGATCCCGAGAGGAAGTACGGCAGCGTGTACTGGCCGAACGTCGCCGAGTTCGCTGCAGTCGCCGCAGTCGCGGGAACCTCAAGCACCGGTTGCGCCGTCGTGCTGACAACCGATCCGGATGAGTTGAGAGTCTCTGCGACGACGCGAACCTGGAAACCTTTCGTCACGCCGACGGCCGTGAGGTAAATGGCGAGATCGCCGGTCTCCTTGAATGGTGCGATGCTCTGGGCCAGATAGACGGACCCCGGAGATACCGGAATACGAGTCCACACAGCGTGGGGCACGGCTGCGTTCCATGCGTATGTCGTCGACTGATGAGTGGGCACTGGATCCTCCGGGTTGGGCTGAAGGGGGCCGGGTTCGGCGTATTGCTCGAAGTCGACCGAGTTCGTGAATCCCAGCTGAAGCGGAGTTCCGCCTATCCAGAGGGAGACGTGGACGTGGGAGCCGTATCCGGTCTCGCTGCCGAAACCGGATGCGCCCGAATACGCGATCACCTGGCCGCGCGACACGCGCGTCCCAGGTAGAACCGTGCTTGATTGAAGATGGAGATAGCGGAGGTAATTGCCGTCATTGGCTCGCAGAGCGATGTATCGTCCGGTCGCCGTTGTGGTCGAGTCCTTGCGGTCGACGATCACACCATCCGCAGCGGCTCTGACCGGTGTTCCTCTGGGCACCGCGTAGTCAGTGCCCGGCTCTCCGGAGGGCGGATTCCGGTCGCGATGCCCCTGCCACGTGCTCGAGATGCGCACATCGCCGCACGGGCGGAGGTATGTGCCTGCGGCGGTCGCGGAGAGTGTCGGCGAGACGACGTCCCAGCCGATCGCCGCGATCCCGAGGGCCGCCCCCGCGCCGATCAGCATGGTGCGGCGTGAGAAGAAGGACTGGCCGATCTCGCTCGTCGAGGGCTCTGAGTCCCCCGGCTCGCACACTAGCGATCGCCCCCCTCGTTCTCGCCACGGATCAAGTTCTGGATCTGCTCTTCAGGCAGCTGCTCGATGGATCCCGATCCGAGCTCGACCTGGGGCTCAGCGGGAGTGCCGCCGATGGTACAGACCGACTGTCCCTGAAAGCCCATGGTCGCCGCAGGCACGATCACGAGCCACTCGGGAGTGACGATCCGCTGCTCGATCCGGGTGTTGGGCACGTCGAACACGACATCGGGAGCGAAGGTCGAGACGGTCGTGTCGATGCAGATCTGCGCGAGCTGCTCGAACGTGAATGCGCCGAACTCAGGGGCAGGCGCCTCGGTCGGCTCAGCGGTCGGCGACGGCTCGACGGTGGGCGACTCGGTCGGCGACGAAGTGGGTGTCGGGTCAGGCGTCGAGGTGGCTGTCGATGTCGGGACAGGGTTCGAAGCATCCGGGCCGGCGGCGCAACCCGCGGCACTACCGAGCACGATCATGGCCAGAGCACTCGCAGCGAGACGCGTCGCAAGGGGGGATCTCATGATCTTGAATGTACCCAGGCCCACGACGCAGGGGCCGTTACCGCTCGGACAGTCGCGCGGATTGTTACCGAGATGACTCAGTGGGCGCTGGCGCCCGGCGCCACGACGGCGCGGATGGTGCGGAACAGAATGACGACGTCCTGCGTGAGTGACCAGTTCTCGACGTAGTAGAGGTCGAGACGGATTGTCTCTTCCCACGACAGGGTCGAGCGTCCGCTGACCTGCCACAGCCCGCTCATGCCGGGCTTGACCGCCAGCCGGCGCAGAGCGATGTCGTCGTAGAGGGCGACCTCGGCGGCGCGCTGCGGGCGCGGCCCGACGAGACTCATCTCGCCGCGCAGCACATTGATCAGCTGCGGAAGCTCGTCGATCGAGTGCTTGCGCAGGAATCGACCGATCTTCGTGATGCGGGGATCGTCCGAGACCTTGAAGAGCGGCGTCTCGCTGGACCCCTGCAGGTCGAGAAGACTGGCGAGCTGGTCATCTGCGTTCTGCACCATCGAGCGGAACTTGCGCATGCCGAACGTGCGGCCACCGCGCCCGATGCGCTCCTGGTGGTAGAAGACCCGACCCGGGCCGTCGATCTTGATGGCGATCGCCGTGACGAGGAACACCGGTGAGAACAGCAGGAGCAGAGTTGCGGACCCGATCAGATCGAACACCCGCTTGAGGAATCTGTTGGAGCCTTCCATGCGGGGGAAGTCAACGTGCACGAGCGGCAGCCCGGCAACCGGGCGCGAATGCAGACGGGGGCCCGCGACGTCGGTGAGGGCGGGCGCCATGATCATCTGGATGTCGCGATCGGCAACCGCGTAGCCGAGACGACGCATGGTCTCTGGATCCATGTCGTCAGATCCGACGATGATCAGAGCGTCGATGTTCGCGGCATCCAGCGCCTTGTCGGCGCTGCGGATGTCTCCGAGGACCTCGAGCTGCGGCATGCCCTCTGACGGAACGCCATCGGTGATCACCCCGACGATGGTGTAGCCACTGTCCTTGCTGCGGCGGATCTGCTGAGCGACATGTTTGACCTTGCTGCGCTCGCCGATGATGACCGCACGATGCGTGTAGTCGCCTTTGCGCTGTCGCCGGCGCAGCCACTGCCGCCAGAGCCACCGCGAGGCGAGGAGCAGGACGAGTCCTACGGGGAAGATCACGGCGAGCAGGAGCCGGGATATCTCCATACCGAGGAAGAAGGCGACGGCCACGGTGAAGGCGAACACGGCGATCGTCGCATCGACGAGCCGCCGATACTCAAGCACGCCATGGCCGACGATGTGGTGGTCTCGGGTGTCGATCGCGTCGAGCCCGATCAGCCATGCGATTCCGATGATCGCGAGGATGACGACGTAGCTGACGTTGGGACCTTCGCGCCAGGAGACGTCCTTCGTCATGCTCGGACTGGACAACAACCACGCGGAGACGAGCGTGACGGCGAGCACGAAGAGATCGCTGTAGAACAGCCTGCTCGCGTACCGTCTGGGCCACTCGCCTCTTCGTCGTCGGTGCGCTTGAGGACGCGACTTCGGCGACTTCTGGCCTGTCGACCGTTCAGGTACAGCATCCACAGCTATCCCGACCACCCCTGTCCCTCCGTATGAATCCACCGATCTCTCAGCGGATTCAATGAATCGGCAGTCAGTTTACTCCAGTCGCTGTGCCTTCTTGTTCATCGGTATATCAGAGGCAGTTGTCTGTGATGGTCGGCACGACCGGGTTGATCATCGGATTCGTCTGCACTTCCAGAGGACCGAAGTCTCCCTGTCCGGTGAAAGCAGCCGTGACGTCGAGCTTGGTTCCTGCCTCGAACCATGCCTCAAACCGTGCAGTCGGGCGGCCGAGGTCATCGATGCCATGCGAGAGGATATCGACCCGCTGACCGTTGACTGCGACATTCGAGACGGTTGTCCCGGGCGGGCCGTAGACATAGATCCAGTCTCGGAACGTCGTCCCGTACGTCATGCTCTGCACGTAGCGCGGAAGGCCCTCTGCCTGCTTCTGATTGATGGGAAGCGCAAGACCAGCTGTCACGGTGAAGGTGCTGTTCCCGCCCTCACATACTGCGTCGGCGGCGATCGATGCCTGCGTGTAGTAGTCGATCTTGGACCCGTTGGTGTTGTTGAAGTAGACGCCCACCGTCGTCGCGTCCTCGTTGTCAGTCGGAAGGACACCGCTCACTCGCTGTCCCTCGATCGCCTCGGTCACCTTCTCGTCTTCGCTCCACACGAGGATGTTGCCACTCGAGGACCCCTCGGCCAGCGCCACGGCCATGTCCTTGAGGTTGAACTGACCGGATGCCACCTTTTCGAAGACCGCCCCAGCAGCCGCAGCGAAGAATCCGTCGACGAGTTCAGGATTCTCGTAGCTGTCCCAGCGCTGGTAGACCTCGCTCAGGAGCAAAGAGACTGCGTTGTCCGAGCTCAGGACGTCACCGGTGGCCAGCGTGATGGGGCCCGTCGCGACAAGGATCTTCGAGAGGGCGATCGGGTCGATGGAGATCACGCCATCGATCTGGTCCGGCGAGATGTCCCTCTGCCACCATGCGCGCATGATCTGCGCGGCGGACGGGAAGTCCGGGCGGCTCATGCTGGTGTTCACGTGATCGACGAGGATTTCCGTGTACAGGTCGAGCGCGCTCTGCTCTGCCGGAACGTCGACCGCGACCCCGTTCTGATAGCTGCCGCTGTTGCCCTGGCTCCCCATCGAGATGGCGCCGTTGTCGACATGGATCAGCGTCTGTGAAGCGGCGCTGCCGCCCAGAGCGAGAGACTCTGCGTTGTTCTGGAAGACGAGCAGATAGTTGCGGGGGCCGTCTGCACCGAGAAGGGTCGGGAGCAGGTCGACCGCGGGCGCTGCTCCCTGCATCACCTCGGCGACCTGGTCGACGCCGCCTCGCACAGGACCGATCAAGGCGGTCGACTTCTCGACCTCAGCGATCTCGTCGGCCAACTGCCCGATTCGCGGAGCCTGGGCCTTCGCGACGTCGAGCACCTGCGTGATGAGCGATCCGCTCGCGGGATCGGCCGAGAGTACGGGCACCCCCACATCGTTGACGAGCACGTCGAGAGACTGCGCGGCGAGGCGCACGCCGTGGAGGTTCTCGCCGACGACCGGGATCCATTCCAACGCACCCCAGACGGGGTCGGACGCCGCGTCCGACGCACTTCGCGCCGGCTCGGACATCTTCTGAACGGTCTCTTTCGGGTCCGCGCCGTTCTGCAGCTCGCCTATGAGCTGCTGGCTCTCCTCGAGACCGTTCTTCACGGTGAGCGCTTTGAACGCGACCCAGCAGGCGATGCCGAGCAGGACGATGACGACGATGGCGACGACGAGACCGACGATGCGGCCAGGCTTGCGCCTCTGCTCAGGGCTCCGCCCGGCACGCCCTGCGGCCGACGATTCCGAGGCGTCGGCGGACACCGAAGACCTCGCTGCGGCTTCACGGGCCGCGCGGCGGGATTGGTGAGACATCGGGCGCGAGGACTCGGATGGCATGTGCTCAGTGTATAGAGCGCCTCCTGAGCACCCGCCGAACGACGACCCGCTCCGATCCGGGCGTGTCTGCGGCTGATATCGTCGTTGTTCGTTGCCCCACGACGAGGAGTCTTCTGTGCGAAGCGAGGAACACGGCCGAGCCCCCCGGGTCCTTCATGTCACGGAGTGCTACGGCGGGGGTGTGGGGCGCGCTGTAGACAACGTCGCTCGTCTGCTCCCGGAGGCCGAGCATCACCTGCTGTGGCGTGGTGACGATGACGCCGATCTCGATCGAGGTTTCAGCAGCCTCATCGACCTGCCTCAGTTCATCCCCGCCGCGATCATGGCAGTCCATCGCACGGTGAAGGCCCTCGAACCCGACGTCGTCTTCGCCCATTCGAGCTGGGCCGGAGTCTTTTCCCGGGCCATCCCCCTCGGGGTGCCGGTCGTGTATCAGCCCCACTGCTACAAGTTCGATGACAGCGAGCAGAATCCTCTGGTCCGACGGGCGTACTTCCTTGCTGAGCGGGCTCTCGCGCGCCGATCGGACGTCACCGTCGTGTTGTCTCCCCATGAGGAAGCACTTGCGAAATCGCTGGGACGCTCGATCCGCACCGAATTCGTGCCCAACTCAGCGACGCTCCTCCCCGGCGATGCGGATGGCGGCGCACACTTCGAGATCGACCAGACAGTCGTGATGAATGGACGTATTGTCCCGCAGAAGGATCCTGAATTCTTCGCCGCCGTCGCCAGAGCCGTCACGCGCCAGCGACCGTCGGTGCGGTTCAAGTGGATCGGCGACGGAGACGGAGCGCTGCGCGAGGCTCTTGAGAATGCGGGCGTGGAGGTGACCGGGTGGGTGTCCGGGGACCAACTCGAGCAGATCCTGGCGCAACCCGCTTTGTACTTCCACTCGGCGAGATATGAAGGTTTCCCGCTGAGCATCCTCGATGCCGCTGCCTTCCAGCACGCGATTGCGGTGCGGAGCATCCCCGCATACGCCGGACTTCCTATTCCCCAGGCTGACACCGTGCATGAGGCCGCGATGCTCATCGAGCGCATCCTCGACGACGATGTGGAGCGGCAACAGGCAGAGCGGGCAGCGATCTTCCTCAATGAAACGATGAGCGAACAGGTGCAGCGTGACGCGCTCCACCGGCTCCTCACCCCGTTCGCTGTGAGGGCATGACCCTCTCACCGCGATTCAGGCGGTCCGGCGCGCTTTGCTAGCCTTGAGCTGGCGTTGGAGATGAATTGCCGGAACGTCGGCAGCTCGCTCCAGGGGGAAGGCATGCCACCGCAGAGGATCATGCGGAGGCTTACGTCCCGATCGTCTCGCTCTCGCCGATCTGCGAGGCGAAGCCTGAACCACATCCGACGGAGACCCACGTGCGCATCCTGATGCCGAGTCGCATTCTCGACAGACATACTGGCGGGAACACCACATACGCTCGCCACATCGCCGACGGTCTCACCCGGCGCGGAATACCTGTAGGCCGTATCCCGGCACGGTCTCACCCCATCCTCACGATGCTTCAGGAGACTGCGACCGGTGTTCAGCGCGGCACGGAGGGCGATCTTCTCCACTACACGGCCGACACGGGGCCGCTCGTTCGCACCAAGCGTCCTTCGATCGTCTCGGTGCACGGTGTGGCCAGTCGGTGGATCTCCGACGCGCGCAACTCACGCCAAGAGAAGATCTGGCGCACGCGGGTGCAGCGCGCCATCGACTCGACCGATCATGTGATCACTGTGTCGAACTCGAGTGCGAACGACGTGCACGAGGTCTTCGGCGTCGAGCACTCGCGACTCACCACGATCGAGCACGGCATCGACGTTCCCCTCTTCTCCACTCCGACCGAGCTCTCCGATGAAGTCCGCGCTCAGGTGCCCGAGCAGTTCGTGCTCTACCTGGGGAACATCGAGCCCCGTAAGAATCTGCTGCCCCTCGTGCAGGCCTTCGCTCTCCCCGAGGTCCGCGCTCTGGGGGTGAAGCTGGTGATCGCCGGCAAGGCGGCATGGAACTCGGAAGAGTCGCTGGCCGCGATCGACGCGTCCCCCGACGTCATCCGGCTCGGATTCGTCTCCGACGACGATCGGCGCGCACTCATGCAGTCCTGCGCGGCATTCGCCTTTCCGAGCCTGTACGAAGGATTCGGATTCCCCGTCGTCGAGGCTCTGGCTGCCGGAGCTGTCGTCGTGACGTCGAGTCGCGGTTCGCTCGAGGAAGTGGCCGGCCCCTCCATCCGCTTCGACTCTCTGACCCCTGAAGGCATCGCGTCGGGATTGGTGAAAGCCATCACCGATGATCAGGCGCGCGCCGCGTGCCTGGATGCGGGTCTGGCCTGGGCTTCGCACTTCACATGGGACGCGAGCGTCGACAAGCACGTCGAGGTCTACAAGAAGGTACTCGGATGACGCTTCGCGTTCTGGTCCTGCACGCATACTCCGCGGAGAATGCAGGGGATGGACTCTTGGTTCGCGAGACGCTTGCGCTTCTGAACGAAGCCTTCGGAGCAGACGTCGACGTGACCTTGCTGGCTTCTCGCCCAGAGACCTTCCGAGACCTGGTCCCCGCTGTCTACCCCACCGTGCCTACGAAGCGCGGATGGGACTCCGACACCCGCCGGATCCTCAAGAACATCGACGACTACGATCTGGTGATCGGCGTGGGTGGCGGGTATCTTCGCACCGGGACCGCCGTCGAGGCTGCCAAGACTCTGCTGGTACAAGGACCGCAGCTCCGCGCGTCCGCGCGCACCAGCACTCCCACGATCTATCTGCCCCAGAGCATCGGACCCGCGCGCTTCGGCACCCGCCGGTGGTTCCGTGCGACCCTGTCCCGGCTCGACGTCGTGATGGCGAGGGATGATCGCACGATCGACGAAGTCGGCGGTGCGTCGATGCGGCGTGTACCTGATCTCGCGACCGCCTCGGTGGCAGGCGGTCGTCAGCCGGGAGCGGAGGTCGACGACACTCCAGTGCTGTCGATCCGATCTGTCCGCGGCAAGATCAACCCCGACATCTATGTACTCGCGAAGACGCTGGGTGAGTACGACGGGTACATCCAGAGCACGGTGGGCGGAAACGACGATCGTCCCGCTTCTGCCACGCTGTCGCCCCGATCCACTCTCGAGCGATCGCTGCTCATGACGCCCGGCGGCACCCCTCGGGTGGTCGTCGCGGTGAGGCTCCACGCAGCCCTGATGGCGCTGGCCGCAGGGCACTATGTCGTGCACCTCGCGTACGAACGCAAGGGTTTCGGGGCGTTCGGCGACTTGGGCATCTCGCCATGGGTGCACTCCGTGAACACGTTCGACCCGGCTGCCGTCACGAAGCAGGTCGCTGATCTGCTCCATGATGCGAGCGTGCGGGCGGACTATGACGCGAGGATTGAGAGCGCGGGAGCTTCGATGGCCGCTGCGCGCGACATGATCATCGCGACGCTTCGCGAGAACTCGGCCGCACGTTCGTGAACGTCTCCGTTGTCTACGTCGCGTACCGTACGCCGTCCGAGATGCTCGAAGATTCGATATCGAGCGTGCGTCTGGCCGCAGCTCACGCGTCGGTGGACGTCGAGATCCTCATTGCCGACAACGGCGGAGGCGTGCGCTACGCGGAGGACTTGAACGGCGTGACGGTGGTGGGCGACGGCACGAATGTCGGTTTCGGCAGTGCGGTCAACGCCGCGCTCGCAGCAGCACATGGCGACTATGTGCTGCTCATGAACCCCGACTCGACCTCGGCGACCGAGCTTTTCGAGGAGTTGGTCAAGGCGATGGACGCAGCGCCGTCTCGGTCTCTCTTCGGCGCCCTCCTTGTCAAGGATGGGCGACCGCAGGTGCACGCATACAACCTGTGGTCCGGATCACTCGAACTCGCACTGAACAAGGCTCGGTGGACTGCTGCTCTGAACGAGATCGTCGAGACCGGATCTCCGACGCACGTGGCACGCCTGTGTGGCGCGGGATTGTTCGCCACCAGGTCTGCACTCCTCGAGCTGGGGCCGTTCGACGAGTCCTTCTTCCTTTATGGGGAGGATGTCGACCTCTCGCTTCGCGCAAAGGCGATGGGATATTCGCTCTTGCTCGCGCCCAGAGCTGTCGTGAAGCATGACGCAGGCACGTCCTCTCCGGGCGCCTCTCGTCTCGTCGAGCAGGCGAGGACGGACGGCCATCTGCGAATCCTGGCGAACCACCGCGGTTATGCGCTGAATCTGCTCGCGCGGCTCGAGGTTGTGGCATCGGCACTCGTCGGCGCCGCGATCACCACTGATGGCGAATCACGAAGGACTCGCTTGGCGCGTCTGCGGGAGGTATCGCGCTGGGGTCTGAAGCGGGTGGCCCCTCGGTTCGATCCCACTGGAGCCGGACGCTGATGAGGCGCTTCTTCGGACGCTTGCGTCGACTCTTCGACACGCCCGCCGGGATCAGCGTGGGGAGGATGGGGACGCAGTCCCTCTCGCTCGTCACAGCTCCGATCATCGCTCAGGCGATCGGACCGAGCGGGCGCGGCTGGACGGCCGCGAGCATCGCGGCCATCACCATCACCGGAGTCGTTATCGGTCTCGGGGTGCCGCTCGCCGTTCGACGGCGTGCGGTCCTCGAGGCCGATCGAGCCAGTCTTGTCCGGACCGCGCGACTTTTCGCATGGTTCACGGCGGTACCGTCAATAGGTCTGGGGTTGTTGCTCGCCACGACCCTGCTTCGAGGTTTGGATCTCGCGGCTCACATCGCGTTCCTCGTGGCGATGACAACCTCCGCACTGACGGTCTCCTGGGTCATCGACACGCAGGTCTTCGTTGCGGACCGGAGGTACTTCCGGATTCTCTGGCTCGGCTCCATCCAGACCGTCACGTACTTCAGCGTGGTGCTTGTGCTGTGGCTGGCGGATTCGATGTCCATCGCAGGAGTGATCTGGGCATACGCCTCCGGCACAGTCGCGGCTTTCCTGCTGGGCCGCTGGTGGAACCGTCAGGGCAGGGGCAAGGTCAAGGATTTCGGATCCCTGTTCCGCGAGGGTCTCAAGCTCTGGGGAAGCCAGGCCGCGGAGATAGCGAGTGCTCGCCTCGACCAGCTTCTCGTCCTCCCGATCATCGGGGCGGCCCCAGCAGGCTTGTACTCGGTCGCCGCCACCATCGGCGCTCTGCCGGTTTCAATCGGCCTCGGACTCGGAACGTCCGCCTTCCGCGGATTCGTCGAAGATCGATCGAAGGCGCTCATCGAGCGCGCGATCCGGATGGCATTCGCAGTCGCGCTGACGCTCGCTGTGGTGGTTGGGGTTGTCGGCATTTGGGGCATCCCGTGGCTTTTCGGCGAGGACTTCAGCGGTGCCGTCCCCTTGACGTTCATAACGCTCGCGGGCGGCGTCGCCGTCGTCGGCAGCTACATCTGCTCTATGGCGCTGACAGCTCGTGAACGTGGTCTCACGATGACCGGCGTGCAGGTGGCCGGCCTTGTCGTCGGCATCGCGCTACTCATCCCTGCGGGCAATGCATGGGGAGCGATGGGGGCGGCTGTGGCATCGACGATCGGATATGTTGCAACGCTTGGAGGATCGCTGCTGGCGCTACGCGTGCGCCCCTGGAACGCCATCCCCCGCCCTGCGGACTTCGCCCACGGGTTCCGAACGTTCCTAGGACGCGCCTGACGTCATGAAGATCTGAGGATCTCCGAGATCTTCAGCAACCTGGCGGTACGCCCTTGCGGCGTCGGCGGGCTCTTTCAGCCACGGCTGCGTTCGTAGAATCGCGGCTCTCGCCGCCTCGGTGAGCCTCTCGCCCTTCACAGTGCCGGGCAACCCCAACACGATTGCGAAGTCCGGAACGTCCCGCGTGACGACCGCCCCCGCCCCGATGACGGCTCCGATGCCGATCCGGCTGCAGCCGGGAAGAATCGTGACATTCGCGCCGATCCAGGCTTCGTGCTCAATACGGCACGTCGTCCGCTCGACGTCGTCAGTCTGCTCAGCAACTCGCAGTGCTGGGTTGTACCAATATGGGTGCATGCTGAGGCGATCCACCGGATGCGCAGCGCCGAACCGACGCACGTTCGGCCCGATGGACACGTATCGCCCGATGCTGAGCCCTCTGTCAGAATTACCGGGGTCCATCAATGAGCCATAGGTGTAGCTGCCGACATCGACCCCATACGACCGCTTCAGATACGCCCGAAGGGACAACGAGGTCATCTGGCCGCCCTCGAGGCGCTTCATGAGCTCGAGTCCTGACTGCTGACGCTTCCTAGCTCGGAGCCGCATAGAGATCGCCGCGGCCAACGGATGACGCTTCATGCTCAACGTCTGCAGGTGGGTGGAGTTCACGTTCTACGACCTTTCAGCCGATCGCGCCACGACCGGGTGACTGTCCCGACGAATGTGCGAGCGGATTCCTTCGGATGCCTGACGGCGTTCTTCCAAGAGCGGTAGCCGCTGTACCTCGGTACACGCTTCAGCGTGACGAGGCGTGCGAGCTGGCGAACGGCGATCGTGCGCTTGCGGTTGCGCTGGAGCGGCTGAATGCGAGCGACATCGTCGAGGTCGACGGGCTCGATCGATATCGCTCCCGCGGCCGCGGCTTCGAGCAGCAAGTCGTGTCCTCGCTTCGTTCTCGCGATGACGACCGAGTCGCCTTCGGCATCGTCGAACAGAGGGTAACCGCGCTCGTCCGCCCTCCAGAAGTCGCCCACGGCGATGTCAGCATCCTCGCCAGTTCCGTCGGGGCACAGCTTGCAGCGCCACTGCAGGTCGCGGCCCAAGTGCTTGCCCCAGGATTCGTCGTACGAGATCGATGCCCTCTTGTGCGCGTCCGAGACCGTGAACTCCCCTGGCCACCCATTGCCGCGGTATCGCAGCGAGACGACATCGCTCGGATCGACACCGAGCTTCTCGATGAGTGTCTCCGTCGCGCGTTGGCTCGGGGTTCCGGCGCAGAAGAAAGAGAGTGCGATGGGATTCGAGCTCGGGTCGAGACGGCGGAGAGCGGAAATCTCGCAGGGCTTCGCCACTACCGCCTCAGCCTGGCGTGCGCCTTCGAGCGCAGCCACCGGGGCGTACCGCGAGCCCGATGCTTCGAGCGCCTCCGCTCGGGAGGTGATCCGCACCGGGACTGTGCGTGTCGGTGCCGCCGCGGACTCTGCCGCCGCGCTGACGCTCTTCACCCGTCCCGTCTCGACGAGAAAGGTCGACATTGCAGTCAGGACTCCCGCGCTACTGCCGGAGGACCTGACCTCGTCGGAGAGCGCCCGCCCTCTCCACGCGGAGACGAAGCGGCCGAACGTCGGGTGAGTCTGCCCCGTCTCGGGGATCGGCGCGCTCAACCGGACACCCGGGCACATTGCTTTGAATCGATCCCGCTCGCGACGAGCAGAGTCGCCATTCGCCGGACGGACGACGGGACGCATCCATCCCGCCTCGCTGAGCTGCATCGTGATGCGGTCGCTGATCAGCGCACAACCGCCGCACCCGGTGCAGTTGTCGTTGTCGACGACTCGAGCGACGGCCTTCGTCAGTGCGTCAGTCATGTCTCAGATCGACCTTCGAGAGCGCATCCACGACCGGCTGGAGTCTGCTGTCTACCGAGTCGAGCACGCGCGCGACATCCGTCTGGAGTCGCTCGATGCCGACGGAATCGAGCAGTTCCGTCGTTGCGGCAACCGGATCCTTCGCTGTCCGCAGGTCGACCATGAAGTTCCATCCGATGTCACTGAGGAGCGGCTCGAACTTCCGGCTGTAGGCCCACGGGATCGCCGGCGTCCCAGAGGACAGAGCGTTGAGACACGCGTGCATACGTGACCCGATGACGAGCTCAGCGCCAGCGACGAGCTCGCGTACGTCGGTCAGCGACGATGGAACCGCCGTCGCGACTCGGCCGTCGAATTCGGCCGCCAGGGCATTCACCGGAGGCACGTCGTTGTCCGAACGCGGATTGTCGAGCACATGAGCAAGAAGGGTGACCGACTGCCCTCGTTCCAGCAGTGCGGTGATCAGCCGACGAATGTCACTCTGGTACTGCTCCGAATCAACATGTGAATTCTTCTCCCACAGCAGGCCGGACACGTTGATGATGACGCCGGATCGAGCTCGCGAATGGGGTCTCGGCAATGCGAAGACGACATCCGTGGCAGACAGATCAACCGGCCGACCGAGCGCCGCAGCTTCTTTCTCGCTCGCGTTGTCCCTGCTGAGCACGAGCGCCATCCTCTGCAGGGATCGGCTCGCGAGATGCCGCCAGAATCGCTTGTTGAAGGGGCCGATCGTCTGCGGGCCGAGCACCGTCGGGATGCCCAGGCGCTGACTCATCCACTGCGTGTAGAGGATCAATGCCAGACGCTTCGCGCCGTAGATGTCTGTGAAGGAGTCCCCCCCGCACACATCGATCACGAGATCGTACTGGCGCAGGACCGTCTTCACGGGACCACCTGTACGGAAGAGGTCTCTCACCACCGCTTCTCTATTGAACTTGACGCCGGTGTCACCACCATCGAAGTTCTGCACGTGCACGGTGGTGCCCTCGCCGAAGGCTCGATGAACGAGTGCTTCGGTACCTTCCTTGAGTACGCGAACGCCCAGATTCGGAGATGTCGCGTCCGCGCGCAGGAGCAGGACCTTGGTCATTCTTCTTCTCTCTCGATGGGGGCCGACCCGGGCAGCACCGGTTCGGGTTCCGCCGGTTCGTCGTCGCTCCGAGGGATCGGGCGACTCACCAGAACGATGACCGCTCCGATCGCGGTCCAGATCGGGAGCCCCGTCCATGCCGGGAACGCGATCAGTCCGACTGCGGTGGCGACGATCAGACCGAGCGTGGCATCGCTCTCTTTGCGGGCTCGCAGGATCAGGTATCCCAGCAGAACAACGAAGATGAGAAGCGCGATGAACCCGGTCTCCGCCGCGATCTGCGCATAGACGTTGTTGGCGATCGGACGAACGACGTTCTTGCCGAAATTGTCAGGCAAGCCCGAACGGTCCAGGTAGTCCCAGTAATGCGCTGCGTAGCGCCCCTGGCCGACGCCGAAGACCGGGTTTCCCCATGCGATGGCAAAGCCGGTCTCGGCATTCGCCGATCGTCCCCGAAGAGAATATCCGAAGGCCTCGCCGAGGTTGTTCTCGATGATGCCCAGCTTCGTGAGCTGCGCGGTGACGAAGCGTGTGACGGGAGGAATGATCGCCGAGGTCACGACGACGACGACCAACGCCCCACCTGCGATGAGCGCCTTGCGGCGTGTGGGCCGGAGCAGCACGATCGCGACCGCTGCGCCGCACGCTGCGACGAACGCGCTCGTCGATTGCGAATAGAAGAACAGCAGCGATGCCAGCCCCACGCCGAGCCAGTCGCGGATCTTCAGAGTGGCGAAGAACCCGGCGATGGCGAAGAAGCCGAGATAGTTGCCTTCCAAGAAGGGGCCGTTTCGCGGCAGACGCAGGCCGTAAAGAGAACCGAGCTGGATGTTTCCATTCACGGCCTCGAGAACATGAGCTCCGAACGACCAGAGCAGGAGCTGAAGAACCACATAGATCGCTGCCAGACGAACCGCCCAGGCGAAGGCCTTCACGATCTGCTGCGCATCCATGAAGAGCGCGATCGCGATACAGAAGACGAGAGCGAACCCCGCATACCCGGTATAGAGCAGCAGATCGAAAGTGACGCCGCGAGGATACATCTGCGTTGAGGCTTCGATTGCTGAGCCCGTCAACAGATTCCAGCACGACGAGAGGATGACGACCCCGCCGAGGGCAAGGATCAGCCACACCGGAACGGTGATACTCCGACGATGTCGGTGGGCGATCAGTGCTGCGACGATTCCCGCGATGGCCAGGATCTCGGTGATCTTCAGTGGGAAGCCGAGGTCCAGAGTAAAGGCCTGCTGGAACGGCAGAAAGACGATCGCCCAGAACAGGAGCGATTGTGCCACTACGAGAGCACGCTCTGATCCCGTGGTCTCAGACGGTGAACTGCTATCGCGTCGCACACCGCCCCCCTTCCTCATCATCGTTTCCGCACCGACTTTCGTGAATTCGCTCGCAGTCGGCGCTCCGGGTGTCCCCCCGCAGTCGCTCCCTTACGAGGATCGATACTCACTCACCATCCGCCGTCGGCGAGGGGGTGGGCGAAGGAGAGGCTTCGGCATCCCCACGTTCGAACTCACCCGAGAGTATGACGGGTGTCGCGCTCACCGGAACGGTGACCACGCCGTCCACGGGCTCATACGTGGCTACCTCACCACGGCTGTTCGTCGCGGTGATAGGACCGGCCGCTGCATAGGTCGCAGTGTCGACGCCCTCGGTCGACCAAGCGAAACGCAGCTCCTCGTCACTGCCTGTGGTGAAGGCGTAGGAGAAGACACCCGCGATCTCGTCAGTTGACAGGTATTCACCGCCGTCGAGCTTGGAGATCAGCAACGCCTGGGTGAACGCAGCCGGCTTCGGCGGATAGGCCGCGACCCCATCGATCCTCTGCGTGAACAGACCGAAATTACCTTCGTGGTCGGCACGATCGGTCTTGTCGTTCACGAGGTCATACCAGAAGTAGCGTTCGACGCCCTTCATGAGGGCGGTGATCTGCGAGCGGATGAGCATCTCACCCTGCTGCTCGAGAGAGACGTCACCGGTCTTCGAACTCCAGCCGAGCTCGGTGATCCAGACCGGCTTCTCAGCGCCGGCCGCCGCCGAGTCGAGGCGGGATTCGTCGATCAGAGTCGCGAGATCCTCCGCACGAGCGAGCGTCTGGTACGGGTGGAAGCTCACCGCGTCGAGCGAGTTGATGCCGCCCGCAGACCAGAGCTGCTGGAAGAAGCCTCGGTCGAAGTTTCCCGTGACGCCGCCGATCACAGGGATGTCCGGCTTCACGGACTTCACACCTTCGTGCGCGGCTCGGAGCGCCGGCTCGTAGCACTCGCCCGTACGGCATCCCTTGTTGAACGAGGGGATGTTCCACTCGTTGTACACCTCAACAGCCTGCACGTCGTAGTGGCTCGCGAGCGCGGCCGCGTAGTTGCGGTAGGCCTCGAGCGAAGATGGCGTAGACGGCGGCATCGCGTTGTTGTACGCCTTGTTGGTGCGGCCGACCACGATCATCTTGTCCATGCCGTTCACAGTGGCTTCGCCCATCGCCTGCGCGAAAGGCTCATTCCAGAAGTACTGGCCCGGGCTCGGCTCGGTGATCTGCCAGTTGTCTCCGAGGCGGATGAGGCCTATTCCGAGGCCAGCAGCCGAGGGGGTCGCATCCTGCGCGAAGTCCTTCGCAGCATGCACATGCGTCCCGAACCGCGTATCGGTAGGGACGAAGAGGTCCGGCATGTCGATCAGACCGACCGGCGCCGCGATGCTCCCGCCCGTCGCGTCTGTGACCGTCACCTGGTAGTAGCCCTGTCCGAGCCCCTCGAGTCGCACAGGCGACAGTCTGTCGGTGAGAGTCGCCGTGCCGGATGCGACGTCGGCGCCGTCCACGTTCCGTGCCACCCACGTGGCGGCACCCGGAGCGAGCTTCACCGCGAGAGTAGCGGTACTCTGCTGCAGGATGAGCGAATCATTTCGGATGCCGCTGGGGGCGTCGATCTCTTCGAAAGATCCGTTCACGACCGTCTCGGTGCCTGCGGAATCCGCCAGACTCACGCTGTCGATCGAGAGGCCCCTGACCGCAGCGTTTACGACCACGCTGAGGTCGACTGCGGTCTCGGTCTCGCCCGTCGTGTACTCGGCTGAGATCTCTTCCCAATCGGCATCGAGTTCGGGAAGAGGGAGCACGGTCGCGCCGATGCGGAACTCTGCAGGCACCTCGACGGGCAGCTCTTCCGGCACGCGCACCTTTGCGGTGAATGTGTACTCGGTAGCTGGGAGGACCGCCACCGTCGAGGCGAGAGCCGCGGTGGGCCCCGGCACGACCGGGGCGTCGATCGAGACTGACATCTCCCCGTCTGCCGCGTCGCCGACCCGCGGCAGAACACCCGCAAGCGTGGTGCGCGGGGCGAACGACCAGTTCAGGGCCGATCCCTGAGCGACAGCCGCAGGCTGCACGATCGCAGGTGTCGGGGTGGGTGTGGGCGTCGGGGTAGGAGTGGGCGTGGCCCGCTCCTCAGCCTGCGGGGCCTCGACGGCATTCATATTGTTGATCGCGAAGGCAGCGGCAACGCCGGCACCTCCGAGCACGAGCACCGCCGAAGCGATGATGATCACGGTCTTGCGAGAGAAGCGGGACTTCTGGGGCATGGGGATTCGAGTGTCCTTTCGACCGGGCATCCCTACGATCCTACGGGTCGTGACTCACCGCCCCCTGCGCATGCTCGGGATCACGCCGGTATCGACGAGAGTTACGTCTCGGGTTGTGCGTCCCCTACTGATTCAGGAACCCGTCGATCTGATCACGCAAGATCGGTCCGAGGACTCCCGCATACTGCTTCGTCGTATGGGTTCTGTCGCGCTTGATCGGCACAGATTCGACGAATCCCGGGCACACACCATCTACGCAATACCAGTTCTCGGTGGGGACGAAAAGTGCGCCCGTCGTGCGGGCAGCCGCACTCTCGGCACCTGCGACAAGACGGTAGGCGGAATCGGGTGAGTACTCGCAGGACGCGGGATCTCCGCTCAGGCTGCATTCAGAGAGGAGACTCCCGCGCGGCGGAGACTGAACGACAACGACCGCGTCGGTGTTCTGTTGCACCTCTGAGATGAGAGCTTCCATCGCCAGGGCCCACTCGGCAGCACCGCCCGCCTCCGGCGTCACACCCGACTTGAGCTGATTGACCGTCGTGTAGAGGTTGCGGATGAAGACGACGTCCGGTTGCATCTCGGCGACGAGTTCGAGAGCACCGGCTTGATGAGGGTCACATCTGCTGGCGCCTTTGTCCGTGTCGTAGTTCATGCGAACGGGGATCTGCGGGCAACCGGTCAGAGTCGCACCCCGCACATTCCACTCGTCGCCCAGCGCTTCTCGCACCGTCGGGATCAGATCGATCGCGGTGGAGTCACCCATCACGAGTGCGGTTCGAGGCGCGCCTTCGTTCGGGTACCAGCACGATGCAGGATTCTGAAGATCGGTGGTCGAACAACCTTCACGGCTCTCGTCGGTCTGCGTCGCAGCCGAGTCACCCGGGTCGGGATCGAGATCGGGAATCTGAGCGAGGCTGAGCGCCTCGTCCAGAAGAGAGCTGAGCTCGGCCTGGCTCTGCGGGGCGGTTCCCTGTTCTGCAGCGGAGGCCTCTGAGACCTGCGCCGGGCGCAGCGAGAGGAAGGAGGAAGCAGCGATCACGCTGACGACAGCGATGCTGGCTGCGAGCGTGAACGCGTGCGATCGTCGACTGCTGTCCTTCTCAAGCCATCGAGAACGTCGGATCGGGTCCTCAACGAGGTGATAACTGGCGACGGACAGAACTGTCGTGATCGCGAGGACCGTCACGGCGAACCGTCGTTCGTGCGAAGGGAACAGCGGACCGAGGAACACGATCACCGGGAGGTGCCAGAGGTAGAGGGAGTATGAGATGTCGCCGAGATATGTGCTCACTCTGTTGCTGAGTGGCCACACCGCGACCTCGGTCTTCGCGCCCGTTCCGGCTCCGATGATCAACGCTGTCGCGGCAACGACGACAAGCGCGCCAGGTACAGGCATTCCGTCGGCCTCTGTGACAGTCAGCAACGAGTATCCCAAGGCAACGATGCCGAACCACGCGAGGTACGGTCGGCTCCACTGCGGGAGACGCAGCAGGAACGATGTCGACAGCGCCAGAAGCGCTCCGACGCCGAGCTCCCACACGCGCGTCAGCGTCGAGAAGTATGCCCACATCGGAGCGGTCGAGCTCTCGCGCGCTGCCCACAACAGGGATCCGACCACCGCGAGCGTCAGAACGAGCGCGAGCGCAGGCTTGAGCATTCGCTTCCTGTGCAGCAGAAGCGCGACGACCGCGATGATGAGCGGCCAGACCAGATAGAACTGTTCCTCGACGCCGAGCGACCAATAGTGCTGGAGGGGTGACGTGCTGGCGTCCTGGGCCCAATAATCGGTCCCTTGTGCGGCGAACCGCCAGTTGCTGACGAAGAAGGTGGCGGCGAGAGCGTCACCAGCGATCTCCCGAAGACGTTCGGAACCGAAGTATGCCCACGAGACCAAAAGGGTCGCGCCGAGGACGAGTGTGGCAGCGGGCAGAATCCGCTTTACTCGCCGCTTATAGAAGCTGAGCAGAGACACCCGCCCGGTCCGCTCGACTTCGCGGAGAATCAGGGACGTGATGATGAAGCCCGAGATCACGAAGAAGATATCGACGCCGAGGAAGCCGCCGCTCGGCTCTCCGATCGAGTGATTCACGATCACGGCAAGAACTGCGACCGCCCGAAGGCCCTGAATGTCCCCTCTGAACCTGGACTTTCTCGAGCCCTCGGCGACTGTATTCGAGGAGGCATCTGGCACCAGATAAGACTAGTCGCCGATATATCGCCTGCGGTGCCACCCCTCGCGACCGATGCGCCACCCGGCCGTCGGCGTCACATCACACCGGGATCCGCACCGTCGGCGCATCCCCCGTGCTCCAGAAGTCGGCGTCCAGCACTCGCGTGACGGGATCGGGCTCTTCGACCCGGGCGTAGGCCGGCGCTCCCTGCGGCGAGCGGGCTGCGGCGCGAGCGGCGTTCTGTCGCTGCAGTTCGGCGGCCGCGGCGCGACGCTCCCACAGCTCGCGTTCGATCTTGGTGCGGTCCCTGACGTGGATCATCGCGCGCAGGATCATCGCGAGCAGGAGGCCCGCGTATCCGCCGATCGTGTTCGCCAGCACGTCGAGCACCGTCGAGACCCGCTCGTCGAGCGCGATGCCCTGAGTGAACTCGATGGCGCCCGAGAACGCGGGCAGCAGGAAGATCGCGACCCACCAGGCCTTGCGGGCCAGGGCGAGACCGAGCAGGAATCCGAGAGGCACGAACATGCCGATGTTGGCGACGAACTCGATCTCGTTGTAGCCGAACCGTTCGGGCACGCCCAGGTTGTGAAGTGCACGCAGCACGCGCGAGGCGATGCTGCCGAACTCGAGCTGCTCGGGCTGCGGCCACATGGTCACCACCAGCACGAATCCGGTGTACACGATGAGCAGCAGCGTCGAGACCCACAACCGCGCATAGCTGCGCGGCGGCGGCGGACCCACATGGATCTGTGACATGGTCGCGTTCCTCTCCTGCCCGAGGTTCGGGCGACGGCTGACTCGGCGTGCGAGTTCGAGCCATGCTACCGAGCGCAGATCACGGATCGCCGCGAAGACGCCCAGAGGCGCCCCGCACAGAGGCGGGGCCCGGAGAGCGAACTCCCCGGGCCCCGCACGTCTGTCATTCGGGCGACTGTCACTCGGCGGCGATCGCCTCCCGACCGAAGCGATACTTCAGCAGCAGGCCGCCCGACAGCATCAGCAGCAGCGCGACGGCGAGCATCCCCGCGGTCAGCACCCCACCGGTCGTGGCCAGCTGACCACTCGGAGTGATCGCCACAGCCCCACCGGGCGTGATCGCCACCGGGCCCTCCGGCGTGATCACCACCGGACCACCCGGTGTCACGACCACCGGGTTCTCGGGCGTGATGATCGGCACCTCGGGTGTGACGACCTCCGGATCGTCCGCCTGCACGGGCACCGTCGCATCGTCGGTCAGTTGCGCGTCGCCGGTCTGCTCGGTGGGCGACTCGACGACGACCGTGTTGGTCACCGTCGGGTATGCCGACACTCCGATGTGGACGACGACCGTGAGCACGATCTCCTCATCGACAGCGAGGCCGTCAGCGAGCGTCCACGTGACGATCCGACCGTCGACCCGCACGTTCTCATCGGGCGACGACGCGAACGAGAGGCCGTCGGGCAGAGCATCCGTGACCACGATGGGTCCCGGATCAGCCGTCGGTCCGTCGTTGCGCACCGTTATCTCGAACTCTCCCGAGCCGCCGACCTCGAAGGCACCGACGGCGCTCTTCTGCACGACCAGCGTCGCCAGGGGCGGCACCGTCACGGTGTCTTCCGCTCGGTTGTCGTCCGGCGTGCGGTCGGGGTGTTCGTCGGTGATCTCGGCGGCCGTCACGTCCGCGACGTTCACCACCTCGGCATACGCGCCGGCGAGCACCCGCGTGTTCAGGATCAGCGCAGTCGTGCTCTCCCCCGCCCCGACAGCGTCGGAGTAGCGGGCGATCACGAGGGTTCCGGCCGAGGCATCCGCGGAGTCGACCGGGGCGACCGACTCGATCGTCCAGCCGTCCACCGTGCTTCCGGCGGCGGAGAGGACCTCGAGTCCGGCGGGAACGGTATCGGTGACGACGACATCCGTCGCCTCCGACGCCCCCGCGTTGCGCACCGAGATCGCGAACGGCAGCTCATCGCCGATGCGCACGGCATCCGCGACATGGGTCTTCGTGATCGACAGGTCGACCTCACGAGCGACGGTCGACTCGGCCGTGTCGGTGTCGTTCTCGGGGTTCGCGTCGGGCGTTCCCGATGCCACCGTGGCCGAGTTGACCAGCACCGCGCCATGCGGCACGGCCTGATCGACGAGCACGTCGAACTCGATCACGGGCGCGACTCCCCCGGCGGCGACGCCGAGCGAGGCCGGAGCCATCGTGAACGTCACGGTCTGCGGATCCGAGTCATCCGCCCGTGCCGACCAGGCCGCTGACGCGTCGCCGACGAGGGCGCTGAACGTCACGCCTGCCGGCAGCTGATCGACGACGGTGATCGGGCCGATCGCATCGCTCGAACCGAGGTTGTCGACCTCGATGCGGTAGCGCGAGCTCTCGCCGGCGACAACGGATGCCGTCGGCTGCCCGTCTGCATCGATCGCCGTCTTGACGAGGCGCAGGTCGGCGTCGGTGGTGACGTCGATCACGGCGTCATCAGTGGCCTCGTGCGACTCGGTGGCTCGGCTGTCGGTCCAGGTCACGGTCGCCGTGTTGGTGAGCGTCGTGCCGGTCGGCACATTCGCGTCGACACGGGCCACGACGGTGAGCACGCTGTCACCCAGCGGGTGCGCCTCGCGGATGCAGCTCTGCGCCGTATCGCACGTCCACCCCTCCCCCTCGATCGAGACCGGGGTGAGCCCCGCCGGCAGCACGTCGGTGACGATCGCATCGGCGAACGACGGACCGTCGTTGTGCACGGTGAGCGTGTACGCGACCTCGGTGCCCGCGATCCACGGCCCCTCGACGACGTCCTTGACGATGGTGAGCTCGGCGAGCGTCACGACATCGACCGCGGCCTCGGCGTGGTTGTTGCCGGCATCGGCATCGTCGGGGCCCGTGACATCAGCCACGTTCACCAGACGCTGCGACCGCACCTCAGGTGCCACCGCTGCCGTGACCTCGATCACGACGGTCGCGCCGAGCGCGAGCACCTCGCCCTCCTCGAGCACCGACCAGGCGATCGCTCGCCCGTCATCGCTCACAGTCGGCTCGGCATCCGCTGCGCCGCCACCCGCCACATCGACGGTCGACGACACATAGGTGAGTCCGGCAGGCAGCTGGTCGACGACCTCGATCGGCGCGCTCGAGAGGCTCGGGCCGTTGTTGGTCACGGTCAGAAGGAACCGCGTCTGCGTGCCCGCGGTCACCTGCGACACGACACCGTCGGCCACAGGGGCACCGTCCCCGTCGATCGCCTGCTTGACGATCGAGAGATCGGCGACGCGGTCGGATGCCGTGGTGTCGAAGTCTTCCGGAGCGTTGGTCGAGTTCTCGGCCTCTGCCACGACGACGTTGCGCACCTCGGTCCCGGGCTCCAGCTCCACCGGCAACGCGTAGGTCGCGATGAACGACCTCGTGTTGTCACCGGCGGCAGCGGGAAGAGTGCCCGCGAGAGTGAAGACGTCGTCACCCGAAGCATCGGTCGCACGCGTCCATTCGCCGCGTTCGTCCGTCACCTCGACGTACGTCAGCATCTCGGGGGCCTGATCGGTGACCGTGACCCGACGAGCATCCGCCGGGCCGTTGTTGGTCACGACGACGCGGTAGCTCGCCGTGCTGCCCGCGGCGACCTCAGGCAGCGCACCGCCGAACTGCGCGGCATCCTTCCACTCACCCGCATCGAGCACGACGCGCGTCTTGGTGATCGCGAGAGACGTCTGGTCACCGGGGGTGACCGTCACCGTGTCCTCATTGTTCTCGGGCGTCGGGTCCGGCGTGACCGGCGAATCGACGAGCGCCGAGTTGGTGATCTCGCCGTCGGTCCACGACGCGTCGACCTCTCCCGTGAGGAACAGCTGCTGCGCAGCACCCACCGGCATCTGCGATCCCGTGTACGTCCACGTGATCACGTCACCCGCCGCGGCGGGCCATCCGTCGGAGGCCGAGACCGTCCACTCCGTCAGACCGGCTGACGGGTCCTGCACCGCACCGATACCGGCGGGCACCGTGTCCGTGACCGTGATCGGCGTCGCCGCAGCCCTGCGCTCGGGCTCCGAGCTCATCGTCGATGCCGCAGACGGACCGACGTTGCGCACCGAGATGCTCCACGTGATCGGGCGGCCGGCGGTGACCTCGGTCGTGGTGACGGCCTTGGTCAGCACCAGATCGGCGGCGCTCGCCAGCGGCACCGTGACCTGCGCGCTGTTGTCCTTCGCGATGTCCTCCGGACCCTCGTACGTGCGCCCGGCGACGCTCGCCGAGTTGAACGCCGAGCCGACGGCCGTCTCGTCGATCGTGACGTCGGCGATCAGCACGATGCGGTCGCTGCCGTCAGCCTTCAGCGCCAGAGACGCGCCTCCGACCACGAACGGATCGGATGCCGTGCCGGCGCCTGTGACGACGAAGGGCTCGCCCTCGATGTCGTCGGCGTCGCTGAAGTACCGGGCCGTGAACGCTCCCGTGGTCACGCCGTCAGGCAGGTCCGCCTCATCGACGATGCGGAACGGTCCGTGCGCGGCATCCGGCCCCTGGTTGGTGACCGTCAGACGCCACTGCGGCTGGGTGTACCCGTCGCGCAGGCTCTCGCCCGCGGTCCATCGACCCTCGGAGTCTCCTCCGATCGCCTGCTTGATGATCTTCAGATCGGCGCGGGCGATGTGCGCGTCGGCGGTCGCCTTCTCACCGACGTACGAGCCGTCGGCGTTCTCTTCGGCGCCGGTGGTGTCGGTCGCGACTCCGCCCACGGTGTTGGTGTGCGCGAACTCGAGTCCGGCACCGGCACTGTTCGTGGCGCCGAACTCGGGCTTGGTGGAGAACTCGACGGTCAGCGTGCGCTGAGCATCGGTCGCTCCACTGATCGTCCCGGGCAGCAGAGCCGAAGCATCCTCAGCCTCGAGCTTCCAGGTGACCGTCTGGCGGTCACCCTCCAGACCGAATGCGGGGTCGCCGAGGTCGACGGCCTGCTGCGCACCGACGGTCAGAACCGGTGTCACGGTGGGGTCGTACGCCCAGTTCTCGGGCAGCGTGTCGGTCAGGGTCACGGTCTGTGCCGCTCCCTCGCCGGTGTTCGTCGCCTGCAGCGTCCACGAGAACGATTCGCCGACGAAGGCCTCGACGTCATGCGTCGCCCTCTTGACGAGCTCGACCCGCGGGAAGTGAGGCGCGATATCGGCTGCCGCCGCCTGCGGGGTGAGAGTCACCCCGCCCGGCGTCTTGCCCGAGGGGCGGTTCTTGTCGCCGGGCACGTAGGTCCATCCGTTGTTCGGCGACGAGGTGTACTGGTTGATCGCCACGGAGTTCTTCAGGACCGTGCCCTTCGACATCTGGCCCGACTTCACGAAGGCGCCGTAGTAGACGATCTCGTGCGTGTTCGAGCCGTCGGCTGTCTTGAGCGGCCCGGGGATCGTCCATGTGATGGCACCGCCCTCGCCGGCGAGCAGCTTCTCGGAGTCGGTGACGGTGGCACCCTCGAAGGCCTTCTGCGTGGTGTCGACGCTGATTCCCACGGGAACCGTGTCGGTCACGACGATGCCGTATGCCGACACTGCTCCGGTGTTCTTCACCTGGATGCGGTACTCGAACGACTGATCGGGGTCACCCGCGGCCGTCTCGGCGAACGCGTTGGTCGACGTACCGGTGGCCCGCACGGTCTTCGCGACCGTGACCTTCGGGTCGACGATCGTGACCTGAGCGGGGGTGGTCAGCGTCACCCGGTCGCCGGATGCGACCGAGTCGTTGATCTTGTTCCACGAGAAGCGTGCCGTGTTGATCGGCTTGTCGGTCGTGACTGTCGGCGTCAGCCGCGCCTGGTAGGTCACGGTGATGGTGCGCGGAGTCGAGTCGCTCCAGGCGGGGATGTCGTTCGAGTCGAGCTTCCACGACAGCACCCCGTTCGAGAGTGTCGGGCCGCTGATGGTCGGCACCCGCGTGTCGCCCGACCACTGCAGCGTCTCGGTGTGCGTCCCCGTCGGAACGAACTCCACTCCCGCGGGCAGCACGTCGGTGAGCGTCACGTCGTAGAAGTTCGTGTTGGCGGGGAGCTTCGTCGTGACGGTGTAGGTCACCACGTCGCCGACGGCTGCCGACGACGGGCTGACCGTCTTGCCGATCGTGGCCGGCGGCATGGCCACCGTCGCGTTCGCATTCGTGGTGTAGGTTCCGCGGCGATCGGTCGTATCGGTGTCATCGCCGAGGGTCGAGGGCAGCGTGTAGCCCGTGAGGGTCGCGCGGTTGACGAACTGCGACGATCCGCCGGCCTGAGCGTCGACGGTGCCCGTGTAGGTCATGGTCGGCGCCGTGCCGGTGCCGACGAGCATCGGGATCTTCCACTCGACGACCGTGCCGGTGCCCGTGCCGCGCGTGATGACGCCGGCGTTGGTGGCCGAGCACTTCTCGTCGAGCACCGTCGCCTGCCCGGTGGAGGTGCGCGGGTTGCTCGGGACGAGTTCCTTCGGCACGCAGTCGATGATCACGACGTCGTGCAGCGCCGGGCGACCCGAGGTGTTGCTCGCGGTGAGCGTGAAGTCGACCTTTCCGCTCGCCCCGACCTGGGCCGCGGACGCGGTCTTCCTGAGCGAGGGAGCCGGCACGGCGTGATCGACGGTCGCCGTCGCGCTCTTGGTGGTGCGCGCACCCGTCGACGAGTTCGGATCGATGAACGTCGTGGTGGCGGTGTTCGTCAGCGTCTCCGCCGCACGGAGGTCCTTGACCCACACCGTGATGCGCGCGCTGAACACCTCGTCGGTGGTGGAGGTGTTCGTGTAGGTGTCGGGGAACGTGAGCACTCCGCGCAGGTCTCCCTGTCGATCGGAAGAGCGGAAGTCGGTGGCCGATGCGCCGATCGGCAGCGTCGCGCCATCCTTGAAGTAGCGGGTCTCCCCTTCGACGAACTGATACGCCAGCCCGCCGCGGTTCGCCGGAAGCGAGAGCCAGCCGTTGTCCGAGAGCACGGCCCCACGGATCGTCGTCTTCGCGGGGATCGTCACCGAGTACTCGAACGTGGCGTACTCGCCCTGCACGATCTGGCGAGCGGAGTTGCGCGAGCCGTCACCCGTGTCGATCGCGCCCGGCGCGTTCGCGCTGGCAGGCGCGATCTCGGTCGAGTACAGCTTCTTCGCGACCTTCACGTCAGGCAGGTACACCTCGGCGCTGTCGACGGTGTCGATGTCGGATGCCCGCACTTCGCCCTCGGCCGGAGTGCGGGTCGTCAGCTGCTGTCCACCGCCATCGCGCTGCGGTACCACGGTGGTCGTGCCGCCACCGGCGTTCTCGATCGCGTAGTCGACGAGTCCGGCGGTGTTCGTGTACTTCTGCGTCAGCTCCGCGGCATCGCCTCCGTCGGCGATGCCCGCGGGCACGGTGAGCGTATAGCCGAGGCTGAAGCCGCTCACGGCCTCGGGCGTCGTCTCCGTCGCTGCGACAGACCCCGCGATCGACGCTCCGATCTTCCAGACGATCACCGATCGGCCGGCGAAGGCGCTGCTCAGCGCGATGCCGTCGGGCAGGGTCTCACCCGCGTCGTACATGGTGGCTACGGCATCCGACGCGCTGAGGCGTGTTCCCGAGGGGTGCAGCTCGGCGAGCGGCGCCGACACATCGGCCTTCTTCACGCCTGCGGGCAGCACGTCCCACACGATGTAGTCGGTGGTGGTGTTCTGCGGCGCCTTCACGTCGATGCGGTACTCGACGGCGTCGCCCTGCACGACCTGCTCGCTGTGGTCGCGGTCGCCGAACGATCCTGCGATCGCGCGGCCGTTGAGGGAGACGATGCCCTTGGTGAGGGTGGATCCCCAGTCGAGGTCGATGCCGGCATCCGAGCGCTGGAAGTCGAGCACCCCGTCGACGTTGACCTGCTGGTACTTGGCCTGATTGAGCGGGTTGTCGACCTCATCCTGAGACGCCGACTGCGCCTGCACCGTGCCGCGCACGTAGACGGTCAGCGTGCTGCCCTCGGGCATGAAGCGATCGCCGCTCGACGAGCGGTTGCGCGAGCCGAGCTCCCACGTCATCGACGTGCTGCTGGGTGCGACGTTGGGGATGTACGCGGTCGGGAAGTCGCCGGTGCCGTACGCCACCGGAGTGGTCACGTCGGTCGCACCCGGGATGCCGGTGTAGGCGTAGCGGAGCTCCCGCACCTCGATGCCCTCGGGCAGATAGTCGGTGAGCAGCGGGTTGCGGCTGTCGATGCCGTCGGCGAAGTCGACGAACAGGCGGTACCAGACGTCATCGCCCGGCGAGAACGCCTTCGTCGCCTGCTTCACCAGGTCTTCTGCCTGCGCGGTCTCGGGCGTTTTGCCCCGCTCGAGCACCGTCTTGTCGAGCACGGTGCGGTTGGAGCCGATGACGGCCGACGAGTCGTCGAGCACGTAGCGCGTGCCGCCCACGCGGTCGGCGAGGGTCGGGTCGTTCGCGATCGCGGCGATCGGCTCGGTCTTCGCCGTCACCGTGACGGTGTTCACGAAGCTGTCGCCCGAGCTCGTGCCGCCGCCGGCACCCGTGTAGTTCGGGCGCTGCGTCACCGAGTACTGGGCATTCAGGTGGCCGCCTGCGGCGAGGGGATCGACGTCGAAGACGACCGTGAAGCTGCCCGCTTCGGGCGTGTACGTGATCGAGACCAGGTTCAGCTCGGGCGACAGCACCGCCGACGCCTCCGTGGTCGGGTAGTTGCACGCATCCCCGGGAGTCTGCGCGTTCCAGGTCGCCTGCGACACGGCATCCGATCCGATGATCAGATCGACTCCGTCGAGCGAACCGGGGAACGCCGGGCACAGGCCGTTGGGAATCACATCGGTCAGCACGATGTCGCTCGCGTCGACGTACTCGCTGACCCGGACGTCGACGGAGTAGGTCGCCACCGAACCCGTCGCGAACATGCCACTCGTGTCGACGCGCTTCAGCACCCGCACGTCGACGGCCTCGATGACCTCATCATCGTCGTCGTGGGCTGCGCGCAGAGCCGGATCGTCGTTCAGCACGGGGCCCTGATACTGCGCATCCACCATCGCGGCGTTGCGGAACGACTGGGCGCTCTCGGGGGTCGACTCATCGCCGTGACGCGTGGAGGCGCCGGTGTTGTTGTCGAGGTTCGCGGCCTGTGCGCCCGCGGCGACATCGGGCGCGGTGCCCTCGGCCCAGAGCTCGTTCGCGAACAGCGGCACCGCCGCGTGGTACTCGATCGAACGGATCTCGCCCGCCTCCAGCGGAGCCAGCGTCCAGACGATCTTCGTGTAGACGCCTGCGCCGGGAAGACCCAGCGCCGCTGCCTCGGATGCCGAGACCTGCACCGTGTCGACCGACTCGCCGAGCGTCGCGCCGCCCACGATCGTCGGAGCGCCCGGATACTCGACGCTCGAGCTGTTGTCACCGCTCGCGGCGAGACCGAGGTACTCGAGCCCGGCGGGAAGGTAGTCGGTCACGGTCACGTCGGTCGACCTGCCCCGCATCGTGTTCTCGACCGTGAGCGAGTAGGTGGTGACCGTGCTGTGCACGCCGCGCAGCAGCTCACTCTCGGCACTCGGCTCGTCCTTGACGATGCGCAGAGCCTGCACGGGAACGTCGTCGGTCGCGACGCCCGCGCCCGAGGTGTGCGCTGTCGTGCGCGAGACGCTCGGCGAGCCGTCGAAGGTCGGCAGTCGAGTGGGGTCGTTCGACGTGTAGGCGCTGATCGTGAAGTCGATGACGCTGCCGACCGGGTAGTCCTCGTTCGGCTTGACCGTGATCGACGGCGAAACGGTGCCGCCCTGCGGCAGATCATTGACGTTCGACCACACCCATACCTGCTGTCCGGCGGGCACCGCGCAGAGCGGCGCCTGGCCCGGGGCGTTCACGAGACCGAGCGAGGCGCACGAGGCGTCAGCAGCCGTGCGGGCCCGGTTCGGCAGCACGTCGCCCGCGGCGTAGATCTTCGGATCGGCGAGCGATCCGCCCTCACCCCCGACGTACGACACGTTGTCGGGCAGCATCGCGACGAGGGCGAGGTTGAACTGCGCGCCGCCATCGCGGTTCGTCACGTCGACGTCGAAGGTGACGTTCTCGCCGGCGAGGACGAAGTCCTTGCCCGAGCCCGTCGGATCGACGTTCGCTGCCGAGACGCGGGGCGTCCAGGCTGCTGCTGTCGCCATCTGCGCGGCGACCCCGAGAGCGAGCGCTCCCGTGATCAACGAGACGACGGTGGCGATGGCCGTCAGTCTCCGGGCGCGCGAAAAAGTCCTTCGACGCAGGGTCGAACGCATGCTGAAATTCCCCTTAACCCTGCACGCCACTCCCCGGTGTGCAGGTACTCCCCTGACGCGGGCACCGCCGACTTATGCCCAGGGAAGCGTGGGGCCGTCCTGAAAGCGTCAGCGGTTCGCGTCCGTCCTTGACCTCGGACGCGCACCAGCGTGCTGCGTGTGTGCGCAGCACTCCTCAACCTATATGACACTTCGCGTTATATTCAAGTCTATGTATCCGCGAGTTGTGCGGATCTCTACTTCTGAGCCCGCATTCGGCTACGAAACCCACGCCCGGAACACGGGTTTCATCACGAATTACGGGCCTCGCCACGGCATCCGCACCCGGCCCCCCGCACCGCGACGGCCGCACCCCGTACCCCGCCGACCTGAACCCCCCACACCGCGAAACCCCGATCCCGCCACGAGACCCACGCCCTCGACACGGGCCTCACCCGCAAACACGGGTCTCACGGCATCCGCACCCCGCGCCCCTCGTGCCGGATGCCGCGAAATCCCGATCCCGTCACGAGACCCACGCCCTCGACACAGGTCTCACCCGCAAACACGGGTCTCACCCGCAAACACGGGTCTCACGGCATCCGCACCCCGCGCCCCTCGTGCCGGATGCCCCGAAACCCCGATCCCGTCACGAGACCCCCGCCCTCGACACAGGTCTCACCCCGCAGCACAGGTCTCACCCCGCAACACGGGTCTCACCCCGCAACGTGGGTCTCACGGCATCCCCACACGGCATCCGCATCTGCACCCCTGCCCCGCACCCCCGCAACACTGCCCTGGGTACGACAAAGGGGCCGGACCCGAAGGTCCGACCCCTGTGCCAGGAAGCAGATGCTTACTTGATGATCTTCGTGACCGTACCAGCGCCGACGGTACGTCCACCCTCACGGATGGCGAAGCCGAGGCCCTCTTCCATGGCGATCGGCTGGATCAGCTCGACCGTCACGTCAGTGGTGTCGCCGGGCATGACCATCTCGGTGCCCTCAGGCAGCGTGATGACGCCGGTGACGTCGGTGGTGCGGAAGTAGAACTGCGGGCGGTAGTTCGTGTAGAACGGGTTGTGACGCCCACCCTCATCCTTCGACAGGATGTACGCGGTGCCCGCGAAGTCGGTGTGCGGCGTGACCGAACCCGGCTTGACGATGACCTGACCGCGCTCCACGTCCTCACGCTTCGTGCCACGGAGCAGGAGACCACAGTTCTCGCCGGCCCATGCCTCGTCGAGCTGCTTGTGGAACATCTCGATACCCGTGACCGTGGTCTTGACGGTCGGACGGAGTCCGACGATCTCGACCTCGGAGTTGATGGCCAGCGTGCCACGCTCGGCGCGGCCGGTGACGACGGTTCCACGACCGGTGATCGTGAAGACGTCCTCGACGGGCATCAGGAACGGCTTGTCCTTGTCGCGCACGGGGTCGGGGACGTTCTCGTCCACGGCCTCCATGAGGTCCAGGATCGCCTGGGTCCACTTCTCGTCGCCCTCGAGGGCCTTGAGAGCGGAGACGCGGACGACAGGAGCGTCCTCGGCGAAGCCCTGCGAAGCGAGCAGCTCGGAGACCTCGAGCTCGACGAGCTCCAGGATCTCCTCGTCGTCGACCATGTCGCTCTTGTTCAGCGCGACGAGCAGGTACGGCACGCCGACCTGCTTGGCGAGCAGAACGTGCTCACGGGTCTGAGCCATCGGGCCGTCGGTGGCGGCGACCACGAGGATCGCGCCGTCCATCTGAGCAGCACCGGTGATCATGTTCTTGACGTAGTCGGCGTGGCCGGGGGCGTCAACGTGCGCGTAGTGGCGCTTCGGGGTCTCGTACTCGATGTGCGAGATGTTGATGGTGATTCCACGCTGACGCTCTTCCGGCGCCGAGTCGATGGAAGCGAAGTCGCGCTGCACGTTGGTGTCAGACGGGAACTTGTCAGCAAGCACCTTCGAGATCGCTGCGGAGAGCGTGGTCTTGCCGTGGTCAACGTGACCGATGGTTCCGATGTTGACGTGCGGCTTGGTCCGCTCGAACTTGGCCTTAGCCACTGGGTCCTCCTCAGGACGTCATGTAGAGGGTGCCGGGCACTGGATTGCGACCGGTTCTCTACGGGTGTGAATCTCAGTTTAGTAGAGAGGGAATGTGAAGTTGTAGGTGACCTGGGAGCCGGGCCGGAACCCGGCTCCCAGGAAAGTGTTACTCGCCGCCCTGGTGCTTCTGAACGATCTCGTCAGCGACATTGCGGGGAACCTCAGCGTAGCTGTTGAACTCCATCGAGTAGACGGCGCGACCCGAGGTCTTCGAGCGCAGGTCGCCGATGTATCCGAACATCTCGGACAGCGGGACGTGTGCACGGACGACCTTGACGCCGGCGGCGTCTTCCATCGACTGGATCTGGCCACGACGCGAGTTCAGGTCGCCGATGACGTCGCCCATGTACTCCTCGGGAGTACGCACCTCGACCGCCATGAGCGGCTCGAGGAGTACCGGGCTCGCCCGACGCAGGGCTTCCTTCATACCCATCGACCCTGCGATCTTGAACGCCATCTCCGAGGAGTCGACGTCGTGAGCCGCACCATCGACGATCGTCGCCTTGACGCCGACGATCGGGTAGCCGGCGAGCACGCCGACGTTCATCGCGTCCTGGAAGCCGGCATCGATCGAGCCGATGTACTCACGCGGGATGCGACCACCGGTGACGGCGTTGACGAACTCGTACGTCTTCTCGTCGTCGAGGTCGAGCGGCTCGACGTTGAACTGGATCTTCGCGAACTGACCCGATCCACCCGTCTGCTTCTTGTGGGTGTAGTCGTGCTTCTCGACGGCCTTGCGGATCGTCTCGCGGTACGCGACCTGGGGCTTTCCGACGTTGGCCTCGACGTTGAACTCGCGCTTCATGCGGTCGACGAGGATGTCGAGGTGCAGCTCGCCCATTCCCTTGATGGTCGTCTGACCGGTCTCGGGGTTGAGCTCCGTGCGGAAGGTCGGGTCCTCTTCAGCGAGCTTCTGGATGGCGACACCCAGCTTCTCCTGGTCGGCCTTGGTCTTCGGCTCGATGGCGACCTCGATGACGGGCTCGGGGAACGTCATCGACTCGAGGACGACCGGCGAGGCCGGGTCGGTCAGGGTGTCACCGGTGGTGGTGTCCTTCAGACCGATGACGGCGTAGATGTTGCCGGCGGTGACCGCGGGAACCGGGATCTCCTTGTTGGCGTGCATCTGGAAGATCTTTCCGATGCGCTCCTTCTTGCCCTTGGTCGAGTTGATGACCTGGGCACCGGAGTCGAGCTGACCCGAGTAGACGCGCACGTAGGTGAGGCGGCCGAAGAACGGGTGCACGGCGACCTTGAACGCGAGAGCTGCGAACGGGTCCTTCGCGTCGGGGTGACGCTCGATGATCGTGTCGTAGTCCTTGGGGTCGTGCGCCTGGATCGAGCCCACGTCGAGCGGGTTCGGCAGGTAGTCGACGACCGCGTCGAGCATCGGCTGGACGCCGCGGTTCTTGAACGCCGAGCCGCAGAGCACCGGGTAGATCTCGGAGGCGACGGTGAGCTTGCGGATCGCGCCCTTGATCTCGGCGACGGTCAGCTCCTCGCCACCGAAGAACTTCTCGAGCAGAGCGTCGTCGGTCTCGGCGACGGTCTCGAGGAGCTGCTGACGGTACTCGTCGGCCTTCTCCTTGAGGTCGGCCGGGATCTCCTGGATCTCGTACGAGGCTCCCATGGTGACGTCACCCTTGGAGTCACCCGCCCAGACCAGAGCGCGCATCTCGACGAGGTCGACGACGCCGATGAAGTCGTTCTCGGCACCGATGGGCAGCTGGATGACCAGCGGCTTGGCGCCGAGGCGGTTGATGATGGTGTCGACGGTGAAGTAGAAGTCCGCGCCCAGCTTGTCCATCTTGTTGACGAAGCAGATGCGGGGGACGTTGTACTTGTCAGCCTGACGCCACACGGTCTCGGACTGGGGCTCGACGCCCTCCTTGCCGTCGAAGACGGCGACGGCACCGTCGAGGACGCGGAGCGAGCGCTCCACCTCGACCGTGAAGTCCACGTGACCGGGGGTGTCGATGATGTTGATCTGGTTCTTGTTCCAGTAGCAGGTCACGGCGGCAGACGTGATCGTGATGCCGCGCTCCTTCTCCTGCTCCATCCAGTCGGTGGTCGATGCACCGTCGTGGGTCTCGCCGAGCTTGTGGTTGACGCCCGTGTAGAACAGGATGCGCTCGGTCGTGGTGGTCTTGCCAGCATCGATGTGAGCCATGATGCCGATGTTCCGAACCTTGCTCAGGTCGGTGAGCACGTCTTGTGCCACAGGAGTGTCCTTATCTTTTGTGCAGTCGTACTGCGAAGAGGGGGGTGCCCGCCCCCGGCGTGTGGCCGGGGGCGGGCGAGGCTGATTACCAGCGGTAGTGAGCGAACGCGCGGTTCGACTCGGCCATCTTGTGCGTGTCCTCGCGGCGCTTGACCGCTGCACCGAGACCGTTCGACGCGTCGAGGATCTCGTTCTGGAGACGCTCGGTCATCGTCTTCTCACGACGACCCTTGGCGTAGCTGACGAGCCAGCGCAGCGCGAGGGTGTTCGCGCGGTGCGGCTTGACCTCGACCGGAACCTGGTAGGTCGAGCCACCGACGCGGCGGCTCTTGACCTCGAGAGTCGGGCGCACGTTGTCGAGCGCCTTCTTCAGAGTGGCGACGGCATCCTGACCGTTCTTCGCCTCGACACCACGGAGGGCGGTGTAGACGATCGACTCGGCGATGGACTTCTTGCCGTCGACCAGGATCTTGTTGACCAGCTGGCTGACGATCGGAGCGCCGTATACCGGGTCGTTGACGACGGGACGCTTGGGGGCGGGACCCTTACGAGGCATTGGACTCAGCCCTTCTTTGCGCCGTAGCGGCTGCGAGCCTGCTTACGGTTCTTGACAGCCTGGGTGTCCAGGGCGCCACGGACGATCTTGTAACGGACACCGGGGAGGTCCTTGACACGGCCTCCACGCACGAGCACGAGCGAGTGCTCCTGCAGGTTGTGGCCCTCACCGGGGATGTACGCGGTGACCTCGGTGCCGTTGCGGAGCTTCACACGAGCGACCTTGCGCATCGCCGAGTTCGGCTTCTTCGGGGTGGTGGTGTAGACGCGGGTGCAGACCCCGGCCTGCTGCGGGTTCGACTTGAGTGCGGGCGCCTTGGTCTTGGTGACCTTGGGCGAGCGACCCTTGCGAACCAACTGCTGAATGGTTGGCACGTTCTCTCCTCATAGTGCTGCACGGTGACAGCGTGATGGGTTTCACATCAGACCCACCGGCACGCCGGAACCGGCGCGCTTTTGTGTGGTGGTGGGTATGCCGTGGGGGCGGACCGGCATGGTGCCGACGCCCAGCGCACACGTCGAGACGTGCACACACCTGATCAAGTGTAATGCCGCGTAACCTGAGCGGTCAAATAGGCGTCGATCTCACCGCAGGTCCCTGATGCGCGCAGCCACCGAACCGCTCTCCCCCGTGCGCCTCTCGGCGGTGACCGCGATGATCAGCAGCACAGCGCCCATGACCGCGAGGGTGATCCACCACGGCATCGATTCGATCCCCCGACCGATCTGCACCGAGAACACCAACACGTTCTCGATCGGCAGCACGATGAGCCCGATGAGGAAGGGGGCAGCCAATCGGCCGCGCGATCCGACGAGGATCGCGCCGAGAGCGAGCACCATCACGAGGATCGCGCGCCACGTCAGGGGGTCGGTGAAGGTCGACACGATCGATGCGCTCATCATCGTGATCAGTCCCGGCGCCAGCAGCGCCCACGACCCGGTCCACCGCACAGGCCAGTCGTCGAGCGTCGGCCGGCGAACGGAGGATTCGTGACCGGAGTCGCCGCCGCCGCCGTGCCTCCGCGACGCCACGATGCCCGCCAGCAGCAGGAAGGCTCCGAGCGGAAGCGAGAACCACTCGACGCGCAGATCGCGCGGGCTCCACGCGACGACCGCCGTGACGAACGCGATCGCGAACAGGAACCAGACGGGCGGAAGCGTGGTCGACCCGCGGAGCTGGCGGACCGTCGTCACGACGACCATCACGAGGTAGGCCAGCATGAGCGTCCACATCGCCCAGATCGAGAACCAGTCGCGTTCGATCGCGAACCAGACGCCGAGCGCGAGGGCGAGCGCCGCCGGGGCGCCGAGCCATCGGCTGCGGCGCAGAGCGGAGCCGGCGGATGCCGCACGACGGATGCCGTGGGCGGCCAGCGCGAGCACAGCAGCACCGATGACGCTCACCCCCAGGCAGGCGAGGAAGAGACCCGCGCCGTGGAGCGTCGGGTGATCCCCGCCGAGGCCGAGGCGGATGCCCTGCACTGCACCGACGGTCGCGGCGAGCGCCGCGGCGACCAGCGTGGGGATGCGCAGGGCGCCGAGTCGGCGCATCCGGCCGCGCGCCCGTCGAACGACGAACTCAAGCGCGAGCAGGATGCAGGCAGCCACCAGGAGCGCGACCACCCGCCACGTCACCGCCCCCTGAACGACGACCCCCTGGCCCGTGAAGCCCTGGCCGGCGGGGCCGGGCTCGATCACGGCGACGAGTGCGACGATCGGCCCGATCGCCACGAGCAGCCCGGCAGCGTAGAGGGAGGTGGCCCGGCGTCCGCGCAACGTGAGCAGCACGGCCACGAGAGCAGCCCCCAGCGTCGGCGGCAGCAGATAGGCCTCGAGCACGTCGACGCCGGCAATGCCCCAGACGCACCAGAGCGCCCCGGTGAAGGCGGCTCCGGCCACTCCCCACGCATACCGTCGCCCCGCGAAGAGCGCCTGGGCGGCGGCGCCGAGGCCGAGGATCAGCAGCACGAAGAACGAGGTGCCGAGCCCCGCGGCGTCGCGCGCGACCGCGAGCGCGGTGGCGATCGCACCGGTCACGAGAGCCGAGACCTCGATCGCGACGCGCGCAGCATCCGCACTCCCGACCGAGTGACCTCGGCGCCGCAGCGACTCGCGGATGATCGCGGTCGACGGAAGCACCAGAGCGACCAGGATCGCGATGATCGGCAGCACCACGGGCGACCCGCTCGATGCGAGCAGCTGGGCGCCGAGGCACACGATCATCACCGCGAGCGTGGGGACGAGCATCGCCGCAGCCGCCGTGCGCACGACGAACGTGAGTCCCGGGCGGCGGGTGAGCAGGAGAGACAGCGCCAGCGCGAACATGAGCCCGGTCGACAGGGCGGTCCACCCGCTGCGCTCCACGACGACCTGCAGCACTCCGATGCCGAACGGCACCGCCGAGACGACCAGCACCGCCTGCCACGCGCGTGCGCCGACCGACGGCAGGAACGTCGCGACGATCGCGACGACGAGCCCGACCGATACCGTCAGCGACAGCTGCGCCACCCCTGCGACACCGACGAGCCCGAGTGCGGTGGCGACGAGCACCAGTGCGTAGCCGAATCCCGCACCGACATAGACGAAGCGCGTCCGCTTCGGCAGCACCGCCACCAGTGCCGCCAGCGCGACCAGTGTGACGGCGCCCGCGAGCGGCACGACGGCGGGGTCGCGCCACGCGATCATCGCCGCCGCCGCGAGGCCGAGGTGGGCGGCGATCAGCGCTGTCGACCGCAGACCTCGCCCCTTGAGCAGAGTCGGCAGGACATACAGTGCGCCGGCGAGCACGATGACCGGCAGAGTGAGCACGGCGATCGCAGCGGGCAGCACCAGCAGCGGACCGCATCCGACCACCAGCACTGCGAGTGCACCGAAGCAGAGGGAGAGCAGAGCGGTCGGGTTCGCGAAGCGGCCGATGCCCTCACGACGCCGGGCGAGCGCACTGAAGACGGCGAGCCCGGCGCACACCGCCAGGAGTCCGACCGGAAGCCCCCATCCCGGCATCCCGACCGGCCCGACCTCGTCGTTCACCCGCAGGAACTCCCGGACCGTCGAGAGGCCGGTCAGGGCCGACGGCGCCAGCACCAGCAGCGCAGGGCCCGCGAGCACCACGAGCGAGCCGGTCACGACCATGGCGCGCGGCACGGCCCTCGGCAGCGGCACGAGAGCACCGATGAGCACGAGCGCCAGGGCCGCGGAGGCAGGGACGACCGCGAACGACACGAATCCCGCGAAGGGTCCATCGCCTGCGAGCAGCCCCGCGTTCTCGACGACGCCATGCCCGGTCACGGCGTACACCGCGATGACGAGCGCCACGGACGCGACACCGCCGGCACCGAAGGCCCAGAGTCGCGCGAGCATGCGTCGCGCGGCCACGACCGCATGCATCGCGATGAGTGCCAGCATCGCGCTGACACTCAGCATCGACGACAGCGTGTCGGCCGAGCCCAGCGTCCACACGAGCACGAGTGCCGAGAGGCTTGCGATCAACTGGACCGCGGTGAGCGTCACGACCTCGACCCGGGGCAGACGCAGCCACTCGACGAGCGCCGCGCCCGCGAACGCGACGCCGATCGCTCCGAGCACCTCGGACAGAGGGGCGTCGCCGGCAGCGCCGAGCATGGCCGGCACGAGAGCGATCGCCACGATCGCCGTCCACTGCCAGATGCGGATGCCGCGTCGCGCGCCCGCCCACAGCATCGCCGCACCGGCAGCAGCCGTCGCGACGGCAGAGGTCAGCCACGGGTCGATGCCCGGGGCCGCGAGCTGCGCGACCGCGTGGATGTCGAGCCCGGCGAACACGAGACCGAGTCCACCGACGGCCTCGGCGGAGAACCGGAGTCCCCGGCGCGACAGCAGCCAGGCGCCGCCGAGGAACAGCAGAGTGATGAGGCCGACGATCACGCTGCGCAGAGCACGGTCGGCGAGGTCCGGGTTGAAGTACGTGAACACGACCGCAGCGACCGCGAACAGCCCGGCGCCGGCTGTCGCGAGCACCGACTGCAGCGTGGCGCTCCCCTGCGGGTCTGCCTCTGCACGGTGCAGGGTCGCCGCTGCGGGAGGTGCACCCGCGGGTGGTGTTGCCGCGGGGGCTGTTGCCGCGGGCGACGAGGAGCGCACCGCCGCGGGTGCGGGGGTCGGAGCGTACCCCGGTTCACTGGGCACGCTCGGTGCGGCGCTTGCGACGGGGATGCGCCGGAGCAGCTCGTCGCGGGCGCGCAGTGCGGTCGCCGCCGCCAGCGACGATTCCCAGACGGCGACGCCGATCGTGCCGCGCAGATCGGATCCGCATCGCGGACAGCATCCGTCGCGCAGCGCGCCATGGCACACGGGGCAGGCGCGCTCGTCGAGGAGGTGACGGGCGACCGACTCGCCCCAGGTGGTCGGCAGCGTGGGCGAGGCAGCGTTCTGCGACGGCAGCAGGGGCGCGGTCATGATGCCTCCTCGGAGTCGGGCACCCAACGCAGGATGTCTCCCGGCTGGCACTCGAGCACGCGACAGATGGCCTCGAGAGTCGTGAAGCGCACCGCTTTGGCGCGGCCGTTCTTGAGCACCGCGACGTTCGCCGGGGTGATGCCGATGGCGTCGGCGAAGTCCTGCACGCTCATCTTCTTGAGTGCGAGCTGCACGTCGAGATCGATCACGATGGGCATCAGACGACCTCGGACAGATCCTGCTCGAGTTCGAGCGCCTTGCGCAGCAGTCCGCGCAGCACCACGACGAGCAGCGCGAGCGCCGCGCTGACGACGATCCCGAGGATCGCGAGCAGCGACAGCGAGAGCGAGACCGCCCGGTTGGCCAGGATGACGAGGTACGCGGCCAGAATCAGCACTCCGGCGGCGACCAGCGCACCCAGGATGATGTCGACGTAGCGGAAGGCCTCGACGCGGAAGATCCGGTCCGTCTGCACGAGCGACAGCAGGAACCAGACGCACACCAGGGTGACCTCGACCAGACCGAGGAAGAGGACCGCACCGATGATGCCGGGCACCTCGAGCTGCACGACGTCGGGATTGCGGAGCGCCGTGATGCGCGCGACCTCGGGGATCACGAGGATCTGACTCGCGAGCAGCAGCGCGAGGAGGACGACGATCAGCGCCTTCAGCGCGCGGGAGACTCGGGGGTGCATGGTGGCCCTATCGATGAGCAATGGATATCTATCGAAAAACGATACCCATGCGACAGCGCCGTCGCCAACGACGTCCGTCGTCTCTCAGCGGATACGCAGGGTGCGAGCGTGTGCTCAGGACACGTCGGGGTCGAACGGCGAATCGAGCGACTGCGTCAGCTCGGCGAGCATCGCCTCGATCTGCGGTTCGACGTGCTGCGAGATCGCGGCCTGGATGTAGAGGCGGTGACGCAGCAGGATGCCGCAGATCTCGCGTCCCACGAGGTTGGCGTACTCATCGGCCAGCCCCACCTCCTGTCGCAGCGCGGTCTTCTCCTCGTCGCTGAGCGGAGGCAGCGGCGGCAGCTCGGCCGCGGCGTCATCGGCGAGACCCGCGATCGTGAACAGGAACGGCGCCCCGGGCACCGGATCGGGGTCGAGGGGCATTCCGTCGAACTCGGGGTCGAGGTCTTCCGACGGGCGGTACGCGCGAGCGCGGTTGCGCGCCGCCTGCTGATCGAGTTCGCGCTGCAGCACCGGCAGGTTGCGCTCGGTGTACTCGGCGACCGCATGATCGACGATGGTCTTGATTCGCGTCGAGAGGCCGTGCTGCACACCGTGCGGGGTATTGCCCGCGATGCCGGCGGCTGACAGGATCGGCGACCCCAGACAGCGGCGACAGGGCGCGACACGCCCTCGATGGGTGGCCGGCTCCCAGCGCGGCACCCAGCGCAGCCAGGCCTGAACAGCCTGGTCGACCTGCGTCTCCAGCGAGCGCTCCACACCTAGAGCGTACGACGAGCTCGCCCGCTGCGCGCCGATTGACGAACCAGAATTCTGCGCGGGGTCGCCCGGCGCCCCCGCGCGCGTGAGCACAGCGACCCGGACTACTCCTCGTCGTCCTTCTCCCACGGCCACGTCGGGTGGCTCGCACGGGTGCGTCGCAGCGCGATGCCGCTCCATGCCGCCACCGCCGCCACGAGGACGAGCACGAGGCTGCTGCCTCCGCGCACCAGATCGCCGGCGACCGCCGTCGCGATCACGAGGTCACCGGTGCCGAACAGCACACCGATCCACACCGCCACGAGGTGCGCCAGCCCGACCCCTACCGCGATCCCCGGCACGGATCGGAACGACGGGCGCGGGCGGCGGAGGGCGATCCACAGCCCGAGAGCGAACGCCAGAACGGCGACGAGCATCCCGACGGCTCCCGGGAGCTGCCCGAGGCCCTCGACCGCGATGATGTCGGTGCCGGTCGCGATCGTCAACGCGCCGAGGCCGAAGACCGCCAGCGCGAAGAAGCCGATGGTCGCGAGGACCAGCGCCAGGACAGCCGAAACCCCCGCGGACTCGGGCCCGCGGGGGTTCGGCGATGACATGTCCGTGACTACCTCGACAGCGTCGGGCCGGCCTCGAGCGTGCGCTCGTACTCGCGCTGCGCCTCGGCATTGAGCTCGGTCTTGCGGGCGCCGCTGCGGGCGACCCAGGCTCCGAACCAGATGGTCAGCTCACGGGCGAAGATGAACGCGGCGATCGCCAGCGGTGCGAGCAGCTGAGATCCGATGAGCTCGTTGCCTTCGCTCGCGCTGAGCTGCCAGAACGGGGCCTGGAACAGCTGACCGAGCAGGTGTCCTCCATAGGCGATCGCGCCGACGATGATGCCGAAGACCACCCAGAGACCCCAGCGTCCGCGGTTGATGAACGCGCCGAGCAGCCAGAAGCCCAGGAAGAACACGACGACGGGAACCCAGAACGACCAGGTCATCAGCGGCGCGAGTGCCGCCTCGGCGATGTTGGAACCGGTGACATCGCCCTCGAAGGCGCCGACGCCGAGAGTCGCGGCCAGGTAGAGCACCGCGAAGGCAAGGGTCGCCAGCAGTCCGATCGCACCCGCCGTGCCGCGGTTGCCACGCTCGCGCGGCGGCTCGGGAGCCTGCACGAAGATCGGCTGCTGCTGCACCGGGGCGATGACCGTGTCAGCGGGAGCGGACTCGGAGTGAGCCGGCTCGGACGGGACGATGCGGTTGTCGGCGCGGGTCTCGGCGGAGGCGCCGGCATACGCGGCGCCGGCCATGGCCGACTCCTCATGCACCGTGCTGTTCGCCGCGGGCGGCGCGGGCGCGGTGAAGGCGGTGGTCGCGGCCGCATCCGTCGAGTGGGAATCTCGCGCGGCGTCCGACGTCGCCGCATCCGTCGTTCCGGCATCCGGATCGGCGTCGAGGAACGCGGGGTTGTTCAGCTCCGGCGTCGCGAAGGTGCCGGGGTGGTCGCGCTCCGCAGCTTCGAAGGCTGCCAGATCGGGGTCGACCGCAGGATCTGCGGGCGTGGTGGCGGCATCGGCCGCAGTGGTCTCGGCCGGCGTGGCGGCGACGTCTGCACGCGCGGCCTCAGCGGCTTCGAGGCCAGCGTTCGCGCTGACGACGACGTCGTCGACGTCCTTCGGCCGCTCGGGCTGGGGAACCTCGGGGTCACTCATGGGGTGCGCCTCTCATCGGGTGTGTGCTCTGCGAGGCTACCGCCGCGCATGCGTGGCCGAACGCAGGCGTGCCGACGTGTCGCCATACCGCGTGATCACGCGGCAGGAGCCGTGCTGACGCTCAGGGGAACAGCGAGCGCAGAGCGTCGCCGACGAACGCCTCGAGCGTCGGGAACATCGGGATGGCGAACCAGACGAGTGCCGCGACGACGCCCGTGCAGAACACCGCGGCGATCCAGCTCATCGCCGCGTTCCGTCCCCCGATCCGTGCCATGAGCCCACCGTATTGCCGAGGTCGCCGAGCAGCCGCTCGCAACGCCGGGGACGACGCGCGAGTCAGCCCTTCGTCGCGCCGGCGGTGAGCCCGCCGACGATGTAGCGCTGCAGGAACAGGAACAGGATCATCACCGGGATCGCGGCCATCACCGCACCGGCCGAGAATGCCGACCAGTCCGCGTAGCGCGGGTTGGCCACGAGCTTCGTGAGACCCACGACCAGCGTCTGCTGCTCGACGTCGACGAGCATGACGCTCGCGATCACGTACTCGTTCACCGTGCCGATGAACGACAGCAGAGCGACGACAGCGAGGATCGGCGCCACGAGAGGCAGGATCATCGTGAAGAAGATGCGGGCGTGTCCGGCGCCGTCGATGCGAGCAGCCTCGTCGAGCTCCATCGGGAGCGTGTTGAAGAAGCCGTACATCAGGTACGTGTTCACGCCGAGCGCGCCGCCCAGGTACACCAGGATGAGGCCGGTGTGGGTGTTGAGGCCGATCGCGGGGAACCAGTCGCCGAGCGTGGTCATCAGCAGGAAGATCGCGACCACCGCGAGAAGCTGCGGGAACATCTGCACGACGACGATCGTGACGAGTCCGATCCGGCGGCCCGCGAAGCGCATGCGCGAGAAGGCATATGCGGCGAGTGCACCGATGAACACGGTCACGGCGCCGGTCACGACCGCCACGAGCAGCGTGTTCAGGAACCACAGTCCGTAGGGGTTCTGGGGATCGCTGAGGATGCGCGCGTAGCTGTCGAAGCCGAACGCCGAGAACAGCTGGTTCGAGCCCGTCAGCGTTCCCCGGGGGTTGAGCGACGCCGAGACGACGTACAGCAGCGGGAACAGCGCGAACGCGCTCACGATGATCGCCACGACGTGACGCCATCCGGTGTCGGCGAACCACTTTCCGAGACTGCGTCGGCGGGGCCGTGACGATCGCCCCGGGGCGACGGTCACCGAAGCGCGGGTGCTGAGGTCGGTGGTGCTCATGTCAGTTCAGCTCCTCGAGGGCCTTGGTCTTGCGGAAGCTGATGATCGAGATCGTCGCGACCACGATGAAGATCAGGATCGTGAATGCGGATGCCAGGCCGTAGTCACGGGACTGGCCCGTGAACGCCACCTTGTAGACCATCGAGATCAGGATGTCGGTGTGCCCGACCGGGATGCTCACGTCGTCGAACCGCGGCCCGCCCTTGGTGAGCATGTAGATCAGGTTGAAGTTGTTGAAGTTGAACGCGAACGACGAGATCAGCAGCGGAGCGACCGTCACGAGCAGCAGCGGGAGCTTGATGCGGCGGAAGATCTGCCAGGGATTCGCGCCGTCCATCACGGCCGCCTCGTTCACGTCTTCCGGGATGCCCTGCAGGGCCCCCATGCAGACGAGGAACATGTACGGGAATCCGAGCCACAGGTTCACCAGCAGCACCGAGACCTTGGCGAGCGTCGGATCCGTGAGCCACGGGATGTCCGCTCCCCCGAAGATCACCTGATTGATGAAGCCGAAGCTCTCGTTCATCATGCCGGCCCACACGAGCGCCGACAGGAACGCCGGGAAGGCGTACGGCAGGATCAGGATGATCCGATAGCCGTTGCGGAACCGCATCCGGGTGTTGTTGAAGACGAGTGCGAGCAGGAGGCCGAGGAAGAACGTGGTCGCGACGGAGAGCAGGGCGAAAACGAACGTCCAGATCGTCACGGAGATCAGCGGTCCGCGGATGTTCTCGTCGCTCACCGCGCGGATGAAGTTGTCGAACCCGACGGTGGTCTGCCAACCGGGCATGAGGGTCGCGCCGTCGTCGGCGGTGAAGGCACCCTCGCCGGTGTCGGAGTACACGCTGCCGGTCGTCGTGTCGGTGATCGTGTCGGCATCCGCGTCGTATTCGAGCGTCGAGACGTACAGATAGCCGCTCTGCCCGTCGGGCGCGCGCAGGCTGCCGTCGTTGGGGTCGTCGCTGAAGGGCACCGAAAGGGCTTCGAGCTCTTCGGACAGGGTGAAGACGGTGGCGAGCGGCAGCGTCGTCCATCCCTCGACGGCGACCGCCTTGCCGCCCTCGAAGGAGGCGTCGACCTCGTCCAGCGGCTGCTCGGCGGTGCCGAGCAGGGCGTCGCCGGAGTCGGGGTCGGTCACGAGCAGGCCGTAGGTGCCGAACTGCTCGACCACCGTCACGGGGTAGGTCGCAGAGTCCTCGACACGCTGCTGCGCCGAGGCGAGCAGCGACGAGATCGCCTGGTCCTTGGTGCCGTTGTGGCCGGTGCCGTAGTTCGTGAAGCCGATGTAGCCGGTGTAGAGCAGGGTGAAGACCTGGAAGATCACCAGGAAGATGATTCCCGGAGTCAGGTACTTCGCCGGGATGCGCTTTCGCGAGAAGTAGATGTAGTTGACGAGCACGGTGACGGCGACGACGAGCCCGAGGATCAGCCACTCCTGCTGGCCGAACAGCACGAATGCCGCGTAGAGCGCGATCGCGTCGACGACGGCGAGCAGCAGGATCTTCAGGAGCATCCAGCCGATCGGCCCCGACGCCGCCTCGGCGATCTTCGCCGCCTGACGCTGGCGCTTGTTCAGTGGAGCCGTGGGCTCAGCGGTTTCTGTCATGTCGTCCCCGTCGTGGAGCTGCCGGGGCGGACATGGTCCGCCCCGGCAGGGATCGTGCTGTGTGTTACTTGATGGCGGCGGTCACGTCGTCGACGAGCTTCTGCCACGTCGTCGTCGGGTCCGAGCCGTTGATGATGGCCGCCTCGGCGACGCCCCAGAACTCCCACACGGCACCCATCGCGGGGATCGCGGGCATGGGGACCGCGTCAGCGCCGACGGCCTGGAAACCGGCGATGATCGGGTCGGATGCGGCGGTGTCGGCCGCCGCCGTCAGCGCGGGAAGGATGTTGCCGGCCTTGAACAGCTCGAGCTGCACTTCTTCGGTGCCGAGGTAGTTGACGAGGAAGTCGTTCGCGGCGACCTTGTTCTTCGACTCCGAGCTGACGAAGAAGCCCTTCACGCCGGCGAACGGCGAGGCAGTCTCACCGGTGGGGCTGGGCACGGGATCGATCGCGACGTTGATGCCCGCTTCGGTCGCCGCACCGACGTTCCACGGACCGGTCAGCCAGAAGGCGGCGGTGCCGTCGAGGAACTGCTGCTTGGCGATCTCGCCGTCGATGTCGGTGTTCAGCGTGCCTGCGGCACCCTGTGCGCCGAGCCAGTCGGCGAAGGCGAAGCCGCCCTCGCTGCCGAGCTGAAGGTCGGCAGGGTCGTAGCTGCCGGAGTCGTCGGTGCCGAAGACGGGTGCGCCCGACGCCGTCTGGAACGGGTACAGGTGGTACGGGTTGCCCTCGGTGCCCTGCTCGACCACGAACGTGCCCTTCGAGACCATGTCGTCGAAGCTCGTAGCGGCGGTGGGAACCAGGTCGGCGTTGCGGAGCACGGCGATGTTCTCGACCGCGTACGGCAGCATGTAGACCGTGCCCTCATAGGTGGCAGCCTGCAGCGCGACGGGCAGGTAGTCTGCGGCCGAGTCACCGAGCTCGAGCGGGGCGACCACACCGTTGGTCGACAGCTCGCCGAGCCAGTCGTGCGCCCCCATCACCACGTCGGGACCCTTGCCCGTGGGCACCTGCTGGATGAAGTCGTCTTTCATGTCGTCGACAGACTTGCCGACGAGCTCGACGGCGACGCCGGTCTTCTCCTCGTACGAGTCGGCCGCACTCTGCAGCGCGTCGACGCGCTCGGCGTCTACCCAGACCGTCAGCGTGCTCGTGCTGCCGCTGTCGCTCTCTGCTGCGTCGTCGCCCGCACCGCCGGTCGAGCAACCGGCAAGCGTAAGAGTCGAAACGATGGCGATGGCGCCGGCGGCGGCGATGCCCCTCTTGTTCACCTTCATTGGTGTGTGCCTCTCTGAGTGCTGATGACCTGCATGAAACTGCAAGCGCTTACAGTATGCACCAGATTCAGTGTGATTCCCAACGAATCGGGGCGTCGATACCAATCCGTGACCGGGTGACCGAGCAGCCGCGACCGTGAAAACGCTTCCATCTCAGCGGCTGATCACTCGTGTCGGTAGAATTTCGGACATGGCTGACAGTTCCTTTGACATCGTCTCGAAAGTGGATCACCAGGAGGCCGAGAACGCCCTGAACCAGGCGCGCAAGGAGATCGAGCAGCGCTACGACTTCAAGGGCACCGGCGCGTCGATCGCGTGGAGCGGCGAGCAGATCCTGATCATCGCCGGCACCGAGGAGCGCGCGAAGGCCGTGCTCGACGTGTTCCAGACCAAGCTCATCAAGCGCGGCATCTCGCTCAAGAGCCTCGAATCGGGCGAGCCCTTCGCCAGCGGCAAGGAGTTCCGCATCGTCTCCACGCTCAAGGACGGCATCTCGTCGGAGAACGCGAAGAAGATCAACAAGCTCATCCGCGACGAGGGCCCCAAGGGCGTGAAGAGTCAGATCCAGGGCGACGAGCTGCGCGTGCAGTCCAAGAGCCGCGACGACCTTCAGTCCGTGATCGCCCTGCTCAAGGGTGCCGATCTCGACCTCGATCTGCAGTTCATCAACTACCGCTGATCGTCAGACGGCGAAGGGGGCGGATGCGATGCATCCGCCCCCTTCTCCGTGTCCGGGGTCGCGGAAGATCGGCCCCCGGCGGGGAGAGTTGTGGGTCTTGCTGACACTCTTCCCCAAAAGGTTCAGCAAGACCCGCAAGTAGTTCATCGCCCCAGAAGCGTGCGATCGGCTGCCCCAGCTAGATACGCATCGATATCCCTACCTGTATGCCAGTATACAAGCGCTGCCATGGCCATCGTCAAGAGGCGCGTCACACGAGCCCTGAACGAAATCGAGGGCTACTGTTCCATCGAATCGGCGTGATCCTCATCGGGGGCGAGCCGGAAGTCGGCTGCGGCATGAATCGCCGCCTTCGCGGCGGCGACATCCCCCGCGCGGAGCGCATCGACGAGTGCGACTTGCGCGGCGCCAAGCACGTGCGCATCCACCCAACGGGGTAGAGACAGGCCGCCCAACCGGATCATGTGGACGGTGAGCGCGACGCTCTTCACGAGAAGCGGATTAGTGGATTTCGTGACGAGGACCGCGAACAGATTGTAGTTTGCCTGCGCGGCCCTCCCCGCGTCGCCGCGGCTCGCCGCCTCTCGGAACTCCTCGATGCTCGCCTGCATGAGCTCGAGGTCTGCGGCGTCGATGAGAGCGACCGTCTCGGCGGCCGCGGCCATCATGAGCGCCTCCCACACGACGAGGGCGTGGCGGGTGGTCTGCTCGGAGACCAGCACAACTCGAGAAGTCCGGCCCGCCGAGGCCTCGACCAGCCCGAGCTCTCTGAGGCGCTGGATCGCCTCCCGCGCCGGCGTCCGGGAGACGCCGTACTTCTTGGCGATGTCGTTCTCGCTGACCGGATCACCCGGCGCGATCTCTCCGTCGTAGATCGAGGCGAGCATGTCTTCGAACACCTGGAACGCGGAGCTGTTCGCGAGTTCACCCGACGGAAGTGCCAAGAGAGCTCGCTGCCGTTTGTCCACGATCTCCACGCTAGCGGACACATCCCATTCCGATATATGGGTGGCGTTGCCAGAGACTGGAGACAGCCGCATCCCGATGCGGCAGACGATGCGTCGGTGCATGACGCGCTGCCGAACCACGGTCCGCGTGTGCGGCCCGGGTTCCCGCCTTGTGGGGACTGGGCGCGGTGCAGCTCCGTGCACGACATCGTCTGTGGCCGGCGGGCGTCCCACGCCCGCCGGCCACAGAATTCTTGTTGTCGAAGTCCCACGAGGATGCACCGCCGGCAGGCTTCCGGAGGCCGATGAAATGCACCTGTGGATTATTGGCATCGCGACCGAGTTCGTGATGTAGTGAGCGTCCGAGCACATCATGGGGGGGCTCGGATCTGGGAATGCAACTGGGGGCAATCCATGATCACCAACAACTCGATGACGAGTATTCGAGAGAGCAAGCAACTACTGGCAGAGGAGGTCTTCCAGCACATCGGCGCGCAGATCGTCGACGGCGCGCTCGAACCGGGGCACCGTATCCGCGACGTCGACGTGGCCGAAGAGCTGCATGTGTCTCGCACGCCGGTGCGTGAAGCGCTGCAGCGGCTCGAGCGTCTGGGCCTCGTCACGATGTACCCGAGCAGATACACCGAGGTCACCACCGTCACACCCGAGGTGGTCGAGCAGACTCTGGAGTTCGCCGGTTACCAGGCGGGTGTCGCCGCGCGCATGGGCATCGGCCGTATGACGCAGGGCGAGCGCGAAGAGCTGGCCGATCTCGTCGACCGCATGTGCGGCGCGATCGACGAACCCGAGGAGCTGTCCGAGGCACGCTGGGCGGTCTTCTCATTCCTCAGCGACCGCAGCCGCAACATCCAGCATCAGGTGCTCATCAACGACGCGAGCATGGCTCTGTTCCGCAATCTGCGATCGTGGACTCTTCCCGAGGGCGATGAAGAGCGGATGCTGATGGTCTACCGGGACTTCCGCGACGCCGTTCTGCGAGGCGATGCCGACGAGTCCGAACGCCTTGCCCGCGCCATGTACTACGTGTGACGGCGTCACCCGGCTGCTGACCAGCCTCTGACCCACCGGTCGAGGCGACGATACGCTTCCTCTCTCGCCTCATGGCGGGAGAGGAAGACGTCGTGAAGGGCACCATCGATCCGCTCGACCGTCACGGATGGTCCGAGCTTCAGCGCGGCTCGCGCGATGTCGTCGACGACGAGCACGGAATCCGCACGGGTGAGATCCTCCGACCACCGCGTAGGGGTCGCGGACCGGGCCGAGAGCAGCACGCACACCGGCGCATCGATCGCGAGTCCCGCCGCCACCGCCGCGTGGCCGGTGAGGATGGCATGGAACCACCCCGCGTGCACGGCCATCGTCTGGGCTGGACGCCAGGCGAGGTTGATGTCGACCGGATCGTCGGGATCGGTCACCTCCTGCTGAGCTCGGGTGTAGAAACCGAGATCGACCTGAGGGGCCACCTCGCGCGGTGCCCATCGCGCCTGCAGCTCCGCGACCGGCGCGATCAGGGGCCGGGCTGACGCGACCTGGAACTCCAGCCACGGACTGTTCAAGACCAGCGCATCCGCTGTATCCGGGTGTCTCGACGCCCACAGACTCAGCGTGAGTCCTCCGGTGGAGTGACCGAGCAGCACCAGACGGCGCGAGGATGCGGCCCCCTCGGCGCCTCTGCCCATGGCGTCGAGCGCCGCGCCGATGTCGTCGTCGTATGCGCGGAGGTCGGTGATGTAGCCGGGGGTCTGACCGTCGCGCAGACTGCGCCCGTACTTGCGCAGATCCAGCGCGAAGAACCGAGCGCCCCGCGCCGTCCAGAATCGCGCCAGGCGCTTCTGGAAGAAGTAGTCCGACCACCCGTGCACGTAGAGCACGTCGACGTCGTCGAGCGGGCGCCGACGTGCGCGCACGCGATCCCACCAGTTCTGGTCACCGGGAAGCGCTCGCACGAGGGTCGCGACGACCGGACCCTCGTCGTCTTCGCCGAGCTCGAGCGTGAGCTGCTCGAATTCGTCGCCGAGAACGTCGGGTCTCCAGTCAGCCATGCGGCCAGGCTAGCCCACGGGCTGTGGACTACTGCGGAGCGGGCTGACCCACGGCGAGGTTGCGCACCACAGACTCGGCCGAGGGCGTGGGGTCCGGCGCGCCGGATCCGTCATCGTAGGTGACGAGCCGCATCCAGTCCCCTCCGACTCGCACGTCGAGGAAGCTCTCCCCGTGCTCGCCGGTGCTCGTCTTCGCCGCATCCGCGCCCTCAACGGTCGCCGGAGTACCACCCTGCTGCTCGAAGGCCCATGCGCCGCCCGGAAGAGCGGTCAACAGAACGTAGGTGGGCCCCTCGTACTCCCCCGCCGAAGTCCGATACATGCAGATCCGGGAGCCGTTGGCGACGTGATAGATCTCGGCCGGAATGCCCCATCCGCCGAAGTCCGAGTAGAGCATCGCATCCGACACCCCGAACTGCTCGTTCACCTGCTGCTCGGTGAGGAACCTCTCGCAGGGCGCTCCGATGATGTCGCTGTCGATGCGCTCGACATCTCGCACGCTCGCTGCCGCGTCAGCGGCGAGTCGACGCATCGCCTCGTCGACTCGTGCGGTCTCGTCCGCACCGATCCCCGGCTCGAACACCGTGGCTGCGAGCAGCACATCGCCGTCCGGGAACTCGAACGTGCAGATGCCGTCGGCGCACGACGCCTGCTCGCCCCAGTACCCCTGCCGCTCGGTCGCGCCCTCGATCACGGCCTGCGCATCGGGGACGATCGTGACCTCCCACCTGCGGTTGGCCTCCTCACCGGCGGTGCATGCGATCCCACCCACCTGCTGGTACATGTGCTGCGCGGGTCCCGGGATCCAGCTCATCGTGGACACCACCGACAGCACCGGTTCGACCGGAGTCTCCGGCTCGCCGAACAGCGCCGACATCTCTGCGGCGACATCATCGCAGGTCACGTCGAATGCCGGCTCCGGCGTCGCGATCGGCTCGGGTGTCGCAGACGGCTCGGGACTGGCGGATGCCGGCACGGACGTCGTCGGGGTCGGCGCGGGCGTAGGCGCGGCGGAGCATCCTGAGACGAGCAGCAGAGCGATGGTGCCGAAAACGACCAGAGAACGCAGGCGCATGGGCCCAGCCTAGAGACGTGTGCCATCCGACAGGCGGAGGGCACACGTCGAGCCTGCGGCGGTCACTCTCCGCGAGACACGCGCACCATCTCTTCGCGGGGGACGACCTTGACCCGGGCACGCTCGTGCGGAGCACCGAGGGCGATCTCGTGCTCGTCGAGACGGTGCCAGCCGTCGAGGTCGGTCCAGCGCACACCGCGCTCGCGCAGGAGTGCGGGGACAGCCTCTTCGGACGGGTCTTCCGGGTGCCACCACGAACCCTGATCGTTGATGATGTGACGGACGGTCTCCATCGCATCCGACTTGGTGTGCCCGATGAGCCCCACGGGGCCGCGCTTGATCCAGCCCGTCGCGTAGATGCCCGTCGCCTGCTGGTTCGAGTCCTTGGCGAGCACCTGTCCCTCGCGGTTGGGGATGACGCCGTGCTTCTTGTCGAAGGGAACGCCGGGAAGCGGGGATCCGAAGTAGCCGATCGCGCGGTACAGCGCCTGCAGCGGCACCTCGCGCATCTCTCCCGTGCCCACGGCTCCGCCCTGCCCGTCGGGCTCCGTGCGCTCGTAGACGAGAGCGGCGACGCGGCCCTGCTCGTCCTTGCGGACCTCGACCGGGCGCGCCCAGAAGTGCAGGTGAAGGCGACGCGAGGCGGTGCCTCCGGCGTTGTTGACGGAGTCGCGCTTGCGCCACGACTGCAGGATGCGATCGATGACCATGACCTGCTTGTTGCTCGCGACGGCATCCTTCGAGGCCTCGTCGTAGTCGAAGTCTTCGTCGTAGACCACCATGTCGACGTCGCGCAGCTCGCCGAGCTCACGCAGCTCGAGCGGCGTGAACTTCACCTGCGCGGGACCTCGACGCCCGAAGACGTGCACATCGGTGACCGCGCTGGCCTTGAGCCCCTCGTAGACGTTCTCGGGGACCTCGGTGACGAGCAGGTCTTCGGCATGCTTCGCCAGCATGCGCGCGACGTCGAGCGCGACGTTGCCGTTGCCGAGCACACCGACCGACGCGGCATCCAGCGGCCACTCGCGCGGCACATCGGGGTGACCGTCGAACCAGCTCACGTAGTCGGCGGCGCCGTACGAGGCGACGGCGTCGATGCCCGGGATGTCGAGGGTCGTGTCGCGGATCGCTCCGGTGGCGAAGATCACCGCGTTGTAGTGCTTTTTGAGATCGTCGAGCGTGATGTCCTCACCGAAGCGCACGTTGCCGAAGAGGCGGATGTCGCCCCGGTCGAGCACATCGCGCAGCGCGTTGATGATGCCCTTGATGCGCGGGTGGTCGGGCGCGACGCCGTAGCGCACCAGGCCGTACGGCGCCGGGAGCTGCTCGAAGAGGTCGATCGAGACGTCGAACTTGCGCTCGGCCTTGAGCAGGATGTCGGCGGCGTAGATGCCTGCCGGGCCCGCTCCGACGATGGCCAGTCTGAGCTTGGTCATAGGGGGTCCTTTCGTGGGCCGTCACATCACATGCACGCGGCGACTGCCGCGACGCGATCAGCTGGAGCGTTCGACGAGGGTCTCGGCGAAGCGCGTGAGCGCCTCGCGCACGGTGCCGCGCGGGAGCGGGGCGAGCGCGTCGATCGCATCCTGAGTCCAGGAATGCGCGAGCGCGAGAGTCTTCTGGGTGCCGGCGTGGTCGCGCAGCTCGGTGAGCGGCCCGTCGAGGATCGACGCATCCTCACCCGCGGCGATCCGGGCGACGCCGTCATCGATGCGGGATGCGAGGTCGATCGACCCGGCATCCGTCTCGGCCTTCAACAGCAGGTACGGCATGGTCGGAACGCCGGCGCGCAGGTCGGTGCCGGGAACCTTGCCGGTGTCCTCCGGCTTGGCCGAGAGGTCGATCACATCGTCGAGCAGCTGGAATGCGACGCCGATCTTCTCGCCGTAGACGCGCAGCGGCTCTTCGTACTCCGAGGGTGCGTTCGAGAAGATCACGCCGCCCTGCGTCGCCGCCGCGATCAGCGAACCGGTCTTGTCGGCGAGCACCTGGATGTAGAACTCGATCGGGTCGTCGTCGGGCTGGGCGCCGATGGTCTCGTGCATCTGCCCGAGGACCAGACGCTCGAACGTGTCGGCCTGCAGACGGATCGCACGCTCGCCCAGTCGCGACATCAGCTGGCTCGCGCGAGAGAACAGGATGTCCCCGGTGAGGATGGCGATGTTGTTGCCCCACACCGTCTGGGCGGCCGGAACACCGCGACGGCGATCGGCGCCATCCATGACGTCGTCGTGATAAAGCGAGCCGAGGTGCGTGATCTCGAGCGCTTTGGCCACATCGATCACCTGCTCGGTGTTGCCGTCGCCGAGCTGGGCTGCGAGCAGAGTGAGCACCGGGCGGATGCGCTTGCCGCCCGCCTCGTAGAGGTACCGGCTGGCGGCGTCGGCCAGCGGATCGGCGACGCGCACGTCATCGGCGAGCCCGGTCTCGACCTTCTCGAGGCCGTCTTCGATCGCCTGAGCGACACGTCGGCCCGCGGTGCCGATGAAGACACGGTCGCTGAAACCGAGACGGCTCGCCAGTCGCGAACCCGGGGCTACGCGGCTCGAAGTCACGCTCTCACCCTACCGTCGTCAGGCGTGCGGGTTCGCGCCGAACTCACGCGGACGCACTCACGTCGGGCTTGCGCGCACGGTGAAGCGCGACGATGCCGAACGACAGGTTGCGGTACGCGACGTCGGTCCACCCTGCTTCGCGGATCCACGAGGCGAGCTTCTTCTGATCAGGCCACTCTCGGATCGACTCGTTCAGGTAGTCGTAGGCCTCGCCGTTGGTGCCGGCGACGCGCGCGACGCGTGGCAGGACCTGCGAGTTGTAGAAGCGGTATCCGGCACGGAACAGTCCGCTCGGCGGAGTGGAGAACTCGTTGATCACCAGGCGACCGCCGGGCTTCGTGACGCGCAGGAGCTCGCGCAGCGCCTTCTTCGGGTCGTTGACGTTGCGCAGCGCGTACGACATCGTGACCGCGTCGAACTCCTCGTCGGAGAAGGGCAGATCGGTCGCATCCGCCTGCACGAACGAGAGATTGCGGAGGCTGCCGTGTCGGCGCTCACCCTCGGCGAGCATGCCCGGCGAGAAGTCGGCTGCGACGACCTGTGCGCCACTGCGAGCAAGCGAGGCCGACGACGACGCGGTGCCGGCACCGAGGTCGAGGATCTTCTCCCCCGGCTTCGGAGCCACGGCGCGGGTCGTGGCCGCGCGCCAGAGAGCGTCGTTGCCGACGGTCATCGCCGTGTTCGTGCGGTCGTACCCGGCCGCGACCTGGTCGAACATGCCGCTGACGCGGGCGGGGTCCTTGCCGAGATCGGCGCGGTTTGCTTCGTTCGAGGTCACGCGTCCAGTCTAGGCGCGAGCCCTGGGCGCCAGCCGCAGAGCCTCGAGACGATCGAGCCAGATGTCGGCGGTGGCGTCGTCGAACGGCGCGGACTGCGCGCGGACCCGGTGCTCGAGGTCGAGAGCAAGGTCTTCGAGCCTGGTCATCACCTCGGCCGGGTACCCGTATTGCGCGCTGTGCTCGGCCCACTCGTCGCGGTCATCGACCCAGGTGCCGCGCTCGCCGACGACCCGAACCACGTCGAGGTCCATGTCGATGCCGACCGCGAGCAGTGGATCATCGGACCACCCGATGTCCCACCCGAGGTCGATGTAGATGCGCATGCCCCGCGGGTGATCTCGGTTGACCGTCAGCGCGTAGTCCGTCTGGCGGGGGACGAGAGTGACATTCGGCGTCGCCGCCACGAACGCCGCGCCGGGACGAGCGCTGTGCCATCCGGTCGGCTGCCCGACCCAGTCGCCCCACTCGTCGGAGCCGAGGTAGACGCACTCGTGACGCCAGTGCGGCGAGCCGTCCCATTTGCGCCACTGGAAGACCATCTCGGTGCCGGGGGCGGGGCGTGCGTCGCTCATGCCCCCAGCGTATGCGGCGGACGGTGGGTGGGGCGGGTGGGTGGGGCGGGTGGCTGGCGGGAGGCGGGCGGGGGCGGCGGTGTGCGTGCGTGGGGGCGGCGGTTTGCGTGCGTGCGTGCGGGCGTGGATGCGGTGAGACGGAGCATTCGGGACGAAACCCACGTCACCGCAGTGGGTCTCGCGACGGATGGTGGGTCTCACCCGCAACTCGCCGCCGGATAGAGGGTCTCGTGACGGAGGGAGGGTCTCGCGACGGATGGAGGGTCTCGCCCCGAATCTCAGCGCTGGCCGTAGGTTTCGCGACGGTCGTGCACGTGGCGGACGGTGAGACGGAGCATTCGGGACGAAACCCACGTCACCGCAGTGGGTCTCGCGACGGATGGGGGGTCTCACCCGCAACTCGCCGCCGGATGGTGGGTCTCGCTGCGGATGGTGGGTCTCGCGACGGACGGAGAGACTCGCCGCGGATGAAGGGGCTCGCCGCGGAGGGGCTCAGGGCTCGGCCGGCACGGACAGCGTCGCTCGAAGCCCGTCGAGGGCGGGGGAACTAGGCTGGTGGAGTGAGCAACAGGCTGGTCGTGGAGACCCGTGAGATCGATCCGGTCGAGGATCTCCTGGCCTACGCCGACCCGGCTGATCCCCTCGCCTGGCTGCGCCGAGGAGACGGGATCGTCGCTGTCGACGGCGGCATCGTGGCGAGCATCCGGGTGCCCGCGGGCACCGGTCAGCTGCGCTCTGCGGCGATCGCCAGCGCCTGGCGGGACCTGGCACGGGATGCCGAGATCACCGACCCGCTGTCGCTGCCGGGCACGGGTCTCGTGGCCTTCGGAACGCTGACGTTCGACGAGGACTCCGCGGCCGACAGCGTGCTGATCGTTCCGTCACTGGTCATCGGCAGGCATCGCGGTCGCACGTGGCTCACCAGCATCCGCTCGTCTTCCGCTTCGGGCCAGGCGGATGCCGCGACGCAGACGTACGGTCCGCACTGGGCGGGCACGGTCGGCCCCGGCGAGCAGAGCCCGCAGGGGTATCAGGATTCCGTGCGGCAGGCACTCGACCGCATCGCCGCCGGCGAGCTGAGCAAGGTCGTGCTGGCCCGCGATCTCAGCGGCAGCATCCCGGCGCGCTCCGACCTCCGCCGCCTCGTGCGCGCTCTGTCGACCGGCTACCCCGACACCTGGGCTTTCGCGGTCGACGGACTCATCGGCGCGAGCCCCGAGACCCTCGTCACCGTGCAGGAGCACACCGTCACCGCACGCGTGCTGGCGGGGACCATCGGGCGAGGGGCCGACGCGGATGCCGACACCGCGGCATCCGCTCATCTGGCGTCGAGCACCAAAGACCTAGACGAGCACCAGTACGCCGTGCAGAGCGTGCTGGCCTCGCTGCGACCGCATACACGCGCTCTCGCCGCGAGCGAGCAGCCGTTCCTGCTGAAGCTGCCGAATCTCTTCCACCTCGCGACCGACGTCGAAGGGGAGCTGGCAGACGGCGGGTCGTCGCTCGACCTCGTTGGAGCACTGCATCCGACGGCTGCCGTCGCGGGCACCCCGACGCCCGCGGCGATCGCGGCGATCCGTGAGCTCGAGCCTTTCGATCGCGGGCGCTATGCCGGTCCCGTCGGCTGGGTCGACCACGCGGGCAACGGCGAGTGGGCGATCGCGCTGCGCTGCGCACAGTTCTCTGTCGCCTCGAGCGCCGATGCCGAGGCCGACATCGCCGTCACCGCCTATGCGGGTGCCGGGATCGTGGCGGGCTCGGATCCGGAGTCCGAGCTGCTCGAGACCCGGGTGAAGTTCCGCCCGCTGGTCGACGCGCTCGCCTGACCCCGGTCTCGACGAACGCCGAGGGCGACGGCCACGGCGGGGTGCCAGCGCTCAGCACCGGGTGGCACCTCTTGACGGAATGGCGCGACAACAGCGACAACAGGTGCCAGCTGAAGGGGCGATCGCGGCGCGGTCAGCTCGCGGCGAGGCGTTTCTTCTCGGCCTCGATGTCGAAGTCGGCGGCCGGCCACTGCGGGTCGATCCGCTGCAGCGCATCGAGGAGCAGCTCCTGCACGGCGAGGCGTGCGAACCACTTGTGGTCGGCCGGGATCACATGCCAGGGAGCCACCGGGGTCGAGGTGCGCTCGAACACGGTCTGATACGCCGCCATGTAGTCGTCCCACAACAGCCGCTCGTCGACGTCGCCCGGGTTGTACTTCCAGTGCTTGTCGGGTCGTTCGAGCCGCTCCATCAGCCGGGACTTCTGCTCGTCGCGCGAGATGTGCAGCATGACCTTGACGATGCGCGTTCCGGATGCCGCGACCTCTGCCTCGAACCGATTGATGGCGTCGTATCGGCGTTCGATCTCGTCTGCCGGGGCCAGCGACCGCACCCGGCCGATCAGCACGTCTTCGTAGTGCGAGCGGTCGAAGACGCCGATGAAGCCGGGCTCCGGAAGGCGCCTGCTGACGCGCCACAGGAAGTCGTGCGCGAGCTCCTCCTCGGTCGGGGCCTTGAACGCCGTGAGCGCGACACCCTGCGGGTCGACGCCGCCGACCACGTGGCGCACGATGCCGCCTTTGCCGGCCGAGTCCATCGCCTGCAGGATCAGCAGCACGGAGTCCTTCGCGACCCCCACCCGACTCTCGGCGAAGAGCCGCTCCTGCAGCTGATTGAGCTCATCGAGGCCCACCGCGAGGTCGCGCTTGCCATCGGCCTTCCCGCCGCTGTACCCGGGGGTGCTCTGCGGATCGACGTCGGAGAGGCGGAATCCCTCGCCGACCTGGAGGGTCCCTGCCCACTCATGCGCTGTCATGCGTTCATCCTGCCACTGCGCTTCCGCAGACGTGGCGAAGATTCTCAGCGCGACAAGGGAACCTCGATCAGCTGACGTCCGCCGGCCGGCGTGGTGAGTGCCTGGTCGAGGGCGGTGCGGGTGGTGATGCGCTGATACTCCCACCCGTACGCGAGGGCCAGCTGCTCGAGTCGCACGCCGTGCGGCGTGTAGAAGGCGCGGTCGAGATCGGCGCGGTCTGCGGAGGCGCCCACCTCGAGGCCGTCGAAGATCGTTCCGCCGCCGTCGTTGCCGACGATCACCTGGATGCGCGGCTCCTGCTCGTCGGGCGGGAGCAGCAGCGCTCCGACATCGTGGAGGAAGGTGAGGTCGCCCAGCAGCACGCGCGTGACTCCGGGCGCTCCCCCGGCCTGGCTCGCGAGGGCGATGCCCGTGGCGGTCGCGATCGTGCCGTCGATCCCGGCGAGGCCGCGGTTGGCGTGCACCGGCACCTTCTTGCCGCCGAGCACAGCATCGGCCACCCGCACCAGACGCGACGACCCGAACACGAGCCGGTCGTGGGGCCAGGTCGCCCGCCAGACGGCGTCGGCCAGCAGCTCACGGTCGAGCGGACGCCGCACGGCCTCGAGCTCGGCCTTCACGGCGTCGCGACGGGCGCTGAAGTCGGTCGATGCGAGTCCGTGGGGATCCGGAGCCCGCTCGCTGAGGTCGACGGCCTGTGCGGCGGATGCCGTGAGCCAGGCGCCGAGCCACTCTCGATCGGCCGGGCCGGGCGCGACCGAGACGGATGCTGCGGACGTGGTGCGTCCGTTGAGGTTCAGCTCTTCGCCCCCGCGCCGCACCGCGATCACCTCGACATCGGCGCGCGACAGCAGTCGCGTGACCTCGCGGCTGAGCGTCGGGTGGCCGAGCACCACGGCTCGCTCGATGCGTCCGCCGAGGTCGGCGTCGCCGAGCAGGGCGCGGTAGCCGTGCACGATCTGGCGCCCGAACCGCGCTCCGCTGACGATCTCGGCGATCAGCGGCCACGAGCCCGCGTGGGCGATCTCTTCGGCATCCGCCCCGGCATCGGCTCCCGCGATGACGACCGTGCGGCGTGCGCGATCGAGCAGGAGCGGCTCGGAGACGGCGCGCGGCGGTGCGTCGCCCGGGGTGATGTCGAGAGCGGGGATGGCGCCCGAGAGCGGCTCGCGCGACGGCAGGTTGAGGTGCACAGGCCCCGCGATGCCGGCGAGCCCGTGCTGCGCGTCTGCCCCCATCGCGATCGAGACGGCCTGGGCCGCGAGACCCGACCAGTCGCCGTCACCGGGAACAGGAGCGTCGATCTGCGCGCGCGCCCAGGGAGCGAACATGCCGGGCTGGATGGTCGCCTGATTCGCCCCGATGCCCCGGAGCTCGGGCGGGCGGTCGGCCGTCAGCAGCAGCAGCGGGACGCCCGAATGGAAGGCCTCCAGGGCCGCAGGCAGCAGGTTCGCGGCGGCCGTGCCCGAAGTGCAGAGCACGGCGGCGGGAACGCCGGCCTCACGCGAGAGTCCGAGCGCAGTGAATCCCGCGACACGCTCATCGATGCGCACGTGCACGCGCAGATGTCCCTGGTTCGCGGCATGCACCGCGGCGAGCGCGAGTGCCTGCGAACGGGATCCCGGCGAGAGCACCAGGTCGCGCACACCGTGGCCGATCAGGTCGGCGATCAGGGATGCCGCAGCATCCGTCGCGGGCGATGCCGTCACGGACGCGCGTCCGGCGCTGTGCCGTCGGTCGCCGTGCCTTCGTCGGTCTCGTCCTCGAGGCGGGCGAGCTCCTCTTCGAGGCGACGGATGCGGGCGTCCTGCTCGCTCTTGCTGATGGTGCGCAGGAACCGCGGGTCGTCGTCGGGACCCATGATGCGGATCGCGCCACCGTTGTCTCCCGCCCGGCGGCGTCCGATGACGAACCAGAGGATTCCGCCGATGACGGGGATGAAGACGACGATCGCGACCCAGGCGGCCTTCGGCACACCCCGGTGACGGGTCGACGGCTGCACGGCGCAGTCGACGATGCTGTACACCCAGAAGATGGCTGCCAGGAATCCGCCTACGATCAACAGTCTCGCCACCCCTCCAGTGTAGGCGGGTCTGTGCGACCGCGGCCTGTGGGGGCGCTCAGGGCAGGCGCCGATGCCCGATTGTTAGACTGCGCTGACCATGCCTGACCTGTCGATGCGAGTGCGACACCAGGGCGTCGAGCGGAGGCTGATCCTCCGGGTCGCTCTCGCGCTCGGCCTCGCCCTGCTGCTCGTCATCGGCGCGTGGTCGACATCGCACGGCAAGGCGGACGCGCACACCGCGCTGTGCCTCGCACCGGGGTCGAGCCTCGCATCGGTCACCGGTCATCACGACATGACGAGCGTGGTCGAGACCGCTCCCTCGCACGACGCCGGGATGATCATGGCCGCGGCGCTGTGCTGCATCCTCCTTGTGCTGCTGTCACTGCGCGGGCTCACGGGGGCGCATCGGATGCTCCAGATCGCGCCGAGGCGTTCCTCGGCTGCGACTCGCGCCGGCCCGCGTCTGCACGTTGCCCCGCTCACCCTCGCTCAGCTCTCGGTCTCCCGCACCTGAATCAGGCACGCCGCTCGTCGGCGACCCGAGCCGCGCTCGTCGGCGACCCTCGCCGCGCTCTGCGCGCGGCTCGAAGAACCTGCCTGATCCGAACCGTTGGAGAAACCCATGAAGACCTCTGTCTCGGCGACCCTGATCGCCATCGCCGTCGCTGCCGTGCTCGCCGCCGCAGCCATCGTCTACGCCCTCGCGCAGCGCCCCGCAGAGCCCACGACCCCCGAGGGCGAGAAGATGCAGACCGTGCGCACCGACTCGCACGTCCTCGACGACGGAGGGCCCGACGCCGTCACCGTCGTCGAGTTCCTCGACTTCGAATGCGAGGCATGCGGAGCGTTCTATCCGATCGTCGAAGACCTGCGGGAGAAGTACTCGGGCGAGATCACCTACGTGGTGCGGTATTTCCCCCTCCCCGGGCACATCAACTCGACGCAGGCCGCTCTCGCCGCCGAAGCCGCGGCGCAGCAGGACCGCTTCGAGGACATGTATCACCGCCTCTTCGAGACGCAGGCCCAGTGGGGCGAGAAGTCGGAGGAGACGCCCGAGGTGTTCCGGGGTCTCGCGGCCGAGCTCGGGCTCGACATGGCCGCATATGATGCGGCCATCGCCGACCCGGCGACGCTCGAGCGCGTGCGAGCCGACAGCAGCGACGGCGAGCGGCTCGGAGTGCGCAGCACGCCCAGCTTCTTCATCGACGGCGAGCCCGTGGTGCTGCAGGCGTGGGGCGACCTCGACGCGGCGCTGGAGAAGGCCGTGGGCGAATAGTCGGCAGCTTCCGTCGTCAGAGGAGTCCCCGGGCCACGAGCGCCTCCTGGTAGGCGTCGGCCTTGGCGCTGATCACCCGACGGCAGTCGATCAGCGTCTCGATCTGCGCATCGAGGGAGCGCTCGTGCGCGCGCAGCAGCGCGAGACGCTCGGCCTCGTTGCCGCTGCCCGCGCGCACCAGCGCGGCGTACTCGCGAAGAACGGCGATGGGCGCGCCCGACTCGCGCAGTCGTGCCAGCAGAGCGAGCCACGCGAGCGAGTCGTGCGCGTAGACGCGCCGACCGCCGGGGGTGCGCGGCACGTCGCGCGGGAACAGCCCCTCGGCCTCGTACCAGCGCAGCGTGTGCACGCTCACGCCCGCCAGTCGCGCGAGCTCACCGATGCTGAACGTGCGCGTCGTGTCGATCACATCCTCCACGGGACTCCTCCTTGACTTCGAGTGCACTCTAGATCGTACGGTCGGAGCATGACAGATGCATTCCCCCCTCTCGACATGCTCGCCCGCCAGCAGCCCCTCGCCTCGGAGTTCGGCTACCGCTCGACCGCGGCCGAGGTGATCGCCGGGGTCGATCTCTCGGGCAAGACCGCGATCGTCTCGGGCGGATACTCGGGGCTCGGACTCGAGACGGTGCGTGCGCTCGCGGATGCCGGAGTGCGCGTGATCGTGCCCGCGCGGCGTCTCGACGCCGCCGAGAAGGCGCTGGCGGGTATCGACGCGGTCGAGGTGCGCAGCGCCGACCTGGGCGACCTGGAGTCGGTGGCCGCCTTCACCGAGACCGTGCGTCGCGACGGCCGCCCGATCGATCTCGTGCTCGATGTCGCCGGCATCATGGCCACCCCGTTCGGTCACACGGCGCAGGGCTTCGAGTCGCAGTTCGGCACCAACCACCTGGGTCACTTCGCCCTGGTCCAAGGGGTGGCCGAGCTGCTGCCGGAGGGCGCGCGAGTGATCTCGTATTCCTCGGGAGGGCACTTCCGCTCCCCCGTGCGCTTCGACGACATCGACTTCGAGACCACGCCCTACGACCCGTGGGTCGCCTACGGACAGTCGAAGACCGCGAACGCGCTGTTCGCCGTGGGGCTGGCCCGTCGTGGCGCCGCGCGCGGCATCCTCGCCTTCTCGGTGCACCCGGGCGGGATCATGACCGATCTGCAGCGGCACGTGCCGCGCGAGGAGCTGATCTCCCGTGGCTGGATCGACGAGGACGGAACCCCCAACCCGCGCTTCAAGACGCCCGCGGAAGGAGCGTCGACGGGACTCTGGGCCGCGACGGCGCCCGAACTGGCCGACCGCAGCGGCGCCTACTGCGAGGACTGCTCGATCAAGGGCGTCGTTCCGGCCGACCACACCGACATGACCACGGGCGGCGTGAAGGAATGGGCGATCGATCCCGAGGCGGCCGAACGACTGTGGGCGCTGTCGGTCACGGCCACGGGAGTCGACGGCTTCGCCTGAACGGCTGCCGGCGGCGAGCGCCGGTCTTCGCCGTCGGTCAGTCGGCTGACTGCAGCGAGTCGGCGGCGAGACGGAGGATGCGGTCGTCACCGGGTGAGGGGCTACCGCGTCCGTCCGTGTTGTTCGTGAGCACCCACAGGGCGCCATCCGGTGCGACCACGACGTCGCGCAGGCGTCCGAGTTCGCCCTCGAACCGCTCGGTGCCGGAGGTCAGGTCATCGAGCGGGACGACGCGCAGTCGCTCGCCGCGGAGGGTGGCGATCACGATGTCGGAGCCCGTCACCGCGATGCCGCTCGGGCTCGCGGCATCCGGCCGCCACTGCTGCACGGGGTCGATGAAGGCGTCGTCGCCGGAGATGCCCTCGACCTCGGGCCAGCCGTAATCGCCGCCGGCCTCGATCACATTGAGCTCGTCCCAGGTGTCCTGCCCGAACTCGGTCGCGTACATCGTGCCCTCGGCATCCCAGCCGATGCCCTGTGGATTGCGGTGTCCGTAGCTGTAGACGGGTGATCGGTCGAAGGGATTGTCCGCCGGCACCTCGCCCTCGGGGGTGACGCGCAGGATCTTGCCCGACAGTGCGTCGAGGTCTCGAGCGCTGTCTCGGTCGCCCGCGTCGCCGGTCGTGACGTAGAGCATCCCATCGGGGCCGAACGCGATGCGCCCGCCGTTGTGGTTGCCCGCCGCGGGGATGCCGTCGAGCACGGTGGCGGCATCCCCGAGCGACAGCGCCCCGGCGTCTCCGACGATCACCCGCCGCTCGACGCGGTTCTCCCCCTCCGCCGTGAAGTAGGTGAACAGCTGGCCGTCGTGCACCGCGAGCCCGAGCAGCCCGCCCTCGCCGCCCGGCGAGACCCCGCCGATCACTCCGACCTCGCGCACCCGTCCGTCGTCGGCGACCTCGAGCACCCGCGCGCTGTCGCGCTCGCTCACCAGGGCCACCTCGTCATGGAAGGCGATCGACCACGGGGCGTCGAGGTCGGAGGCGACCGACTCGGCATCCGCAACCGGCTCCGACCCGGGCGGGGCGGTGCAGGCCGCGAGCAGGACGACGGATGCCGCAGCCAGCGCGAGAGATGCGCGTCGACGTGTCGCGGTCGTACGGAGAGATTGAAGCGCGCGCATGACTCCATCAAACGCCGAATCGACCCCGAGCGACAGCGCGCGACTGTCGCAACTGTCGAGGAGCCCATACCGGAGAGCCCGCGGCAGGAGCACAATACCGATATGAACGAGGGCTCTTCTCTGGAGCAGCCCATGCCCGCGGAGGGGCCGGCAGGGCCGAACGACGACGCCGCGGCGCCCCCGCCGCCCCGCACGGAGTCGGATGCGGTGCTCGGCCGGCGTGCGCAACTCCTCGCGACCGAGCACTGGGGACTCCTCGCGGCCCGCAGCACGGCGCAGAGCGAGGTGCTCTCCCGCATCACCATCTTCCTGACCCTCGTCTCCGCGGGGCTCGTGACGATCGGACTGCTCGGGCAGGCCTCGGACTTCGGCGGGTGGTTCGGCGGTGCATCACTCGCGATCCTCGCGTTCCTCGCCGTCATCGGCTTCATGACCCAGGTGCGCGTGATGAACGTGTCCGAGGAGGACATGATGTACGTCGTCGCGATGAACCGCATCCGCGGCGCGTACGTCGATCTGGATCCGGCGGTCGCCGACATCTTCCTCGCCTCACCCCACGATGACGAACCCGGCATGAAGCGCACCTACTCGTTCCTCAGGCCGCGGCGACTGAGCATCCTGCTGGGAAGCTCGGTGATGCTGCTGATCGTCGTGAACGCGTGCGTCGCGGGGATGCTGGTCGGATCCGTCGTCGTCGCGGCCGGCGTCGCGTTCGCGTGGGCGATCGTGCTCGGGGTGCTCGCAGGGGTGCTGTTCGCCGCAGGCTTCATGACGTTCGGAGGCGTCGGCTATCGCTGGGCCTGGAATCATCACGAGCCTCGACGTTCCACTCCGGAAGGCGACGGTCGCTCGCTACGCTGAGCGCATGACCGAGGCGCGAACCCCCACATCGCATCCCGTCGCCGCCGTGTCGCGGCGCATCCCGGCCACGCTCACGATGATCGCCGTCATCCTCACGGTCGGCGTGATCTGGCAGGGCCTGTGGAGCCCGTTCGAGAAGACCGATCTGTTCGGCACGGTCGCGTACGGTCTGCCCAACCTCGCGCAGGGCATGTGGTGGACGCCGCTCACGGGCACGTTCTTCGTCAACGCACCCTGGGTCTACGTCTTCACGATCTCGGGATTCTGGGGAATGGCGTACCTCGAATACCGCCGCGGCACCCGGGTCGCGCTCGCCTACTACTGGGTCGGACAGCTCTTCGCGATCCTCGCCACCGCGCTCGTGCTCTTCTTCGCCTCGCAACTGCCGTGGGCCTGGGCGCAGGAGCAGGCCCAGGCGCTCGATGTCGGGGCCTCGGGCGGCACCATGGCGTGCATCGCCGCCGCGATCGGCCTGTTCCGCCCGCCCTGGCGCGTGCGCGGCTGGCTCGTGCTGCTCGGCTTCGTGTTCATCGCGATGCTGTTCTGGGGAAAGGTCGCGGATCTCGAGCACCTGCTGGCCGTGCTCCTGATCCTCGTCGTCGACCGCTCCCTGCGTGTGCAGCGGACCACCGTGCGAGAGCAACGCCTGATCGCCGTGGTCTCGCTGCTCGTGCTCGGCGCGGTCGAGATCATCACGACACTCGTCGCCACCGACGGCCCGTTCGGCCCGACGGAGTCCGCGTCGGGAGGATTCATCGATCTCGCGATCGACCTCGTCGTCATCGTCGTGCTCGTGAACGGGCTGCTGCGCGGCCGGCGCTGGGCGTGGGTGCTCGTGATACTGCTCGGCCTCTTCAACATCCTGATCGCGTCCCTGGTGCTCGTCCTCATCACGGTGTTCTCGCAGGCCCAGGTCGACCTGCGCTGGGACGGCGAGACAGAGCTCACGCTCGCCAACGGATTCCTCTGGCTGATCCTGCTGGTCTACCTGATCGCCGTGCGCCGGGCTTTCCGAGCGAAACGCCGATCTCTCCTCGGCATCCAGCCGGCCCCGACGGTCGACGAGGTCAAGACCGAGCTGCGCGCGCACGGCGGCGGCACGCTGTCGTGGATGACGACCTGGGAGGGCAACAGCTACGCGCGCAGTGACGCGGGGATCGTCGCGTACCAGCGACGCGCAGGCGTGGCGCTCGCGCTCGCCGACCCGATCGGGCCCTCGGCCTCACGGGCAGATGCCGTCTCCGAGTTCATCCGTGGCGCGGAACTGGCCGGCCTCGTCCCGTGCTTCTTCAGCGCAGACGACGCCACCCGAGAGGCCGTGCCCGCCGGCTGGCGCAGCCTGGTCGTCGCCGACGACACCATCGTCGATCTGCCGGGTCTGGAGTTCACGGGCAAGCGCTGGAACTCGGTGCGCAGCTCGCTCAACCGCGCGGGCCGCGAGGAGATGACGTTCCGGATGACGCGGCTGGCCGACGAGTCGTGGGGCGTGCGGCAGCAGCTGCGCGCGATCTCGGAGGCATGGGTCGGCGACAAGGACCTGCCCGAGATGCGGTTCACGCTCGGCACCCTCGAGGAGGCGGAGGATCGGGAGGTCAGACTCGCCCTCGCGATCGCTCCGAACGGCGATGTCGACGGCTTCCTCTCGTGGCTGCCGGTGTATGGCGAGGGCGGCGTCGTGCGCGGATGGACGCTCGACCTCATGCGGCGCCGCGACGGGGGTTTCGCACCCGTCATGGAGTACCTGATCGGATCGTCCGCGAAGCAGTTCGCCGACGAGGGGGCCGAGATCATGTCGCTGTCGGGCGCTCCGCTCGCGCACGACTACCCGCCGGATGCCGGCATGATCGCGGTTCTCAGCGACCGGCTCGCCGATGCGCTCGAGCCCGTGTACGGCTTCGGATCTCTGCACCGCTTCAAGCAGAAGTTCCACCCGCGGTACGAGACCATGTACCTGCTCTTCCGCGACGAGAGCGACCTTCCGGCGATCGGCACCGCGCTGACCCGGGCGTTCCTCCCCGACGCGACGCTGCGGCAGTTCGCCGGCGCGGGACTCGAGCTGGTACACGGCAGCAAGGATTGAGGTCTCACCTGGCCGGGGTCGTATCCGGTTCAGTCTCTCGGTGGCTTGCGCAGCTTCTTGACGTCGGTACGGCGCTGTTTCGCCTTCAGCCGCCGTTCTTTCGAACCGCGGCTGGGCGTGGTCGCGCGACGCTGAGGGGCCGGCGGGCGCAGTGCGTCGGCGACCAGCGCCACGAGTCGTTCGCGTGCGGCTTCGCGATTGCGCAGCTGTGCGCGGTGCTCGGACGCGGCGATCGTGAGAACCCCGTTCACGAGACGCCCGCTCAGTCGATCGAGGATGCGCTCACGCTGGTGCGGAGTCACGGCCGCGCTGCCCGCGGCATTCCAGAGGAGTTCGACCCGCGAATCCGCGGTGTTCACGCCCTGTCCGCCGGGCCCCGACGACCGTGAGAACCGCCATGTCAGCTCGGCCTCGGGAATCGTGAGACCCGACGAGACCCGGAGCCCGGGGCGATGGGGGGTGGACATGCACCCATCATCCCCCGGGCGCGGGCCCGCGTGTCAGCCGCGGGTGTCGACGGCGGCGACCGGGACGCCGACGGCGGCGGCATCGGCATCGGCATCCGGCGTCGCACCGCCCTGATCGGCATCCAGCTTCGCCGTGTTCGCGATGTGCGCCCGCGCGACGACGATCACGGCGACGACCATCAGCGCGACGCCGAGCCAGTAGGGAGCGGCGTGACTGACGGTGACATACAGCGCACCGGCGATCAGCGGCGCCGCGGTGTTCATCGCGGCGGTGAGCGACTGCGTCGCTCCACCGAGCCAGCCCTGCTCGTCGTCACCGACCGCGTTCGACATGGCACCGTCCAGGGCGGCCGTCGACGCTCCCTGGCCGGCCGCGAGCATCAGCGCACCGACGATGAACACCCATGGCTGGGAGACGATCGAGGCGACCAGCGCGAGGCCCAGAAGGCCGACGGCCTGCGCGACGATGCCGCTGATGATCACGCCGCGCTCGCCGATGCGAGGAAGCAGGATGCCGAGCAGCACGCCCTGGATGAGGATGTCGATGATGCCGACGCAGGCTGTGAGCAGACCGATCTGCGTCGGCCCCCACTGGATCGAGTCCAGGGCGAGCACACTGAAGTTGTTGACGAAGAATCCGAACGGGAGCGCCAGGAGGCCGAATCCGATCATCAGCCCCCGCAGCTCCTTGCGCCCGAATGCTTCCTTGAAGACGCCGAACGGCTGGATCTCGCGCACCGAGATGCGCTCGATGCGGTTCTCGGGCTTGAGGCTCTCGGGGAGCAGGAAGATGCTGAGGATCGCGATCACGAGGGCGACGGCCGCGGTGAGGAACACCGGCAGCTGCAGGCTGACGGCGGCGAGCAGCCCGCCGATCGCGGGACCGATCATCATGCCGATGCCCGAGAGGGCGCCGAGAAGACCGAACCGCTGGGCGCGTTTCTCGGGCGGCGTGATGTCGGCGAGGTAGGCGAAGAGGGCGGGAAGGTCACCGGCAGTGAGGCCCTGGATGACACGCGCGAGCACGAGCACCCAGATCGCTCCCCCGATGCCGAACAGCGCCATCGCGAACGCGGCGCCGAAGGCTGCGGCGATGATCACGGGGCGTCGGCCGAACCTGTCCGAGAGTCGTCCGAGGAACGGTGCGACCAGGAAGGCGCAGAGACCGTTGATCGCTTCGAGGATGCCGACCCAGATCGCCAGGTCGCCTTCGTGCGACACGTACTGCAGCACGACGAAGGGCAGGACAGGGAGCACGACGGTCATGCCGATGACGGTGAGCATCGTCAGCACGATGAGCATGATCCAGGCGCGCTTTTCGCTGCGCACAGGCGGGTTTTTTAGTGAAGTCACTCCGAAACTGTATCAATACCAGTTTTGTTGTCAAGCCAGTTTCGGATCGGGTCCGCGATACGGTGGAGGCATGAGGAACGCTGAGCCGATCGGCCGCCGCGAGCGCAAGAAGGCCGCGACCCGCAAGAACATCTCCGACGTCGCGACGATGATGTTCTTGGAACGCGGGTTCGACAACGTCAGCATCCGTGAGGTGGCCGACGCCGCCGACGTCTCGCCCACCACCGTGTTCGCACACTTCCCGCAGAAGGAGGCGCTGGTCTTCGACGAGGACGACGAGCAGCGCGATCGGCTCGTGTCGGCGGTGCGCGAGCGCGCAGACGGTGCCACGGTGAACCGCGCGATCCACGACTTCTATGCGGCCGAGGTGCACGCCAACCTCGCCGAGCACGGCGCCGAGGTGTCGCAGGTCTTCTCGCGGTTCCTCAACGAGACACCGGCTCTGCGCGAGTACGCCGCGAAGATGTGGCTCCGTCACGAGGATGCGCTGGCGGATGCGATCGCCGACGAGCTCGGCCTCGCCGAGACGCCTCCCGAGGTGCGCGTGTATGCGCGCTTCGTGCTGCAGATGCAGCTGCTCGTCAACGAGAGCGACGATCAGCTCGGCATCCTCGACGCCGGATTCGCGGTGCTCGAGAACGGATGGGCTCCGGTCGAGGCCGAACTCAGCGACCGAGCGGTCTAGGAGCTCCTACGATCTCGAGGACGCCGCTCTCGGGGATCTCGCAGCGCTCGACAACACCCTCTCGCTCGATGAGGAACACCCACCCCGGTTCGCTCCGCAGCGATGCCGCGACCAGCATCCCCTGCTCCCACCGGATGTCGATCTCGCCGCCACCGCGCACCCTCGCGCCCGTGACACGGCCGCTCGGCCAGGCATCGGGCAGCGAGGGAAGAAGGGCGATCCGACCGGCATGCGACTGCACGATCATCTCGAGGATGGCGGCCGTGACGCCGAAGTTGCCATCGATCTGGAACGGCGGATGTGCGCAGAAGAGGTTGCGATAGAGCCCCGCAGCACCCGAAGGTCCCGGATTGTCAGGGTCGGCCACCGGCGCGAGGAAGTCAGCGAGTGCGCGGTGAGCCGCCTCTCCCTGTCGCAGTCGGGCGCGAAGCGCGACGCGCCACGCGAGAGACCACCCCGTGGTGAACCGACCCCGGGCGTCGAGGCTGCGGGCCGAGGCCTCCGCGAGCTCGGGGTGCGCCCAGGGCAGGATGCTCTCCCCCGGCATCGCCCCGTACAGGTGCGACTGATGGCGGTGTCCGGGCTCGGCATCTGCCACGTCATCCCACCATTCCGAGATCGTGCCGTCGGGGAGGACGCGTTCTGCCGGAAGCCCGGGGAGCACGGATGCGATTCGCTCGGTGACCTCGTCCTGGATGCCGAGCACGGCCGCCGCATCGAGACACGCAGCGAAGAGATCGCGGATCATCGCGAGGTCGGCGGTGGTCGACACGGTGAGACCTGTGGTCGTGTCCCCCACGAGGAACTTGTTCTCGGGGGAGGTGGAAGGCGATGTGCCCCACACGCCGGGCGCGATCTCGACGAGCCAGTCCAGAATGAATGCCGCGGCCCCCGACATCAGCGGCCAGCCGCGGTCGCGGAGCTCATCCGTGTCCTGCCCGAACTGCCACCGTTCCCAGATGTGACGCGCCAGCCATGCTCCCCCCAGCGGCCACATGGACCAGACCGGATCGAACGCGCCGTCGCCCACCGGGACCGAGAACCCCCAGACATCGGAGTTGTGATGCACGGTCCACCCGCGCATCCCGTACAGCTGGCGCGCCGTGCGAGACCCGCTCTCGGCCAGATCCTCGAGCCAGTCGAGCAGCGGCGTGTGGCATTCCGCCAGGTTCACCGCCTCGGTCGGCCAGTAGTTCATCTCGAGGTTGATGTTGGTCGTGTAGTTGCACCGCCACGGCGGCAGCGGATTCTCGTTCCAGATGCCCTGAAGGTTCATCGGCCGACTCCCCGGGCGCGATGCGGCGATCGTGAGGTACCGCCCGTAGGCGAAGACCAGCGCGGCGAGCCTGCGGTCGTCGCCCGTCTCGGCGGTGCGGTCGAGGAGATCCGCGACGTCGATGCGGGATTCGGCGTCACCGAGATCGAGCGACATCCGATCGAACAGCGCCCGATGGTCATCGACGTGCCGATCGTGCAGTGCATCGACGCCCCGTGCGACCGCCGCCTCGATGACGGCGCCGGTCACCCGCTCGAGAACGTCGGGATCGCCGTGCAGCGGTGTGCGCCCGTCGACGAAATCAGTCGCGGTCGACGCCAGGATCAGCACCCTCGACGCATCGCGGAACGCCAGGTCTCCCGCGGATCGCCCGTCGTGGAGGATGCGCACTCGCGCATGAGCCGTGACGGACGCCCCCGGGCCGAGGTCTCGCACGAGATCCTCCGACTTCGGCACCCCTCGGCGCATATCCGATGGCAGACGCACGGCGAGCGACAGCTCGTCGACCGACACCCTGCGTGAGATCTCGCTGTGCACCGTGTCCACGCCGATGTGTCCCGACAGACCGCCGCTCTCGCAGCGACGATCGATCACCAGCACGCCGTCGGGTGCGCTCACCCAGGCGCGCTGCACGATGCGGCGTCCATCGACCTTCCAGCTGGTCTCGGCGACTGCCTCAGCGATGTCGAGACTCCGCCGGTAGTGCGCGGGCTCGACGCCACCGGACGCGTCGCCGGTCGGGTCGGCCACACCCTCATCGGATGCCCACAGGATGTCGATCAACGGCTGATACGCCTGACTCCACCCGGACTGCAGCAACTGCTCGGCGACCGTCGCAGACTCGTGATCGTCATCGGCGAGAGCGCTTCGAACCCGAGCCAGCACCTCTGGCCCGTCCTGTCGATCGCCCATCGTGCCGTGCGCCGTGGTCGGCGACCCCGTCCAGCAGGTGTCGTCGTTGATCTGGAAGCGATCGACGGTCGTTCCCCCGAACGCCATGGCGCCGAGACGCCCGTTGCCGAGCGGCAGGGCTTCGGTCCACCGGGTCGCGGGGGTGCGGTAAGTCAGCTTCATTGCGTCTCCTCAGGGTGGGTGTCGGTGATCGGGGCGCCTCCGACGCGCGGTCTCGATCAGGCGAGCGCCGTGCGGAGAGCGTCGTCGAATGCCTCCGGCTGGTCGAGCATCACGAAGTGCCCGGCATCCGGGATCACGACCTGACGGGCCAGCGTCGATTCGAACTCCGGGGCTGTCGCATAGGTGCGCAGCGGACTCCGCACGAGCGTCGTCGGGACCGAGGACCCCGCGATCAGCCCCGGCAGTCCTCCGCCGAGACCGCCGGAGATGTGCCGGGCGCTGCGGACGATCGCGAGGGGATCGGCGAGACGGACATCGGCTCTGCGCCATGGGACCTCGGACGCGAGCAGTTCGTCCCATCCGCCGCCGACGACCTGCTCATCGGTCCAGGCCCCCAGATCCCCGGGCAACACGGGGTGCACATCGATTCCGGGCTCGACGAGCACACTGCGCGACACGAGCTCGGGATACCTCGCGGCGAGCACGATCGCGGCCGAACCGCCGATGCTGTGCGAGACGACATCGAGCGGGCGATCGGACACCGCCTCGATCACTCGCGCCACGGACCCCGCGAGGTCGGGGAGTGAATAGGCGAACGACTCGGGGCGGTCGCTGCGCCCGTGACCGGGGAGATCCATGATGATCGCGCGCCGACCCAACCGCACCGCGCTCGCGGCCCAGGTCGCGGCGCCATGGCAGCCGAGCCCGTGCACATAGACGACGGGGTCGCCGTGCCCGGGAATCTCGATCCAGCGGATGAGATCCCCCGCAGGGGTGAACGCGACGGTGCGAGGTTCCACGACTCTCCTTCGTGCGGTGTGAACGCGACGGGATGAGCGTATCAGGAAACCGGTTACTGACTCCCGGCAAGAATTCTGGGAAAACGCTTTCGCATCCGACGACGCATGACGTAGCATGTCTCGAAGCCGCCGGGAAACCGGTTACTATGACAGGACCGCAGCGCGGTCCCCCACTCACAGATGAGGTAGGTCAATGACGACACACAGCAACCGCCGAGTCCTCGGCACGGTCGCGATCGCCGCGGTCGCCGGACTCGCCCTGAGCGGATGCTCGGGGTCGACCGGCAGCGCCGACGGAGACATCACGCTCACGGTCATGGCCTGGGCCAACGCCGACGAGGCGAAGATGTACGAGGAGGTGCTGGACGTCTTCGAGGAGAAGAACCCCGGCGTCACCGTGAAGTTCGAGTACTCCGATGTCGGCGGGTACCAGGACAAGCTCAACACCAAGTTCGCCGCGGGCAGCCCGCCCGACGTGATGTTCCTCGTCGGGCAGCAGATGGGCGAGTACACCGCGCGCAACGCTCTTCTGGATCTCTCCCAATACTCCGAGCAGTTCGACTTCGACGCGATCGATCAGTCCATGCTCGAGGCGAACACCACGGCCGATGGAGAGGTGTTCTCGATCCCCACGGGGTCGACCGCCATCGGTCTCGCGGCCAACGTCGCGCGGCTCGACGAGCTGGGGATCGAGATCCCCGATGACACCTCCTGGACCTGGGAGGAGTTCGATGCCTGGGCGCAGTCGGTGACCGAGGCATCCGGGGGCACGACCTTCGGCTCCAACATCGAGATGTCGTGGGGGCCGACCTTCTCGACCTGGGTCCGCCAGAACGGCGAAGACGTCTACACCGACGACGGCGAGCTCGGCGTCAGCGAGGCGACCGTCGAGAAGTGGTTCGAGATGAACACGGAGTTCCTCGACACCAAGGCCTTCCCTCCGGCGGGCACCATCGACATGACCGGCGCGTTCTCCCCCGAGGAGTCGCCTCTGAGCACGGGCCTCATCTCCACCACCGTCATCCCTGCGAACGGGCTGCCCTCGTACGCCACGGTTCTGGGTGACGAGTCCGTCGCACTCCTGCGCCTCCCTGGCGAGACCGAGGGAGAGCGGCCCGGGATGGCCGTGACCCCGACCCTGCTGTGGGCGGCGCCAGCCAACACCAAGCACCCCGAGAAGACGGCCGAGCTGATCGACTTCCTCACCAACGACGCCGACTCGTATGAGGCGCGCGGGACGTTCCTGGGTGTGCCCATCAACGAGACGGTGGCCCGCGAGGTCGCCGAGGACCTCACCCCGTCGCAGAGCGCGTTCGTGACCTATGTCGCCGACCTCGTCACCGAGGGCCTCGACCCGCAGACGCCGGAGCCTCCGGGAGCGCAGCCGGTCAACGAGCTGCTCGGATCCATCACGACCGAGGTCACCTTCGGCCGCACCGAACCCGCTGACGCCGCGAAGCGGTTCATCAGCGAAGCCACCGCTCTTCTCGCTCAGGCGGGCTGACGCAGACCCGACGTGGGCCGGATGCCGAGCATCCGGCCCACGTCACCAGAAGGAAAGGAGACGATCCCGTGAGTGCTCCCACGATCGTCACAGCCGGCGTCGGCACGATGGACCTGGTCGAAGAGGCCGAGCGCATCCAGGCGCCGAAGAAGCGTCTTCGGCAGCGGGGAGACGGGCCCGTGGCCTACCTCTTCCTCCTGCCGTGGATCATCGGCATGCTGTTCACCGTCATCCCGTTCGGCGCGTCGCTGTATCTCGCGTTCACGGACTACAGCCTGCTGCAGCCGCCGAAGTTCATCGGCCTGGACAACTTCATCCGGCTGTTCGAGGACCCGAAGATCGCGACCTCGGCGCGCGTCACCCTCGTCTACACGTTCGTGTCGGTCCCCCTCGCGCTGATCGCCGCCCTCGCGATCGCGGTGCTCCTCAACAAGGGCGTCCGCGGTCTGCCCATCTATCGCAGCGTGTTCTACCTGCCCTCGCTCATCGGGGGCAGCGTGGCGGTCGTGATGCTGTGGCGCTCGATCTTCGGATACGACGGCATCGTCAACAAGTTCCTCGCCCTGTTCGGCATCCAGGGACCCGGCTGGGTCACCGATCCCGACTGGGCCCTGGTGACGCTCGTGACCCTCAGCATCTGGGGGTTCGGTGGCTCGATGGTGATCTTCCTCGCCGGCCTGCGCCAGATCCCGCAGATGTACTACGAAGCCGCCTCGGTCGACGGCGCGAACGTCTGGCGTCAGTTCCGCTCGATCACGCTGCCGCTGCTGAGCCCGGTGATCTTCTTCAACCTGGTTCTCGGCCTCATCGGAGCGCTGCAGGTCTTCACACAGGGGTACGTCTTCAGCGGCGGCACCGGCGGGCCGGCGGACTCCACGCTGTTCTTCAACCTCTACCTGTACCAGCAGGGGTTCCAGCGATTCGACATGGGTTACGCCTCGGCGATGGCCTGGGTCATGTTCATGGTGATCGCGCTCTTCACAGCGATCAACTTCCTCGTCTCGAAGTATTGGGTTTTCTACGATGACTGACACCACGATCATCCGCACCGGGATGCGCGGGCTCTCCAAGCGCTTCGGCGGCGAGTCCTATCGCGAAGAGCGCACCGGCACCACGGGCACCCGGTTCATCCGGCACGTGATCCTCGTGGGTCTCGGTCTCGTCATGCTGTATCCACTGCTGTGGATGCTGTCCGCATCGTTCAAGCCGAGCACCGAGGTCTTCAGCGATGTGGGGCTGATCCCGGCGAACTTCTTCCCTGACAACTACTCGGCGGGGTGGACGGCGCTGTCGCAGCCGTTCCACGTATACATCCTGAACTCGCTGCTGCTCGCGGTGCTGAACATCATCGGCAACCTGCTGTCATGCTCGCTCGCCGCCTACGCCTTCGCCCGTCTGCAGTTCCGCGGACGAAAGTTCCTGTTCGCGCTGATGCTCGGCACGATGCTGCTGCCGGGACAGGTCGTCCTGATTCCGCAGTACATCATCTTCGCGCAGCTGGGATGGGTGAACACCTACCTGCCGCTGTTCGTGCCCGCGTTCTTCGCGACCAACGCGTTCTACATCTTCCTCATGGTGCAGTTCATGCGCTCCCTCCCCATGGAGCTGCAGGATGCCGCGAAGATCGACGGCGCGGGAGCATTCCGCACGTACTGGAACGTGATCATGCCGCTCACGGTTCCGGCGATGGCGACCATCGCGATCTTCACGTTCATCGCCAGCTGGGGTGACTTCTTCGGACCGCTCCTCTACCTGACCGACCCGGCGCTGTACACGGTGCCGCTCGCGCTCCGAGAGTTCATCTCGTCGAGCGGCGCGAGCTCCTGGGGCCCGATGTTCGCCATGTCGGTGGTCTCACTGCTGCCGGTCATCGCCTTCTTCTTCATCGGTCAGCGCTATCTGATCAACGGCATCGCCACGACGGGAATGAAATGACACTCGCATCCAGACGCTACGCGATCATCGGAACGGGCGGACGCTCGGAGATGTACCTCCGGGCACTGTTGACGACGCATGCCGATCTCGGCGAGGTCGTCGCGCTCGTCGACGTGAACGAGACCCGCACCGCCTACTACGCGGACATCGCCCGCTCGCTCGGCGCCGGTGACATCGCGACCTTCGCGGCAGACGACTTCGAGCGGATGGTGGAGACGGAGAAACCTGACGTCCTCGTCGTCACCTCACCCGACTTCACGCACGCCGACTACATCGTCACGGGTCTCGAGCGGGGCCTCGACGTCGTCTGCGAGAAGCCCATGACGGTCGACGCGCCCAGTCTGCGTCGCATCGTCGACGCGGCCGAGCACTCGACCGGAGAGCTGATCGTCACCTTCAACTACCGCTATTCGCCCCGCAACACCCTCGTGCGACAGCTGATCGCCGACGGCAGTATCGGCGAGGTCACCTCGGTGCACTTCGAATGGTGCCTCGACACGGTGCACGGCGCCGACTACTTCCGCCGCTGGCACCGCGACAAGGACAAGTCCGGCGGACTGCTCGTGCACAAGTCGACGCACCACTTCGACCTCGTCAACTGGTGGATCGACGACGCCCCCGCATCGGTGTTCGCGCTCGGCGGGCTGCGGTTCTACGGACGCGAGAACGCCGAGCGCCGAGGCCTCGGCTCTCGCCCCGAGCTCGGCCGTGATCTTCCGGGAGACCGGTACGCACTCGACCTCGCGGCCGACGACAAGCTGTCGGCGCTGTTCCTCGAGGCCGAGCAGCATGACGGCTACCTGCGCGATCGAGACGTCTTCTCGGACGGCATCTCGATCGAGGACAACATGAGCGTCCTCGTCGGATACGAAGGTGGGGCCTCGCTCGCCTACACCCTCACCGCGCACTCGCCCTGGGAGGGATACCGGGTCGCAATCACGGGCACCGAGGGCCGCATCGAGCTCGAAGTGGTGGAGCGGGGCTGGGTCTCTCCCGACCGCACCACCAGCGGCATCGGCGCGAAGGGCAAGGAAGCACCCGTCGTCGACCCGAGCGCCCAGAACGACGAGACGTCGCAGGCCGAGGGCGTGCGCCCGCACGGGTCGCGAGTCATTCTCCAGCGGCTGTGGGAGCCCCCTCGGGTCATCCCGATCCCCGAGGGCACGGGAGCGCACGGCGGTGGAGACGCGGTGCTCCTCGACGATGTCTTCCGCGGTGTCGACATCGATCCGCTGCGCCGCCAGGCCGGCTATCTCGACGGCGTACGCAGCGTCATCGTGGGAGTCGCCGCGAACGAATCACTGCGCACCCGCCGCTCCGTGACCGTTGCAGATCTCGGGCTTCCGCTGCGCGCCGACTCCGCGCTGACCGCAGGATGAGCGCGCGGCACCACCTCGTGGTCCTCCTGGGCCAGTCGAACGCGAACGGCTCGAACACCGATTACGAACCCGATGGTCAGGATGCGCGCGATCCGCGCATCCTGACCTTTCCCGGCTCGGGTCCGGAGCGGAGGACCCTCGTGCCCGCCCGCGAACCCCTGGCGCCCATCGGCGGCCACGCCCCCGGGGGCATGGGCCCGGGCGGCCCTTTCGCCGCGCTGCATCTGGCCGCCCTGCCGCCGGAGGACCGCATCGTCATCGTGCCGATCACCATGGGCGGCACCGGCATGCGGCGACATGGCACGTACCCGGGAGTCTGGAAGGTGGGACTCGACGCTCCTCCGGCGCGGAATCTCTTCGACGCCGCCGTGGATCACACCCGGGCGGCGCTGACCGCGACCGGACCGGACGCCGTGATCGACGTGGTGCTGTGGCACCAGGGCGAGACCGACGGCGGGCGCACAGAGGCCGAGTACGCCGCCGACCTCGACGAGCTCATCCGCGCCTTCCGGATCCGCGTGCCCGAGGCGGCGTCGGCGCCGTTCATCGTGGGTCAGCTTCCCGCCGACCGGCTGCGCGCGTACCCCGACCACCAGGGCGTCGCCGAGGCGCTGCGACATCTGCCGTCTCGCGTCGAGAACACCGGCTACGCGGAGTCGCCGGGGCTCGGCAGCGTCAACGACGAGACGACGCACCTGACCGCGGCAGCCCAGCGCGTGTTCGGCGCGAGCTACGCCGCGGCCTACCGCGAGACGATCAGCCGCTCCTCCTGAGCGCGGGCGCTCGTGAGCCCGAGCGTCACGAGCTGCTCGGCGACGATCGCGGCCACCAGCGATGCACCGTCCGCCGAGAGATGGGTGTCGTCGCTCTCTCCCGCCGGGTAGGCGGGGAACTCGTCCGGCTGCACCCAGACGAACGAGCGTGTGCTCGCCTGCTCCCCCTGAGCCTCCCAGAGCCGATGCGTCGCGCGAGTGAGGTCGACGAGGGCGACACCCTCGGTCCGCGCGAGCAGCCGGATGCTCTCCGGGTAGCCGCCATGCGTCGGCACTGCCCGGCCGTCTTCGAAGGCGCGGCGTTCGATCGGCGTCACGAGCACGGGCACCGCAGACCGGGTCCGCACCCCGATGAGGAAGCGGCGGAGGTTGCCGGGGAAGGCCGTGAAGACGTCGGCGTGACGCTCATCGGGCTTGGGGTCGTTGTGCCCGAAACCGATCAGCACGATGTCACCGGACCGCACGTCGGCGAGGAGCGCATCGAGAGTGCCCTCGGCGATGTAACTGGTGGTGCTGGCCCCCGACACCGCAAGATTGACGACCTCGGCATCCACGACATCTGCGAGCACCTGCCCCCACCCCGTGCGGGGCGCCCTGTCTGCGGGGTACTCGGAGGCGGTGGAATCGGAGGCGATGAAGATCCGTGTCGGCGAGCTGCCGTCGGGCTCGTCGCCGGCCAGCCATGCGGAGCGGTCGGGTTCGACGTCGAGCTGCGGACGACCATCGCCCACCGCCCCCGGTCCGGAGTTCGCGAACTCGGCGAACCGCGCGTCACGCCAGCTGTAGCCGCCCATGTCATCCCACGGTTCCGCATCGATGTGCGGGCCGAGCGTGCAGTGCGCGAAGATCGCCTGCCCGATCGCATCCGGCTTGCCACCGGGATGCCACGGTCGCCCGAGCTTGACGGTCCCGTCAGGCAGATCGCCGACGATGTCGACCCCCCAGAAGAGGAAGCCGCGCGGATTCTCCCGAGCCGTGCTCGGTGCGGCGATGTACCCGTGCCCGATGCTGCGGATGAGTCCGCCTTCGATCAGTGCGGTCGCGCGCCCGTAGATGAAGTCGACGTCGCCGCTGATCTCGCAGTCGCGCAGGTGCACGCGGCGCCTCGCCGCCCAACTGGGCGCGTCGAGCAGCACGGTGTCCTGATGCCCGAGCAACCGGCACCGCTCGAGGAGGATGCGATCCCCTCGGGTGCGCAGCGCGAGGGCCTGGGAGTTGGGGAGGTGGCCGTATGCGGGCTTGTCGAAGGTGTTCTCGATCGTGATGTCGCGGATCGTGACGTCGTCGGCATCGATCGTGAGCGAGGCGCAGTCCTGCACGTACTCCATTCCCGTGCGATCGCGGTCGCCCTGGCGCAGCCCGAACGACACCACGACGTCGGCCGCGACTCCGGTCGCCCCGCGCACGAGCAGCGGCGCCCGGCGCGGCGCGATCACGACGTGTTCCACGTAGGCGCCGGGGTGCAGGACGATCTCGGTCGCCTCCGCGTCTTCGAGGGCGAGAGACAGCGAGGGGATCTGGTGGGCTTCTTTGCCGACGGTCACGATCTTGGACATGTCGACAGTCTAGTAACCGGTTTCCCGTAAAGTGGAATCCATGACAGAGCATGTCGACGCAACGCCGCGCTACCGTAACCCGATCATCGATGCCGACTTCCCCGACCCCGACGCGATCCGCGTCGGGGATCGGTACTACATGATCTGCTCGAGCTTCAACCGCGCTCCCGGGCTGCCGGTGCTGGTCTCCGACGACCTCGTGAACTGGACGCACCTCACCCACGCGCTCCCCGCCCTCCCGCCGATCGAGTGGTACCGCCTGCCGCGCCACGGCTCCGGTGTGTGGGCTCCGTCGATCCGGTGGCACGAAGGCACATTCCACATCGTCTACCCCGAGGTCGATCAAGGGGTCATGGTGATCTCGGCGCAGGACCCGGCGGGACCGTGGAGCGAGCCCCGCACTCTGCTCGCCGGGCTCGGCATCATCGATCCGTGCCCCCTGTGGGACGACGACGGCAACACGTACCTCGTGCACGGCTGGGCGGCGAGCCGCTCCGGTCGCAAGAACGCCCTGACCGTGATCCCCGTGGATGCCGACCTGACGCATGCCACGGGGCCCGGCCGCACGGTGATCGAAGGCGATGCCCTGCCCGGCTACGGCACTCTCGAGGGACCCAAGTTCCACAAGCGCGACGGCTGGTACTGGATCTTCGCCCCCGCGGGCGGCGTGGCGACGGGATGGCAGTCGGCGTTCCGCTCCCGTGATCCCTTCGGGCCCTACGAGGAGCGGATCGTGCTCGAACAGGGGTCGACACCGGTGAACGGCCCGCACCAGGGTGCCTGGGTCGAGGCGGCGGACGGCACGGACTGGTTCCTGCACTTCCAGGATCGCGGGGTCTTCGGCAGAGTGCTGCACCTGCAGCCGATGGCCTGGGATGCCGACGGCTGGCCGCTCCTGGGTGAAGCGGTGCACGGCGGCCCCGCGCAGCCCGTGCTCGAGCATCCGACGCCGACGGGGTCTGTGCAGCGCGACCGCACCCGCAGCGCCTCCGACGACTTCTCCGAGGGGCTGAGCCCGCAGTGGGCGTGGCAGGCGAACCCCGCCGACGACTGGGCGCGCACCTCGGCGGGAGAGCTCGTGCTGCGCGGTGTCGCCGACGACATCGGCAACCTCCGCGCGCTCCCCCACGTGCTCGGGCAGCCGCTCGCGGGCATCGCGTCGACGGCGACCACGAGCGTCTCGCTGCACGGCCCGGAGGGGTCGCGAGCGGGAGTCGTCGTGCTGGGCCGCGGCTACCTGTGGGCGGGCCTGCGGATCGACGGCGGCATCCGACGCCTGGTCGCCGCCGCCAGAGCGGAGGGAGAGCTGCACGAACGGGTGCTCTTCGACGGGACCGCGCCCGACGGCGCGCTGCGTCTGGAGATCCACGTCGATCCTGCGGCTCGCGTCACCGTGCACGCGGGCGACGCGGCGGAGCCGATCGTCGACGGCTGGCAGGCGGTCGTGGGCCACTGGATCGGCGCGGAGATCGGCCTGTTCGCCGCCGCTCCGCACGGGGCCGACCGGCCCGAAGGGACCATTGAGGCCGAAGGCGTGTTCGGCCCGTTCGATATCGTCGTGCACGACCAGGAAGGCTGATCCGCATGGCGAACAACGACGTGGCCCCCCGCGATGTCCGCACGCTCTCGGTGGCAGACCGCGTGGTCGCCGAGTACGACGACGGCACCGCGATGCCTGCGCTCTCGTCACCGCGCCCGTCTCTGCGCGCCTGGTCGCTCACCGGCAGGCCCGTCACGCAGTCGGCACCCGACGACCACCCGCACCACAGGGATCTGAGCCTCGCGCTGCCGGATGTCAGCGGCACCACATTCTGGGGCGGCCGCACCTATGTGCGCGACGTCGGATCGACCCTGCTCGACAACCACGGCACTCAGCGCGTCATCGATCGGCAGAGCACCGCCGCCACGGTCGACGAAGAGCTCGAGTGGCTCGACCGCACGGGTGCGAGACTGCTCACCGAGTCGCGCCGCATCGCGGTGTCCGCTCTCGCCGGCGGGTGGATGCTGCGCTGGACCTCGAGGCTCCGTGCGGTCGAACCGGGCGTGACTCTCGGCAGCCCCCAGACGAACGGACGCGCCGGGGCGTTCTATGGGGGCGTGTTCTGGCGGGCGCCGTTCGAGACAGCCGACGTCGTGTGCGCCTCCGGGACGGGCGTGGATGCGGCGCACGGGTCGGACTCTCCCTGGCTCGCGGTGCTGACCGACGAGGTCTCCCTGGTCGCCACGGCACCCGCTGCACCCGCCGCACCCCCTCCACACTGGTTCATCCGCACCGACGGGTACGTCGGGTTCGGCCCGGCCACGGCGACCGACACGCGTCGCGAGGTGCCGGTCGGCGACCCGCTCGAGCTCGGACTCACCGTCGCGGTGATCGACGGTCGACTGAGCGAGGAACGGGCCGCCGCGATCGGTCTCGACCTCTCGACGGGCGGAGAGTCGTGAGCCTTCCCCGGGTGAGCATCGTCGGCATCCACGGCCACGGACGCTCCCACCTCATCGCCGCCGCCCGCGCTCACGCCGAGGGACGCATCCGTCTCGTCGGGGTCGCCGACCCCGCCGGCGCCTCGGACGCGCTGCCCGACGGGGTGCCTCACTTCAGCGACAGCGGCGATCTGTTCGACACGGTCGGCTCGGACATCGCGGTCATCAGCACCCCGATCCACACCCATGCCGACATCGCGCTGGCAGCGATCGCAGCGGGCAACGACGTGCTGCTCGAGAAGCCGCCGACGGCCACGCTCGATGAGTTCCACCGCCTTCGCGCCGCCGCGGACGAGGCCGGCAGGCTCGTGCAGGTGGGGTTCCAGAGCCTCGCCTCGACGGCGGTGCCCCACCTGCGCGCTCTCGTGCGCTCCGGCGCGATCGGCGATGTCGTGCGCTACTCGGCCTCGGCCGCGTGGGTGCGACCCGTGAGCTACTGGCAGCGGGCCCGGTGGGCCGGCAAGCGCACGATGGACGGGCGCATCGTCGCCGACGGCGTGCTCACGAATCCGCTCGCGCACGCGACCGCGACCGCGCTGGCCGTCGCGGGCTCCGCATCGGCCGATGCCGTCGGCGACATCGAGCTCGATCTGTACCGCGCCAACGACATCCAGTCCGACGACACGTCGGTCGCGATCCTCACCCTCGACGACGGCGTGCGCCTGACGACTGCCGTCACGCTGTGCGCTCCCGACCGTGAAGAGCCGTTCGTCGAGGTCGTGGGCACCACGGGCCGCCTGGTCTTCTACTACGCGATCGACGTCGTGCAGCACTTCGATCACGCCACCGGACAGCATCCGTTCACGACCCTGCATCAGCGCATGCCGCTGCTCGACGACCTCGTCGAGGCGAGGCGCGAAGACCGCCCGTTGGCGGCGCCGCTGGAGTCGACGGGCGCGTTCACGCGGCTTCTTCAGGCCGTGCAGGATGCTCCCGAGCCGACGCCGATCGCACCGGAGGCCGTCACGATGGTCGACGACGAGCGCGGCAGCCACCCGGTCGTCGACGGGATCCTCCCTGCGCTCCGCTCGGCGATCGCGCACGGGAGCACCTTTCGCCGACTCGGCGTGCCGTGGGCCGGCGGGACTGACTAGAGACGGGAGGCGGCCGGAGCGGGGCCCGAGCTGCGGCGCACCCGCAGCCGAGGGGTGAAATGCGTCTCGGCGTGGGGGGCGGGGTTCCCGCTCATCTCGGCGTGCAGCTGGCGCCACGCGGTCTCGCCCATCTCGACGTGGTCGACGGCGACCGTCGTGAGGGGCGGGGCCGAGAACCGGCTGAACTGGATGTCGTCGAAGCCCACCACGGAGATGCTGTCAGGCACGGCGACCCCCTCTTCGCTGAGGCGACCGAGCAGACCCAGCGCGACGACGTCGTTGAATGCGAGCACCGCTGTCACGCCGCTGTCACGCACGCTCGGCCACGAGTCGTACCCGTCGCTCATCGACGACCCGCAGGCGAAAAGCGCCAACTCCATCTCCGACCGCGCTGCGATGTATTCGACGAGACGCTCCTGCCGGAAGACGCTCGACGCGCTGTGCTCCGGTCCCTGCAGATAGCCGATGCGGGTATGGCCGAGATCTCGCAGGTGATCGGCCAAGGCGCTGATGCCCGCCGCGTAGTCGATGGTCACTGCCGGCACGAGTCCGTCCTGGCTGCTGCGGTTGATGACCAGCGCCGGCGGCACCTGACGCAGGAGTTCGACGAGTTCCGGGCCGTCGAGTCGTGGGGCGGCCAGCACGATCGCGTCTGAGCGTCGGCGCAGCTCCCGCGCGAGCGGAGCCTCTTCTTCCAGGCTCTCTTGCGAGTCCGCCACGATGACGCGGTATCCGTCACGCGCCGCAGCGTTCGTGAGCCCCTGCAGCAGCTTCTGGAACATCGGGTTGCCGAGGTCGGGCACGATCATGGCGACCGTGTGCGTGACCCCGAGCGACAGCGATCGGGCCGTGCCGCTGGGTGTGTATTCGAGTTCCTCCATCACCGCTCGCACGCGGGCGACGAGTTCGGGGTCGACCGTGCCGAGCCCGTTCACGACGCGAGACACGGTGGCCCGAGAGACACCGGCCGCCGTGGCGACATCGCTGATGTTGGTGCGGCGAGACCGCGGAGCAGAGCGTCGTGGCATGACCGCCAGCGTACCGGAAACCGATTACTCAGGCCGAGCGGACATCAATCCGAAGTGGACGCGACGGCGGGAGTCGAACCCGCAACGCCGTCAGGTATGAGCTGAGGCCCGGGACCGCCCGGATCGCCGCGATGGGGATGACGTTACCTGGCGCCATGCCGGAACACCAGGATCGTTGCGGGGATTGACACAGTGAGTCGGCGCATGACGCATTCCGTCGCGGGGCGTCGCGCACCGGCGCCGGACGACCGGTGTACCGTCTCGATCATGGCTGCCGCAGACGCCCCCGCGACGACCCCGCAGAAGACCCACCGCTACCTGCGCCTCTCGCTGGTGCTGATCGTGTTCACTCTGCTCGTCGACGTCGCACTGCAGAGCATCGTGGTGACGTGGGAGCCGCTCATCTTCGGCTGGCACCCCCTCGCCTCGATCAGCCACGCGTTCCACACACCCGGGCGCGACATCTTCGTCGGGACGCTGCTCGCGACATCCGTCGTGCTCCTCGCTCTCTCCGGGCGCAGTCGCGCGACCACGCTGCTCGACGTGTGCGCGGTGTTCGCACCGCTCATCGCGATCGTCCCGACCGGCCTCGCCGACTCCCGCGCCGTCGGTCACCTGACCTGCCCGGTCATGATCGACTGCATCCCGTCGGCCGACGTCGGCAGCGCCAAGGCAGGCGTCGCGGTCTACGCCATCGTCGTCGTGGCGGTGGTCGTCACGATGGCCGTGATCCGGCACCGCACCCGCACGCCGAATCGGTCGGCTCGACTGGTGTCGATCATCGCGCTCGTCACCGCCGCGGTCGTCGCGGCGCTCGCCTTCGCCCCCGCTCTCGACGACGGCTTCCCGTTCAACTTCTGGCCGGTGAACAGCATCCACTTCGCGGTGACCCTGGTGTTCTTCGGGGTGTTCGCGGCCGTGCCGATCCTCTCCGCCAGAGGCCCGCTCGAACCGGGCGAGACACCGCCGACTCCGCGCCAGAGATCGATCTACCGCTGGATCTCCGGACTGCTGATCGCGGATCTCGTGCTGCTCTTGGTGGCGGTGCTGTTCCGGCAGGCGTTCGGGGAGACCCCGATCGTGCTCATCGGCGAGACCGTCGCGCTGATCCTCTTCGCGGCGTTCTGGTGGGTGCAGACATTCCAGCGGTGGGACGACCCGAACCCGCCGTCGATCCTCGCGCGGAGGCCGCTCCCCGCGTGAGGCGGGAGCGGGGGCAGCTGACGACATCGGACCGGACTCTGGCACTCCCCCTCCAGGATGCGCCAGAGTCCGATCCGCGTCTGCGATCCCGACCCGATCCCGCCGCCCTCAGCGCCGGATCGAATCGTGGAACGGGTTCGGCTCGAGCGTGAAGTCGGTCGAGGCGTCGGCCCAGGTGCTGCCGTCGATCGTGGACCGTCTGCGTCGCAGCGCCGCGATCGCCGTCGTCACGGGAACGCCGACGGCCAGGGCTGCCGCGCCGCTGAACGACCGATCTGCCGAACCCAGCACGCTCGCACGGTGCCAGGCCTCGTGAAGGGCTCCACCGCGAGCCGCCGGCACCGTCTTGACCGACAGTCCCCCGGCACGCCGCAGGGCCACGAGCTGCTCGACATGCGCCCACCAGGTCGATTCGGAGGTGGGGTGGAAGTAGTTGTCGCGCAGCCAGTCGGGGTGCGGATGCCGGAAGCGCCCGGCCACGACCTCGCTGCGTCCGCCCAGCAGGCCGCTGCCCACGAACACGGTGTTCAGCAGGCTCTTGCTCACTCCGAACGAGTCGAGGGCGATCACCGGCACCCCGAGGGCCACTGCTTCGACGGCCGCGGTCGAGCTGACGGTGACGAGCCCCGCCGCGGTCGACAGCGACGACGCCATCGAGTCGTACGACACGACGAGGTTGTCCGGCCGCCGGACAGGCAGCAGGTCGAGGTAGGGATCGCGTTCGAGGTGCGTCTCGGACTCCCCCGGGCGCGACCGCAGCTTCACCACGACACGGCGGTTCGGGTCGGCCTCGGCAGCGCGCACGAGGGTCGCCGCGATCTCAGCACGCTCGGGGCGCCCCATGGGCACGAGGGCCTGCGCGGCGAACACGATGTCGGTCGCCGGCGGCCGCACCGGACGCGGCGGCTCAGGATGCTCGGCCACCATGCTCGGCGAGCGTCGGGCGGCATCGACGGCGAGCACACGCGGACGGTCGTGTGCGAGCATCCGGGATCGTGATCGGGCGAACGGCAGAGTCGCGAGCGCCGTCGGCATCTGCACGCCGATGCGGCGTCCGAGGTCGGCGAACGCGCGCTGCTCGCGGTGCGAGTGCACGACGAGCAGATCCGCATGCCGGCGGTAGTCGAGCGCCCCGCGCTGGGCGGGGATCGCCATGCCCGGCAGTCCGGCCACGACGACGGGTCGCTGGCTCAGCACGTCGACGATGCGTCCCATCAGACGCACGAACGGTCCGCGCCCCGCCACGAGGACCACATCGGGTCGCTGCGCGTCGAGCCAGGCGGCGGCGCGGGCGAAGGCGATGCGGGTCACGCTGTTCGCGGGCATGCCGGTGCCGGCCAGTGCCGTGCGCTGCTGCTCGACACTCGCGGTGAGCGGCGTCTGCACGAGCAGCAGCTGCGGGCGGATGCCGGGGATGCTGCCCAGCAGCGATGCCGACCACTTCACGAAGGAGTCGGCGTCGGCGATCGCGACCACCCGCAGCGCGCCGGACGCGCTCGTGCCCTCTGCGAACTCCGATGCCATCATGCAGAGACGCGACGCAGCTTCGCCATGGGCGCGCGCTCGCTGTCGAACACGCGCTTGACGCCGTCGCCGAGCGCCATCTCGATCACGCGGATGTCGCGCACGAGATGCTCGAGGCCCGCGGGCTCGAGCGACGCCGCGTGGTCGGATCCCCACATCGTGCGGTCGAGCGTGATGTGGCGTTCGACGGCGACGGCTCCGATCGCGACGGCGGCGAGCGAGATCTGCAGTCCGCGCTCGTGGCCCGAATAGCCGACCGGCACGCCGGGGTAGCGGTCACGCAGGGTCGCGATCGCCCGCAGGTTGGCCTCGTGCGGCTCGAGAGGGTAGGTCGAGGTGGCGTGCATCAGCACGACCCGGTCGGTTCCCAGGGTCGCCAGGGCGCGATCGATCTGCTCGATGGTCGACATGCCGGTCGACAGGATGATCGGCTTGCCGGTGTCGCGCAGCGCCACGAGCAGCTCGGTGTCGGTGAGGCTGGCCGAGGCGACCTTGTGAGCCACGACGTTCAGGTCTTCGAGGAAGTCGACGCTGGGCACGTCCCACGGCGAGGCGAACCAGTCGAGCCCCTGCATGGTGGCGTGATCGCCGATCGCGATGTACTCGTCGCGGCCGAACTCGACGCGGCGACGGTAGTCGAGGTAGCTCATCGTGCCCCACGGCGTCTCGCGCGGCACGTCGCGCATGTGCTCGGGCGTCGAGATCTCGGGGGTGCGCTTCTGGAACTTCACGGCGTCGGCACCCGCCTTCGCCGCGACATCGATGAGCCGCTTGGCGATGTCGACGTCACCGTTGTGGTTCAGGCCGATCTCGGCGATGACATAGGCGGGGTGACCGCCCCCGATGACGCGCGCGCCGATGCTGACTGTCATGATTCCTCCGCTGGTCGAGATGGCCTTCTCCCATGGGTACGCGCCGAGTGTGAACGAGCGGAGGCCTGGGGGTTACCGGCGTCGGTCAGTCCGGCAACACCCGCTCGATCAGCTCGCGCACCGCCCCCTGACCACCCGCGCGACGCAGCACCACGCGCGCGGCGTCGATCACGAGCGGGTGGGCGCCCGCGACCGCGACAGGCCAGCCGACGATGCGCAGCGCGGGCAGGTCGTTGACGTCGTTGCCGAGGTAGGCGATGTCGGCGAGCGGGATCTCGTTCTCCTCGGCCCACGCGCGCAGCGCCGACTCCTTGTCATCGATCCCGTGCAGCACGGGTACCCGCAGCTTGTCGGCTCGCGCGCGCACCACCGGGTTCACCTCGGTCGAGAGGATCAGCATCGGGATGCCGGCCTTGCGCAGCAGCGACACTCCCATCCCGTCCTCGCGGCTGACCCGCACGCGCTCCACGCCGTGGGCGTCGATGGTCGCGGTGTCATCGGTATGGACTCCGTCGAAGTCCGTGACGACCGCACGAACCGGTATCCGCTCGGGCGACTCGTAGAGTGCGGCGAGCGCCCTGGCCATGCGCAGCTGCTGTTCGTCGTCGATCTCGATCGCCGACCACTCGGGCACCTCGGCGATGCGGATGCGGCCGAAGAACCGGTGCTTCGCGGCGCGGAAGCCGTCGGCGCGGAAGACGTAGAACGCCCCGGTCTCGAGGAAGTGCGGTGCGCGATCCTGTCGGCGCGGCCGATGGGCGGCGTCGTGGTTGAGGGCGACGGCGGTGCCCTCGTCGGCCCCACGCTCCTCGGCTCTGCACCACAGGAAGCCGTAGGTCTCGTAGGCGGCGAAGACCGAATCCGCCCGGTCCTCGGCGACGTGCGAGATCGCTGAGGCGAGGGCATCGCTCGGGATGAAGGGCGACGTGGCCTGCAGGAACGCCACGACATCGACCCGCTCCCCGGCCCGATCGAGCTCGTCGAGGGCGTGCAGGATCGCGCTCTCCGACGAGGCCGTGTCGCCCGAGAGGGCGGCCGGTCGGCGCACTATCCGCGCCCCGGCGGCCGCGCCGACCGCCGCGATCTCGTCGTCGTCGGTCGACACCACGACGAGATCGATGCGACCGGATGCGAGCGCACTGCGCACCGCGCGCTCGACGAGGGGCACCCCGCCCACCCGACGCACGTTCTTGCGCGGGACCCCCCGCGATCCGCCGCGGGCGGGAATGATCGCGACGGTCCTGACCGCGGCGCCCCCCACCGCCGGCGGCGTCGTGTTCGTCGTCGTGCTCGTCGTCTCGGGAGTCATCCCATCACCGTCCTCTGATCGCTCTCCACGCTCGGCCCAGACGCCGCCGTGCTCCCTGCGCCGTCAGCCGAAGCTCCTCGGCCCGCCCCACGCCGCCCGCCGGTCGCAGCACACGCCGCACGATGCTCTCATCCGGCGCACCGGGAAGGCGCAGCTCCGCGAGCCGGTCGGCGCTGAAGTACCGAGATCGATCGGCCGAACTCAGCTCTGCGAGCAGCTTCTCCGCCCGGGGCCGCAGATGTCGGGCCGCCCTCGGCTGCATCGCGTACCCGACCGCGTCGATCAGCAGCTGCATCCGCTCGGGGTCGCGATACCGGGAATCGGCTCGGGTGAGCGCATCGACGATCGTGGCCGGCACCCGGTTGCTGTTCTCATAGGGCGTCAGGCGCGCGAGAACCGTGTCGGCGCCGACCGCGTCGATCTCCCGGCCGAACACCGCTCGCACGGTCGGGAGCGCCGTCGAGAAACCGGCGATCACCGCGCGCGCGTCGAGCCTCTGCGCGAGCATCTCCGCCGAGAGTCCCCCGCGGTACTCGCAGAACCCGACCCCGTGCGAGCGGGCTCGGTCGCGCAGGGCGTCCGTGACGAGCGGAGGGGCCGACGGATGCGGCTTGAAGACGATGCGGTGCGGGCGGTATGCGGCGGCCCTGTCGATCATCGCGGTCTGCAGAGCGACCTCTTCGCTCTCGCTCACGAGGCCCAGCGCCGACAGGTACTGGCCGAGCACGAGCACGGTCGAGGGGTCCGCGTCGAGATGTGAGGCACCGTCGGCAGCATCGGCAGAGTCGGCGGCGGTGCCCTGATCGACTTCCGCCGTCTCGGGCACGGCATCCGCGACCTCGCTCAGCACGGCGCCGAACAGCGCCGGCGGCACCGGGATCGTCTCGGCGTGCGGGGATCCGACCAGTGGCACGACTCCCGGTACCACGTCGGCGTGCACGACTCGACCGATGCGCGCGGTCACGGTGTGCGGCAGCGCGATGCGCATCGGCGAGTACGTCATCAGCCCGTCGCCGATGATCGTGAGGCGTGCGTGCGGGAACACGAGCATCAGCGTGTGGGCCGGGGCGACCTGCGGGCTCTGCAGCAAGACCTCGAGATCGTCGTCGAGGTTCCACGCACGGGTCAGCAGGCGCCGCAGCAGCGGCAGGTCGGCGGGGTCCGGCTGCCACGAGCTGGGATGCAGCGGCCCGAGCAGCTGATCGAGGTCTTCGACCCGGTCGAAGCGCGCGCGCAGGCTGCAGAGCGCAGGATCGTCGACGATGCCGACCGAGGTCTCGGGCACCCGGGCCGAATGGAACGGCACCAGCAGGCGCTCACCCCGCTCGCCCAGAAGCCCCCCGTCGATCGCCGCGGCCGCGGTCGCGAGTCCGTAGGCGCTGTGCAGTGCGAAGAGCTGCGTCATGCGCTGTCCACACTCACCCTGTCCACGCCCACGTCGTTCACGCCCACACCGTCCACGCCCACCGTGCGCAGCAGCGATGCCAGCACTCGACGACGCGGCCCGTCGAGGCGAGCCAGCACGGCCCGCGTCTCGCCCGCGGGCAGCCGTTGCAGAAGACTCCGGATGCCGGTGCGCATCTCGCCGCGCAGCGCCGGCGCCATCCGGCGTGCGCGCACCAGATGCCGCGAGCTCAGGGCCAGCGTCGTCCACACGGCTTTGGGAAGGAAGCGCTCGGCGTCGGCATCCGCCTCGACGATGTCGAGGACCTCGTGCATCGCCCGCACGAAGTCGAGCTGTCGTCGGTCGCGGATCTGCGTGAGCGAGGTCGAGAGCCCCCGACGGTAGAGCAGCGCGGGCGCATCGACCACCGCGAACGAGCGCGCCTGCAGATGCAGACGCCAGATCCACGGACGGTCCTCGGCCGTGAAGAGACCGGGGGTGAATGAGGCCAGGCCGTCGTCGAGAACCCGGCGATGCATGATGCCCGCCCAGGCGAACGGGTAGTCGATCATCGTCGGCTGGTCTTCGGGCAGGATCGCGTCGCGGGGCGAAGCGACGGCGTCGCGCCACGCGTACGGCGCAGGCTTCAGCACCCGCACGCCGTCGGTGACCGTCACATGATCGGTGCGAACGAAGTCGCAGCCGAGCTCATCGAGACGGCGCACGAGCACGTCAAGGCGACGCGGCTGCATCCAGTCGTCACCGTCGAGAAAGCAGAACGCCTGCCCCTCGACGTGCTCGAGTCCCTGATTGCGCGCTGTCGCGAGCCCGCGCGGTGCCAGGTTGGTGATGACCTCCGCGTGCTCGAACCGTTCGGCGTACCGCCGCATCAGGGCGCCGGTGCCGTCGCGCGAGCCGTCGTCGATCGCGACCAGCTTCACCGCGGCAGGGTCGTCGAACTGACGGGTGAGCGTGTCGAGCGTCGTGCCGATGTATGCGCCCGCGTCCTTGGCAGGAAGGATGACGGTGACGAGCGGTGTGCGCACGGGACTCCCGGGGTGGACGGTCTCGGAATGGTGCCAGCCGTTCGTTGCCGGTCGGAGGCGACGAGGTGAACGCGAGGTGTCCGGCGCCGCGAGTTCGCGTCGATCGTGCCGATCGGCGACGATGGTCTCATGCTGTGGCCGTTCGGAACGACGTGGCGCCCGGTGCGTCAGAAGCGGCGCGCCACGGTCGACCTGCGCTGGCTGAGCGCGCGCACGTGGACCCGCCGCTGGTACCCGCAGGGCGTCGATCTCGGCGAATGGCAGGGTCGCCGCACACTCGCCGTGAGCTGGTTCCGACAGAAGCTCGACGGCACCCACCTCGCCTCCCGGGTCGCGTTCGTCGACCTCGAACGCTCGCGACACCTCGATGTGCTGCTCGCGGTCGACGACGACGGCACGCTGCAGCCGGCGCCCATCCATGCCGGCGGTCTCGCGTGGTTCGGCGATCGCCTGTTCGTCGCCGCGACCGGTCGCGGCATCTGGGAGTTCGATCTCTCCCGCATCCGACGCGTGCGCGGGGTCGATGCCCGTCGAGTCGCCGGCCTGTCGGGACGCGGGCTGCGCGCATCCGCTCTGGTCGCGGTGCGCACACGCGTGCACGCGATCGACCTGCGCTGCTCCTACCTCGGCCGCGTGTTCGATGCCGACGGCGCTCCTCTACGGCGAGTGCTGATCGGCGAGTACCTGAAGACCGACACCGGCAGGATCGCCGAGTACACGGTTCCCGAGACCGACGACGGAGTCTTCGAGGAGCAGGAGCGGTTCACACCGGGGCTCCCGCGCATGCAGGGAGCCGTGCGCTGGGGCGAGCGCCATTTCGTCTCGCAGTCCGACCGGATGCACCCGGGCGCACTCTGGACAGGAAAGCGCGACGCGCTCGTGCGCGACCGGGTGCCGCTGCCGGTCGGCTGCGAGGACCTCGCCCTCGACCTCGACGCGAAACTGCTGTGGTCGCTCGGCGAGCATCCGTGGCACCGCGTCGTACGCGGCATCCCGTTCGCGTCCCTCGGGATCGATCCGTAGCGATCGCGTTCCCAGCCGGCGCCTCAGAGCGCGAACGTAGACTGTTCGGGTGAAGAACCGTGCGCCTTTCCTCGTCTACACCGTGCTGCGGCTGTTGGCGTTCCTCGTCCCGCTGGCCGTGCTCTGGTTCTTCTTCCCGATCTTCCGGGAGTTCTGGTGGCTCGCCGCGATCTTCGCCGCGCTCATCGGCGTGAGCATCTCGATGCTCTTCCTGCGCGCGCCGCTCGCCGACGCGTCAGCGCGCCTGGTCGAGCGCCGAGGCGGGCGCAGCGAGACCGCTCAGGCCGATGCGGATGCCGAGGACCAGGCGATCGACGGCACGACGTCCGCAGAGTCCGGCAGCACCGAGCCCCGCTGACTCCGGCGGTGGCATCGGGCGCAGGTCAGCCGGCGAACGCCCAGAACAGCGCTCCGGCGTAGAGCAGTGCCGTGAGAGAGGTCAGCGCCAGCGCGATCACGAGTTCCTTCGCCTGGCGGTAGGTCCAGACGATCAGGATCGCCGGCAGCCCGGCGAGCAGCGCAAGCAGACCCACCCAGGCGATCGGGTAGAGCAGCGCGAGGAATGCCAGGATGCCGAACGGCACGAGCACGAACAGCGTGAACAGCACCTGCGTGGCACGCCGGCCGATGAGCACCGTGAGCGTGCGCTTGCCGACCGCACGGTCCTGGTCGATGTCGCGCAGATTGTTGGCGAGCAGCACCGCGCACGCGAAGAGTCCCGCGGCGATCGCTCCGAGCCAGGCCTGCTGCGGCAGTTCGAAGGCCTGCACCCAGGTGGTGCCGAGGGTCGCGACCAACCCGAAGAACACGAAGACGAAGACCTCGCCGAGTCCGTAGTAGCCATAGGGGCGCTTGCCGCCCGTGTAGAACCAGGCGGCGACGATGCACGCGGCGCCCACGGCCAGCATCCACCACTGCTGCGTGCGGATCACGATCGCGAGACCCACGAGCGCGGCGAGCGCGAAGAACACCAGCCCGACGATCAGCACCGTGCGCGACTTCACCCGGCCCGACGCGGTGAGGCGTGCGGGGCCGACCCTGATCGCATCCGTGCCGCGGATGCCGTCGCTGTAGTCGTTCGTGAAGTTCACGCCGATCTGCAGCAGCACGGCGACCGCGAGGCAGGCGAGGGCGATCACCCAGTGGAACTCCGGTCCGGTGCTGAGAGCAGCGCCGGTGCCGATCACGACGGGTGCGACGGCGAGCGGCAGAGTGCGCAGGCGTGCGGCGCCGATCCAATCGCCGGCTGTCACCGGACCCGCCTCGACGGCCGGCCGGTTGGCGGGGTTGCCGACCGCCCGCTTGGCGGGATTGCCGCTCACGCGGACCTGGTTCTTCTTGCGCTTCGAGGATGCTGCCACGCAGGGAATCCTACTGGCCGCGGCGAAGGCGGCCGTCGAGCACGGCGCGTCTTCTCGTGTCGGGTCAGGCGTTCGGGTTGCTGTCCTTGCCGTCGAGCCAGAGCGTGTCTGAGGCATCGCCGTGCGCCCCGCCCTTGCCGACGTGCTTGTCGCTGATCTTCGGTCCCTTGAGGATCACGTGGACCATCGCCTGAGCGTGGCCGTGCCCGAGGCCGTAGTCCTGCTTGAGCCAGTTGAGCACGACGGTGGATTTCGTCGTCTCATCGAAGCCCTGCTCCTTCGCGAGTTCGATGAACTGGCGAGGGGTGAGGCCGGTCTGCGTCTCGACCTTGTCGAGGTATGCCTGGAAGGACATGGGTTCTCCTGGAGTGGGTGGGGTTCAGTCCTCGGCGAGGAATGTCTGGATGATGGTCGGCGAGGCGTGGATGCACAGGATGCGCAGGGTGCGCGCGCCGATGTTGGTGAAGGCATGGGGAACGAAGGCGGGCCCGGTCGCTGTATCACCGGCGTGCGCGGCGAACGTGCGATCGGCGACGGTGATCTGCGCAGTGCCTTCGAGCACGACCCAGGTCTCGGAATACGGATGCCAGTGCAGCCCCGGGCCTTCGCCCGGCTGGTTCTCGACGTAGAAGTACGAGACGTCGGCCCCGTGCGCTGCGCCGACGAACTTACGGCTGCGACCGGTGCCGAGGCGGATATCGGCCCCCGTGACGATCGAGGCGGCGGTAGACGAGGTGTTCATGGGTCCAGTCTCGACACGACGGTCGCGCCGCCCTACAGTTTCGATGTGGATCGAAACATAGCGACGCGGGGTGCCGCGCCGATCGAAGGCGTCGAGCATCCCGCTCACCGCGTCGAGTTCGCCCTGAGCCCCGGCGATGTCGAGGCCGTGCGCTTCGGGATCTCGCCCGGGCATGAGCTCGCGCACGCCGTGCGGGTGCTGCTGCGACCCGAGCAGCACCCCCTGCAGTGGGGATGGCTGCGCGCCGTGCGCGATCGGCTGCCCCGAGAGAGCTTCCGGCTGCTGGCGGCCGTGATCGGCGACGACGGCTACATGCCTGATTTCCTCACCGCCACGCCGCAGTGGGACATGTCGCCCGAGGCGGAGCTCGAGGCACTGCGCCGCGCACCGGTCGAGCCGATGCGCGTGGATCTGGGCAAGATGGTGCAGCGCGCGTCGGGCGAGCGCAGGCGCGCGCTGGCGGAGATGCGAGAGGCTCCCGATCGCGCGCGCGGTCTGATCGCGGATGCCTGGTCGGATGTCTGGTCGGCCGCTCTCGACCCGGTGTGGCCACAGCTCGAACGGCTCCTGCGCGCCGACATCGCCGTGCGCGCCCGAGTCATCGCGTCATCGGGCATCGCGGGAATGGCGGGCGGGCTGCATCGCGCGGTCAGCTGGGGCGACGGCGCCGTGCTCGTCTCGCTGCGCCGACACAGTGAGATCGTCGACTGCCACGGCAGCGGGCTCGTGCTCGTGCCCTCCGTGATGTCGTCGTGGGGATGCATGGTGCTCACCGAGCCGCCCGCGCAGCCCACGCTGTTCTACCCGGCGCGCGGCGTGACGGCGGGGTGGGCGCGCAGCACGCGCGAGATCGAAGAGGCGCTGGGCGCGCTGCTCGGTCCGGCACGCGCAGGCATCCTGCTCTCGTCGAGCGCTGCCCGCACGACGACGCAGGTCGCGGCGGATGCCGGGATCGCAGCCTCGACGGCCTCGCACCACCTCACGGTGCTGCGACAGGCGGGACTCGTGGCGAGCGAGCGCGACGGAGCGCGCATGCTGCATCTGCGCACTCCGCTGGGCGAGGCGATGGTCGGCGCGGTGCTCTGACCGGGATGATGGGTCGGTGCTCCGAGCGGGCTCTGAGCTCGTCGCCGGGTCAGACGTCGTCACCGACCGGGATGATGGGTCGGTGCTCGTAGTACGTCTGCAGCACCACCGTGGTGCGGGTGCTGACGTTGGCGGCGGTGCGGATGTCTCGCACCAGCTCTTCCAGCGCGCGCGGCGAGGGCACGCGCACGAACAGCATGTAGCTCGCGTCGCCGGCGATCGAGTGGCACGCCTCGATCGCGGCCAGATGCTCGAGGAGCTCGGGGGCATTGTCGGGCTGCGCGGGGTCGAGAGGCGTGATCTCGATGAAGGCCGACAGCGGCGTGCCGACGAGCTCAGGATCGAGGATCGCGCGGTAGCCGGAGATGACTCCACGCGTCTCGAGACGACGAAGGCGCGACTGCACGGCCGAGACGGACAGACCCACGGCGTCGGACAGCTGCGCCAGCGTGGCGCGCCCGTCGCGCGAGATCTCGGCCAGGATCGCGAGGTCGACAGAATCATCCATGGATGTAAGATTATCGTCAGTATTCCGTTTAGACCGGAATTTTTACGCCGTGATCCGCGATCGGAGGTTCCATGTCCACTCCCACCCTGAACACTCAGGCCATCGTCGGCGAACCCGAGGTCGTCGAGGACGCATCGGTCGCGGAGTCCTCGTCCGCCTGGGCGCAGCTGAAGGACGCGGCGATCGCCCTCCGCGAGATGCAGATCAAGGACGGATCGATCCCGGATGCCGCGCACCACGCGGCCGCCCGCGATCTGGTCGCCGCCATCACCTCCGGCATCCGCGCGCTCGCCCCCGCCTTCCCGCACGACGCCGAGTACCTCGCCGCATCGGTCGTCGACTTCGACCGCTGGGTCGCCGAGGGCTTCGGCGTGCCGGACTTCCTCGACTCACTCATGGCGTTCCAGCCGCAGCAGCACCGCGTCGACGGCATCCGTCATCTGGTCGTCTTCCCGATGTACACGCAGAACGGTTCGAGCGATCGTCTCGTCGAGGCTCTGATCGTCGAGACGATCTGGCCCGAGTTCATCGCCGCCCTCGAGGCCGGCGACTACGGCAACAAGCTGTTCGTGTCGCTGCGTCTCGTCGACTTCACCCCCGGCTACGACACGAACTCCGCCGTGCTGTTCCCCGAGACCGTCGCGATGCGCGAGATCCCGTCGTTCACGTGGGGCGCGATCTTCCAGGACCGTGAGGCCGCGCGCTACCGCCGCGTCACCCGTGCCGCTGCCGCGATCACCAACCTCGACCTGCCTGAGCGCGCGAGCGCGATGCTCGACGATCAGCAGGTGGCTGAGAAGACCTTCGTCATGTGGGACATCATCCACGACCGCACCCACATGCGCGGCGACCTGCCCTTCGACCCGTTCATGATCAAGCAGCGGATGCCGTTCTTCCTCTACTCGCTCGAGGAGATGCGCTGCGACATGACGGCGTTCCGCGAGTCGGTGAACATCGAGCGCACCCTCGCGGCCCGCATCGCCGCGGGTGAGGAGCTCACCGAGACCGAGCAGGAGATGCACGACTACGCGCACCTCGTGCAGTACGCGGTGATCTTCGACCGGATCTTCCGCTTCTCGATCACCGGCACCCGCACGCGCAACTACGACGCCGTCGGCGGACAGCTGCTGTTCGCCTGGCTGCACCAGCGCGGCGTGCTGCACTGGACCGACACGGCGCTCACCTTCGACTGGGACAACGTGCCGGATGCCGTCGTGGCTCTGGGAGACGCGATCGACGACCTGTACTGGCACTCGATCGACCGCCCGAAGGTCGCGCACTGGCTCGCCGCGTACGACCTCGTGCGCGGCACGCTCACGCCGCACCCGGCATCGCAGTGGGCCCGCGGTTTGTCGGACGAGATCCTCGCCGGCGCGCCGAAGGGTTACACGGATGCCGTGATGGACGACGAGTTCCCGCTGTCGATGTTCTTCGAGACCCTCGACAAGAAGATGAAGGCGGTCATCGAGTCGACCGTCGGCATCCGGGGCACCGACGACTGACTCGAATCGCGCATTTCTGGGGTCCGATCGTGTGGTGCGACCGGACGCAGCGTCTGCGGCCATTCCTGCCCGGGGTGGCCGCAGAGCTGTTTCTTCACGAGAGTTGAGCACATGAGCGTCACCGACCGCACGATCCTCCTCGCCGGAGCCACCAGCCCGTCTGGCCTCGCCCTGGCGCGAGCACTCGTCGACGCCGGGGCGCGCGTCGTCGCCACCGGCCGATCCTCAGAACGGCTGCACGCGCTCGACGCACTCGGCGCACAGGTCGAGGTGGCCGACGCGACCTCGCTGGCGTCGATGACGGAACTCGCTTCCCGCCTGCAGGCGATCGACGCCGTGATCCCGCTGGTCGGCGGCTGGCGCGGCGGAGGGGGCCTCGCCGGGCAGACCGACGACGACCTGCACGCGCTTCTGCCCGCGTTCGATGCGGTGCGCGCCACCAGCCGCGCCTTCGACTCCCTGCTGCGCGCCTCTGACGCCGGACGTTTCGCGATCGTCTCGTCGACAGCGGTCGGTCGCCCTCTGGCGGGAGGCGCGAACTACGCCGCCGTCAAGGCCGCGAGCGAGGCGTGGACGCGCGCGGTGGCGCAGGGCTTCGCGAAGGCAGCGCGGGATGCCGTCGAGCCCCTGCGCGCGGCATCGGTCGTCTTCCGCGCCAAGGCACTGGACCCGGACTCGCTCGCGCCGCAGGTGCTCACACTGTGGGATGCGGACGCCGCCGATCTCAACGACCGGATCATCACGCTCGACTGAACGCCGCAGCCCGTTCCGCTGCCGACGCGTTCGGCTGGTGACGCCGTTCCGCTAGCGGCGCGCCTCCGGCACCTCAGGAGGGAGCCCTCGGAGCGGCGGCGGAGCATCCGCGACGCGCGCATCGACGCTGCGGTCCTCCGCGGAATCCGCTCGGCCCTCGGCCACCGCGTCCGCGTTCCACTCGGCGCCGGTGCCCGTGCCGCCGCCCGTGTTCTCGCCTGCGTCGTCGGGTGCGCCGTCGCCGTCGGGTACGCCGTCGCCGGGATTCTGCTCCGGCGCGTTCGCGTAGAGCTCGGTGAGCTTGCGATACGACTTCGTGAAGAAGGCCAGCGTCGCGGCGATCACCATGATGATGCCCGCGAACAGGCAGATCAGGGCGATGCCCCGAGCCTCACCCTCACCCAGCAGCCATTCCCACTGCTGCTGCCCCTCGGGCGTCCTCATGTACGGGATGATCAGGAACTCCGCGATCGGCGCGATGAGGAATGCCGTGATCGGAGCGGCTGCGGCCTCCATCGCCGCGGCGACGCCGAACACGCGCCCCTGCCTGTCATAGCGGACGACCTTCTGGATGATGGTCTGCTCGGCCGCCTCGACGGGCGGCACGAGGGCCATGTAGATCCACATGCCGACGACGTAGAGCGGCCACCATTCGCGCAGCATGAACACCGACCCCAGGATGCCCATCGCGATCACGACGAGCAGCAGGGTGCGCATGGGTTTCGCCCCGAGGCCGAACTTCGCCACGAGCCCGCCGCCGATCAGGAACCCGGTCGACGCGAACGCCAGCGCGAAGCCCCACATCTGCGCGTCGAAGAGCGTGAGACCGTACGGATCCATCAGCGCCATGTACACGCCGCCGATGAGGTTGTTGAACGTCGAGAAGATGATCAGCGCGAACAGTCCGGGGGCCAGCCGGATCGCCGCCACACTGCCGCGGAAGTCGAGGGCGCTCTTCGCATCGGGGTCTGGCTGCGGCGCCCCCTCGGGGATGCGGATGAAGAGCAGGTGCACGAAGGTCAGCACCATCGCGCCGATCGCGATCGCGAGCGTCCACCCCATGCCCAGGAAGCCGATGGACAGCCCGGAGAAGACGCTGGTCACGAGGAAGGCCAGACCCTGCACCGTGCCGACCAGGCCGTTGGCGTTGGCCCGTCGATCTTCGGGGACGAGCAGCGTGACGGTCGTCGAGAGCGCGATGTTGCGGAGCTGCTCGATCACCCCGCCGAACAGGATGATCGCCGAGAACAGCCAGAACCACGGACCGCCGAGGTCGAGCAGCGCCGCCTCCGGCTGCCAGACGTAGAGAACGCCGGCGATCAGGAAGGCGACCGCCGAGATGACGCTCGAGAGCAGCATCACCGTGTGTTTGCGATTGCGATCGACGATGGTGCCGAAGATCATCGCGAAGAAGGCGATGAACAGCATGTACGCGCCGCCGATGACGCCGGTCGCGAGCACGGACTGCGTCTCGATGTAGACCCAGAAGGTCAGCGCGAACCACAGAAAGCTCGTCGTCACGTTCGCGATGAGCGTGTTGACGAGGACGTTCGCGAAGGCGGTCTTCGCAGCGCTGCGCTCCATGAATTAGAGGGTAGGCGGGGCCTCGGACATTCGCTAGAGCGGTATGCCGGCCGGGGGACGCCGGGCTCGGCATCCGCCCGTAGGCTTGTGCGGTGACTATTCAGCATGACCCCGCGGTCCGGGGCTTCGCCAGCGACAACTATTCCGGCGTCCACCCCGAGGTCCTCGCGGCCATCGCAGCGGCGAACGGCGGCCACCAGGTCGCGTACGGCGAGGACGCCTACACCGCCCGTCTGCAGGAGGTGTTCCGCGCCCACTTCGGCGAGGGCGTCCAGGCGTTCCCGGTGTTCAACGGCACGGGCGCGAACGTCACCGGTCTGCAGTCGATGCTGCCCCGCTGGGGAGCCGTCATCGCGGCATCCTCCGCGCACATCAACGTCGACGAGGGCGGAGCGCCCGAGAAGATCGGCGGATTCAAGATCCTCGCCGTCCCGACCGACGACGGCAAGCTCACGCCCGAGCTCGTCGACCGCGAGGCCTGGGGCTGGGGCGACGAGCACCGCGCGCAGCCGCTCGTGGTCTCGATCACGCAGTCGACCGAGCTCGGCACCCTCTACTCCGTCGACGAGATCCGGGCTCTCGCCGATCACGCGCACGAACGCGGCATGACCCTGCACCTCGACGGCGCGCGCATCTCGAACGCGGCCGCAGCCCTCGACGTGCCGCTGCGCGCGTTCACCCGCGACGCCGGCGTCGACGTGCTCAGCTTCGGCGGCACGAAGAACGGCGCGATGCTGGGCGAGGCCATCGTGGTGCTGAACCCCGAGGCATCGAACGGACTGCAGTACTCCCGCAAGTTCAACATGCAGCTGTCGTCGAAGATGCGCTTCGTCTCCGCCCAGCTCATCGCGCTGCTCGAGGGAGACCTGTGGCTGCGCAACGCCCAGCACGCGAACGCCATGGCGCAGCGACTGCGCGGGGCGATCGAGGCCGGCATCGCGGCCGGCGAGATCACCGGCGTCTCGTTCACGCAGCCGACCCAGGCGAACGGCGTGTTCGCGCAGCTGCCCGACGGCATCGCCGACCAGCTGCGCGAGAAGTTCCGCTTCTACGACTGGGATGCCGCGCGCAACGAGGTGCGGTGGATGTGCGGCTTCGACACCGAGGAGTCCGACGTCGACGAGTTCGTCGCAGAGCTCGCGCGCCTCACGACACGCTGAGCTGAGCGGAACTGAGCGGAGCGGCTAGCGCAGCAGACCGAGGTTCGCGAGCGCCAGGCGGATGAGGGTGCCTCGCCCGCCCTCCATCTCGGCGGCGACGGCGTCCGACGCCGCGGCTTCGGGCGAGAACCAGGTGACCTCGAGTGCATCCTGGCGCGGCTCGCACGTGCCCGTGACCGGCACCACGAACGCGAGCGAGACGGCATGCTGGCGGTCATCGTGGTAGGCGCTGACCCCCGGGATCGGGAAGTACTCGGCGACCGTGAAGGGCAGCGGCTGCGGCGGCAGCAGCGGGAACGCCATCGGGCCCAGATCGTTCTCGACATGGCGGAACAGCGCATCGCGGATCGTCTCGCCGAACCGCACTCGGCCCGAGACGATGGTGCGCGTCATCTCGCCCATGGGCGTCGAACGCAGCAGGATGCCGATCTCGGTCACCTGCCCGGAGCCATCGGTCCTCACCGGGATCGCCTCGACGTAGAGCATGGGCAGATGGCGTCTCGCCTCCGCCAGCTCGAAGTCGCTCAACCACCCCGGGTTGGAGTCACGCGAGGGCTGTGCGGCGCCGAAGCCCTCCATGCCGTCGTCGGGCTCGGGGTCGGGATCAGGTGTGCGGACGGCCATGTCTCCTTTCTACCAGCAGCACCCTCCGGCGAACACCGACTTGAGGCCACGACCGGCATACGATCCGACGATCGTCTCCTGCGGGTGTCGGACGGCGCTGGCAGGATGGGACCGTGAGCGAAGAACTGATGATCGACGGGCTCGTCACGCGCTGGTCGACGGAAGATCGCGCGGGGATGCCGCTGCTGGTGCTGCTGCACGGATACGGCGCCGACGAGCACGACCTGTTCGGTCTCGTCCCCTACCTGCCGGACGGCATCGTGGTCGCGTCCGTCGCCGCCCCGCTCGCTCCCCCGTGGCCGATGCCCGGGCGCTCGTGGTACGCCATCGAGGATCTCGACGGCCGCAGCTCGGCATCCGTCACCGTCGCGGCAGAGGCGTTCCTGCGCTGGCTCGACGATATCAGGGCCGACGCCCCTGCCGTGGCCCTTCTCGGGTTCTCGCAGGGTGCCGCCGTCGCCCTGCAGGCCATGCGACTCGCGCCCGGGAGCATCGACACCGTGGTGGCCCTCAGCGGTTACGCCGCGCCCGGCGAGCTGCCGGGCGACGATGCGCTGACCGAGGCGCGACCGCACGTCTTCTGGGGCCGAGGCACGAACGACCAGGTGATCCCCCAGGCGCTGGTCGCGCACACCGCCGAGTGGCTTCCGGCGCACTCCGAGTTGTCCGGACGCGTCTACACCGGGCTCACGCACAGCATCTCGGAGGAGGAGCTCCGAGACGTGCGCGCGTTCCTCACGAAGTGGTTGGAACGCGCCGGCGAGGCGTGACCGCCCCCGCACGCAGCCGCGACACGCCCGGGGTTGCGAAACTCCGACACGCCCGGGTATCGTCGTTGAGTCCTGTCCGCCGTGTCTGGAAGTCCTTTGATCTGATCCGTCGCCTCCGCGCTCATCTTTCCGCGCGCTGACCCGACGATCGCCGACTCCACGGCAGACCACCGCCCGCTGTCCTTCGACAGCGACCCGCTCAGACGGGCCCATCGGGCGACCGGTGTCAGTGCACCCTCGCACTGGACAGGAGACACCATGTCAGTCCCCACTCTTCATTCATCGGTCACCCTCGATCGACTCACCTTCACCTGGCCCGACGGCACGTCAGCGCTCGACTCGGTCTCCGGATCATTCGGCTCCGGTCGCACCGGCCTCGTCGGTCGCAACGGCGCCGGCAAGTCCACGCTGCTGCGGCTGATGGCGGGCGAGCTGACCCCGACGGCCGGGCACCTCACCACCACCGGCGAGGTCGCCTACCTGCCGCAGCAGCTCACACTCGACGTCGACCGCCGGGTCGCCGATCTTCTCGGAGTGGCTCCCGCCCTCGATGCCGTCCGTGCGATCGGCGCGGGCGACGTCGATCAGGTGCACTTCGACACGGTCGGCGACGAGTGGGACATCGAAGCGCGCGCCGAGATGTCCCTGGCAGACGCCGGGCTCGCCCCCGAGTTCCTCGACCGGAGGGTCGGCGAGCTGTCGGGTGGTGAGGCCGTGCTGGTCGCGATCGCCGGCATCCGTCTCCGGCGCGCGCCGATCACCCTGCTCGACGAACCGACCAACAATCTCGACCGCGACGCCCGCGCGAGACTCGCGGCGATGGTCCGCTCGTGGAAGGGCACACTCATCGTTGTCAGCCACGACCTGTCGCTGCTCGAACTGATGGACGACACCGCCGAGCTCTACGCCCAGACGCTGAGCGTGTTCGGCGGGCCGTACTCCGAATGGCGCGCCTGGTTGGACGCCGAGCAGGATGCCGCGAGGCAGGCGGAGGTGACGGCGAAACAGGAGTTCCGCAAGGAGAAGCGCCAGCGCATCGAGGCCGAGGTCAAGCTCGCCCACCGAGCGCGCACCGCCAAGAAGGCCGAGATCGAGAAGCGCGTGCCGAAGATCGTGGCCCACGGGCGCAAGATGGCGGCCGAGGTGTCGGCGGGCAGGCTGCGCACGGAGGTCGGGGCGAAGGAGGATGCCGCCCGCACCGCGCTCGACGAGGCGGGGCGGCGCCTGAGGTCCGACGCGTCGATGAAGATCGAGCTGCCGGATCCGCAGGTGTCACGCAGTCGTCGCATCGCGACGATCGGCGACGGCGAGAGGTCGTGGATTATCCAGGGCCCCGACCGGGTCGCGCTGATCGGGCGCAACGGCGCCGGAAAGACCACGCTGCTCGAACGGCTCGTGGCCGACGTCGGCCACGACTCCGGAGAAGCGCTGCCGCTCGACGCGGACCGTCCCGATCCGTCAGGTGACGACGCGGATCTCCGGAGCTCCGGAGCGCGCCTCGTCGCGACAGCTCTCACCGACCGGATCGGCTACCTGCCGCAGCGCGTCGACGGGCTCGACGAGAACCGGTCCGTATTCGAGAACATCGCGGATGCCGCACCGCAGGTGCCCGAGAAGGAGCTGCGCAATCGCCTCGCACGGTTCCTCATCCGAGGGGCCACCGCGGAGCGACCTGTCGCCGCTCTGTCAGGCGGGGAGCGGTTCCGCGTGACTCTGGCGAAACTGCTGCTCTCGGACCCCGCACCCCACCTCGTGGTGCTGGACGAGCCGACGAACAACCTCGACATCGACACGGTCGACCAGCTGGTCGAGGCGCTCCGGGCATACCGCGGGGCGGTGCTGGTCGTGAGTCATGACGATACGTTCCTCGCGCGTCTCGACCTGGGACTCACGCTCGAGATCGACGTCGACGGCTCACTGACCGCGAGGTGAGCTCACGCCCGTCGGCTCCGCATCGCCCGGGTATGGGCGATCGCGGGGTCGGCGGCGAGCAGGGTGTAGTCCTCGGATTCTCGAGGGACGAGCGCGACCCGCCCCTCGGCGTCGTGGGCGATCCCCCACCCGTAGCGTTTTCCCAGCGGTGATGAGCGCAGGCAGGGCTGCCCCTTCGAGAAGAACGCCTCGCGTGCGGCGGAGTCGTCGGGGTCGATCCCGGCACGCAGCGCATGGGTGGTGAAGATCACGTCGTCGGAGGTGCGCGCATACGGCTCCTGCGCGATCAGTCGATAGTGCAGTGCGGCGATCGTGGGCCTCTCACCCGTCGGCGGCTCTTCGGCGTGGTCGACGGGACAGTCTTCTGCGACCTCGATGAACGTGCTCGCGTAGTTCGTGGTGTGCGTCGCCATGCCTACAGCATGCCCGCAACCTCGGACAATGCCGACCCCGATGTCGGTGGCACAGGTGATGATGGAGGGATGAGCGACGTGCTCGACCGCTTCACCCCCGCCACACAGGATTGGTTCCGGGGTGCCTTTCCCGAACCCACGCCCGCTCAGGCCGGCGCATGGAACGCGATCTCGGCTGGGAAGCATGCGCTCGTCGTCGCGCCGACGGGTTCGGGAAAGACGCTCTCGGCGTTCCTCTGGGCGATCGACAGCGTCTTCCGCGAACGCACCGAGAACACGGCGGCCCCGGCGAAGAGCTCGAAGGCCGCGGATGCCTCCCGCACCCGCATCCTCTACATCTCGCCGCTGAAGGCGCTCGGCGTCGACGTCGAGCGCAACCTGCGCTCCCCGCTGATCGGCATCGGTCAGTCGGCCCGCCGCCTGGGTCTCGAGGCACCCGCCGTCACGGTCGGCGTGCGATCGGGCGACACCACCTCGAGTGATCGACGCAAACTCGTCTCCGACCCACCCGACATCCTCATCACGACCCCCGAGTCGCTGTACCTCATGCTGACCAGCCGCGCGGGCGAGACGCTGCGCGACGTGCACACGGTGATCATCGACGAGGTGCACGCGGTGGCCGCGACCAAGCGCGGCGCGCATCTCGCCGTGAGCCTCGAACGGCTCGACTCCCTGCGTCGCTCGCATGGCCACGACGAACCCGCACAGCGCATCGGTCTGTCGGCGACCGTGCGACCGATCGACGAGGTCGCGCGGTTCCTCGGCGGCGCGGCTCCTGTCGAGATCGTCGCCCCGCCGGCGTCGAAGACGTTCGAGCTGGGCGTCGTCGTCCCCATGGACGACATGACGAACCCGCCTCCGCCACCCGGCGCCCCGAAAGACACCGGCGATGCCGCGGGGGCCGAGTACACCGAGGTCACGGGTTCCGTCTGGCCTCATGTCGAAGAGGCGATCGTCGACCGCATCCTGCAGAACAAGTCGACCATCGTGTTCTCGAACTCACGGCGCCTGGCCGAGCGCCTCACCGGGCGTCTGAACGAGATCTACTCGGAGCGCATCGGGGTCGCCCTGCCCGAGGCCGCCGTGCCCGCGGCCATGATGGCGCAGGCAGGAGCCACTGCCGGAGCCGATCCCGTGCTCGCCAAGGCGCATCACGGGTCGGTCTCCAAAGAGCAGCGCGCTCAGGTCGAGGAGGAACTGAAATCCGGAGTGCTGCGCTGCGTGGTCGCGACGAGCAGCCTCGAACTCGGCATCGACATGGGCGCGGTCGACCTGGTGATCCAGGTCGAGGCCCCGCCGTCTGCCGCGTCCGGTCTGCAACGCGTGGGCCGCGCCGGGCACCAGGTCGGCGAGATCAGCCGCGCCGCCCTCTTCCCGAAGCACCGGGGCGATGTGCTGCACACCGCGATCGTCACCGAGCGGATGCTGGCGGGCAAGATCGAGGCGATCCAGGTGCCGCGCAATCCGCTCGACATCCTGGCGCAGCAGACGGTCGCGGCCAGTGCGCTGGGAGCCATCAGCGTCGAGGAGTGGTTCGAGACCGTGCGACGGTCGGCCCCATTCCAGTCGCTCCCCCGCTCGGCCTATGAGGCGACGCTCGATCTGCTCGCCGGACGATTCCCTTCGGACGAGTTCGCCGAGCTGCGCCCCCGCCTCGTGTGGGACAGAGACGCCGGCACCCTGACCGGTCGCCCCGGTGCACAGCGCATCGCCGTCACGAGCGGTGGCACGATACCCGACCGCGGCCTGTTCGGCGTGTTCGTGGCCGGCGAGACGACCGGCGCGCGCGTCGGCGAGCTCGACGAAGAGATGGTCTACGAGTCGCGCGTGGGCGATGTGTTCACGCTCGGCACGACCAGCTGGCGGATCGCCGAGATCACCCACGATCGGGTCAACGTGATCCCCGCATACGGACAGCCCGGCAAGGTGCCGTTCTGGCACGGCGACGGCATCGGACGGCCGTTCGAGCTCGGCGAGGCACTGGGCAGGTTCTCCCGCGAGGTGGCGGCGGCGACCCCCGAGAAGGCCGCCCAGCGACTGATCGAGGCCGGGCTCGACGAGCAGGCGCGGATGAACCTGATGGCGCATCTGACCGAGCAGCGCGAGGCGACCGGAACGCTGCCCACCGACCGCACCCTCACGGTGGAGCGCGGTCACGACGAGGTGGGCGACTGGCGTGTCATCCTGCATTCCCCCTACGGCATGAAGGTGCACGCGCCGTGGGCGCTGGCGATCAACGCCCGCGTGCGTGAGCGTCTCGGCGTCGAGGGTTCGGCGGTCGCGAGCGACGACGGCATCATCGTGCGCATCCCCGATGCCGAGGCCGAGCCGCCGGGCGCCGAGCTCTTCGTCTTCGACCCCGACGAACTCGAGCAGCTGGTGACGCAGGAGGTCGGCGGGTCGGCGCTCTTCGCCTCGCGATTCCGCGAGTGCGCCGCCCGCGCGCTGCTGATGCCCCGCATGAACCCGAACAAGCGCACGCCGTTGTGGCAGCAGCGTCAGCGCTCGGCGCAGCTGCTCGAGGTGGCACGCCGGCACCCGACCTTCCCGGTCATCCTCGAGACACTGCGCGAGGTTCTTCAAGACGTCTACGACCTGCCGTCGCTGCGGAGGCTCGCGATGTCGATCGCCGACCGGCGCATCCGACTCGTCGAGACCCAGCCGTCTCAGCCCTCGCCCTATGCACGCGACCTTCTGTTCGGCTACGTCGGGGCCTTCATGTACGAGGGGGACTCGCCTCTCGCCGAGCGCCGGGCAGCCGCCCTGTCGGTCGACCCTGCGCTGCTCGGCGAGCTGCTGGGCACGGTCGAGCTGCGCGAGCTGCTCGATCCCGCCGTCATCGCGCAGTTCGAGCGCGAGGCCCAGCGGCTCGATCCCGAACGACACGCGCGTGGCCTCGAGGGCGTGGCAGACCTGCTGCGGATGCTCGGGCCGATGGATGCGGCCGAGATCGCCGAGCGCCTCGACCCCGACACGGGCGACGCCGCCGAGCACCTCGATGCCCTGATCGCCGCGCGCCGCGCGATCCCGGTCACGGTCGCCGGCGCCACCCGCGTCGCCGCGATCGAAGACGCCGGCCGCCTGAGGGATGCGCTCGGCGCGGCGCTTCCGACCGGCATCCCGGTCGCGTTCCTCGAGCCTCTCGCCGATCCGCTCGGTGATCTCCTCGCGCGGTACGCCCGCACACACGGCCCGTTCACGACGGAGGCGGTGGCGACCCGCTTCGGGATCGGCGCCGCAGTCGCCCGCCACACCCTGCAGCGACTCGAGCATGCCGGACGCCTGACGAGCGGATACTTCCTTCCCGAGGCATCGGGCTCGGCGAACGAGACCGAGTGGTGCGACACCGAGGTGCTGCGGCGTCTGCGCATGCGCTCGCTCGCCGCGATCCGCGGCAGCGTCGAGCCCGTGTCGCCGGAGGCCTACGCGCGATTCCTCCCGGAGTGGCAGCATCTCAGCCGCCCCCTCGAAGGGCTCGACGGCGTGCTCACGGTGATCGAGCAGTTCGCCGGTGTGCCGATCCCCGCGAGCGCCTGGGAGTCTCTCGTGCTCCCCTCGCGTGTGCGCGACTATTCGCCGGCGCTTCTCGACGAGCTCACAGCCGCCGGCGAGGTCATCTGGTCGGGGCACGGCACGCTTCCGGGTCGTGACGGATGGGTGTCGCTGCATCCGGCCGATCTCGCGCCCTTCACGCTGCCCGAGCCCGACGACGAGATCGCGGCCGACTCGCTCGAAGCGCGTGTGCTCGCCGCTCTCGAGGCGGGTGGCGCCTACTTCGCCTCGCAGTTGAAAGACATGGCGGGCGCCGAGAACGAGCAGTCAGTGCTCGAAGCGCTCTGGTCGCTGACCTGGGCGGGCAGGGTGACGAACGACACGTTCTCGCCGATCCGGTCGCTGCTCGGCGGCGGATCCCAGGCTCATCGCGTCACCCGACGCGCTCCCCGCGCCCGCACCTATCGCGGTATGTCGCTGACCCGCACCGCGCCACGACCGACGTCGATCGGCGGCCGGTGGTCGCTGCTCCCTGCGGTCGAGACGGATGCCGCTCGACGCGCGACCGTCACCGCAGGGCTGCTGCTCGACCGCTACGGCGTCGTGACGCGCGGTGCCGTGCAGGCCGAGGGCGTGCCCGGCGGCTTCGCGCAGGCCTATCGGGTGCTCGCCGGTTTCGAAGAGGCCGGGCATTGCCGGCGCGGCTACGTGATCGAGCGGCTCGGCGCCGCGCAGTTCGCGGCCTCGGCCACGGTCGACCGGCTGCGCACGTTCGCGGGTCTCGGCGACCCGCCGCCGCGTGCGGCCGTGACCCTCGCGGCGACGGATCCCGCGAATCCCTATGGGGCGGCCCTCGGATGGCCGAAGCGTGACGACGTCTCGCATCGTCCGGGACGCAAGGCCGGCGGCCTGGTCGTTCTCGTCGACGGATCGCTCGTGCTGTACCTCGAGCGCGGCGGCCGCACCGTGCTCTGCTTCACCGACGACGCCGATGTGCTGCGCGCCGCGGCAATCGATCTCGCTTCGACGGCGCGTGCCCGACGGCTCGACACGCTCACGGTCGAGAAGGTGAACGGCGACGGCGTCTACGGCACCGACCTCGCGCTCGCCCTGCAGGAGGCCGGGTTCGTCGCCACGCCCCGCGGGTACACGCTGCGCAAGGCGATCTGATGCACGGCGACCCTCAGCGCGCGAGCGTCCGGAAGGAGATCTCACGTCACGAAGGAGCCGATCTCCGCACGCATCCTGCGCTGTGCGAGATCTCCTTCTCTGCGAGCGTCCGGGCGACTGCTCCTAGGCTGGATGCATGATCGGGGAGTTCTTCGAGGGCATCCGCACCCTCCTGCGGGGATTCGGCACCTGGCGCAGGCGCCCCGGCCTCATGGCGCTCGGGCTGGTGCCCGCCGTGATCGCTGCCGTGCTGCTGATCGCCGTGCTGGTGCCCCTCGCCCTGTCGCTCGGGCTGATCTCCGATGCGTTGACGCCGTTCGCGGATCGCTGGCTCGAACCGTGGCGCTCGCTGTTCCGCGGCGCCGTGAGCCTGGTCGTCCTCGTCGCAGCGCTCGCCCTCGCCAGCGCCGTGTTCAGTGCTCTCGCTCTCGCGATCGGCGATCCGTTCTACCAGCGCATCTGGCACGCCGTCGAGACCGACCTCGGTGAAGCCCCGGCCTCGGAGGGCGGCGGGTTCTGGACCGCGCTGGGCGAAGGCATCCGGCTCGTGCTGCTCGGTGTGCTCGTCGCGATCGCGGTGCTGCTGATCGGGTTCATCCCCCTGGTGGGCGGCGTGCTGGGCGCCGTGCTCGGTGTCACGCTGACCGGCCGCCTCCTCGCCCGCGAGCTCACGGGGCGAGCCTTCGACGCGCGCGACCTCTCACAGGCTGACCGCGCGCTGCTCTTCCGGGGCAGCCGCGCGCGGGTACTGGGCTTCGGGGTGGCGACGCAGCTGTGCTTCCTGATTCCCGGCGGCGCGGTCGCGGTCATGCCCGCAGCCGTCGCGGGATCGACCATGCTCGCCCGCACGATGCTGCAGCGCACGCCCCTCACGCCGGCCTCACCTCCCCTCACGCAGGCACCGCCGCAGAGTCAGACACCACCGGGATCCGACTGATGCCCGAGGGCGACACCGTCTTCCGCACCGCTCGCCGGCTCGAAGAGGCGCTGGTCGGCGCCGAGGTCACGCGCTTCGATCTGCGCGTGCCGCGTTTCGCGACCGTCGATCTGACCGGACAGCCGGTGATCGCCTCGATCCCCCGCGGCAAGCATCTGCTGCTGCGCATCGGCGACAGCACACTGCATTCCCATCTGCGCATGGACGGCGCCTGGCTCACCTACGGGCGCGGCGAGAAGTGGCGGCATCCGGCCTTCAAGGTGCGCGCGATCGTCGGCACCGCGCAGCGCGATGCGGTCGGCATCGACCTGGCCGAGATCGAGGTCGTGCCGACGCGCGACGAGCAGGAGCTGGTCGGCCACCTCGGTCCCGACCCGCTCGGCCCCGACTGGGATGCTGCGGAGGCCGCACGTCGTCTCGGCGCCGACACCCGGGCGATCCACGTCGCGCTGCTCGATCAGCGCAACGTCGCGGGTTTCGGCAACGAGTACGCGGCCGAACTGCTGTTCCTGCGCGGCGTCCTCCCGACGACACCGGCCCCCGAGGTCGACATCGTCGCACTGCTCGACCTCGGCGTGCGCACGATCCGCGCCAATCGCGACCGCCGCCATCGCACCTTCACCGGCGTCGACAGACCGGGTCAGGGCACCTGGGTCTACGGCCGCGCGGGACGACCGTGCCGACGCTGCCATACACCGATCCGTCGCGGTGAACTGGGCGCGGATCCGACCCGCGAACGCATCACCTTCTGGTGCCCCGTGTGCCAGTCCTGAACCGATTGCATGCTCGGGAATGAATCGAGCAGTCCCGTGGTTGTTGATATATCCGAACAGGTTCGGAGAAGGTTCGGAGCACGGGGAGGAATCGTGGGTAAGAACTACATCGACATCGAGAACGACCAGGGCGCCACGTTGCGGTACCGCAAGCACGCCAACGGTCGCGGTCTCGTCGCGCACGGCGCGAAGGTGCACCCCAAGGCGCACGTCGAAGCGGGTGCATACGTCGAGCCCGGAGCGCGCGTCGGAGCCGGCGCGACAGTCGCCAGGGGCGCCTGGATCGAACCGGATGCCGTGATCGGCGAAGGCGCGCACATCGACGCGCACGCGCACATCGGCCAGGGCGCAGCGGTGGGCGACAACGCTCACGTCGGCGTGCGCACCGAGGTCGGAGCCGGCGCTCGCATCGTGCGTGGCGCACGCATCGGCGACGACGAGACGGTCGCCGCGGGACTCACCGTGGCCACCGACCCCCGCGGACTCTGGCTGGCCGCCTGAGACCGGTCGCCTGAGAAAGACAGACCCGGCGGGCGGATTCCCGCCGGGTACTCTGGGCTGATGGCGAAACAACAGCGGCGACCGGCGCGCCCGGCCGGACAGGTGCGCAGGAACAAGGCCGCGCCCGCCCAGCGGTTCCCGCCGCCCAAGCCGCCCAAGAAGACCGCCTCGGTGGCCTTCGACGCTCCCGCTCCTGAGGCCGAGGAGCCCCGCACGTTCCGTCTCGGCGCGGTTCCGGGAGCGACCCCGGGCAAGTGGATCGATGCCTGGAAGCAGCGGATGCCGCACGTGCCGCTCGAGCTCGTGCCGATCGAGGCCGCGACCCCGCACGACGCCCTCGCGCATCTCGACGCCGCCCTGGTGCGGCTGCCTCTGACCGATGCACACGGTCATGCGTCATCTGCCGAGACCGCGCACGTCATCCCCCTGTACGACGAGGTGCCGGTGGTCGTCGCCTCGATCGAGTCCCACCTGCTGGCGGCCGACGAGCTCACCCTCGCCGATCTCGCCGGCGAGGTCGTGATGGCTCCCTCCGACGACGCGCTCGCGGGCTTCGTGGTTCCTGACTCTGTGGCCCCGTCGTTCGCGCCGCTGGCGACCGCCGACGCGATCGCGACCGCCGCGACGGGAATCGGCGTGGTCGTGGTCCCGATGTCGCTCGCCCGCCTGCACCACCGCAAGGATGCGGAGCACCGGGTGCTCGTCGACGGCCCGACCTCGACCGTGGCCCTCGCGTGGGCGCGGGACCGCACGACGCCCGACGTCGAGACCTTCGTGGGCATCGTCCGCGGACGCACGGCCAACTCGTCGCGCTGACCCTCGTTAGACTCGCGTGGTGGTCTCGCTTCTCTATGTCTGCGTGCGCCCCGAGCTCGGGGCGGCGGATGCCGAGCACGCCTCGTTCCGCCGAGCGCTCGGCGTCGACGTCGTCGACCGTCTCGACCTGCTGACCGAGCGCCTCGACCCCGAGCGCCTCGCGCGCTACCGCGGCGTGGTCGTGGGCGGTTCGCCGTTCAATGTCACGGATCCCGCGAAGACCCCGGTGCAGCGTCGCGTCGAGGCCGATCTCGAGAGCATCGCGCGCAGCGCCGTCGCCGGCGAGATCGCGGCGTTCTTCACGTGCTTCAGCATCGGTGTCGTGACGCGGATGCTCGGCGGCGAGGTCACCTCCGCCACCCCGGAGTCCGCCAGCGCCACCGTGATCGAGACCACGGCAGCGGCGGCCGACGACCCGATCTTCGGGCCGAGCGCTCCGGCCCTCACGGTCTTCACTGCTCACAAAGAGAGCGCGGCCGCACTGCCCGACGGCGCGGTGCTGCTCGCCACGAACGCGACCTGCCCGGTGCAGGCCTACCGGGTGGGCACGCATCTGTACACGGCGCAGTTCCACCCCGAGCCCACCCCGCGAGACTTCGCCGACCGCATGACGTTCTATCGCACGACCGGGTACTTCGATCCCGAGGAGTTCGACATCGTGCAGCGACAGGTGCTCGCCGCATCCGTCACCGAGGGTGCCGCTCTGCTGCGGCGCTTCGCGCAGACGTTCGCGCCCGCGCTTCAGCTCTGAGCGTCGCGCAGCAGCTGCACCCGCTCGCGAAGATATGCCTCCAACGGCATCCACCCGCCCGCCGTGCTCCACCGCACCGACGGCAGCCCGTCGATGACGGCGAGCGGCCCCGACGATCCGCCGGCATCGACCGCGTCGACGTCGATCACGCTCCAGCCGATGTGCGCGACCTCGCCCTCGCCGAATCCTCCTCGCAGCGCGAGTGCCCGCCGAGCCGCCCGCTCACGAGCCGACTCCGCCGTGTATCCGCGCCGCCCCGGGTCGGCGGCGCGAAGCACCTCGGCGGTGGCGAGAACGCGGTCTTCGGTCAGCAGCAGCACTCCGAGATGCCATGCCTCGCCGATGCGGACGATCCGGTGCCCGCGCCAGCGCGACTGCCGTTCCTCGCCGAGCCCCTCCCGCGGCGCTCCGTCGAGCTGTCCGACCGCGTTCGCGAGCAGCGCGGATGCCGTCGTCACCGCTCCCCCTGACGTGCATCGTTCACAGGTCTCAGAGTAGCCAGAGTCGGTGCGCGATTCGCCCCTCGGGCGCCAGTCACGGCAGAATCGATGCACACCCTCGAGGAGCCCCCATGTCTCAGCCCGACACCGCCCGCCTGCTCATCGCCTGCGACGACCAGCCCGGCATCGTCTCCGCCGTCGCCGGTGTGCTCGCGCAGCACGGCGCGAACATCATCTCGCTCGACCAGCACTCGACCGACTCCGAGGGCGGTCGGTTCTTCCAGCGCACCGTGATCCACCTTCCGGGGCTCTCCGCCGCGCGCCCCGCGCTCGAGGCCGACATCGCCGCGGTCGCCGAGCGATTCGGCATGGAGTGGTCGCTGCACGACACGGCCCGTCGCAAGCGCGTCGCGATCTTCGTCTCGAAGTACGACCACTGCATGATGGAGCTGCTGTGGCGCACACAGCGCGGCCAGCTCGACATCGACGTGACCATGGTGGTCTCCAACCACCCGGATCTCGCGGAGTCGGTGCGCTCCTTCGGCGTGCCGTTCGTGCACATCCCCTCGGGCGACAAGCAGACGATGGAGCAGCGCCAGCTCGAACTGCTTCAGGGCAACGTCGACCTCGTGGTGCTCGCCCGGTACATGCAGATCCTCACGGACGACTTCATCACCGGACTCGGCGCCCCCATCATCAACATCCACCACTCGTTCCTGCCGGCGTTCATCGGCGCCAACCCGTATGCACGCGCGAAGGACCGCGGCGTGAAGCTGATCGGCGCGACCGCGCATTACGCGACGGCCGACCTCGACGAGGGGCCGATCATCGAGCAGGACGTCACGCGAGTCACGCACTCGGAATCGGCCGCAGAGCTGCAGCGCCGCGGCGCCGACGTCGAGCGGCTCGTGCTCGCGCGCGCCGTGCAGTGGCATGCCGAAGACCGCGTGATCGTGCACGGCCGCTCGACCGTCATCCTCTAGCGAGCGAGCGAGCCCGGCACACCGGCGAGCAGCTCGGCGAACGCCTCCGCCGCGGTGGGGTACGCCGCGAGCGGCGCCCCCTGCCCCATCCACAGCGACTGCAGCTCGCCGAGGTTCTGCCTCCCCGCCGCCGCACGGAACTGCCCGGTGAGCCAGTTCTGCATCGGGAAGGGTGCGATCGTGCCGCTCGCCTCGATCGCCCGCACGGCGCGGTTGCGGGCGCCCCGCGCCAGTCGACCGCTCATCGCACGGGTCAGCACCGTGCCGTCGGCGGCCGTCTCGCGGATCGCCCGACGATGCGCGTCGGTGGCCGCGGATTCGACGGTCGCGAGAAACGCGGTGCCGACCTGCACGCCCGAGGCCCCGAGCGCGAAGGCGGCGGCGACACCGCGACGGTCCGAGATGCCGCCGGCCGCGATCACCGGCACGTCGACGGCGTCGACCACCTGCGGCACGAGCGAGAACGTCCCCACGAGCGATTCCTCGGCGGGCCGCAGGAACGACACCCGGTGCCCTCCGGCCTCGAAGCCGGTGGCGACGACGGCATCGACACCGGCGTCGGCGAGCGCGGTCGCCTCGGCGACGGTGGTCGCCGTGCCGATCACGCGGATGCCGCGGCGATGCGCCTCGTCGACGACGCCGCTCTCGGGCACGCCGAACACGACGCTGAGCACGGGCGGCGCAGCGTCCCAGATCGCGTCGAGCTGCTCGTCGAGCGGCGGCATGTAGTGCGCGGGCCGAGCCGGCACCTCGACGACGACCGCGTCGTAGAACGGCTGCAGCGCCTGTGCGAACACGGTGTGCTGTGCATTCGGCTCCACCTCGTCGCCCGTCGGCATCCAGATGTTCACGGCGAACGGACGGTCGGTCGCCCGCCTCAGCTCCGTTACGGTCGAGCGGATGCGGTCACCGTCATAGCCGTAGAGGCCGTACCCGCCGAGGCCGCCCGCATCGCTCACGGCGGCGGTGAGCGGTACCGATGAGAGGCCGCCGAACGGGCCGAGGACGATCGGATGATCGATGCCGAGGAGCGCGCGCAGTGCAGTCATACTCCGAGGCTACGCCTGTGCCACGGTGCTACCGTGGCTGTGAGGGAGGCGCGCATGAGTGAATGGTTCGGGCAGATGCTCGGCTTCGTCGCGTCTGCGCTCGGCCTGATCACCGTGCCCGACGCCGCCGCCCTCGGCGTCGCGATCGCACTGATCGCCCTCGCCACCCTCACGATCGCCGTGGCTCTGAGCCTCGTTCCCGCGACCGGAGGAACGACCCCGCATCCGCTGCGGGCGATCGATGTCTCGACTCTGCTCGCACAGAGCGATCCGGATGCCGCAGGGCACCCGCGTCCTCGTGCGCCGGGAGTCGCCGTCGCCGCGTAGTCCGTCTGTACGGGACCGCGCGGCTTCGCCGACCCTTCCCGACACACGAACGGACTTTCATGGACATCTTCGCCTTCCCACCCCTCGCCGCCCTGCTGGATGCGGCCTACGGAGCCCTCGCCGGGCTCTCCTCGATACTCGAACCTCTCGCCGGAGCATCCGCCGCCGCTCTCGCCGTCGTGCTCGTCACGCTGCTGGTGCGTGCCCTGCTGATCCCGGTGGGCATCTCTCAGGCCAGAGCCGAGCAGACCAGGGCGCGACTCGCGCCGAAGCTGCGCGAGATCCAGCGCCGCCACAAGAAGAACCCCGAGCGGCTGCAGAAGGAGATGCTCGAGCTCTACCGCAGCGAGAACACCTCGCCCTTCGCTGGCATGCTGCCCGTGCTCGCGCAGGCTCCCGTGGTCGGCCTGCTCTACACGCTTTTCCTGCATCCGATGATCGCCGGGCATCCGAACGAGCTGCTCTCGCACGACCTCTTCGGTGCGCCGCTCGGCACGAGTCTGGTGTCTGCGGTGTTCGGGGGCACGGCCTCGCCCGCGACGCTGCTGGTGTTCGGGGTGCTGGCGATCATCATGCTCGTGGTCGCTGAGATCAGTCGTCGGGTGTTCCGTCCGGCGCCGGTGCCCGACGCCGCCGACTCCCCGATGTCTTCGCCTGCCATGCTGCGCATCGCGGGGGCGCTGCACTATCTGACGGTCGTCTTCGCCGCGTTCGTGCCGCTCGCGGCCGCGCTGTACCTGACTGTCACGGTCGTGTGGACCCTGGTGCAGCGGGTGATCCTGCGCCGCCGCTACCCGCTGCCCGAGATCGCACCGCAGAAGACGTCGGGCTCGAGCTCAGGCTCGACCCGGGTCTCGGGAGCGAAAAGGCGGGCAGCAGGCGCGGGGCGGTGAGCGTGCGCCTCAGAGGTGCTTGCCGCCGGTCACGGCGATCACCGATCCGGAGGTGTACGAGGATTCGGCCGAGGCCAGATACACATACGCTCCCGCGAGCTCGGCCGGCTGTCCTGCGCGGCCGAGCGGGGTGTCCTGCCCGAAAGTCTTGACGCGGTCCTCGCTCCACCCCGTCGCGGGGATCAGCGGCGTCCAGATCGGCCCCGGCGCCACGGCGTTGACGCGGATGCCGCGCTCACCGGCCTCATCGGCGAGCGCCTTCACGAAGGCGACCTGCGCGGCCTTGGTCATCGCGTAGTCGATGAGTCCCGGCGACGGCTGGTACGCCTGCACGGATGCCGTGACGATGATGCTCGCGCCCGCTCCGAGACGCGGGTACGCGGCGCGCGCCGTGTAGAGGAGGCCGAACAGGTTGGTCTCGAACACTCGGCGCAGCCGATCGGTCTCGAGGTTCTCGAATCCTTCGATGTCGTGCTGATACGCGGCGTTGAGCACGACGATGTCGAGTCCGCCGAGCGCCTCGGCGGTCTGCGTGACGATGTCGGTGGCGAAGCCCTCGTCGCGCACGTCTCCGGCGATGCTGAGCGCGGTGCGACCTTCGGCGCGGATGAGGTCGAGCGTGTCATCGGCATCCGCCTGCTCCTCGGGCAAGTGCACGATCGCGACGTCAGCGCCCTCACGGGCGAAGGCGATCGCAACCGCTCGTCCGATGCCGGAGTCGCCGCCGGTGATGAGCGCCCGGCGTCCTCGGAGTCGTCCGCTGCCGGTGTAGCTCTTCTCGCCGTGGTCGGGTTCGGGTCGCATCTCGTCGGTGAGCCCCGGCTGGCTCTGCTCCTGTCCGGGGAACTCCTGGTCGCGGTGCTGCGTGCGGGGGTCGGGAGTGGTGTCGGTCATGCACCGAGACTCGCCGACCCGGCGCGGTCAGGGCAGGGGGTTGACAGGTCAGAGCTGAGGGCTGGAGTCCGCCGGCGCGGTGTCGGCCGCTGCGGCCGCGGCGCCGTGCGTCTCGCTCGGCTCGGGCACGACGTGGAGTCCGCTCGGGGCGTTCGCGGTGAACGCGAGCGCTTCGATCCAGGCCCGGTTGATCGAGGGCTGCCGGCTGCCGAAGTACTTGAAGACCAGGGCGCTGCCGGGCTGGATCCACACCGTCGTGCGGCCCCCGCCCACGCTCGTGTCTTCGCGCCAGCTGAACGGGAAGGGCTCTGCGCGGCGCAGCTTCGCGGTGATCACGAGCTGAAGGTGGGTGAGAGTGCGGTCCTCGATCTCGGTCTTGACGTTGCCCTCGTAGATGAACTTTCCCATGCCGGCCTCCCTCTGCCTCATGCCGATCATATTCGAGAGATACACCGGAATGTCGCTTCGAATGCACCGGACTGCTCATCGGAAGTCAACCCCCTGACAGCGACGCCCTGAAGGCCCTAGCGTCGTTGTTGACTGCGAGGAGGCCTGACCATGGCACGACACATCGACGACCGTCCCGAAGAGGGTTACACGCCCACGACCACCCACGCCGAGTTCGGCGCGGGCAACCCCCGGCTGCGCATCACGCGCGACGGCGAACGCAGCGAGTTCGCGCTCGAGGCAGAGGTCGTGCGCATCGGGTCTGCTCCCGACATCGAGCTGCGCCTCGACGGTGCGGATCCCGTGCACGCGACGATCACCCACGACGAGCGCGACGAGTACGTGCTCGAGCTGCACGGCGAGGGCGAGATGAACACCAACCCCGACGCCGATGCGACGCACCCCGGCAAGCGCGTGCAGACGCTGCGCACCGGAGCCCGCTTCACGGTCGACGCCTGGGAGCTGGTGTTCGCCCGCGACGAGTTCGCCGACCACGGCCGCCCCTACGGCGGTCGCCTCGGCGGCGAGTACTCCGACCAGCCGCTGCAGCCGACGCGGCCCGACTACTCCGACGAGGCGGAAGCCACGACCGACACCCCCACTCCGACGACCGATGATGCCGCACCATCGGAGTATGACGCGACGGCCGAGGCCGCGACCGTCGACCCCGCGACCGACGAGTCCGCCCGGTGACGGGCGACGGGACTTCTGAGATCGCTTCCGAGGAGACCACCGAAGCAGAGGTGAACGCCCCCTCTGCCGTCCTCGCGCGGCTCGGCGAGGTCGCGCGCGAGCGGGGCCTGCGCGTGTGCGTCGTCGAATCGCTCACCTCCGGGCAGTTCGCGAGCACGGTCGGCGCGGTCGAGGGAGCAGCCGACTGGTTCACCGGCGGCGTCATCGCGTATCGCACCGACATCAAGGAGCGGGTTCTCGGCGTCACGCCGGGCACCGATCCGGTGTCGGCGGTATGCGCCGAGCAGCTCGCAGACGGTGCGCGCCGCCTGTTCGACGCCGACCTGTGCGTCTCGACGACGGGCGTCGGCGGACCGGATGCCGAGGGCGGCCACGACCCCGGAACCGTGTACCTCGGCTGGGCGTCGAACGACGGGATCGGGCATCGGATGCTGGCGTTGACCGGTGATCCGCAAGAGGTGCTCGACGAGACCGTCGCGATCGCCTCTCGGCTGCTCGCGTTCCACGCCGAGAGCCTGCACCCGGTGGGTCCGCGTCGCGGAGACGCTCAGAAGATCTGAGACCGGGAAGATCTGAGACCGGGAAGATCTGAGACCGGGAAGATCTGAGACCGGGTGTTCAGCGCCCGGGCACGAGACCGATCCGCAGCGGCGCGCCCGCGGCGGATGCCCGGGTCAGCGCGTCGTCGATGTCGGCCAGCGGACGCACCTCTCCCACCGCATCCGCGAACGGATAGGCGCGACCTCGTCCGCCGAGAAAGGCGACCGCCTCGGCGAGCTCGGCCCCTGTGTAGTTGTGCACGCCGCTCACAGTGACGAGCCGGCGCACGATGCTCTCGGCGTCGACGGGCACGGGGTCTGCGGCGAAGACGCTGCCGACGAGCACGACGGTTCCACCGGTCGCGACCCCCTCGAGAGCGTCGGCGACCGCATGCCCCGAAGCCTCGATCACGACCTCGGGCTCCCGGTCGAGCGGCGCGCCTCCGAAACGGGCCGCGAGCGCGCGGCGCGCGGGGTTCGGATCGAGCACCTCGACGGATGCCCCGTGCTCGACGGCGATCGCCGCAGCCGTGAGCCCGACGAGACCGGCCCCGTGCACGCGCACCGCGGCGCCGTCGAGGTCGTGGTCGCGAGCGGCTCGCGCCACCGCCGCCCAGGCCGTCGCCGTGGCGCACGAGGCAGGAGCGAGCACAGCCGCGGGGAGCGATTCGGGCACCCGCACGATCGCGGTCCCGGCGCGCACCTGCACATGGCTGCCGAATGCGCCGGAGAGATCGCCGTTGACACCCACCCGGTCGTGGCCGTACTTGCCGAGCGTGCGGCACTTCTGCGTCAGGCCTCGCACACACCTGTCGCACGTGCCGCACGAGATCGTCACCGACCACACGACGCGATCGCCGATGCGCAGAGGGCTGCCGTCGACAGCCGTCGCTCCGCAGTCGCCCATCGCGATCACCCGGCCCACGCTCTCGTGACCGAGCACGAGCGGCACCGGCGCCGACCGTCGCCCCTGCACGGTGTGCACGTCGGAACCGCAGATCGTCGACATCTCCACCGCCACGAGCACGTCGCCGTCACCGAGAGCCACCCCGGGCACGGCGATCATCTCGTGCGGATGCCCCTCGCCGATCCAGACCATGGCCGTCGCGGCAGGGCGCAGCGCGACATCGCGGCGATGGCCGGGCGGACGCACGAGAAGGGTTCCCATGACGGCGCCCCCTCAGCCCGCGACGAGGGCGAGTCGGCCGCGCTCGGCGAGCGCCGCGCGCAGCTCGGTCACATCGGCGAGCACGGCATGGGCTCCCGCGCCGTTCAGCGCCTCAGTGACGTGCGCACCCGTGAGCACCCCCGCGACGAACCCGGCGCCGGCACGACGACCGGACTCGATGTCGCTGACCGTGTCGCCGGCGACCGCTACCGCCTCGACCGACGAGGTCTGCGTGCGCAGGAGCGCGGTGAGCACGAGATCGGGCGCGGGACGACCGCGACCGGCGTCGACGGGCGACAGCACGAGGTCGACGAGACCACCCCAGCCGAGCCCGTCGATGAGCGCGTCGCGGGTCACCGGAGCGAAGCCGGTCGTGAGCACGACCCGCAGCCCGGCATCCTTGAGTCCCTGGATCGCATCGGCGGCCCCGGGGATCTCGGTGACGCCGTGTGCGGCGACGATCTCGGCGTATGCACCCTCGAACGCGGCGGTCGCGCGCTCGGCGGCGGCGCGATCACCGTCGGCGAGATGCGTGAACACATCGATCTTCGACTGGCCCATGGTGTCGCGCACATGGGCCAGCGCCTCATGCCACGGCATCCGATCGGCCACCCCGGTGCGCTCCGCGGCGCGCTGGAACGCCTGCTCGACGACGCCGTCGTCGAGCACCGTGGTGCCGGCCATGTCGAGCACGACGAGTTCGGTGCGGATGGTGTCGAGAGCGGTCATGATGTTCCTTCCATTGCGGGTGCCCACCCGAAGGCGGATGCGAGATTCTCTTCGGCGAGTCCCAGACCCGTGGTCATTCCGATGCCGGTGGTGGCGGCGAGCGCCAGCACGCCCTCGTCGACGCGTTCGATGAGGAACTCCCTCGGGCCCCGGGCATAGACCCCCTGCCAGCGTTCGAGCACCCGCGGCGCGGGCATGTCGAACAGCGCCTCCGCCTCGGCGAGGAACGCCGTGAACGCGGCCTCGGGCTGAAAGGGCTCGGGCGCCGTGGCCGTGGCGTGGGAGTCGCCGATGATGAGCGTGCCGTCGGGCAGCTGCGTGTACATCTGGTTGAGGTCGAGCGTCGCGAGATCGGGACGCTCGGAATGCAGACGCTCACGCAGGGCCGCCGCCGAGGCCGTGTCGGCGAAGCGCCCGTAGCGCACGAGCGACCAGCCGGTCAGCAGCGGGGCGGTGAGCGGATGCTGCACGGTCACCGCCGCCCGCATCATGTCGAGCGCGCAGCGCACCACGCCGATACGTTCGGCCACCTCGGGCAGAAGCTGATCGACGTCGTGGTTCACCGCGACGACCACGGCACCCGCCTCGATCGCTCCCCTGCTCGTCTCGACCCGTGCGGTGCCACCCGGGCGACTCGGAATCGACGTCACCGCGGTGCGGAACCGGAACTCGACCCCGAGCGCGGCGAGATGGCGCACGATCGCGGAGGCCGCCGTGCGCGGATCGGTCTGCAGATCGGTCTCGATGTGCGCGCCGCCGAGCAGCCCCGCAGCGCGCAGGGGCGCGAGGCGCCGCAGCTCATCGGCCTCCAGCATCCGGATGCCGCCGTCGCGCGCCGCCTCGTCGAGCACCGCGAGTTCATCGACGTGGCGGGCAGCGACCAGCGTGCCCGATTCGCGGAGCCAGAAACCGGCGTCGCGAGAGAGCCGCAGCCAGAGCTCGCGCGAGGCGTCGGCGTACCGGCGCGCCTCGCCGTGCTGCGCCCCGATGCACAGGTGCCCGAAGTTGCGGATCGTGGCGCCGATCGGGCCGTCGGTGCGATCGATCACGATCACCCGCAGCCCGCGGCGCACCGCCGCGTACGCGGAGCCGAGTCCGACGATGCCCGAGCCGACCACGACGACGTCGGCGGAGGCGGAGAGCGCGCTCACCGGAACACCTTCCGCATCCACATCGCGAGCCCCTCGACGATCAGCACCGTCACGAGGATCATCAGCACGATCGCGGTGACCGTCTCGTAGCGCGACCCCTGGCTGGCGTTGAGCAGGTAGTAGCCGACACCGCCGCCGCCGACGATGCCGAGGATCGTCGCCGCCCTGATGTTCGTGTCGAGCATGTAGAAGCTGTGGCCGATGAGAGCCTGCATGCCCTGCGGCACCGTGGCCGAGGCGTAGGTCTGCACGCGTGTCGCTCCGACAGCCCGCAGCGCGCGCTCGGGCCCGCGGTCGACCTCTTCGAACGAGTCGGCGATGAGCTTGCCGAGCAGACCGATGCCGCCGATCGCGAGAGCGATCACACCCGCCTGCGCACCGAGACCGGTGATCACCACGAGCACGATCGCGAGGATCAGCTCGGGGATGCCGCGGATGCCGACGAGCAGCAGGCGCGCGGCACCGCGGATGCCCGAACTCGGGGCCACGTTGCTCGCCGCGAGCGAGCCGAGCAGCAGCGAGGGGATCAGGGTCAGCACGGTGGCCGCCAGTGCGATCGAGACGGTGTCGACCATGGCGGCGACCATGGCGGCGATGTCGTAGTTGCCGAACGACGGCGGCCAGAACCGGGCGGCGACCTCGGGCAGCTTCGCCCAGAACGTGAAGAAGTCGCCCCAGTTGATCTGGCTCACCACGACGCTGCCGATCACGACCAGCACGGCGAGGAGCGCGCCGATCGTGTCGCGCACACGCTCGCCCGTCCACGGCCGGCGCACAGCCGTCTGCGGAGTGGCGGCCCAGTCCGGACGCGCGGTGGCGGCGGCGCCGTCCGCGGACCCGGCATCCCGCAGGCGCGGATGGAGGATGCGGTCGATCCACGACCGCGTGTGCTTCTGCTGTCCGAGCATCGCGCCGCGCACCATGCTGGAGACGATCTCCATCGCGATGCACAGGAGGAAGATCACGAGCGCGATGCCCAGACCCTTTCCGTAGTTCAGCGATTTGAACGCGTACGACATCTCGAGGCCGAGGCCCGCGACGCCGACGTAGCCGAGCACGACGCTGCCGCGCAGATTGATGTCGTTGCGGTGCAGCACCGTCGCGACCCAGCTCGGCAGCACCTGGGGCAGGATGCCGGAGGCGAACTCCTGCAGCTTCGAGCCGCCGGCCGCGCGGATCGCACGACGAGGCCCCTCATCGATCTGCTCGATCGCATCCGCGAACATCTTCGAGATCATCCCGATCGAGTGGATGCCGATCGCGAGGATGCCCGGCAGCGTGCCGAGCGAGAACATGAGCACGAACGCCATGGCGAGCACGACATCCGGGAGCGCGCGGGTGAGCACGCCGATGAACCGGGCGGCAGCACGCCATCCGTTGCCGGGTGTGGTGTTCGATGCGGCGAGGTAGGCGATGGGCACCGAGAGCACGGCCGCGAGCAGGGTGCCCACCAGCACCAGCCCGACGGTGAGCGCGATCAGCCAGGCGAGATCCGCAGGCTCGGGGAAAGAGAGTCCGCCGACGCGGGCCATGAAGTTCTCGGCGTTGCCCCAGCTCTGCACCATGGCGGGGATCGAGATGCCGACCTGGTTCACGGCCAGGATGCCGAGCACCAGCAGTGCGAGCAGCGTGAGCGAGGCCGCGATGCGCTCGGGCGAGAGTCGCCGCCGGGGCGCGCGATCGGCCACGGCGCCGCCGCGCGGGCCGATCGCCGCAGATCCCGCCGGCTGTGCAGACGAATCGAGCAGCGTCATGAGACGCGCGCCTCGTCGGCGGTGACCAGGGCGGGCTCCTCGATGAGCTCCATCGCCACGGCCTGGATCTCGGCGGTCGTGGTCGCGACGCGGCCGTAGATCTCCATGACCTCCGCCTTGGTGAGATCGGTGGTCGGAGTGTCGAGCACCACCTCGCCGTGTCGGAGACCCACGATGCGGTCGGCCCACGAGATGGCGAGATCGACCTGATGCAGGCTGCACACCACCGTGAGTCCCTCGTCGGCGGCGATCTCGCGGATCAGCGCCATGACCTGGTCGCTGGACTCGGGGTCGAGCGAGGCCACGGGCTCGTCGGCCAGCAGGATGTCGGGCTTCTGCATGAGCGCACGCGCGATCGCGACGCGCTGCTGCTGCCCACCCGACAGGGTGTCGCTGCGCTGGTAGGCACGGTCGAGCAGACCGACGCGGTCGAGGTGCTCGAGGGCGCGGATCTTCGACGCGCGGGAGTAGCCCCAGAGCCCGAGGCGCGGTCCGCGCACCGTCGACAGCGACCCGGTGAGCACGTTCTCGAGCACGGTGAGCGAGGGCACGAGCTCGAACTGCTGGAAGATGAAGCCGACGCGGCTGCGCAGTGCGCGCAGTGCCTTGCCCGAGAGCGACGGCACCTGCTGCCCCAGCACCTCGACCGAGCCGGAGGTCGGGGTCTCCAGACCGTCGAGATGACGCAGAAGTGTGGACTTGCCGGAGCCGGAGAGTCCGAGGAGCACCACGATCTCGCCGCGTGCGACCTGCAGCGAGGCGTTCTTCAGCGCGGTGGTCGACCCGAAGGTCTTGGTCACGCCGTCGAGGCGGATGAGGGCGGGGGATGCGGCGTTCATGACGGTTCTCCTCGTGAGTGCTGACGCTCGATCGGTGAGCGGGACAAGCGGGATGAGCGGGATGAGCGGGTCGAGCGGGACGAGGAGCGCCGACGTTCAGCGCCTCCCGCCCCGCTCATTCGCTCCCTCGCTCAGCGACCGGGAGCGAGGCGCTGTGCGCGGCTCAGGCCTTGCACTGCTCCGCTTCGGTCTCTTCGCAGATGTCGCGGATGAGGTCGTAATAGGCGTCGTCGACCGGCTTCGTGGCGAAGAAGACGCTGCGGAACGCATCCGTGTCGGCGCCGTCGATGCCGGCGGCGACGATGTCGTCGATCGTGATCTCGGCGAGGCCGTCGATCAGCGTGGTCGAGACGTCATCGGGCAGGCTCGAGGAGTAGACGAGCGGAGCACCGGGGACCATCGTCTCGTCGATGACCTTGACCGCATCCGACTTCTCGACCTCGGAGTCTTCGGCGAAGCCGACCTCGCATTCGACGCCCTCGCCGACCTTCTGCACGCTCACGTCATGCTTGCCCGCGAACACCGGGGTGATGTCGGTCTTGGGGTCGATGCCCGCCTCGAGCAGGTTGTACGACGGGAAGAGGTAGCCCGAGGTCGACGACGGGTCGACGAAGCAGACCTTCTTGCCCGCGAAGTCCTCGTAGCTGTCGATGTCGCTGTCGGCCGGGACGATCGCCTGCGAGTAGTAGCCGGGCTCCTGGCCCTCTTCGGTGACGATCGAGGAGATCGGCGTGAGTTCGGCGCCGTTGTTCGTGGCCGTCACGTAGGTGAAGCCCGAGAACGAGGCGACGTCGACCTTGCCGGCGACCGCGGCCTCGATCAGGGCGGCGTAGTCGGTGGACTCGTGGTATTCGACGGTCTTGCCCGAGATCTCGGCGATGTAGTCCATCAGGGGCTGGTAGTTCGTTTCGGTGTCGACCGAGTCGGGAACCACGCCGAAGACGAGGGTGTCCTCGTCGACCGCGAAGGCGCTGCCGGAGGATGACTCTGCGGCACCGGAGCTGCCTGTGGCCTCGGCGGCACCGGAGCACGCGGAGAGGCCGAGCGCGAGGATCGCGGCGCCGGCGAGAACGGGGAGAGCACGGAGCTTCATGAGGACCTTTCGAGGGTGAGGGAGGTGATCCGTCAGCCACTCTGACAGCCGAGTGAGCGAGATATATACCTAACTCTGAAGAGTTCAGGGTTCGTTCATCCGTGATTTCCCGAAGTGAACTCACGAAGAACGGGCGACGAGAAGGGGCGGATGCCGAGGTAGTATGCCTATGTGGCCGAAGCTGTATACACCCAGATCGCCGAGGAGCTGCGCTCGCAGATCCAGGCCGGCGCACTGCGCCCCGGAGACGACGTCCCCACCGAGGCCGAGCTCGCCGAACGGTGGCGGACGTCGCGCGGCCCCATCAGGAACGCGCTCGCCGCTCTCAAGGCCGAGGGGCTGATCGACACCGGGCGCGGCCGCCCCGCGCGCGTCGTCGCCCAGAAGGCCAGCCAGGCGGTCGACGTCTCGGTGCCGTTCACCCGCTGGGCGCGTGAACTCGGCGTCGAGCCGGGGGCACGAACCCAAGAGCTGAGCCTGAGACGTGCGGGAGACCGCGCCGAGCTGCTCGGGGTCTCACCGGACGACATCATCGTCAGCGTCGTGCGACTGCGCCTGCTCGACGGTCGCCCGACCATGCTCGAGCGACTGTTCTTCACCGAGGCGGTCGGACGTCTGCTGTTCGCCGTCGACCCGGACGAGATCTCGATCACCGAGTACCTCGGCTCGAAGGGGCACCCGATCGTCGGCCTGCAGCACCAGATAGACGCGGTGGCAGCGGACGAGCAGGACGCCTCGCTGCTGCAGGTGGCACAGGGAACGCCGATACTGCGCCTCAGCCGCATCTCACGCGACGCGGAGGGGCGCGTCTTCGAGGCCTCGGAAGACAGATACCTCAGCGAGGTCGTGCGCTTCACCGTGGCAGCATCCGGAATCTCGACGGATGGGCACTACATGAGGGCGGTCGGCGGCTGAGCCGAATGATCGCCGACTTCTGTCGGATCAGGCCGACAGAAGAGAAGCTGATCGCGAGCGCGAGGGGATCAGATTCCAAGGATCGCGCTCGCGATCACAGCGCTGGGGATGCGCTATTTCTGGGGTATTACCAATGTAAACCGCATATCTACCGAGGGAGTACGGTCTAACGTCGAGACCCCACATAGACCTTTGGCCAGTCTTCCGGAATATCGGGTGTTTCGCGCCGGATGCGGGTCGATCGCGTGCTGTGGCTTGCGGGTCAGACGCGTGCGATGGGCAGACGGGCCGAGACGACCCAGCGTCCGCCGATCTCGCCGGCGTCGAAAGTGCCGCTGGCTCCGAGAACCCTTTCGGCCATCCGGCCGATGCCGGTACGGCTCGATGAGAGCTCGCGTCGAGGCGTCGGGGAGAGCGGGCTGGCGACCGTGAGCACGGCGGACTCGTCGCTCACGTCGAGGTCGATGGCGATCTCGCCTTCGCCTGCGTACTTCAGGGCGTTGGTCGCGGACTCTCGCATGATGCGGGCGAGGATGATCTCGGCCGCGCGCGGGATGCGCTCGTCGGTCGGGTCTCCGCTGAGAGCCACGGGGTGCCCCGCGGACTCGAATTCTTCCGCGGCTTCTTCGATGGATGCGGCGAGGTCGCCGGCGGGCATGCCCGCGGAGCGGGGACCGTCGTCGGCGAGATCGATCACGAACCGCAGATCGGTCATGGCTTTTCGTGCAGCGATGCGGATCGCCTCCTGAGAAGAGGCGCTCGCCCGATCGTCGTCGAGCATCTGCACGTGCAGCGACACCACCGTGAGGTGGTGAGCGATGCTGTCGTGCAACTCACCGGCGATCCACCGTCGCTCGGCGAGGACTGCTTGTCTTTCCTGCTCGGCCTTCTGCGCGAGCTGCACCTCGAGCGTCCGCCCTCGGGCGAAGGCGAGACGAAGTGCGTAACCGACAGCTCCGGACACTGCGGCGCCGACGAGGAAGATGCTGACACGGAAGACCTCGGTCGATCCGCTGGTCGCCACCAACGCGGCGGCGACGAGGAATACTCCGACATACGAGAGGACCAATGAGGTCCACCCGAGCCGCATGATCAGACCGGCCGCGAATGCGGCGGTGGTCAGCACCTGGGCTTGACTGCCGGGAATGAATGAGAGTGCGAACACGACGCCGAGGGCGCATGTCGCGACGAGGGGCGACCAGAGATACATGATCAGAACCGCACTGGAGGCGATGCTGATGACTGCTGTCAGCGGTTCCAGCCCCGGAGGGAGGAACAGTCCGACGATGTCGAAGATGAGGATCGTACCGACGACCGCCAGAACGGCGATCCGTTCGATCGTGCTGAGCTTCTCGCCCTTACCGAGTCGGGTGACGTCGAAACGATCACCTGTCGCAAGACTTGAAGCCATACTTCAGTATCTCCTTTTCGCCAGCTATATTAACGATAGAAGCCGAAGAAGCGACCAACCTGATCCCAAAAAGACATATACATTCACCTCCCGAGTTGTACTTTTGTTTAGCGATGTATTGATCTTCTCGGTGAACAGATTGCCGCGCATCTGCCTTAAGGCCAGAGCTGACTAGCCAAAGGTCTAGTCCTTCGCACCCGTGGTCGACCCCGGTTAGGCTTCCTCCATGCCCGAAATCCGCGTAGTGATCGTCGATGACGACCCCTTGGTGCGTTCAGCGCTCTCACACTTCGTCTCGCGCGACCCGGAGATCACGGTGATCGCCGAGGCCGAGTCGGGTCTCGAGGGCATCGACACGGTCGAGCGCGAGCGCCCGGACGTCGTGATGATGGATGTGCAGATGCCCGAGATGAACGGCATCGAGGCGACTGCGGTGATCAGCGAGCGCTGGCCGGAGGTGAAGATCCTGGCGGTGACGACGCTCGACGGCAGCGACACCGTGCTGCCGATGCTGAGCGCCGGCGCGTCGGGGTACATGCTGAAGGACTCGAGCGCTGCGAGCATCGTCGCTGCGGTGCGCGAGGTCTACAGCGGCGCGAGCTCACTCTCTCCGCGCATCGCGTCACTGCTGATCAAGCATGTGCGCGACACCGAGCCGGTCGGCGGCGATGGAACCCTCGAGGAGCTCACCGACCGCGAAGAAGAGGTGCTGCAACGCTTGGCCCAGGGCATGTCGAATGCCGAGATCGCTCGCGCGCTGATCGTCTCGGAGGGCACAGTCAAAGCACATCTGGGCCGCATCATGTCGAAGTGGCACGTGCGTGACCGCGTGCAGATCCTGGTGACCGCGGCGCACGCGGGCCTCGTCGAGTTCCGCTGACGCGAGTCAGGTACGCAGCGCCCGAGAGATGTTGTCGGCCTTGCCTCGCAGGTACGCGCGAACGATGAGACGACGAAGCGGTGTGAGCAGCACGCGGCCCGTGCGGCGGAGCAGCCCGTCTGATGCGGCGTCCGCTGTGTCGCGGCGGAGCGAGAGGGTCAGTTCGGTGCCGGCGCCACGCGGCTCGAGATCGATACGCAGCACCTGACCCGCGATGTGCGGGGCGCCAGGGAACGAGCGTACCCATTCGATGGCCCCCAGCCTCTCGGATGATCGGATGCGGTGATCGGTCGTGGCGAACTCGGGCTTGAGCCGTGCGGGCCTTCCGTCGACGTGCCGCTCGCGGGTGTGCGCCTGCACCTCGCCACTCGGCTTCACCTGAGCCGCCTGAGCCTCGAAGTCGTTCCACTCGAGCCACCGTTCCGGGTGGGAGAGAAGCGCCCGCACCTCTCCCACCGGGATTGGGACGAAGCGACGGTACTCGCGCTCGGTTCCACGCGGCCGCGCGTGGTCGCGAAGCTGCTGGTCGCGGATCTGCTGCCGTGGCGCCGGGACGGAGCGCTCCAACGACAAAAGGAGGGCATCGGGATCTACGCCGAGATCTCGGAGAACCTCTCTCACATGCCCGCTGGGTTCGTCGAGCAATGCACGGAAGAGGGTGAGATCCGGATGCGGAGCTGCCGCCGCGTTCTCCAGCATCGCGCGCACGCCCTCCCTGTAGACGAAGCCTCCGCGCGTGGCTCCCTCAGGTATTCGTCGGCCGTCATCGATCGCCGCGGTGGATGCCACACCGAGGCGTGCCAAGCGACTGGCGTACAGCGATTGAAACGCCGTGCGCGCTGTGGCAAGGATGACCCCGTCGCGGGCGAGCGCATCGGTCACCGACCCGCCGATGCCGAGGAGCGCAAGGAACAGGTGCTCGACATCGATGTCGGGGTGCGCGGCACGGCGCTGCTCGTCTTCGGCGAGCACGCTGATCTCGCGGAACCACTTGATGGTGCGAACCATGCGACTCATGAGCGCCTCCTTCTCGGGACGTCGATCGTCGGATCCACTCGTCTGCCGTACTTCTTGTGGACGGCTTGGCGGGACACCCCGAGCAGCTCGGCGATCTGGCTCCAGCTGAACCCGGCGCGCAATGCCGCCTCGACCTGGCGGAACTCCAGCGCTTCGACGTGCAGCCGCAACGCAGCGACCGCGCGCAGGCCTTCGCGGGGATGCAGCAGATCGTCTGCGGTCGCGGCCAACTCTGTGGACTCCATGATTAGCAACCTAGCTTGCTAAGCATGGATTAGCAAGCCCGGTTGCATGAGGCTCGTGCTCAGCGAACCGGCACCCGCCTCATGAACACGTCGACGTCGTCTTCGCTCTCGACCACGAAACCGTGACGCTCGTACAGGCGCCTCGCCGCGCTCCCCTGCAGCACGTTCAATCGATAGGTCACGGGACTCGCCGCATCAGGCGCCTTGGCGAGGGCATCCGCCAAGACGGCGCCGCCCAGCCCGCGCCCCTGCCAGTCGGGCGCCAGATAGAAGTGCTCGATCCAGGCGGCATCCGCGGCCGGCCGCACAGCGACCGTCCCGACGTCGACGCCTTCGGCGACGATCACGCGCGAGAAGCGCGGCTCGAAGGCATCCAAGAACCTCTGCCGCACTCGCACCGGGTCGAACCTGCCCAGTCGCTCGAGATCGGGGCGCAGCACCACGGCGCGCAACTCGGCGATCCACGACGCATCCGACGGGGTGCTCGGGCGACTCGACCACGACACATTCACGCGGTCCATTCTCCCAGGGGGCGGCACCCTCACAGCGCGAGCAGTACGATGCCCGCCACCACCACCGCCGACGCGGCGATCCGCCACCCGGGTCGGCTCTCCTTCAGCGCGAACACGCCGAACAGACTGACGAGCACGACGCTCACCTCCCGCAGCGGCGCGACGAGCGCGACCGGCGCCATCTGGATGGCGGTGAGCACGAGGATGTACGAGAGCGGAGAGAGGATGCTGAACGCGACGATGCGCTTCCACTGCGCACGACCGAGCGCCCACACCGCGCCCCACCGACGCCGGACCCCGATCGAGTAGAAGGGGATCTCGAGCAGCATCGTGCCGACCATGAACGCCACCGGAGACAGGTTCCAGGTGCGCACGGCGTGCGCGTCCCAGATCGTGTAGGCCGCGATCGCGACACCCGTGAGCAGGCCGAAGACGAGGCCGGGGTCGATGCGGCGAGGCGTCGACGGACCCGTCCGCCCGCGATCGACGAGTCCGATCGCCACGACACCGAGGATGATCGCCGCGACGCCGATCAACGCGATCTGCGACGGCCGCTCCCCGAGCACGAGCACGGCGACGAGCACCGAGAGGAACGGGCCGGTCCCCCGAGCCGTGGCGTACACGGTCGAGAGGTTGCCCTCGCGGTATCCGCGCTGCAGCACGGCCATGTACACGACGTGCATGACCGCCGAGACCCCCACCCCGAGCAGGAAGGCGAGCACGTCGTCGGTGCCGAGTCCGCCCGTGAACGGAATCACCCCGATCCATACGGCGGTTCCGCCGACCGCGCCCCACCAGAGGAACGGCATGCCCGCTCGGCTCACGCCGTGCGCGATGACGTTCCAGGCCGCGTGGGTGATCGCCGCGGCCATCACGAGGGCGAAAGCGAGAGGTGACATGACAGACCCTTCTGGTCGTCGCGCGGCGCGACGAACGGGTCCTCCGGGCTTTTGTCCTGTCAGATGACGGCGCCCCTGCGGAGGAGCACCGTGGCGCCGCTCGGACCAGACGGGCCGATCGCACCGGACGTGCGAACGAGCCCCGGAACCCTAGGCGCTATCGAACGTCACGATAGAGGGCGCAGGTGTCCGGCCGGTGAACGACGGGACCCTCGCCCGGCGACGTGACACGCGGTCCCCGATTACGATCGAAGGACCGCCCCTTTCAGGAAGGTCCCTCATGCCCGTCACCCCGGATGCGCTCGCCCACGCCGCCGATCTCGCCGACTTCGTCGACGCCTCGCCCTCGAGCTATCACGCCGCCGCCGAGACGGCGCGGCGCCTCGAGGATGCCGGCTTCGAGCGTCTCGCCGAGGAGGATGCCTGGGCCGTGGCCCCCGGCGGGCGATACGTCGTGGTGCGCGACGGCGCGGCGATCGCCTGGACTCTTCCGACGGATGCCGTCGCCACGACACCCGTGCACGTGCTCGGCGCACACACCGACTCCCCCGGCTTCAAGCTCAAGCCGCAGCCGACCACCGGCTCGCGGGGCTGGCTGCAGGCGGCCGTAGAGGTCTACGGCGGCCCGCTGCTGAACTCCTGGCTCGACCGCGAGCTGCGTCTGGCCGGGCGCCTCGCGCTGGCCGACGGCCGCGTCGTGCTCGCCGACACCGGCGCGATGCTGCGACTCCCCCAGCTGGCCGTGCACCTCGATCGCGAGGCCAACACCGGACTCGCCCTCGACAAGCAGTACCAGACTCAGCCGGTCTGGGGTCTGGGCGACCCCTCGCAGGCCGACATCCTGGCCGAGCTCGCGGATTCCGCGGGCGTGTCGGCATCCGACATCCGCGGCTACGACGTGGTGATCGCCGACTCCGCGCGCGGTGCCGTGTTCGGCAAGAACGACGCGTTCTTCGCGTCCGGCCGTCTCGACGACCTCGCCTCCGTGCATGCGGGAGTGGTCGCGCTCGAGGAGCTCGGCACCCCCGCCTCCGGCCCCATCGCGGTGCTCGCCGCCTTCGATCACGAGGAGCTCGGCTCGAACTCCCGCTCCGGCGCCGCCGGCCCCTTCCTCGAAGACATCCTGGGGCGCGTCTACGACGCTCTGGGTGCCACCGCCTCCGACACCCGCCGCGCCCTCTCGTCGTCGTGGTGCCTGTCGAGCGATGTCGGCCATTCGGTGCACCCCAACTACGCGCACAAGCACGACCCCGTCGTGCAGCCCGTGCTCGGCTCCGGTCCGATCCTCAAGCTCAACGCCAACCAGCGCTACGCGACGGATGCCGTCGGCTCGGCCGCCTGGAGCCGGTGGTGCGACGCCGCCGACGTCACGACCCAGGAGTTCGTGTCGAACAACACGGTGCCCTGCGGGTCGACGATCGGCCCGATCACGGCGACGCGCCTCGGCATCCGCACGGTCGACGTCGGCATCCCGATCCTGTCGATGCACTCCGCCCGTGAGCTCGCCGGGGTGTCTGACCTGCACGACCTGACGCGGGTCGCGAGGGCATTCTTCGCCGGCTGAGCCCTGTCGCCGCCCTCGTGGGCCGTCCACGGTGCCAGGATGATGGCATGACGGACATCAAGCCTGCTCTCATCGAGCGCGCGGGCATCGAGATCATCCCCGAATCCGAGCGCACGGCGAAGCCGCGCGACCTCTTCTGGCCGTGGTTCGCGGCGAACGTGTCGGTGTTCGGCATGTCGTACGGCTCGTTCGTGCTGGGGTTCGGCATCTCGTTCTGGCAGGCGACGATCGTGTCGATCATCGGCATCGTGGTGTCGTTCCTGCTGTGCGGGCTCATCGCGATCGCCGGCAAGCGCGGCTCGGCACCCACCATGGTGCTGTCGCGGGCCGCTTTCGGCGTGCAGGGGCAGAAGGTTCCGGGCATCGTCTCGTGGCTGACATCGATCGGCTGGGAGACGTTCCTCGCGATCATGGCGGTGCTCGCGACGGCCACCGTCATCACGCAGCTCGGCGGCGACGGCGACAGCATCGCGCTGAAGATCACCGCCACGGTGATCGTCGCCGCGCTGATCGTCGCGGCATCCGTGCTCGGCTATCACACGATCATGAAGCTGCAGTCGGTGCTCACCTGGATCACCGGCATCGTGACGGTGCTCTACATCGTCCTCGCCGCCCCGAGCATCGACATCGCCGCCGTGCTGGCTCGGCCCGACGGCGGGATCGGCCAGGTCACGGGCGCTCTCGTGATGGTCATGACCGGCTTCGGGCTCGGCTGGATCAACATCGCCGCCGACTGGTCGCGCTACCAGAAGCGCACGGCATCCGATGGGGCGATCGTGCTGTGGAACACGATCGGCGGTTCGGTCGCTCCCGTGATCCTCGTCATCTTCGGTCTGCTGCTCGCCGGATCCGATGACGAGCTCAGCGCGGCGATCGCTGCCGACCCGATCGGTGCACTCGCGACGATCCTGCCGCTCTGGGTGCTCGTGCCGTTCCTGCTCACCGCCGTGCTGGCGCTCGTGTCGGGTGCAGTGCTGGGCATCTACTCCTCGGGCCTCACGCTGCTGAGCCTCGGCATCCGCATCCCGCGCCCGTCGGCGGCGGCGATCGACGGCGTGATCCTCACGATCGGCACGATCTACGTCGTGTTCTTCGCCACCGACTTCCTCGGGCCGTTCCAGAGCTTCCTCATCACGCTGGGCGTGCCGCTGGCCTCGTGGGCCGGCATCCTGATCGCCGACATCCTGCGCCGCAGGAAGCACTATGACGATGAGGCGCTCTTCGACAGCCGCGGCCGCTACGGCGCGTGGGACTGGATCTCGATCGGCACCATGGTGGTCGCGAGCGTGATCGGCTGGGGCTTCGTGCTCAACGGATTCGCGGATGCGGCGCCGTGGAACAACTGGCAGGGCTACCTGCTGGGCCTCGTCGGCGGTGTCGACGGCGACTGGGCCTACGCCAACCTCGGGGTCTTCTTCGCCCTCGTGCTGTCGTTCGTCGTGACCTGGTTCGCCCGCGCCGGCAAGATCCGCAGGCAGGAAGCATCGGCATGAGCGACGGCCCCTGGCTGGTCGTGATCGACCCTCAGGCGATCTTCGCCTCGCCCGACTCGGCCTGGGGATCGCCGTTCTTCGCCGAGGCGATGCCGCGCATCCGCGAGCTCGCCGCGGCCTTCGGCGAGCGCGTGATCGTGACCCGCTGGGTGCCGACGGCAGACCGCGCGACCTCGTGGGGCGCCTACTTCGCGGCCTGGCCCTTCGCCGACCAGCCGCCGACCGATCCGCTGTTCGACCTCGTGCCCGAGGCTGTCGGGCTGTCGCCGCATCCGACTCTCGACCTGCCGACCTTCGGCAAGTGGGGCGCAGAGATCGAAGCGGTCGTCGGCCGAGGGGCGCAGGTCGTGCTGGCGGGTGTCGCGACCGACTGCTGCGTCATCTCGACCGCACTGGCCGCAGCGGATGCCGGAGCGCACGTCACCGTGGTCGGCGACGCCTGCGCGGGATCGACGGCGGAGAATCATGCGGCTGCGATGCAGGTGATGGGTCTCTACCCGCCGCAGATCACGATCAGCGACACCGCCTCCGTGTTGTCGGGGCTCTAGCTCGCCGCACGCACAGAGGTCGCGATGTCGGCGGGCGACCCCCGCCACGGAGCTCCATGCCCGGGCAGCACCCAGGATGCCGTCACGGCGGCCAGCCTGTCGAGAGACGCGATGGCCTGGGCCGGCTCATCCGTGAAGGGCGCGGGCTGAGGACCGACATGACCGGTCAGCACATGGCGCGTGGTGAGGGCATCGCCGACGAACACCGCGTCCACCGTGGGGATGTGCACCGCGATGCTGCCCGGCGAGTGACCCGGCATGCCGATGACGACCGGCGATCCCGGCAGATCCAGCACTTCGCCGTCTGCGACTGTCACGACATCGGTGACATGGCGCGTGCGCAACCCGTTCTTGCGTACGCCGTACGCCACGAAGGAGATCAGCGGACCGATGCGGGTGGGTCCCATCGGGGTCTTCGGCTTCTCACCCGTGCGCACACGGTGCGCGTCAGCGTCGTGGATGAAGATCGGTACGTCCGCTTCGCGGCGCAGCCGCTCGGCGAAACCGATGTGGTCGCTGTCGCCGTGGGTCAGGACGAGACCGCGAATGTCGGCCAGCGTCCGCCCGAGCTCGGCGAGAGTCCGCTGCAGGTCGTTCCAGTGACCGGGCAGTCCGGCGTCGACGAGCGTGATCCCCTCAGGGAGATCGATGAGGTAGGACGCGACGATGTCGTTGCCGAGTCTGTGCAGGTGCGGCGCGAGCTTCATGGCGTCTCCTTCGCGGTGGGCTAGGATGGCTAGTCTACGTAGCTATCATAGCTACTGTCAATAGCCATGAAGGAGATCCGGATGCCGACCCCCGAACGCACCTCGCTCGCGGCCATCATCGATGCCGGTCGTGACATCCTCGAATCCGCCGGCCCCGCGGGACTCACCATGCAGGCGGTCGCCGAGCGCGTGGGCGTCAGGGCGCCGTCCCTCTACAAACGCGTCCGCGATCGGGATGGTCTCCTGTCGGCGGTGGCGGAGGCCGCGGCCGACGCGCTGACGGACAAGCTCGACGCCGCCGGAGACGAACTCCCCCTGCTCGCCGCCGCGTATCGCACCTTCGCGCACGAGCGTCCGGAGGCGTTCCGCCTGCTGTTCACCGCGTCCGCTCCCGAAGACGCCCTGCATCGGACTTCCGCTCCGGTCCTGCGCGCGTGCACCGCTCTCGTCGGGGCGGACCGCGCGCTCGATGCTGCCCGGCTCTTCACCGCGTGGGCGACGGGCTTCCTACAGATGGAACTGGCCGGAGCCTTCCGTCTGGGAGGCGACGTGGACGCCGCCTTCGACTACGCGATGGGTCGCATCATCGCGGGCCTCACGGCCGACTGAGCGCGCATCACCACGCGGTCCACGCGCCCCACAGATCGGCGTACGGTCCGGGGGCCGCTGCGAGCTCGTCGTGCGTTCCCGACTGCACGATCCGCCCCTCGTGCATCACCAGGATGCGATCGGCGGTCGCCGCCTGTCTCAGCCGGTGCGCGATCACGAGACCGGTGCGGTCGCCGATCGCGCCGAGGGATGCCAGATCCAACGCCTCCGAATCGGCGGATCCTGCCTCGGCCGTGGCTTCGTCGAGGATCACGACGGATGCCGCCGACAGCCCCACGCGCACGAGCGCCAGGTGCTGCGCCTGACCCGGCGTGAGCGCATGCCCCGCCTCGCCGATCTCGGTGTCGAGGCCGTTCGGCAGCCGGAGTATCCACTCGGCGCCGAGCTGGGCGATCATGGCCCGCATGTGCTCGTCGTCGGCGTCGCTGAAGAGCGCGAGGTCGTCTCGCACCGTCCCGGCGAAGACGTGCGGCTCCTGGCTGAGCATCACGACGGCATCGCGCAGATCATGCGGATGCCACTGCTCGATGCCCCGCCCGTCGTGCCGCACCTCGCCCGTGCCGACCGGCAGCGCTCCGGCGAGCACACGTGCGAGCGTGGTCTTTCCCGCGCCGCTCGCACCCACGATCGCGACCCGCTCGCCCGGAGCGACCGTCATCGACACGGCGACGAGGTCTCGCTGATCGGGGCGGTGCGCGAAGCCGAGCCGATCGACCTCGATCTCACCCCGACGCGTCGCCGCCCTCTCCTGCGGCTGCTCCTGTTCGCGAGCAGCCGGCGCGGGCATGTCGATGACGCCGAACAGGCGGGCCAGGCTGGCCCCGGCATCCTGCAGCTCGTCGATTCGGAAGAGCAGCGCCCCCATGGGTCCGAACAGCCCGAGGAAGTAGAGCGATGCGGCGGTCGCCGCGCCCAGCTCGACCTGCCCACCGGTGACCAGCAGATAGCCGACCACGAGTACGGCCGAGAGGCCCACGAGCTCGGCGCCGTTGAGGAACACATTGAAGTCGTTGCGCACGCGGGTGGCGCGCACTTCGAGCGCGATCGCATCTTCACTCGCCTCGGCGATGCGCGCGAGGTGCTGCTCCTCCGTGCGCAGAGCGCGCACGGTGTCGACGCCCCGAACGGCCTCGATCGTTCGCTGGCCCCGCTCGGCCACGACGACGCGGTGCTCGCGGTAGACCGGCGCCGAGCGCCGGAGGAACCAGCGGAGCGAGAAGTACTGGATCGGGGCCGCGACCAGCGCGGCGAGCGCGAAGCGCCAGTCCATCAAGCCCATGCCGAGCAGGCTCAGCACGATGCCGAAGAGCGCCGAGAGGAATGCGGGGAGTGCTCCTTCGACCACCTGCCCGACCGCGCGCACGTCGCCCGAGAGCCGCGCGACCAGGTCGCCGGTGCCTGCGGCCTCGATCCGAGCCGTCGGCTGGGCGAGCGCGGTGCGGAACGCCGCCTCACGGACCTCCCGGATCGTGCCCTGTGCGAGCCGGGCGAGCAGCACGCGTCCTACCCAGGTCAATCCGGCGCCGACGGCGAGCGACGCGGTCAACGCCAGCCCGAAGGGCAGCATGGATGAGCCTCCGGCGACGATGTCGTCGACCATGAGGCCGATGATCCACGGAGCCACGAGCGCGGAGCCGACTCCCGCGCAGAGAGTGAGGATCGCGAACACCGCGAGCGCGCGTCTTCGACCGAGCGCGCTGAGCAGACCGCGCGCCGTGTCCCGTCGTGTGGCGATCGGCAGCTTCAGGTCGCTCACGCGTCCACCCCCCTCAGGTCGTGCACGCGATGACATCTCGACAGCAGCGAGGCGCGGTCGGTGAGCAGCACGATCGTGCGTCCCTCGGCGGCGAGTCCGGCCGCCACCTGCGCCTCGGTGATCGGATCGATCGCGGTGGTCGGCTCGTGCAGCACCACCAGTCGCTGCGGCTGATGCAGAGCACGTGCGAGCAGGAGACGCTGACGCTGACCGCCCGACAGCCGCAGCCCGCGCTCTCCGACCATCTCGTCGAGTCCGCCCGGGAGCCGACGCACCACCTCGTCGAATGCTGCGGCCTCGAGGCGAGCGTGGTCGATCCGCGTCGAGATGTTCTCGGCTGCCGTTCCGGTGAACACCGTCGCGTCATGCGGCGGGGCGAAGACCTCGTCGCGCAGCCCGTCGTGGCCGAGTCGGGTCGCATCGATGTCTCCGATGACGAGCTCTCCTGCGACGGGCGGTCGCAGCCCACCGAAGAGACGCGCCAGATCCGCGATGCGATCGGGATCGGCGCGGATGCCGGTCACCTGGCCCTGCGCGATGTCGATCGACGACCCCCTGACGGTCAGGCGGGCCACGACGCGAGAGTCGGCGCGATCCGTGGGACTCTCATCGGCCGACTCGCGTTGCGGCGACGCGATCGCATCCGTCACCGCCCCGGCTTCGGTCGAGAACTCCGCGATGCGACGTGCGGATCCGTGCTTCGAGGCGATCTGCGCGGGCAGGTAGCCGAGCGCCTGCAGCGGGCCCCGGATGGTCTGGGCCAGGCCCATCGCGGTGACGAAGCCGCCGATCGTGATGGCGCCGTCGAGCGCCAGCCAGCCGCCGAGCACCGCGATGCCGGTGAAGGCGAGACCGCTGATGAGGAGATTCAGCGCGGTCAGACCGGCCGCGGCCTTCTCGGCGCGATACGCGGCCTCGGCGGCCACAACGCTCTCGGCGACATAGCGATCGGCCGCCCGGGTCGAACCGCCGAGTGCGCCGAGAACGCGCAGGCCGGTGGCGAAGTCGGTGCTCACAGCATCCAGTCGAGCGGACTGCTTCTGCGCCTCGTACCCTCGGCGCCGCAGTCCGCCGCTCACTGCGTGCACCAGCAGCGCCTGCACCACCGTCCCGATCACGACGGCGACGGCGAGCGGCCACGCGATCACGAGCAGGGTGATGCAGGCAACGAGCACGGCCGTCGCAGCGGCGGCCTGCTCGGCGATGACCCAGAAGAACCCGGCCGTCTCGCCCGCGTCCGAGGAGGAGATCGTGAGGACCTCGCCCGCGGGCCGCCGCGTGCGTCGGCGCAGCGCGAGTCCGAGGATTCCCTGACGCAGCGCATGCTCGCCCTGGGCATAGGCCTTGGTCCCCGCGCGGTCACCGACCTGCCACGAGCAGATCAGCACCGCGAACACGACGACGAGGAACACCAGACCCCATCCGAGGGCGGCGGGATCACCGGGCGCGATCGCCCGATCGATCACGACGCCGACGGCCACGGGCACCATGACCTCGGCCAGCTGATGACCGCAGAAGCCGGCGATCGAGACGGCGGTGCGCGCACGGCGTCCGCGGCCCCAGACACCCTCGCGGAAGACTGCTCCGACCGCGGCGGTCACCGTAGCGCCGCCGTTCGCTGCCCCTCGAGGACCGTGAAGGACGGGTCGCGCTGCGTGCGCGCGGAGGAGAAGGGGCACATCGGGGACTCCAGGGGAAGATCGCGGGATCTCCCGCGATCACGGTGAGCACCCCGTTTCAACATATGCGAATGCGATGTCGTCTGGCCGACGCCTTGTAGCGGTCGACGGCCGAGCGCATCAGAACCGGAATACTGCCAAGATGATGCGCGGAGAGGGGAATCCATGACCACGAGCGCGTCCGACGACTCCGCCCGCCCGACGAGAGCTCGCCGCCCGTGGCACCGGACGAAGGTGGCGCTCGGGATCATCGTCGCCATCGCCGCCGTGATCGCGATCGTCGGCTCGCTCACACCGTGGCCCTCGGCGATGCTCATCCGCGCGGTGTTCACGAAGGGCGGCGACGAGACCGCCGCCGAGATGGACAGGCATGTGCCCGACACGTCGCTCACCGAGCAGCGCGACGTCGCCTACGCCGATGGCGGTGCGGACACCACGATGGACGTCTTCGCACCGGCATCCGCCACCGGCCCCCTGCCGACGATCGTCTGGATCCACGGCGGGGCCTGGATCTCGGGCTCGAAGGAGAACGTCGACCCGTACATGCGCATCCTCGCCGCCGAGGGATACACGACGATCGCCGTGAACTACACGATCGGGCCCGAAGGCGTCTATCCGCTCGCGGTGCATCAGCTGAACGACGCGCTCGCCTACATCGACGAGCACGCAGACGAGCTGGGCGTCGACCCGAGCCAGATCGTGCTGGCCGGCGATTCGGCCGGTGCACAGCTCGCCAGCCAGATGGCGACCCTCATGACGAGCCCCGACTATGCCGAGATCATGGACATCACGCCCGCACTGGAGAAAGACCAGCTGGTGGCGACAGTGTTGAACTGCGGCGTCTACGACCTTGCGGCTCTCGCCGCCCTCGACGGGGTCGTCGGCTGGGGGCTGAAGACCTCGATGTGGGCGTACTCGGGCACCAAGACCTGGGCCGAGGACTCGACCGGAGCCACGATGTCGACGGTCGACTGGGTCACCGCCGATTTTCCGGCGACCTACATCTCGGGCGGCAACGGCGATGGCCTCACCTGGCTGCAGTCGATCCCCCTGGCGAAGCGCCTCGACGCGCTCGGCGTCGAGGTGACGACGCTCTTCTGGCCGGCGCCGCACGAGCCGGCACTGCCACACGAGTACCAGTTCCACCTCGACATGCCCGATGCGCAGACCGCGCTGCAGAAGACGATCGACTTCTTGAACGCCCACACCACCCGGTGAGGGGGTTCGATCCGTCCGTCCCGTCCTGGCCCTGCCCCGACCCGGCCCTGACCCGTCTCCGCCCCTAACCCGCCCCTGACCCGCCCCGTCCCGGCCCGTCCCGATCTGCACAGGTTGCCCCGTTCTGCGACTGATGTCTCGGAAACGGTCCGCGGATCGGGGCATCGTGTGCAGTTCGGGCGCACCTGACCTCGGGCACCCCGCGCGGATGGACGCGACCGGGCTATTTCATCGTGTCGAGGATGCCGACCAGGTCGTCGAAGGTCGTGAGCGGATTGAGGATCGCGAAGCGGGTGTTCGGGCGCCCGCGGTGCGAACTCGGCACCACGAAGGCGCGCTGCGAGTCGAGCAGCTCGTCGGACCAGCGGTCGTAGTCCTCGCGCTGCCAGCCGTCACGCTCGAAGACCACGACCGACAGCTGCGGGTCGCGCACGAGGCGCAGCTCAGGACGCGATTCGATCTCGGCGGCGATCTTCTGGGTGAGAGCGAGCGTCGCGCTCACGGCCTCGCGATAGGCGGTCACCCCATACGTCGCGAGCGAGAACCACAGCGGCAGCCCGCGGGGGCGCCTGGTCAGCTGGATCGAATAGTCCGACGGGCTGAAGTCGCCGGCATCGGTGAGCGTGTCGAGGTATTCGGCGTGCTGCGTATGCGCCCGACGACCCGAGTCGGGGTCGCGGTAGATCAGCGCGCAGCAGTCGAAGGGCGCGAACAGCCACTTGTGCGGATCGACGATCACCGAGTCGGCCCGTTCCACCCCGGCGAAGACGCTTCGCGCCTCGGGGGCCAGCATGGCGGTCAGTCCATAGGCGCCGTCGATGTGCAGCCAGAAGTCGAACTCGTCCTTCAGGGCGGCGATGCCGGCGATGTCGTCGACGATGCCGAAGTTGGTCGAGCCGCCGGTCGCGACCACCGCGCAGATCTCATCACCGTGCTCGGCCAGTGCGTCGCGCACCGCATCGGCCCTCAGCACGCCGTCGTCACCCGCGGGCACGAGCAGCACGTCGGCATCCATGACCTTGGCAGCCGACTTGTTCGAGGAGTGCGCCTCGACACTGCACACGATCTTCCAGCGACGAGGCAGCTCTGCGCCCGCGGCGAGCAGCCGCGCCTTCGCCGCCTCACGCGCCGCGACGAGCGCCGACAGGTTGCCGATCGTGCCGCCTTGCACGAAGACCCCTCCCGCGGTGTCGGGAAGGCCGAACTCCGCGGCGAGGAACGACAGCACCTCGTTCTCGGCATGCACGGCTCCCGCGCCTTCGAGCCAGCTGCCGCCATACAGACCGGATGCTGAGACGACGAGGTCGAAGGCGATCGACGCGATCGTCGGCGCCGTGGGTATGAACGACAGGTATGACGGGTGGCTGGTGGTCAGGCATGCGGGAGCCAGGATGTGCTCGAACACGCTGAGCGCCCGCTGCGACCCCAGCCCCGCGTCGGTGATCGTCGTGCCGACCAGCCGGTTGAGCTCGGCGGGCGACTGCGGCTTGTCGAGCGGCACATCGGCCGCGAGCATCCGCCGTCGCGAATAGTCGAGCACGGCATCGACGATCGCCGTCGACTCGGGCGATGCCGCGTGCATGCGTTCTGCTCCCATGAGCTGTCCTTAACTGTGGGGTCTTGCGGACTGGGCGCCCGCGAGCCGTGGGGAATCGAGTACCGGGGAATCGGACGCCGGGGAATCGAGTACCGGGGAATCGGACGCCGGGGAATCGAGTACCGCCGTGAGGGTTCGTCTCGCCAGTGCGGCTCGGTCGCGCGGAGCCCAGTGCACGAGCGAGTGTGCGCTCATGCCGTCGACCATGGCGAGCAGCATCCAGGCCGACGAGGCGGGGTCGACCGGCGTGGTCGGCTCCCGCCGCAGCGCCGGATCCTCGGCGATCGCTCGGGCGATGAGGTCTTCGAGAGCGCTGTGCCAGAGGTCCATCTCGGCACGCACCCGGGTGCCGAGCGCCTCGTTGCGGGCTCCGAGCGCCCAGGACTGCACCCACACCATCGCCACATCGTCACGCGAGTCGTCGAGCAGCGTCTCGATGAGCCGCAGCAGGTTCGTGCGCAGATCGACCGCGGGGTCGTACGACGCGATGACCTCTTCGCGCTCGGCGGCCACGATCGCCGTGAAAACCTCGGCGACGAACGACTCCATGACGGGCCGGTAGTGCGCGACGAGGGCCGGTGTCACCCCCACCTGCGCCGCGACGGCACGCACGGTGAGCGCCTCGAGTCCACTCTCAGTCGCCAGCGTCACGGCACCCCGCAGGATCGAGCGCTCTCGCTCTTCGGGCGGCAGCCGACGCGGCTCGACGGCTCTTGACGTGTTCTTCATCACGGGTTACCGTAGCACTCGTTGATCACGTGTTCAATAGCGAGCACGATCCTCATGCCAGAGGTCGCGATCAGCAGCGAGGAGACAATCATGGCCTGGCACATGCCCGCCGAGACCGCACCGCACGACCGCACCTGGATGGCGTTCCCCGCCGAGGGGCCGACACTCGGCGAGACGGCGACCGAGCGCGAAGAGGGCTACGGCGCCTGGACGGCGGTGGCCCACGCGGTCGCCGAGTTCGAGCCGGTCACCATGATCGTCGATCCCGCAGAGTCCTCACGCGCGCGACGGATGCTCAGCGGCGAGATCGACATCGTCGAGGCGCCGGTCGACGAGTTCTGGATGCGGGATTCCGGCCCCACCTTCGTGATCGACGACGAACGGCCCGGCGTTCTCGGGGCGGTCGACTGGATCTTCAACGGATGGGGCGCTCCCGCATGGGCGCAGTGGCAGAAGGCCGCGCAGCACGCCCGCATCATCGCGGGGGCCGTCGGCGCCGAACTCGTGAGCTCGACGCTGGTGAACGAGGGTGGCGGGATCCACGTCGACGGCGAGGGCACGGTGCTGCTCACCGACACCGTGCAGCTCGATCCGCGCCGCAATCCCTACGCCGACAAGGCGCGCGTCGAAGCCGAGATGGCCCGCACACTCGGCGCTTCGAAGGCCGTGTGGCTGCCCCGCGGCCTCACTCGCGACTACGACGATTTCGGCACGAACGGACACGTCGACATCGTCGCGACACTCGTCTCAGCCGGCCGACTGCTGCTGCACGACCAGCGCGACCCCGCCCACCCCGACCACGAGGTCACGCGCGAGCTCCGCGCATATCTCGGCGAGCAGACGGATGCGGCGGGTCGCCGCTTCGAGATCATCGACCTCCCCGCGCCCGCAACGCTGCGCGACGAAGAGGGTTTCGTCGACTGGAGCTACGTGAACCACCTGGTGACCAACGACGGCGTGGTCGCGTGCGGATTCGGCGAAGAGAAGGCGGATGCCGCGGCGCGGGCGATCCTCGCCGACGCGTATCCCGGTCGTCGCGTCATCAGCGTCGATGCCCGGCCGCTGTTCGACCGCGGCGGCGGCATCCACTGCATCACCCAGCAGCAGCCGAGCGTGGGAGTGCGCTCATGATCGGCGTCGTCGAGGCCACCATCGCCGACCTGCGGCAAGCGCTCGAGACCGGCGCTGCGACGGCCGTCGAACTCGTCGATGCCTACCTCGCACGCATCGCCGCCTACGACGGGCCCGACACCGAGACTGCGCTCAACGCGGTGGTCGTCGCGAACCCCGAGGCGCGCGCCGAGGCCGAGGCGTCCGACGCCCGACGGGCACGCGGCGAGACGCTCGGCCCGCTCGACGGCATCCCGTACACGGCGAAAGACAGCTACCTGGTGCGAGGACTCACGGCCGCGGCGGGCAGCCCCGCCTTCGCGAGCCTCATCGCGCAGCGTGACGCGTTCACGATCGAGCGCCTGCGGTCGGGCGGCGCGATCTGCCTCGGGCTCACGAACATGCCCCCGATGGCGAACGGCGGCATGCAGCGCGGGGTCTACGGCCGTGCCGAGAGTCCGTACAACGCCGACTTCCTCACCGCACCGTTCGCGTCGGGCTCGTCGAACGGCTCGGGCACGGCGACCGCAGCGAGCTTCGGCGCGTTCGGGCTGGGCGAGGAGACCTGGTCGAGCGGACGCGGCCCCGCCACGAACAACGCCCTGTGCGCCTACACGCCCTCCCGAGGGGTGATCTCGACCCGCGGCAACTGGCCCCTCGTGCCGACGATGGACGTGGTCGTGCCGCACACCCGCACGATGGACGACCTGCTCGAGGTGCTCGACGTGATCGTCTCGAACGACGCCGAGACCCGCGGGGACTTCTGGCGCGCGCAGCCCTGGGTCTCGCTGCCGTCGTCGTCCGAGATCCGCCCTGAGTCGTACCGGGCGCTATCCGCCGATGCGTCGGAGGCACTCCGGGGCGCTCGCATCGGCATCCCCCGCATGTACATCAACGCCGACCCGGATGCCGGAACCGCCGACGACCCCGGCATCGGGGGCCCCACGGGACAGCGCATCGAGACACGCCGCTCGGTGATCGCACGCTGGGAGGCTGCTCGCAGCGACCTGGAGGCCGCCGGTGCCACGGTGGTCGAGGTCGACTTCCCCGTGGTCTCGAACTACGAGGGCGACCGGCCGGGCGCGCCGACGATCGCCACCCGGGGTCTCGTCTCACCCGAGTATCTGCACCGCGAGATCGTCGACCTGTCGGCATGGGCGTGGGAGGACTTCCTGCAGGCGAACGGCGACCCGCAACTGCACACGCTCGCCGACATCGACGGTTCGTCGATCTTCCCGCATCCTGAGGGCGCGCTCCCCGACCGGTACACGGGTTTCGACGACGACATCGCCGAGTACCCGGGTTGGGTGCGAGACAACCCGGGTGCGGGAGTCGAGGACATGCCGGAGCTCCCCGACGGGTTGCGCGGACTCGAGGAGACCCGTCGCATCGACCTCGAGGAGTGGATGGACGAGCACGAACTCGATGCCGTCGTCTTCCCCGCCGTCGCCGACGTGGGGCCTGCCGACATGGATGTCAACGAGGCATCCGCCGATCTCGGCTGGCGCAACGGCACCTGGATCGCGAACGGCAACCTGACCATGCGTCACCTCGGCATCCCGACCGTCACCGTCCCGATGGGGCTCATGGCCGACATCGGCATGCCGATCGGCCTCACTTTCGCCGGCCGCGCGTACGACGACTCTGCTCTGCTGCGACTCGCCGCCGGGTTCGAGGCGGTCGGCGCACCCGGCGAGCGCCGCACTCCTCCCCCGCGCACACCGGGACTCTGACCGCGAGCGAGAGGCCACCCCCCGGTCGTCGAGCGAGCACGGCGGAGCCGAGCGAGACACCACCCACCGGTCGTCGAGCGAGCACGGCGGAGCCGAGCGAGACACCACCCACCGGTCGTTGAGCGAGCACGGCGGAGCCGAGCGAGACGAAACGCGCTGCGATGCGAGATCGGCTCACGACGTTTCGTCTCAGGCGACTTCGTCGTCTTCGCTCAACGACCGGGGAGGCGACTTCGTCGTCTTCGCTCAACGACCGGGGAGGCGACTTCGTCGTCTTCGCTCAACGACCGGGGAGGGGACTTCGTCGTCTTCGCTCCAAGACCGGCATCGCGAACATTTCATCATTGTGACGGCCGCCAGGATTGTTATATGTTCTCTGCATGAGCACCGAGAACAACGAGCGCGAGCTCGAGGCCGGCATCGTCACCGATCTGTCGGGGCGCATGACGTACGGGTCGTATCTGTCGCTCGACCAGCTGCTCACCGCGCAGAACCCGGTCAGTGTCCCTGAGCACCACGATGAGCTGCTGTTCATCATCCAGCACCAGACCACCGAGCTCTGGCTCAAACAGCTGCTGCACGAGCTGTCGTCGGCCCGCGAGTTGCTCGCGAGCGACGACCTGCGCGAGGCGCTGAAGCGTGTCGCGCGCGTCAAGCGCATCCAGGACGTCATGACCCAGCAATGGGCGATCCTCGCGACGCTGACTCCCACCGAGTACGCGCAGTTCCGCGGCGCGCTCGGCAACTCCTCGGGCTTCCAGTCGGTGCAGTACCGCGCGGTCGAGTTCGCGCTGGGCAACAAGAACGAGAAGATGCTGAGCGTCTTCAGCGATCACCCCGCCAACCTCGCGCTGCTCACCGCCGAATGGCACAAGCCCACGCTGTACGACGAGTTCCTGCGCTACGCCTCGCGACGCGGCCTCCCGATCCCGACCGAGATCCTCGACCGCGACGTGCGCCTGCCCTACCGCGAGACGCCCGCGCTCGTGCCCGCGATCCGTGAGATCTACCAGAACCATCAGCAGCACTGGGACCTCTACGAAGCCTGCGAAGACCTCGTCGACCTCGAGGACAACTTCCAGTTCTGGCGGTTCCGTCACCTCAAGACCGTCGCGCGCACGATCGGCATGAAGGTCGGCACCGGCGGCTCCAGCGGCGTCGGGTTCCTGCAGCGCGCGCTCGATCTGACGTTCTTCCCCGAGCTGTACACCGTGCGCACCGAGATCGGCGGCTGATGCACGCGGCGACCTTCTTCGACGGCGAAGGTTGGCGCGACGGCATCATCGACGCGGACGGCGAGCGGATGCTGCTTCGCGACGAGCCGCCGGCATCCGATCTGCCCCGCCTCGAGGGCGCGGTCATCGGAGGGTTCACGGATCACCACGTGCACCTTCAGCTCGTGGACCATCTGCTCCTGCAGGAGTCGACACTGGGTCGCGTCACGGATCTCGGCGCGAATCCGTCCGTCGTCGCCGCGCTCTCGGCGAGGCTGCGCGGGGCCAGTAGTGCATCCGCGGACTCGAGCGGGGCCACAAACGCATCCGAATCGACGTTCTCCGGTGCATTTCTGGCCCCGCACGGGCCCACGGCCCCGCCCCCGACCCCGCACCCCGTGCCGGTCGACTTCGCCGGCGCCTTCCTCACCCCGGTCGGCGGCTATCCGAGCGACCGCGCCTGGGCTCCGGTCGGCTCCTTCCGTGAGATCCCCGACGCCGCAGCCGCCGAACGCGCCGTGACCGAGATGGCGGATGCCGGAGCATCCTGCATCAAGGTGGCGAGCAACGCGACCGCCGGCCCCGTGTTCGACGACCACCTGTTCCGCGTGATCGTCGAGGCCGCCGCCGCCCGCGGGCTCCCCGTCGTCGCTCACGCCGAGGGTGCAGGTCAGGCGCAGCGCGCCGCTCGTCTCGGGGCCGCCAGACTCGCCCACGCTCCGTTCACCGAACACCTCGACGACGCCGAGATCGCTGCACAGGCCCCATCCGTCGAGTGGATCTCGACGCTGGCGATCCACGACGTCGACAGCGAGGCCCGCACCACGGCGATCGACAACGTGCGCCGCTTCCACGCCGCCGGCGGCACCGTGCTCTACGGCACCGACATGGGCAACGGCCCGACGCCCGTCGACCTGAACTCCGCCGAGCTCGAGGCCCTGCGCGAGGCGGGCATCGACGGCGACGCCCTGCTGCGCGCGCTCGCTCCGCAGAACCCCCTCGACTCCCCGTCCCTGCTCCTGAGACTCCCCGGCACCGCTGCCGAACCGGCTCTCGCCCGCCCGCTCACCAGCGCCGACCTGAAGGCATGACATGACCGACTCACCCGAGACCACGACCGCCGCTCCGACCGCTGACGGAGCCCTGCTCGACCTCGCCCACGCTCTCGACGCCGCGGATCCTCTGCGCGCCCACCTCGACGCGTTCGCGGACGCACCCGGAGTCGGCGCCTACCTCGACGGCAACTCGCTCGGCCGTCCGCTGCGCGACATGCCCGAGAAGCTCGCCGCCTTCGTGCGCGATGACTGGGGCACCCGCCTGATCCGCTCGTGGGATGAGCAGTGGATGGCCCTGCCGATGCAGCTCGGCGACCGCATCGGCAGCCTCACTCTGGGCGCCGCCGCCGGCCAGACCGTCGTCGCGGACTCGACCAGCGTGCTCATCTACAAGCTGATGCGCGCGGCTGCGAGCGCCGACCCCACGCGCACCGAACTCGTGATCGAGGCCGGCAACTTCCCCACCGATCGATTCATGGCCGAGGGCGTCGCCGCCGAGACCGGCATGACGGTGCGGTGGATCGAGCCCGACCCGGTGCACGGCGTGCAGGTGGCCGACGTGCTCGCGGCGATCTCGCCGACGACGGCGCTCGTCTCGCTCAGCCACGTCGACTACCGCTCGGGCGCACTCGCCGACATGCCCGCGATCACACAGGCTGTGCACGAGGTGGGCGCGCTGATGATGTGGGATCTGTGCCACTCGGCCGGCATCATCCCGATGCAGCTCGACGAGTGGGGTGTCGACATGGCCGTGGGCTGCACCTACAAGTACCTGAACGGCGGCCCCGGCTCGCCCGCGTTCGCCTACCTGCGCCACGAGCTGCAGGGCGTGCTGCGTCAGCCGATCCAGGGCTGGTGGAGCGCCGCCGACATCTTCGCGATGGGGCCCGAGTACGTGCCCGCCGGAGACATCCGCCAGCTCCTCAGCGGCACTCCCCCGATCACCTCGATGATCGCGATGCAGGGGATGCTCGATCTGATCGAGCAGGCGACCATCGACGCGGTGCGCGACAAGGCCCGCTCGCTCACCGACTTCGCCGTGCGCGCCTACGACGAGGTGCTCGCGCCGCTCGACGTACGTCTGCTCAGTCCTCGAGACGCCGAACGGCGCGGGGGGCATGTGACGATCGGACACCCTGACTTCCGCGCCGTGACGCAGCGGCTCTGGGCCGATGGCATCATTCCGGACTTCCGCTTCCCCGACGGCATCCGCCTGGGCCTCTCGCCGCTCAGCACCTCGTATGCCGAGACCCTGACCGGCGTGCTCGCGGTGCGCGACGCCCTGGAGTCGCATGGCCGCTGACGTCACCGAGAAGCGCGGCGCGCAGGTCGCCGAGAAGCTCGCCGCGCAGGTCGCCGAGAGCCCCGTGCTCGACGACATCGATGCGCGCCCCGGCAGCACGGCATCGCTGCTGCGCACCCTGATCGGGCTCTACCTGCGGCCTCTCGGCGGCTGGATCTCGGCAGCCGATCTCGTGGCGCTCGCCGGCGATCTCGGCATCCCCGTCGCGCAGGCACGCACCGGAATCACTCGCCTCAAGCAGAAGGGGCTGCTGCTCGCCGAGCGCGGGCATGCGGTCGGCTATCGGCTGAACCCGGATGCCGAGACGATGCTCGAGCGCGGTGATCGGCGCATCTTCGAGATGCGCGAGATGACGGATGCCGACCGCTGGTGCCTGATCTCGTTCTCGATCCCCGAGAGCGCGCGCAGCATCCGCCATCAGCTGCGGCGTCGACTGCAGTGGATCGGGGCCGGAGTCGTGTCACCCGCACTGTGGATCTGCCCGGGCCATCTGCAGTCAGAGGTGCAGCAGATCGTCGCCGAGCTCGATGCTCGGGCCTGGGTCACGATGTTCCAGGCCGACACACCCACGACCCCGCGCACGCTGCCGGAGGCGGCCGCCGAGTGGTGGGATCTCGACGCGCTGCGCGCCGAGCACCTCGCCTTCCAGAGCTCGCTCACGACCCTCGCCGACCAGCCGTTCGCCGCCTACGTGCAGTTGATCGACAGATGGCGCATGCTGCCGTACCTCGACCCGGGGCTCCCGCCGTCCATGCTGCCTGCGGACTGGCCCGGCGGGCGCAGCTATCGCGAATTCGCCCGGCTCTCGCAGCTGTTTGCTGACGCCGCGTGGCGCCACGTGCGCGCGGTCACGTCGCCCGCGCAGCTCAGCGAGCCGGAGGGGACGTCGTCGCCCGCACGACGAGCCGCGTCGGCAGGATCACGTTCATCTCCTCGATCTCGCCCCCCGAGAGCAGAGTGACCACCATGTCGGCCGCCACGGCCCCGAGCCGCCGCATGGGCTGCTGGATCGTGGTGAGCGGCAGCGCCCGCCGGGTCGCCTCGGGAACATCGTCGAAACCGACGACCGAGAGATCGGCGGGAACGCGCAGACCGAGCTGGTGGGCGACGTCGATCACCGCGATGGCCGAGAGGTCGTTCGCGGCGAACACCGCGGTCGGGCGCGAATCGCCGGTCAGCATGCAGCGCGCCGATTCCCGCGTGGCCTCGAGCTCGTAGCGGCCGCTGCCGATCAGCGTCGGGTCGATCGGGATGCCGGCGTCGGCGAGGGCGCGTCGGTAGCCGGCATCGCGCAGGCCTGCCGACCGCAGGTCTTCTCGCCCGGCGAGAAAGCCGATGCGCCGGTGGCCGAGCTCGATCAGGTGCTTCGTCGCGGCGAGCGCGCCGCCGAAGCTGTCGGACTCGACGGTCGGCAGATCGGCCCGACCGGTGTGCGGGTCGACGGCCACGACCGGGATCTCGGTGCCGGGGCTCACGACCGTGGGCGTGACCATGATCGCGGCATCGATCAGCGTGCCCGAGAGCCGGCTGAGCGATCGCCGCTCCCATCCGTCGCTCGCGCCGTGGTGCGACCCCGCGTAGGCGAGCAGGTCGAAGCCGGTGTCGTGCATGGCGGCGCCGACGCCTTTGAGGATCTCTGCGCTGAACGGCTCGAAGTCGGCGAGCAGCACTCCGATCACACCGGTGCGCCGCGCGCGCATGCTGCTCGCGACGAGGCTCGACTCGTAGCCGAGGTCCTTCACGGCGTCGAGCACGCGCTGCACCGTGGCATCCGCTATTCCGTAGCGCCCGTTGACCGCCTTCGAGACGGTCGACACCGACACACCCGCCGCTTTCGCGACGTCGTGGATCGTCGTGCGTGCCCCCATGAGACGCCAGCGTAGCCCCGTCGAACAGGGTATGGAAACTGTTTTCGAAAACGTTTGACGATCGGGTCCGGCGCCAGGAGACTCATGCCACTGCGGTCTCGCCCGAGCCTCCGCAGGCGCCCCGCAGAGACGCGGCGCGCAACTCGATGAGGAGAATCACATGAACAGCAGAAGGCTCCCCCTCGCCACAGCGGTCTCGGTGCTCGCCGTCGGAGCGCTCGCGCTCTCGGGCTGCACCGGCGACACCTCCGGCGGCGGTGGTGGTGACGGCACCACCATGACGCTCTGGCACAACTCCACGACCGGTCCCGGAGTGGAGTTCTGGGAGAAGACGGTCGCCGACTTCGAAGCGGAGAACGACGGCGTGACCATCGACATCCAGTCGGTGCAGAACGAAGACCTCGACGGCAAGCTGCAGACGGCGCTCAACTCGGGCGATGCCCCCGACATCTTCCTGCAGCGCGGTGGCGGCAAGATGGCCGCCATGGTCAAGGCCGGCCAGCTCAAGGACCTCACCGACGCGATCGAGGGCGGCGCGAAGGACGAGATCCCGTCCGCCGCATACTCGGCGAACAGCCTCGACGGCAAGATCTACGCCATGCCCGTCGCGGTGCTGCCCGGAGGCCTCTTCTACAGCCAGGATCTGTTCGACCAGGCGGGCATCGCCGAGAACCCGACGACGATCGACGAGCTGGAGACGGCGAACGAGGCTCTGAAGGCCGCGGGGATCGACCCGATCGCGCTGGGCGCGAAGGATGCCTGGCCCGCCGCGCACTGGTACTACTGGTTCGCGCTGCGCGAGTGCAGCTCCGACACGCTCGCCAGCGCCGCCGACGAGATGGACTTCAGCGACGAGTGCTGGGTCCGCGCCGGCGAGGACCTCGAATCGTTCGCCGCGACCGAGCCCTTCAACGCAGGGTTCCTGACCACCACCGCGCAGCAGGGCGCAGGCAGCTCGGCCGGCCTGATCGCCAACCACAAGGCGGCGATGGAACTCATGGGCGCCTGGAACCCCGGCGTGATCGGGTCTCTGACTCCCGACCAGGAGCCGCTCGCGGATCTCAGCTGGTTCCCCTTCCCCGAGATCGAGGGCGGCGACGGCGAGCCGGGTTCGATGATGGGCGGCGTCGACGGCTACTCGTGCTCGGTCGATGCACCCGACGCGTGCGTGGACTTCCTCAACTACCTCGGTACCTCTGCCGTGCAGACCGAGTACTACAAGGCGTTCAACGCTCCCCCGGTGAACACCGTCGCGCAGGAGGCCGTCACCGAGCCGTACCTGCAGGAGATCCTGGCGGCCTACAACGACGCACCGTACGCGACGCAGTGGCTCGACACGGTCTACGGGCAGAACGTCGGCAACGCGCTGAACGTCGCGGTCGTCGACCTGCTCGCGGGCAACAGCTCCGCAGAGGATCTCGTGGGGGCTGTGCAGGATGCTGCAGCGAAAGCGTGACACGCGTGCCCGGCTGGAAGTGATCCTTCTGGCCGGGCCCGCCCTGCTCGTCTTCCTCGCCTTCGTCATCTTCCCGGTGCTGATGGCGGCGTACTACGGCTTCTTCAGCTGGCAGGGCTACGGCCCGCCCACCGACTTCGTAGGGCTGAAGAACTACCTCACGATCCTCCAGGATCCGCTCTTCCATGACGCTCTCGCGCACAACGGCTTCATCCTCGTCTTCTCGCTCGTGCTCCAGGGGCCGATCGCGATCCTGCTCGCACTGCTGCTGAATCGCCGGATGCGCGGGCAGTCGCTGATCCGCGTGCTGATCTTCGTGCCCTACGTGATCTCCGAGGTCGTGGTGGGAACCGGGTGGAGCCTCATGCTCCAGACCAACGGCGCCCTTAACGCGATGCTGACCAACATGGGCCTGGGTTTCCTCGCGACCGACTGGCTCTCGAACCCGGGCATCGCGATCTGGACGCTGATGGCCATCATCACGTGGAAGTACATCGGCTTCGCGGTGATCCTGTTCCTCGCAGGTCTCCAGGGAATCCCCGAGGAGCTGCACGAGGCGGCGGCGATCGACGGCGCGTCCTACTGGCAGATCCAGTGGCGCATCACTCTTCCGCTGCTCGCACCGACGCTGCGTATCTGGGCCTTCCTGTCGATCATCGGCTCGCTGCAGCTGTTCGACCTCGTCTACATCATCTGGGGGCAGTACATCGCCTCGACCGCGGGCACCTCGACCATGGCGACGTACATGGTGTCGGAGGGGCGCAACGCCGGCAACTACGGCTACGGCAACGCGGTCGCGGTCGTGCTCTTCCTCATCTCGCTCGTCGTCGCGCTGATCTATCAGCGTGCGGTGCTGCGCAAGGACACCGACGGAGCCCTCACCGGCACCTCGGGTCGCAAGCGGGGGCGTCGGTCAGGCGACGCCGCGGCGGCCCCCTCAGAATCCGAAACCCCTCTCGAGAAGGAGCTGGTCCGATGACCGCCACCTCGGTGCTCGTCACCCAGCGACCTGCACGTCTCGGACGTCAGGGTCGCGCCGCGAAGCCCCGGCTGCCGTGGGCGCATCCGACCGTGTACTTCGTCGCACTGATCGCCGTCGGGCTGATGCTCGCGCCGATCGCGTACATCATCACGGGCGGATTCCGCACGAATGCGCAGATCACGACCGACCCGTCCGGGTTCCCGTCTCCCTGGATCGCGTCGAACTATCTCGACGTACTCACCGGAGACGTGTTCTGGCGGCTCGTGGGCAACTCGACGATCGTCGCCTTCGCGACGACCGTCGGCACGGTCGCCCTGGGTCTGATGGCCGCGTACGTGCTCGCCCGCTACCGGTTCGCCGGGCGCGGAGTGCTGTACGCGTTCTTCGCTGCAGGGCTCATGTTCCCGCTCACGGTCGCGATCACCCCCCTGTACATCGTGGTGCGCAGCCTCGGGCTCATGAACTCGCTCGGCGGCGTCATCCTGCCGCAGATCGCATTCGCCCTGCCCACCACGATCATCATCCTCGTGCCGTTCCTGCGGGCGATCCCCGACGAGATCCAGGAGGCGGCGTTCATCGACGGATGCAGCCGCCTGGGCTTCTTCTGGCGCATGGTGCTGCCGCTCTCACTCCCAGGCGTCATCACGACCGGCATCCTGGCCTTCATCGGCAGCTGGAACGGCTATCTGCTGCCGCTGTTCATCCTCAACGACCAGGCGGCGTTCACGCTGCCGCTCGGGGTGCAGTCGTTCGCGTCGCAGTACTCGGTCGACACCGCGAGAGTGCTCGCCTTCACGTCGTTGTCGATGATCCCCGCGCTGATCTTCTTCAGCCTGTTCGAGCGGCGCATCGTGGGAGGGCTGACCGGTGCGGTCAAGGGCTGACGCGATCACCGTCGCGACACCTCCGACGAAGACGCACGTCGACCCGAACGAGAAAGAGAACACGATGTCGCAGTACACAGGCGCGCTCCGCTCCCCACGAGTCGACGCGCTGCTCGGCCAGATGACCCTCGAAGAGAAGCAGGCGCAGCTCGTCGGCTTCTGGGTCGACCAGGGGGCCGAGGTCGTCGCGCCCATGTCGGGCGAGAAGAAGAGCTCCTCGCGCTACGAGGACGCGTCGGAGCACGGCATCGGCCACCTCACCCGCGTGTACGGCACCCGCCCGGTCGACCCGGTCGAGCGGGCGGCGTGGCTCTGGGGCGAGCAGCGCCGATTGCAGCAAGAGACCCGACTCGGCATCCCCGCGATCGTGCACGAGGAGTGCCTGACCGGTCTCGCCGCATGGAAGGCCGCGACGTTCCCGACCCCTCTCGCCTGGGGAGCCTCATTCGACCCCGAGCTCGTCGAGGAGGTGGGGCGGGCGATCGGTTCCTCGATGCGCACCCTCGGCATCCACCAGGGTCTCGCCCCCGTGCTCGACGTCATCCGCGATCCCCGGTGGGGCCGGGTCGACGAGTGCATCGCCGAGGATCCGCTCGTGGTCGGCAGGGTCGGCACCGCCTATGTGCGCGGTCTGCAGTCCGAGGGCGTGCACGCCACGCTGAAGCACTTCATCGGGTACTCCGCCTCGCGGGCTGGTCGCAACCACGCCCCCGTGAGCATCGGCCAGCGGGAGATCGAGGACGTGCTCCTGCCGCCGTTCGAGATGGCGGTGCGCGAGGGCGGCGCCCGCAGCGTCATGAACTCCTACGTCGACATCGACGGCGTGCCCGTCGCCGCCGACGCGCGGTATCTCACCGGCATCCTGCGCGATCGCTGGGGCTTCGACGGCGTGGTCGTCTCGGACTACTTCGCGGTCGACTTCCTGCAGAGCATGCACCGGGCAGCCGTCGACTCGGCCGAGGCCGCTCGACTCGCCCTCACCGCGGGCATCGACGTCGAGCTTCCGTCACCCGACGCCTATCGCACGCTCGCCGATCAGGTGCGCGACGGGCGTCTCGCACCTGAGATCCTCGACCGCGCGGTCGCGCGGGTGCTCACGCAGAAGGAGGAGCTGGGCCTGCTGGATGCCGGCTTCGACACGGCGCCGACCGCGATCGACCTCGACCCTGCCGAGCACCGCGCGCTGGCCCGCCGCCTCGCCGAGGAGTCGGTCGTGCTGTTGAGCAACGACGGCTCACTGCCCCTGGCCCCCGAGGCGCCCTCGCGCATCGCGGTGATCGGCCCCAACGCCGACAGCACCGTCGCCCTGATGGGCTGCTACTCGTTCGTCAACCACGTGCTCGCGCACCACCCCGAGACGCCGGCAGGCATAGCGCTGCCCACGGTCGCCGAGGCACTGCGCGACGAGTTCCCTCACGCCGCCATCACCACCACGACCGGATGCGATGTCGATGGCGCCGATCGTTCGGGCATCCCCGCCGCGGTCGATGCGGCGAGCGCCGCCGACGTCGCGATCGTCGTCGTCGGCGACCGGGCGGGCCTGTTCGGTCGGGGCACTGTCGGCGAGGGCAACGACGTCGACGACCTCGAACTGCCGGGAGTGCAGCGCGAGCTGGTCGAGGCCGTGGTCGCCACCGGCACTCCGGTGATCCTGATCGCCATGACGGGGCGTCCGTACGTGCTCGACTGGGCGCTGCCTGCCCGCGCGGGCGCTGCCGGCACCCTGACCGGGCTCGGGGTGGTCGACACCTCCGCATCCGCGGGCGCACAGTCCGCCGGCATCCCGGTCGCCGTGCTGCAGACGTTCTTCCCCGGCGAGGAGGGTGCTCCCGCACTCGCCGCGCTGCTGAGCGGCCGGGTCGCACCCTCGGGGCGACTGCCCGTGTCGCTGCCGCGTTCCGCGGGAGCGCAGCCGTACTCGTATCTGCACCCCGTTCTCGGTGGCCGGACGGATGTCACGAGCGCGGACTCCACGCCCGTGCGCCCGTTCGGTTTCGGGCTCAGCTACACGACCTTCGCGCACGACGAACTCGCCGTGCCCGCCACGGCCGCTGCGGGCGAGACGATCAGAGCGACCGTGCGGGTGCGCAACACCGGCCCGGCGGAGGCGACCGATGTCGTGCAGCTGTACGCGCACGACGAGGTCGGGAGCGTGACGCGTCCGGTCGCGCAGCTGCTCGACTTCCGTCGCGTCCCGCTCGCGCCGGGCGCCGAGAGCCTGGTCGAGTTCGACGTGCCGATCGACCGTCTCGCGTTCACCGGGCTCGACGGTGTCAAGCGCGTCGAGGCGGGCAGCATCCGGCTGTGGGTCGGCGGCGCCTGCGACGACGAGGAGACGGTGGCTCGGCTCGAGATCGTGTGAGAGGGCGCGTTCACGGCGCCGAATGGACCACCGTCTCCCGATCGCCGTCGACGAGCAGCGCCTGATCGTCGCGCAGCGGAAGCAGCCGATGGGTCGCTCCGTACGTCGCGACCGTCTCGGCGATCAGCGAGGGCGGATAGGGATCCAGCTGCCCGTCGGCGTGCGGGATCACGGTGCGGTCGATCAGACCGAGACCCGCCCGGTCGGTCAGGGCAGGACCGTCTGCCGGGTCGTCCATCAGCGACGCCGGAGTGATGTCGGGCCCCGCGATGATCGAGCCCGCGCTCAGGCCGATGTAGGGCAACCCCGCGCGCACACGCTCTGCGAGCACCACGTCGCTCCCGGTGATCCGTAAAGCTTCGAGAAGTGCGAAGGTGCTGCCGCCCGCGACGTAGACGGCATCGATCGCCGACAGCGTCGAAGCGAAGTCGGCGGACGAGACGTCGCGCGCCGTGATGTGGACGATCTCGTGGCCGAGCGAGACGAGGGAGCGCCGCTCGGCGAGCACCCAGGGCGCTTCGGCGTACGCGACCTGGGCGTCGCCGACGTACCCGACGCGCAGCGATGAACCGTTGCCCACGTCGTCGAGGAACGGCCGCAGCGCGCCGGGACCGAGGGACAGGAGGAGGAGCTTCATGCGCCCCATGGTACGGACGCCCGCCGACACCGCGTCGATTCGCGGGTCGTCTCGACCTCAGCCCTTCAGCTCAGCCCTTCAGCTCAGCCCTTCAGCTCAGCCCTTCAGCTCAGCCCTTCACGGCGGCGAGGAAGGCCGCGACGTGCTCCTGCAGCTTGACGATGCGCATCTCACGGGCGAGTTCGCGGTCGTAGCCCTCGTAGGCGAGCGGGGGAAGGATGCGCACGTTGCGCGAGCATCCGAACTCGGCGCAGACGAGCGTGCCGACGGTGTCGCCCTTTCGCCCGGCCGGGCCGGCCTTGCGTGCGACGTACAGCTGCACGTCGTTGCGCAGCGTCACGTCCTCGCACCACGAGCACTGCGCCCTGGCGATGACCCGCTGCTCGGCCCGCTGCAGCATGACGCCGACGGCGACATCGTCGACCCAGGCGACGACGTAGGAGCGGCGGGGCAGCTTCGGATCGACCCAGCCGAGGTAGTCGAGCGTCGAGACGTCGAGGTCGGCGAAACCGGGCGGCAGCGTGAGGTCGGAGACCTCTTTGCGGGAGGCGTTGATGAAGGAGGCGCGCAGGGTGCGCTCGTCGATGGGACGCATGAGCGAGAGGTGCTTTCGTGACGGCCGTCTGAGACGGCATACGGAGAGGAGGAGCATCCGAGCGGATGCGGAGTACGACACAGCACCGGGGACGGGAAGTTCCGTCTCCGGCCGATCGTCAGCCTCTGCCGGCGGCGCGGAAGGCGCCTGCGGCTCCGTTCTGCGCCCGCTCCGGCATGCGGAGAGCGCTCATCGACAACAGCATCCCGGAAGTATACGCCCGTTTGTTTCATCGCGTGTCGGCGGGGATTCCCTCTCCGACCGACGCGACCTACTCTTGCCGGAACGCCCGCTCACCACGACTCACGTCCGCTCACGAAGGAGACCACCGTGTCGACGCCGCTGAACCGCCTTTCGCCCCTTTCGGTGCGTGAGCGTTCTGCGTGCATGTGCCGTCACGGCTTCGCGTGCTCATCGTTCGAGGCGGGTCACGCCCTGCACCTGATCCAGGCGCGCATCGCCTCGGCCACGCCGGCGGAATGGGTCGATGCGATCGTCGAGCACGCGGATGCCGCCACGGGCGACCTCGTCGTGCGCACGCTCGACGGCACCGCGCATACGCTGTGGAACGGTGCGAGCTGCGCCCTCGAAGCCCCCTCGGGAACCCCCGTGGCGCTGCACCTGCGCTACGGCGTGCTGGCCGTCGGCCGCACGCAGTTCAACGTCGCCGTGGCCTGAGCGCGTTTCTTCTCGGGCGCGTTTCGTTTCGGGCGCGTTTCGTTTCGGGCGCGTTTCGTCTCGGGCGCGTTTCGTCTCGGGCGGCTCCGCCGTCCTCGCTCAACGACCGGGGATCTGCGTTTCGCCGTCTTCGCTCGACGACCGGGGATCTGCGTTTCGCCGTCCTCGCTCAACGACCGGGGATCTGCGACCGGGGATCAGGCTGCTGCCATCATCATGGCTTTGACGGCCATGCAGGCGTCCATGCAGTCCTTGCACGCCTGAGCGCACATCCGGCAGACCTCGCTGTGGGCTGCGTGCTCCATGCACTCGTCCATGCACATCTGGCACATCGCGATGCACGCGTCGAGCATGGCCATCATGGTCGCGGGCGTCATGCCCTGCATCCGGAGCATCGACCGCATCATCGTGTTGCACATGTCGGCGCAGTTCATGCAGGCGGGAGCGCAGTCCATCATCTGCGTCGAGCAGATCGTGCACGCCTGCTCACACGCCGAACACGCGTCCATGCACGCCTGCATGACGGCCATGTCCATCATCGCCATATCGGTCGACTCCATGTTCTTCGACATGGCGCCCATCATCATCGAGTCCATCGCACACCGCTTTCGTCGCCGGCCGCAGCCGAGGTGAGAGCGGGCAGGACCACCCGCCTGCCGCCCACGCTAGTCGCCTCGGGCACCGGCGTCGACTGCGGAATTCTGCTTCCACGCCCAGTCCTGGTTGTCAATCCCGTGGCCAGTATTGGCCCCGCGTGTGATCGTGGCAGTCCGTTGATCAGTCGAGGAAAGGACACGGACATGAGCGCCGGAGACGACATCAAGAACAACGCCGAGAAGCTGGGCGGCAAGGCCAAGGAAGGCCTCGGCAAGCTGACCGACAACGAAGAGCTCGAGGCCGAAGGCCGCGCGGACCAGACCAAGGCATCGGCCAAGCAGGCCGGCGAGAACGTCAAGGATGCCGCGCACAAGGTCGGCGAGAACGTCCGGGACGGCTTCAAGGAGTAATCCCGCACACAGAGAAGGGGCCCCCCGGAGGGCGGGCCCCACTCTTCGGGTTCAGCGTGTGCGGTTGCCGGAGATCGATCGGATCAACCAGGCGATCACCGCGATCGCAAGCAGCACGAGCCCGACCCACAGCAAGAACTGCAGGGACTGCACGAGTCCGCCGGTGATCGCGAGGATGATCGCGACCACGATGATGATGATCAGAAGGATGTTCATCGGTCTTCCCTTCTCTGGGGCGCGGTGCGCCCGGCTAGGGCTCTCAACCTAGACCCGCGAAGCCGCATGCCAGAGGGGCTTGACGCGAGGCTTTCCGCCGTGTGAGGAGTGAGACATGCCAGGACGCAGGAACAGTTCCCTCAAGGATCCGGAACTCTACGAGGAGCTCCGCGATGACGGAGCATCGAAGGAGAAGGCGGCGCGGATCTCGAACGCGGCAGCGCGTGATGGCCGCAGCACCGTGGGCCGCCGCGGCGGCGAACACGGCGACTACGAGGACTGGACCGTGAAAGAGCTCCGTGCCCGCGCCAAGGAGATCGGGCTCCGCGGCTACAGCCGCATGCGCAAGGCCGATCTGATCTCCGCATTGCGGAATCACTAGGGCCGCGGGTGGCCCGGTTCGGGATCGAGGAGGAATTCGTCCTCCTCGACGAGAAGACATTGGTGCCGCTGGCCATGACCCCGGAGTCCCGCGATGGCCTCGTGGGAACACGGCCGTCGGGTGAGGTCACGCCGGAATACCTCACATGCCAGCTCGAGACGGCGACGGCGCCCCTGGCCACGAGGGCCGACGGGGTGCAGCAGTTGCGCGAGATGCGCGAGATGCTCGGCACCCAGGCCGCCGAGCACGGTGCGATCGTCGCGCCGACCGGCACGCCGTTCATCGCACCGCACCGATTCATCGTGTCGCGGTCGCCCCACTACGACGCGGTCGCCGATCACCTGGCCGAGATCACCCGCGAGCACGAGGTCAACGGTCTGCACGTGCACGTCGAGGTGCCCGACGACGAAGAGCGGGTGCGCGCTCTCAACCGCGTGCGACCGTGGCTGCCGGTGCTGCTCGCCGTCAGCGGCAACTCACCGTTCAGCAAGGGCCGACCCTCGGGGTTCGCCAGCTGGCGGAGTCTGCTCATCCGTCGCCTGCCGGCCTCATGGAGCCCTCCGCGGTTCGTCGACCTGACGGACTACCGTGCCGGGGTGGCCGAACTCGTCTCGATGGGGGCGATTCCCGACGCCAGCTCGATCGCGTGGACCGTGCGCCTGTCCGAGAACTTCCCGACGGTCGAGGTGCGCGTGTGCGACGTGCAGCTGACGGTCGATGACACACTGCTCGCCGTCGCTCTGATCCGCGCACTCGTGCTCAGCGACGAACTCGGCGACCATTCGGCCGTCTCGCTCGACGGGATCGACTCGTCGCTGTGGACGGCGGCACGGCAGGGACCGGATGCACGCATCGTCGACCCGATCACCGGCGACGTCGCGGGTGCTCGAGAGGTGCTGGCCCGGATGCTCGAGCGGATCGCTCCGACCCTCGCGGAGCATGGTGATCGCGAGTTCGTCGACGATGCCCTCGCACGCGTGGTCGCCGAGGGAACCGGCGCACAGCGGCAGCTGCGCGCACACGCCGACCGAGGGGTCGACGGACTGCGTCACCTCTACCGCGCGGGCACGGCGCCCGCCGAGAGCCGACCAGACGGGAACTGACCCGACGGAGCCACCACGGCAGTAGTGTCGGCCTGTGGCATCATCTCGCTTCGCTCCCCTGCAGCGACTCGTCATCTCGGTGGCCGTGCTCGCCTCGTTCGTGACCTTCCTCGACGGCACGGTCGTCACCGTCGCCCTGCCCGCGATCAGTCGTGAGCTGGGCGGAGGCATCACCACTCAGCAGTGGGTGGTCGATGCGTATCTGATCACGCTCAGCGCGCTGATCCTGCTGGCGGGGTCGCTGTCGGACGCTTACGGCCGAGTGCTCGTGATGCGCGTCGGGCTGATCGCGTTCGGCGTGGCCTCGGTGGCCGTGGCTGCGGCTCCTGATCCGCTCATCCTGATCATCGCGCGCGCCGCACAGGGAGCGGCCGGAGCGCTGCTGGTGCCGAGCTCGCTCGCCCTGATCACCGCGACCATGCGCGGCGACCTGCAGTCCCGGGCGATCGGCGTCTGGACCGCGTTCACGACCGGGGCGCAGCTCGTCGGCCCCCTTCTGGGCGGCCTCTTCGTCGACTACCTGTCGTGGCGTCTCGTCTTCCTGATCAACGTCATCCCGATCGGAGTGACGCTGGTGCTGCTCGCGCGCCTGAAGCTCTCGGAACGCCCGAGCGGCGTGCGTGTCGACTGGTTGAGCGGAGCGCTGTGCGCGATCGGCCTCGGCGCGGTCGTGTTCGCGCTGATCGAGCAGCCGAACCTGGGCTGGTCCTCCCCCGCGATCTGGCTGCCGGGCGTCGTCGGCGCTCTGCTCTTCGCACTCTTCCTCGTGCGGCAGCAGCGGTCGCCTGCGCCGCTCATGCCGCTGTCACTCTTCCGCGTGCGCGACTTCGCGTGGGGAAACCTCGCGACCCTGTTCGTGTACGCGGCTCTCTCGTTGAACGGCTTCGTGATCGGCGTGTATCTGCAGCAGGGCGCGGGGCTCAGCGCCACGGCGGCCGGCCTCGCGAGCCTGCCCGTGACGGTGCTGCTGATTCTGCTCAGCTCTCGCGCCGGGTCGTGGGCTGGTCGCTTCGGGCCGCGCATCTTCATGACGATCGGCCCGCTGATCATGGCGGTCGGCGCGCTGATGCTGCTGCTCGTCGCCGACCAGTTCGACTACTGGTGGCAGGTGCTCCCCGCGATGATCGTGCTGGGACTCGGCCTCGCCCTCACGGTCGCCCCGCTCACCTCCGCGATCCTCGGAGCGATCGACGAGTCGCGGTCGGGCATCGCCTCGGCCGTCAACAACGCGGTCTCGCGCGTCGCCGGACTGCTCGTCGTCGCGATGCTGTCGACCATCATCGGCGGCACGCTCGATCTCGACGGCTTCCACAACGCCGCCTGGGTGACGGCGGCGCTGTTCGCGGTAGGTGGAGTCGTGTCGTGGATCGGCATCCGACGGAACCCCGCGGAGTCCGCGCCTGCCGACGTCGACGCCGCGCGGTGACGGTGCGCGTTGACGATGGCGGTGCCCGGGCGCAGACTGAAGAAGCCGTTTCCCCGAGCATCCGGAGGTCACTCGTGAGCACGCCAGACGAATCGACGACGCAGAGCCCGCTTCCGCCCGTCGTGGATGCCGACACGTGGCGCCGCGAGCTCGACGCTCTGCGCGTGCGCGAGAAGGCCGCGACCCGTGAGCTCGATGCGATCGCCGCGCAGCGCCGTCGTCTGCCGATGGTCGAACTCCCCGAGTACACGCTGGTCGGGGCGGAAGGACCCGTGCGCCTCGCCGAGATCTTCGACGGGCATCCGCAGCTCATCGTCTACAACCACATGTGGACCGACGGCAACGAATGGCAGTGCCCCGGATGCACCGGATTCACGTCGCAGTTCACGCGCCTCGACGTGCTCGAGCGCTACTACGACGCCCGCTTCGTGATCGTGACGAACGGCCCCATCGACGAGGCGATCGCCTATCGAGAGCGCGTCGGCAACCGCATGGCCTGGTACTCCAGTGCCGACAGCTCGTTCGGAGCCGACCTGGATGCGGGGCCGAACGAGGGATTCGGCGTGAATGTCTTGCTGCGCGACGGCGACACCGTGTACCGCACCTGGCACACGAACGGACGCGGCACCGAACGACTCAGCCACCTGCAAGGACTCGTCGACCTGCTTCCGTACGGCCGCCAGGAGGAGTGGGAGGACTCGCCCGAGGGCTGGCCGCAGCACCCGACCTATGACCGGGGCATGCGGTCGAAGGAGATCGCTCAGCTGTACGGCTCGCTGCAGGGAGCAGGCTCCTGAGGCGGGTGTCGCGCGGAGTGACCGCGCTGCTCCTGACAGCCGCCCTCGCTCTCACCGGATGCGCTCTCACGGCATGCACGACGAGCGCCGCGTCGAGCGACGCACTGGCCCTCCCGCCCGCCGGGGGGACTCCCGACTACCAGCTGGGCGGCGCCTACGATCCCGCCGACGGCGTTGCGATCGTCGGGCGCGACCGGTCGGATCCGCCCGCCGAGGGGCTCTACTCGATCTGTTACGTGAACGGATTCCAGACGCAGCCGGGCGAACTCGACGACTGGGATCCCGACCTCCTGCTGCACCACGACGGCGAGACGGTGTTCGACCCCGATTGGCCCGACGAGGCGCTGCTCGACACCTCGACCGCCGCGAAGCGTGAGGGTATCGCCGACCGCGTGGGTCCGTGGATCGAGGGGTGCGCGGATGACGGGTTCGATGCGGTCGAGTTCGACAACCTCGACTCGTACACGCGGTCTGACGGGGTGCTCAGTCTCGACGACAATCTCGCTCTCGCGGCGATGCTCGTCGACATCGCGCACGGCTCAGGGCTCGCGGCAGGGCAGAAGAACGCCGCCGAGGATGCCGCACGCCTGCATGATGACGCCGGGTTCGACTTCGCCGTGGTCGAGGAATGCGCGGCCTACGAGGAGTGCGCAGCCTTCACCGACGTGTACGGCGACCATGTCGTCGACATCGAGTACACCGACGAGCTCCCTCGACCCTTCGCCGAGATGTGCGCCGACGACGAGTCGCCCGCTTCCCTGGTGCTGCGCGACCGCGACCTGCTCACGCCCGGCGACGACGGGCATGTGTTCGAGGTCTGTCGCTGAGTCTCCGCGACACGTCGCTGAGCGTCCGTCGCATCAGTGAGTGTTCGACGCGTCAGTGAGCAGGCCGACCGTGGTGTGGTCAGGTGAACATGACCCGTCGTGGCGGTGCGTCGGTGTAGGTGCGGCCGAGGGGGCTGATCCAGGTGATGGTGCCGTCGTGTTGTTGATGGGCTGTCCAGCGGTGTCGGTCGTGGACGTCGGGGTGTTTGAGGGTGTGGTGGCGCCGACAGAGGTGGCTGAGGTTGTCGGTGCGGGTTCTGCCGCCGCGGGCGTGGTCGTGGGTGTGATCGATGTCGCAGCGGTGGGTGGGCATGCGGCATCCGGGGAATCGGCAGTGTTGGTCGCGGGCGCGGAGGAAGCGGCGCATGGGCTCGGTGGGGGTGTAGGTGTCGGTCTCGACGATGAGGCCCGAGGGGTCGAGGAACAGGCGTGTCCAGCCCGTGTTGCGTCCGGCGAGGCAGCGGGCGATCTCGGGGGCGAGGGGGCCGTGACCGTCGAGGTGGGCAGGGCGGTCGTCGGCGCCGGTCAGGGTGGTTGCGGCGAGGGTGATCTGGATGCGGGCGGTGATGTTCTGCAGTCCGGTGCCGTTCTCGGGGCTGGGGGTCGCGGCGAGGAGGAGGTCGGCGAGCACGTCGGCGCGGATCTGGTCGAGGGTGCGGGTGTCGGTCTCGAGGTGTTCGATGTCGGGGCTGGTCGGATCGGTCATCGGATCCATCAGGCCGACGAGGGGGTCGGTGGTGAAAGTGCCCGACTCGCCGAAGATCACCCCGCTGGTGAAATATGCGTCGTACCGCGCGTCCTCGGAGTCGAAGTCATGCAGGTCTCGGGACTGCGCGCCGCCCTCCTCGTCGCGGGGCCGCAGGCACGGGTCCCGGTCGTCGCGGGTGCGGACGATCTCCCGAGCCATCTGCGTGAGCCGGTCGAGGATCCCCTCGGCGACCCATTCCGGCAGTACCGCGGTGAGCAGCGACAACCCGTCGCCGACGGAGCGCACCTGCACGCAGCGTTCCTCGGCCGCCTTGCGGTGACGGGCCACCAGCGTCACCCCCGCGAGTGTGGCCGCGACCTGGCGTGCGTGCGCCTTCGTGCGCGCCGCGGTCTCCCGCTCCGCGAACACCAGCACCGCCGCCTCGTAGAGTCCCATCGTCTCGGGCGCGACGTCTCCCGCATCGACCGCCTCGCTCACGATCAGGCTCGCCCGCACGATCTCCCGCACGTGCCCGACGCTGATCGCCCCGGTCTCGAAGGCCGCTCGCGTGGCAGGCAACGACCGGGACAGCGTGCGCGCATCCGTGAACGCATACTCCACCGACCCCGTGCTCACCCGCCCCGCCGCCGCATACTCCGCGATCATCGACCGGTGAATCGCCTCACGATGAAACCCGTGCTCGGCGACATCCGCCTCACGCACCGCGAGCCGCTCGATCAGCAACCCGCTCGCCTTCGCCTCGAGCACCGCGATCTCACGCCGCACCCCGACCCACTCGTCGAGCAGGCGAGACCGCTCCTCGAGATCGAGGTCACCGCCGGCATGAAAGGTCATACCCCCATTTTAGAACATATATTCGATTCTCGACGTGGCCAGACCAGCAAGATCCCGGCATCTCGAAACCGCACACCACGAGACACCCCTCGCTAGGCTGACCCCGTGAGCATCAGGGGGGACCGTACCGGCGGCGTGCGCGCGATCGCGTCCCGATGGGCGCACGCGATCACCGATCTCCCCCGCTGGATCTGGGTCGCCGCCGCGGCGGTCGCCGCACTGCTCATCGTGGTGATCGCGACCGGCGGGTTCGCCCAGGCAGTGAGCGAACCGCAAGAGGTCGACGCAGGAGACGAAGTGCGCACCGGTCAACTGAGCGTCACCGTGCGCGACGCCGAGTTCACGCGAGAGGTCGAATCCGAGTACCTCGACGCGGAAGACGGCGAGGTGCTGCTGGTCATGACCCTGGCGCTGGAGAACCTCACCGACCACCCGATCGGCGTCGGCACGAGCGCCGACCGCATCGACACGAACCTCGTGAACCACGAGCAGCCTCTTCTCGACCTCGCGGGTCTCGAGTCGACCGACAGCGCCTCCGTGTGGCGCGCAGACGGCTCCGCGGGTCAGGTGTATCTGCAGCCCGGGGTCCCCGCCGAGGTCATGATCGCCTGGCCGGTTCCCGACGATTCGACGGCGGGCGAGACCGTGTCGCTCGACGTGCACGAGGCCGTGATCGGCACCGGTGCCGTGATCCTGTCGTCGCGTGTGGTGACCTGGCGCGCGGGAGACATCGCCGCCCGCATCGCCGTACCCGTGAGCGGGACACCGTGAAGCGCGCGATGCCGTGGGTTCTCGGCGCCGCGCTGGTGCTGGGCGCCGGCCTCGTGACGGCCGCGACGCCGACCGACGAGGACATCGTCGGTCCGATCACGCTGCACGGCCAGGCGGGCGACGCCGTCGCGTCGCGCACGATCATCGCGACCGTCACCGACGCGCGCTTCGCCGATGAGGTGACGGAGGAGACGTCGAGATGGAGCGCCGACGGGAACTGGCTCGTGATCACCCTCGACGTCTCGGCGGCGACGACAGAGGTCGATGCCGCGATCCAGCTCGCGACCCTGGCCGTCGACGGGCGCGTGTTCCAGGCGAGCGAGCGCACCTCCGCCTCGCTGCGTGGCACGGCACTCCGGGTCGGCACCGACATCACGGGCGTGCTGGCCTTCGAGCTGCCGAGCGATCTCGACAGCGGCAGCGCCGAGCTGCGCCTCACGCCGACGTACTCCACACCCGAGCTCGACGACCTCGTCGCGATCTCGGTCGAGCTCGCCGGCCTTCCGCGCGTGCCGAGCACCGAGCTGCCGGCTCCGGGCTGGAGCGCGGAATGAGCCGGGGCCGGATGAAGAGCTGGTTCCGTACGCAGCGCACCGCGCTGATCGCCGTGGCCATCGCCGCCGTCGCGGTCGTCGGTGCCTCCGTCTGGCTGGATGTGCTTCCGAATGTCCGGCAGCCCGACCGCGTGATCGACGCCGGGTCCGCCGCCGACTCCCGCGCCGTCATCTCGGGTCAGGAGCTCGCACTCGGCCTCGCGGAGTGGGGCGAGTTCGACGCTCCCGAGGGGTCGCGCACGCTGAGCGTCCGACTGACCGCGAGCGGCGGACCGGATGCCGCATCCTGCGGCACCTCCACGCTCACCGAGCAGTCGTCGTCGCGCACCTGGGTGACCTCGCGAGACGGGCTCGACCTGCCTACGGGCCTGGATGCGACCTCATGTGTCGCGGAGCCCGCATCGTACCGCATCCTGCTGGTCTTCGTGCTGCCCGACGATGCCGACGGGCCCTTCGTGCTCGACATCGAGGGCGACGACTCCGACGTGGCCCGGTTCACCGTCGATCCCTGAGACCTCGTCGACCCCCGTCGGACGTGTGTCGAGCCCGGCCTTGGGGCGGCCGATCACGCCGTCATAGGCCGTCGCGACGATCGCCACGCGCAGCGGCTCGGCGATCGCCGCGATGCCGACGCTCACGAGCGGGAACACTCCCGCCCAGAACCGCAGATCGTGACCGCCGATGACCTCGAGGACTCCGCGGGTCGCGAGCTGCTCCGCGAGGCTCCAGGATGCGTAGGCGAGCACGAACGCGCCGAACAGCACCGGTCCACCGCGCCAGATCACCGTGACCGCGGCCCAAAGTCCCTCGAGACGCATCACGAGCGTGCGCGCGACGCTCATCATCGCCCCGCGCATCGCACTGCCCGCGTCGCCCGCCCACCGCGGGAACGACGGCGTCGAGTCGAACGTGGTGCCGAAGATGACCCCCGCGACCGTGAGCCACGCCGCGGGGACGAGAAGTGCTGCGACGATGACGCCGAAGAGCCAGGTCGCCCCCTCCCACACCGCGGCGACGGGCGCGAGGTTGACCGCGAACCAATCGCCGAACCCCTGCAGCCACCCGACCGCAGCCCGCTCGGAGAGCCACCCGAGCACTCCGTTCCACCACCGCGCGATCAGCACGAAGAGCATGAAGGTCCAGAGGATCTCGGTGTAGACCGCGAGCACGACCGTCCACTTCGGCAGGCGCGCTGCGAAACGGGTGAACAGGAGTCGCGCGAGCAGAGCGACGACCAGCACCGCCACCGGCAGCACGCCGACGGCGATAATACCTCCGCGGTCACCCAGCTGAGAGGCGTCGAGTCCGGTGCTCTGCAGGCCGACCGCGACGGCGATGCGGAAGAAGTCGATCAGGTCGGCGTCGAGCAGCCCCCAGGCGGTGTAGAACGCGAAGAACGGGAGGATCGCCGCCAGGGTCGCCGATGCGAACTCGCGCGGCCCTCCGGCATCCTCTCTGCGGCTGTGCGGCAGCGACGATCGCACGGTGAGGTACATCGCGACGTAGGCGAAGAGTCGCGCGCCCACCGCGAGGGGCAGCAGCAGCAGCCCGCCGAGCGACGTATGGCCGCCCACGAAACCGGCGAGCTCGACCAGCAGCCGGTGCAGTGCCTCTCCCCCGAGATACCAGGCCATGAGCGCGACACCGTGCCGCGCGATGATGCGCCCGAACGTGCGCAGAGCCTGTGACATGTGCCCTACGGTATATGGCCCACGCCGCACCCGGGTATATGGCCCGCGCCGCACCCGGGTATCTCGCCCGCGCCGCTCCCGTCACGCCCGTCCGCTAGCCACGCCCCTGCCGATCGTCAACCGCATTGCAGGCCGATATGCGATTCACGAGCATGACGGGGTGAACAGACGAAGGGCCCACGCGGGCCGCGCCGTCGGCGCAGTGATCGCGATCGCACTCCTCGCCGCGATCTCAGGATGCGGCCTGACCGTTCCGACCGATCCCGAGGGGTCGCTGCAGAGCGTGTCGGGCGGCGAGCTGAGAGTCGGGGTCTCGCCGGATCCCGGTCTCGTGTCGGACGACACCGAGCCGCCGACCGGCAGCGTTCCCGAGCTCGTGAGGGGCTTCGCCGACAGCATCGACGCCGGTGTCGACTGGACCGTCGCCTCGGAAGAGACCCTCGTCACGATGCTCGAGCGCGGTGATCTCGACCTGGTGGCAGGCGGGTTCACGGGTCAGACGCCCTGGGTCGACAAGGCAGGAGTCAGTCGCGGGTACCCCGCCATCGACGGCGCCGACGGACGATCGATCGTCATGCTCGTGCCGCTCGGCGAGAACGCGTTCCTCAGCACCCTCGAACGGTTCCTCGACGAGGAGGTCGGCGGATGACCCGCGTGACGCATCTCGGCCGCACCGAACTGCCCGACGAGCAGCAGAAGGCGCTGCGGTCGGCCGTGCGGTGGGAGTGGTTCACGATCGCGTACACCGCGGTCACGATCGCGGTGCTCGCCCTCGTCGTCGGCAACTCCCAGGCCATGCGCACGGCCTGGATCGAGGACATGCTGTCTCTGATCCCGCAGATCGCCTTTCTCATCGCACTGATCTTCGTGCGGCGTCGCCCGACGGTGAAGCACCCCTACGGACTGCATCGCTCGATGGGGATCGGACACCTGGTCGCCGGCGTCGCGCTGTTCGCCGTCGGCCTCAACCTCGCCGTCGAAGCCGCGACCGGACTCATCGCCGGGGAGCATCCGACGATCGGCACCGTGCAGCTCTTCGGCCAGACCATCTGGCTCGGCTGGCTCATGGTCGCCGTGATGGCGGTCGTGATCGTCGGGCCGGTCTTCTTCTACGGCCCCGCCAAGGCGAAGCTCGCTCCCGTGCTGCACAACAAGCTGCTCTACGCCGACGCAGACATGGCGAAGGCCGACTGGCAGACCACGGTCGCCTCGATCGTCGGAGTGCTCGGGGTGGGCGTCGGAGCGTGGTGGCTCGACGGCGCGGCCGCTCTCTTCATCTCGCTCGGCATCATCTGGGACGGCGCACGCAACACCCGGACGGCGGTGATCGACCTGATGGACCAGCGCGCCCGCACGTACGACAGCAAGGACCCGCATCCGCTGGCGCACGACGTGCTCTCCACCATGCGTTCCCAGCCGTGGGTGACGCAGGCGTCGGTGCGCATGCGCGACCAGGGACAGGTCTTCCACATCGAGGCGTTCGTGGTGCCGCGACGGGGCAAGGTGTCGCTCGCTCAGACGACCGACCTCGCCGAGCGGATCACCGCGATCGACTGGAAGGTGCAGGAGGTTGTGATCGTGCCTGTCGACGAGTTGCCCGAGGGCACCGACACCAGCGGGAGGGCCTGACCGCTGCGCCGTCTCGCCGACCGGCCGGCTCAGTGGAACGGGCAGCGACCGGATGCCGTCGCCGAGCGCACCCGGGCGCCCGATCGGGGCTTCGTGGGCAGCCGCCGCAGATCGACGTCGAGACCGGCATCGAGAATGCGCAGGTCGGGGTCGCTCAGCACGGCGACAGCGGCAGACAGCCCCGCGATCGCGAGCTTCTCCCCCGGGCACCGGTGACCGGTCGCGACCCCCGCACCGCCGTGCGGGACGAACGCCGCGAGCGCCTCGTAGTCGTCGCCCACATCTCGGAACCGCTCGGGATCGAAGGTCTCGGCGCGCGCCCAGAAGCGCTCGTCGGTGTCGGTGCCGCCGATGTCGAGCACCACCCGCCCGCCGGCCTCGACGCGCTGACCGTCGAGCTCGATGTCGTCGAGCGCCCATCCGGGCAGCATCGGCACGAACGGGGCGGTGCGGCGCACCTCCTGCGCGAACATGACGGCGAGGGGGCCGCCGACGAGTGCGCCGCGCTCGGCGGTCTCGGCTGCGATCCGACCTCGCCACTGCGGGCGGTCGTGCAGCTCCTTGGCCGCGAAGGCGACGAATCGCGCGACCGCGATCATCGGGCGGATGCTGTTCTGCAGCTCGACTCCGGCGACATGGGCGCTCAGCAGTTCGCCGTTCTCGTCGCGATGGTGCGCCCACTGCTCGAGCGCCGTGCCGGGTTCGGCCCGCAGTGAGCCGTGCCGCACGGCCTCGATCAGTCGCGTCGAGTGGCGGTCGGACCACCAGCGGTTGGCGAGCGCCGCGAGGTACTGCGGCGAGTAGGGCGATCCGAACCCGTCGACGATCTGCGCGAGGCGCACCGACCAGCGTGTCTTCGCCGCGTCGGTACCGGGCAGCCCCGCCCAGGTCATGACCGCACGCCCGAGGGCGCCGACGGCCGCGTCGTACGCGGTTCGGGTGCCGCCGTCACGCCACGCCTGCTGCTCGGCAGCCCATTCGCGCTCCAGCCAGGGCGTGAGCCGTGCGACCTGCTCGTCTTCGTAGGCGACGTCGACGAACGTGGCCTTGCGGTGCCGATGCGCCGCACCGTCGAGGCTGTGCACCGAGCCATGGCCGAAGAGGCTCTCCTGCACCAGCGCGGGCATGGCCGCGTGGCGGGCGATGCGGTTCTCGTCGTAGAAGAGCTCGACGCCCTCGACTCCGCGCACGAAGATCGCGTCGCGCCCGAGCAGGCGCATGGGCGCCGACCGTGCCCCCGGTCGGACCCGTCGCCAGATGCGTGGCCCGAGCCCGTAACCGTGGATGAGCAGGGAGGGCGCGTCGTCGCGAGCGAGCGCTCCGAGACGGCGCGCGGCCCGCACGGGAAGATCGATGAGTTCCATGGGGCGACGCTGTCAGACGTGCGCCTCGGGGTACAGGGGGAGGCATGAGAGCGGCCGGTGTGGTAGCGCCTCTGCCGCCGACGAGCGGAGCGCATGCTGCTCGGCATCCGCTCGTCAACCCCCTGGGATGCACAGCCGCCCCGGGTCAGGATGCCTCCAGGAGCGAGGAGGAGACCCTGATGGCGAAGAACGTCCGCACCATGAACTGCAGTCCCGACGATGTGTTCCGCGTGCTCGAGAACGGCTGGCTCTATCCGACGTGGGTCGTCGGGGCGTCACGCATGCGCGACGTCGACGAGACCTGGCCGCAGCCCGGGGCGCAGCTGCACCATTCGGTGGGCGTGTGGCCGGCGCTCATCGACGACACGACCGTGGTCGAGGAGTGGGCGCCGCCGCACCGAATGGTCATCCGTGCCCGCGGCTGGCCGATCGGTGAGGCCCGCGTGACTCTGCGGGTGCGGGCATACGACGGCGGTGCCATGGTGCGCATCGACGAAGAGCCGGTGAAAGGACCGGCCACGCTTCTTCCCGACCTGCTCACCGCTCCCCTGCTGCGCCTGCGCAACGCCGAGACCCTGCATCGCCTGGCATATCTCGCCGAGGGCCACGCCGACTGAACGCGCAGACGCGTCGCCGAACCGACCGGGAGCCGGCTCGCCGCCGATATATTGAGTGATGCCGCGACCTCCGCGCGCAGCGGAGGAGCCAGTGATGAGAGACGTGGCGCGGCCTGAGCAGCATTCCCGATCGGCCTGGAGGCGCTTCTGGGAACAGGGCGGATGGTGGCGAGCGCTCGTGCTCGTCGTCGTGTACTTCGTGCTCTACAACGGCCTCTCGCTGCTGCTCACCCCCATCGCGTCGCAGATCGACGATCCACAGAGTGCCGCCGGCATCCTGGTCTTCTATGCGGTGCCGATCTTCGTCGGCTGCCTGCTTCTGCTCGCCTTCGGCGCATCGCTCGGCTGGCTGCCCGAGGTGCTCGGTCCGCAGCCGATCCGCGGCCGGGGATGGATGTGGATCGCAATCGCGGTCGTGCTGCTGTTCAACGTGCTGCACTTCCTGTCGATCGACTACGGCGCGGCGGGCTTCGAGGTCGTCGCGACCTGGCTGCTCGCCGGGGTGTTCATCGGCTTCGCCGAAGAGGTGCTCACACGCGGATTCGTCGTGTCGCTGCTGCGCAGGTCAGGCAACCGCGAACTCGTCGTCGCTCTTGTCTCGTCGGCGCTCTTCGCGCTGCTGCACGCGGGCAATCTGCTCACGGGCCAGTCGCTGTTCGCGACACTGATCCAGCTCGGCTACACATTCGCGTTCGGCATCTGCATGTACCTGGCCATGCGCGTGACCGGCACCATCATCGCGCCGATCCTGCTGCACGCGAGCACCGACCCAGCGATCTTCCTTCAGGGCTTCTACCCTGCGGAGGGCTCGCTCGGCGGCATCGCGAATCTCGGCAACATCGCGGTGATCGCGGTGGGAGTCATCGCGCTGTTCTTCATCCGCGGACGCGTCACGCAGCCCCTGGATGCAGCACGACCTTGATGCAGCCGTCTTCCTTGCGCTGGAAGGTCTCGTAGAGCCCCGGAGCGTCGTCGAGCGGTGCCTCGTGGGTGGTGAGGTCCATGACGCCGAGCGGATCGTCGATCGCCTCGACGAGCGGCATGATGTCTGACACCCAGCGCTTGACGTTGCACTGGCCCATGCGCAGGCTGACCTGCTTGTCGAACATCGTCTTCATGGGCATGAGGTCTGCGTCTCCGGCGTAGACGCCGCTCAGAGACACCGTGCCTCCTCGGCGCACGACGTCGATCGAGGTGTGCAGCGCCGCGAGACGGTCGATACCGGCCTTCTCGAACACCTGGCGTGCGACCGGGTCGGGCAGCAGGCCCACGGCCTTCTGCACCATCGAGACGCCCGGGTTGCCATGCGCCTCCATGCCGACGGCGTCGACGACGGCATCCGCTCCCCGACCTTCGGTGAGGTCGCGCAGCTCATCGGTGATGTCGTCGGTGAGGTCGAAGACCTCCACCCCGTGGCGAGCGGCCATCTCGCGGCGCTCAGCGACAGGATCGACTGCGAGCACCCGGTGGCCACGATGGGCCGCGATGCGCGAGACGAACTGGCCGACCGGCCCGAGACCCATGACGGCGAGCGTGCCTCCATCCGGCACGTTCGCGTACTCCACGCCCTGCCACGCCGTCGGGAGGATGTCGCTCAAGAAGAGGTACCGCTCATCGGGCAGGTCGGACGCGACCTTGATGTGGTTGTAGTCGGCGAGCGGCACGCGCAGATACTCGGCCTGCCCACCCGGCACCTGGCCGTAGAGCTTCGTGTATCCGAACAGCGAGGCACCGCTGCCGTACTCACGCACCTGAGTGGTCTCGCACTGCGACTGCAGCCCTCGCTCGCAGAAGAAGCAGTGTCCGCACGAGATGGTGAACGGCACCACGACGCGGTCGCCGACCGCGAGCTGGGTGACCGCGCTGCCCACCTCGACCACGACGCCCATGGGCTCATGCCCGAGGATGTCTCCCCTGTCGAGGAAAGGACCGAGCAGCTCGTACAGATGCAGGTCGGATCCGCAGATCGCCGACGACGTGATGCGCACGATCGCGTCGGTCGGGTGCTCGATCACCGGGTCCGGAACCTCCTCGACCGCCACGGAACGGGTGCCCTGCCAGGTGAGTGCCTTCATGGTCGTCCTCCTCTATCGCTGCCGGAGGACCACCATGCGTCGAGGCGCCGTGAGACGACAGAGGGTTGACAGACCGGTGCCGGCCGACAGTATGCGCGCGTCAGTAGTCCCAGTCCAGCGGTTCGACCGCGAGCGGCAGGTAGGGCGAGTCCTCGGCTGCCTGCTCCGGCCGCACGGTCACCACCACGCGCGTCGCAGAGCAGACCAGAACGCTCACCAGGCGGTCTCCCGCCATGAAGTCGACGAACGTCGGCTCCGACTTCGCTGCGATCTCGATACGCTCCATCAGGTCGACGAGGTCCTGCTCCGGCGCGAGGACGTACTGGACGTCGTCGAATGCGATCCGGGTCTGCTGCGTCATGTTCTCCCCCTCTATCGGGAGACGAGGAACCGCCCTTTCCGCAGACGTGAAACCGCCTCTGACACGAACGCTACGGAGCACCGCCCAGACTCAGAAGGGCCTTGCGGTATCTCCTCCCGCGTGCAACCCCCGGGGAGACGCCCGTGAGTTGGGCTCCGCGAACCTCAGCCGACGTCGGCGCGGGCGACCTCGAGCGACGGGTAGTCCGTGTACCCCTCGGCGGTGCGACCGTAGAACAGCGCGGGGCGCGGCTCGTTCAGCTCGGTATCGTCGCGCCAGCGCTCGACCAGATCGGGGTTGGCGATCGCAGGTCGGCCAGCAGCCACCGCATCCGCCCAACCCTCCGAGACCAGAGTCTCGGCCTCGTGGCGGGTGGTCGGCGCCGCGAAGCCCGAGTTGATGATCAGCGCGGTGCCGGCCGTGCGGCGGATGCGCTGCACGAGCTCGCTCGTCGGCGCGGCGTTGAGCACGTCGATGAACGCGAGACCCAGCGGCGCGAGTCCCTCGGCGACCGCGAGGTAGGTCGCGAGAGCATCCGCGTCATCCTCTTCGAGCACGCCCTGGATGTTGTGCTGCGGCGAGAGCCGGATGCCGGTGCGGTCGGCGCCGACGGCCTCGGCGACCGCCCGCGTGACCTCGATCGCGAATCGTGCACGGTTCTCGGGCGACCCGCCGTAGATGTCGTCACGGATGTTCGACACCGGCGACAGGAACTCCTGCACCAGGTAGCCGTTGGCGCCGTGCACCTCGACGCCGTCGAGCCCGGCGGCGATCGCGTTGCGCGCCGCCTGCACGAACTGCTCGATGACCTCGGGGATCTCGTCGAGGGTCAGAGCGTGCGCGACCGGCATGGCCGCCTTGCCCTCGGGCGTGTGCGTCTCACCGGGAGCCGCCAGCGCGCTCGGAGCGACGACGCGGGGCTGCCCCGAGATCGCCGGGTGCGAGACGCGGCCGCCGTGCATCAGCTGCATCACGATCGTGCCGCCGGCCTCGTGCACGGCATCTGCGATCGGACGCCATCCCTCGATCTGCTCGGGCGTCACGATTCCCGGCTGCCCCGAGTACGACTTGCCCTCGGCCGCGGGCCAGGTGCCCTCGGTGATGATGAGTCCGAATCCCGCACGCTGCCGGTAATACTCCACCATCGTCTCGGTGGGCACGCCGTCGTCGTCGGCACGGGTGCGGGTCAGCGGCGCCATGACGACGCGATTGGACAGCGGAAGGGCGCCGAAGGCGGCGGACTCGTAAAGGCTCACAGTGAGGGGTAAGGCGCGGCGCTCGTCGGGTATTCCCCGCTCACGATGACGGCGACTCGTCTTCGCGCGCATCCGTTGCGTCCGGCGCAGCCCCCGCATCCGGCGCATCCCCCGCATCCGTCGCACCCGCTGCATCCGTTGCCGTCGGCGTCGCGCCGCCGAGGTCGGCGAGCAGGCGCGTGAAGTGGTCGAGATCTTCGGCCGACCAGCGGCCCAGGCGCTCACCGAGGCGGGCCTCGTAGCGCGAACGCGCGAGCGCGACCCGCTCCTGGGCGAGGTCGGTGGCGACCAGCACCCGTGCCCGTCGGTCGTCCGGATCCCGGACGCTCTCGACGAGCCCCAGCTGTTCGAGTTGGCGCACCTGACGGCTCACGGCCGACTTGTCGGTCTGCAGCCGCTCGATGATCGCGCCGGCCGAGGTGGCCTTGCCCGTGGCGATCGATGTCAGCACCTGATACCCCAGCGGCTGCAGGTCGGGATGCACGGTGATCGCGGCCTCGCGCCAGCTCACGCGGATGCGGGCGAACAGTCGGCCGAGCTCGTGCTCCACCCGGGAGACGGCCTCATCGAGGTCGGCGCTGTCGGAGGCACTCATGCTCGAAAGCTTACGGTGAAGTCATGCGAGCGGTTCGAATCGCCCACTTGGCAGTTTCCGCGGCGTGACACTGCATAGTGAGCGATTCGAACGGAGGGGTCAGACCTCGGAAAGAAGCCGGAACACCTTCGACGCGGCGTTGATCTCGTCGGGGGTGAGCTCGGCCAGCACGGCGCGCAGCCGCCATCCGTGCTCCTGACGCAGCTCGGCGAGCGCGGCCTGTGCGGCCGGCGTCGCCGTGAGCACCCGCAGCCGGCCGTCGCGCTCATCGGCACGGGACTCGATCAGCCCCAGCTCCTCGAGCGTGCGCACCTGGCGGCTGATGACCGACTTGTCCATCTCGAACCGCTCGGCCAGCTCATGCGCGTTGGCGGTGCCCGCCCGCTCGATGAAGGTCAGCAGCTTGTAGCCGCCGACCTGCAGCTCGGGGGCGATGCGGGCGGCCGACTCCCTCCAGAGCGTCCGAGTCCTCGCGAAGATGAGGTTCAGATGACTCTGGAGGTCGCCGATCGCGTCCTCGAGGTGCGGTGCCGTGACGGCCTCCGACGTGGCCATGTCAGCCCCTCGACTCCCGGCCTTCGCGCTCGCCCTCGCGTTCCAGAACGGTCACCGAGCCTGTGGCGGTGGTGGCGGTTCCCGCGCCGACCGTGCGGATGACGCCCGTCGAGAGGTTGCCTCCGACCTCGGCCTCCGAGACCTCGAGCACCGATTCCTCGGCCTGCGCCCGCAGCTCTTCGGCGGCGTTCTTGGTCGACAGCGGCTTGTTCTTGATGAACACGATCGCGATGATCGAGATCACGGCGAGCGGGATCGCGATGATGAACGAGTCGGCGATGCCGTGTCCGTAGGCGCTCTCGACGATCGCGCGGATCGTGTCGGGCAGCTCGGTCACCTTCGGCACATCGCCCGAGGCGAGGTGCGTGAGGGCGTCGACCTCATCGGGAGTGGTGGGCGTGAAGCCCTTGAGCGCATCGGTCATGTAGTTCGCGACGCTGGTCGACAGCATGGCTCCCATGACGGTGACGCCGATGGTGCCCGCGATCGTGCGGAAGAAGTTGACGTTCGACGAGGCGGCACCCAGCTGCTGCGGCGCGGTGTCGTTCTGCACGATGAGGGTCAGGTTCTGCATCACCATGCCGAGACCGGCACCCAGCACGAACATGTAGACCGCGACGAGCGGGAACGGCGTGTCGTAGCGCAGGGTGGCCATGAGCGAGACGCCGACCGTGGTGAGCACGGATCCTGTGACCATCCAGCCCTTCCACTTACCGAAACGGCTGACGAGCTGGCCGATGATGATCGAGGCGCCCATCTGCCCGAGGATCATCGGGATGGTCATGAGGCCCGACTCGGTCGGTGTGGCGCCGCGGGCGAGCTGGAAGTACTGCGCGAGGAAGACCGAGGTCGCGAACATCGAGACGCCGATCGCGATCGATGCGATGACCGACAGCGTGAAGGTGCGGTTGCGGAACAGTGACATCGGCACGATCGGCTCTTTCACGAAGAACTCGACCGTGATGAACGCGGCGATCGCCGCACCGGCGATCACGGCGAGCATGATGCTGGTCGACGAGTCCCAGTCGAACTGGCTGCCGCCCATCGAGACCCAGATCAGCAGGGTCGAGACGCCGACCGCGAGCAGGACGATGCCGAAGTAGTCGATCGAGATCTTGGTGTCGCGCTGCGGCTTGGGCAGGTGCAGGGTGAACTGCAGCAGCACCAGGGCGAGGAGTGCGAACGGCACGCCGACGAAGAAGTTCGAGCGCCATCCCCACACGTCTGTGAGAAATCCGCCGAGCAGCGGTCCGCCGATCGTGCCGAGGGCCATGATCCCGCCGACGACGCCCATGTACTTGCCGCGCTCACGCGGCGAGATGATCAGGGCGACGGCGATCATGACGAGCGACATCAGGCCGCCGACGCCGATGCCCTGCAGCACGCGCACGCCGATGAGCATGTTGGTGTCGGTCGAGAAGCCGGCGATCACGGTGCCGGCGGTGAAGAGGATCAGCGAGATCTGCACGAGGATCTTGCGATCGACCAGGTCGGCGAGCTTGCCCCAGATCGGGGTCGAGACGGCGGTCGCCAGAAGGCTCGCGGTGATGACCCAGGTGTACTGGGACTGGGTGCCGCCGAGGTCGGCGATGATGACCGGCATCGAGGTCGACACCACGGTGCCCGAGAGCACGGCGACGAACATGCCGACGACGAGTCCGGAGATCGCGGTGAAGACCTCGCGCGGCGACCGGGTCGCCTCGGGCGCGGAGGTGTGGGAAGTGGTGGTCACAGTTGTAGAGCTCCTGTGTAGAAAGTTGATTGGTGTCAACTATACGCCGATGGTTGATTTAGTGCAACTGTCGATGCGGGTCAACTATTCCCCGGTGGTGACGGCGCTCGACCCCCGGCGATTGTCGGTGGCCCGTGCGACGATCTGCCCGTCGAGAGGAGCGCAGGATGCGGGGCGAGGCCACCGTGCTGCACGCCGATCTCGACGCGTTCTACGCCTCGGTCGAACAGCGCGACGCCCCGCACCTTCGCGGCAGACCGGTGATCGTGGGCGGCGGGGTCGTGCTCGCCGCGAGCTACGAGGCCAAGGCCCGCGGCGTGCGCACCGCGATGGGCGGACGTCAGGCGCTGCTGCTCTGTCCCGACGCCGCCGTCGTGCCGCCGCGCATGGACGCCTACAGCGCAGCGAGCAGAGACGTGTTCGAGATCTTCCGCGACACGACGCCGCTCGTCGAGGGCCTCTCGATCGACGAGGCCTTTCTCGAAGTCGGGGGCCTGCGCCGCATCGCCGGCACTCCCGAGACCGTGGCCGCCCGACTGCGCGAGCGTGTGCGCACCGAGGTGGGGCTCGCGATCTCGGTCGGCGTCGCCCGCACGAAGTTCCTCGCCAAGGTCGCGAGCGCCGTGAGCAAGCCCGACGGGCTGCTCGTCGTCGACCCCGATCGCGAGCAGCAGTTCCTGCACCCCCTCCCGGTCGAACGGCTGTGGGGCGTCGGCGCGGTCACCGCCGAGAAGCTGCACCGCCTCGGCATCCACACGGTCGGCCAGCTCGCCGAGCTCGAGGCGGCGACCGCCGAGCGGCTCCTGGGTTCGGCGACCGGCGGCCACCTGCACGCGCTCGCTCGCCTGCGCGACCCCCGGCCCGTCGACACCGCCAGACGTCGCGGATCGATCGGCTCGCAGCGCGCCCTCGGCACGAAGCCCCGGTCGGCAGAAGAGCTCGACGTCATCCTGACCCAGATCGTCGACCGACTCGCCCGCCGACTGCGCGACGGTGGGCGCACCTGCCGCACGGTCGTGCTGCGCCTGCGATTCGGCGACTACACCAGGGCCACCCGGTCACGCACGGTCGGGGTCGCCACCGTGCGCACGGCGACGCTGCTGTCGGTGGCCCGCGCGCTGTTGACCGCAGCACTGCCGCAGATCGAGGCGCAGGGCGTGACGCTGATCGGCATCTCGCTGACCCAGCTCGATCGCGCCGCACACCTGCAGCCGGAGCTGCCGATCGACTGGGGCGACGGCGAGCGCATCGACACGGCCCTCGATGCGGTTCGCGACCGCTTCGGCGCGCAGTCCCTGGGTCGGGCCACCCAGCTCGGTCGCGAGCCGGGGTGGTCGACCCCGGTGCTGCCCGAGCATGAGTGAGAGCTCACTCTCGCGTGCGTTCCGCCCCGATCCCGCCCGCCAGGCGCGACAGCGCATCCGAGATCGACACGACCTCGCGCAGTAGATCGTCGGATGCCGAGCGCAGCCGCTCCGAGCGATGAGCGCGCACGAGAGCGACCTCGCCACGGGCCTCGTCGGTCAGGGCGAAGCCCGCTCCCCGACCGTCTGCCGCTGCGACGCGCACGAGGAGCGATTCCCGCTCGAGCGTGTGCAGCGTGGCGCTGACGTTGCTGCGATGCAGGTCGAGACCTCGTGCGATCTGCGTCGCCGTGACGCCCGGCGCGACCGCGACCTCGTGCATGACCAGGATCTCTCGTGGCGTCAGCCGACGCTTGCCCGGCAGGTCGAGACCGCGCGGTTCGATGCGGTGCGCGATCGACATCACCGCATCGGCGAATCGGTCCAGCTCCGCATCCGGGATTGGCATTGTCGCATCCATTTGTGTATTGTTTCATACGCTTCTGAGGGAGCGCCACCGGCACGAGGGCCGACGGCGCTCGTGTAGCCGCCGTCGCTGCCACCCAGGTCCTCCGGGCAACCGACGGCGCTCCTCGCGAAGCCCTGTGCTCGTCGCGCCCTGCATCCGACGAACGACGAAAGCACTCTCATGACCTCCACCGCCGCACTCACGGCACCGCCTCGCAAGACTCTGCGCGGGCACCCGATCGCCACCCTCATCGCCGTCTCACTGGGCCTGTTCATGGTGGGCCTCGACGCGACCGTCGTCTCGATCGCGAACCCGGCGATCGCGGCCTCACTCGGCACCTCCTTCACCCAGCTGCAGTGGATCACGCACGCGTATCTGCTCGGGCTCGCCGTGTGCCTCATCCTGGGCGGCACACTCGGCGATCGCTTCGGCCGTCGTCGCATCTACATCATCGCCGTCATCGCCTTCGCCCTCACCTCGGTCGCGATCGGCCTCGTCGGCAGCGCGACGGGCGTCATCGTGTTCCGCGCCCTGCAGGGGGTCAGCGCGGCGATGCTCATGCCGCAGACCCTGTCGATCCTGCGGGCGACGTTCCCCCGCGAGAAGTTCGGCATGGCCGTCGGCATCTGGGGCGGCGTCTCGTCGGTCGCGATCGCTGCCGGCCCGATCGTGGGCGGCGCGCTGGTGGCCACCCTCGGCTGGGAATCGATCTTCTTCATCAACGCCCCGATCGCGGTGCTCACGGTGATCTTCACCGCTCTGGTCGTGCGCGAATCGACGGCCGGCAGCTCCACGGTGCGCTTCGACGTGCCGGGAGTGATCCTGCTCGCGATCGGGCTCGCGGGGGTCGTCCTCGCGATCGTGCAGTCCGAGGACTGGGGCTGGGGAGACGCGCGCACCCTGCTCGTGCTCGGAGGCGCCCTGGTGGTGCTCGTCGCGTTCGTGCTGGTCGAGCTCCGCAGCGCCCACCCGCTGCTGCCGATGTCGCTCTTCCGCGAGCCGGGCTTCTCGATCGGCGGACTCGCCGTGGGCGCGAACTTCTTCGCCCTCCTCGGCGTGACGTTCTTCCTGAGCCTCTTCCTGATGAACCTGCGCGGCGTCGAGGGTGTGGTCGCCGGCGTCATGCTTCTTCCCCTGTCGGCCGTGTCGATCATCGCCTCGCCGATCGGAGCCGTGCTGGTGAGCCGCCTGGGCACGCGGGTGACCATGACGATCGGGCTCGCGCTCGTGGCTCTCTCACTCGTGGCGCTGACGCCGATCGGCGTCGACACTCCGTACATCGCGATGGCGATCCCGTTCGTCGCTCTGGCGATGGGCGTCGGACTCACGATGACGGCAGGCGCCGACGCGGTCGTCGGCAGCGCGCCGGTGCATCTCGCGGGTGTCGCCGGTGGCTTCCAGGCCACCATGCTGCAGCTCGGCGGGGCCCTCGGCACCGCCGTGTTCGCCGCCGTGGTCGGAGCGGGGAGCGCCCGCGGAGCGTCGGATCTGAACCTGACCGGCGTCCAGACCGACGAGCTCGCCCAGGGCATCGTGCCCTCAGGGCTCGGCGGCGATCAGGCCGCGATCGCGCAGGATGCGTTCCTGTCGGGTCTTCACTCCGCGATGCTCGTCGGCGCGGCCGTCACCGCGGTCGTCGCGGTTCTCGCGGCCGTGCTGCTGCGCACCACGCGTCGGCACAGCACGGAAGAGGTCGTCGTCGAGACCGCCGAGGGGGCGGTCGGAGCGCACTGATCACCCCGGGAGCGCACTGATCACCCGGGAGCGCACTGATCACTCCCGGCTGGAAAGACCGGCGATCCGATCCACCGCGTCCTCGACCTCGGCGATGCCCCTGGGCTCGTCGTCGAGGGCGCGGTGGATCGACACGCCTTCGATCATCGCGTCGAGCAGCCTCGCCGTCTCGGGGTCGAAGTGACGCTCGAGGGCTGCGCGGCTGCGCTGCATCCAGGCCGTCGTGAGTGCGCGGTACGACGGCTCGCGGGCGGCGAGCGTGTAGAGCTCGTGCGAGAGCACCAGCTCGCTCCTGCCGCGCGCCACATCCTCGAGGATGATCGCGACGACCGCGGCGCGGGCGGACGCCGGATCGGATGCCGCGGCCATGCGCTCCTCGAAGCGGGAGCTCACGATGGTGGCGAACCGCGTGAACGCCGCATGCAGCAGCTCGTCGATGCCCGAGAAGTGATAGGTCATCGACCCGAGCGGCACACCGGCGGCTGCCGCGATGCGCCGATGCGAGGCCCCCGCGACTCCGGATTCGGCGATCACGTCGAGGCACGCGCTGATGATGCGCTCCCGGCGTTCCGGGTCGTTGCGGCGACCGCTACGGGATCCGGCCGCGGGCTCAGACGACATGCTCGTCTCCGATGGTCCGCACGACCCGGGCGGGACTCCCGACGGCGACGACGCCGGCGGGGATGTCCTTCGTGACGACCGATCCCGCACCGATCACGCTGTTCTCGCCGATCGTGACGCCGGGGCAGACGATCACCCCACCGCCGAGCCAGACGTTGTCGCCGATCGTGATCGGCTCGGCAGCCTCGAGCTTGTCACGACGCATCGTGGGATCGATCGGATGCGTCGGAGTGAGCAGCTGCACGTTCGGCCCGATCTGGCAGTCGGCGCCGATCGTGATCGCCGCGACGTCGAGCGCCGTCAGGTTGAAGTTCACGAACGTGCGTGCGCCGATCGAGATGTGGTCGCCGTAGTCGACGTGCAGCGGCGGGCGGATCGCGACCCCCTCGCCGAGATCGCCGATGAGGTCTTCGAGCCACCCGCGTGCGGCGGGGTCACCCGCGAGCGTCTGGCGCTGGTAGAGATCGGCGAGTCGGGCAGCCCGCGCCGATCGCCGCTCGATCTCGGGGTCGTCGGCGATGTACAGGTCGCCCGCGAGCATCCGCTCCCGGTTCGTGCGCGGGTCGCCTGCGAAGTAGTCCGTCGTGCCGTCATGCGTCATGCATCGAGGATAGCAACTCTGCGTACGTCCGTACTCATCCGGTCGCGGTGCCTGCCGATGGGAGAATGGAGGGATGTCCCCGAACCCTCCGCGGCGGCTGCTCGCCTCGGTGCGCAGAATCGTGCACACCGACCCCTCCTCCGTCGCTCATACCGAGGCCATGCCCGTGATCGACGAGCGCATGGTGCCTCGGGTGCTCGATCTCGCGACGCGCATCGGCGAGGCGATGTTCGCCGTCGGCGCCTCGGCGCACGAGGTGACTCTCGCGATCATCCGCGTGTGCGACGCCTACGGCATGCGCGGCGTGCAGGTCGACGTGACCTACAACTCGATCACCGTGTCTTTCCACCTCAGCGGTGAGGTGTGGCCCGAGACCCTCGTGCGGGTCGTGCGCGTCGCCGCCCCCGACCACGACAAGCTGCAGCGCGTGCAGGCGCTCGTCGCCGACATCGCCGACGGCCTGGATCTCGAGTCGGCGCGCACGGCGTTCCGCGTCATCCGGCGGGTGCCGTTCCGCTACCAGCAGCCGGTGGTCGTCGTGGCCCGGGCCCTGCTGGCGGTCGGCGTCAGCATCATGCTCGGCGCCTCGCCGATCATCGTCGGCCTCACCTTCATCGCCGCTCTCGCAGCGGCGGTGACCCAGGCGGGACTCGCACGGATCCGCGTGCCGCTGTTCTTCAGCCAGATCGCCGGGGCGCTCGTGACCACCGTCGTCGCGGTCGCCGTGTCGGCGCTCGGGTCGGCGGGCATCGAGCCGTTCGTCGGCATCCGCCCCTCGATCATCGTCGCCTCGGGAATCGTGCTCATGCTGGCAGGACTCACGGTGGTCGGCGCCGCGCAGGACGCGATCGACGGCTTCGCCCTCACCGCGGGCGGGCGCATCCTCGACCTGACCATGCAGACGCTCGGGGTCGTGATCGGCATCCTGGTCGGCCTGCAGCTCGGCAGTGTGCTCGGGTTCACGATGGACCTGCCCGATGACCCGGCACCCTTCGGACCGCTGCTCAACCAGTTCGTCGGCGCCGTCATCATCGCGATCGCGGTCGCCGTGTTCAACGGCGCGGGAACGCGCATCATCCTGGTGAGCGCGCTGCTGAGCGCGATCACGATCGCCGGGTACTCGAGCATGGTCGCGCTGCAGCTGCACCCCGCGGCCGCCAGCGCGATCGGCGCGCTGCTCGCGAGCTTCGTCGGCGTGCTGATCGCCCACAACCTGCACGTGCCGTCGGTCGCCGTGACGACCGCCGCCATCGTGCCGCTCGTGCCCGGAGTCGCGGTCTTCCAGGGCCTGCTCGAGATGGTGCACGCGGCGGGAGCCGGGACCGGAGTGCTCGGCATCGGCGGTTCTCTCGTGGATGCGGTCGTGATCGGTGTCGCTCTCGCATCGGGAGCCTCGCTCGGCCTGTATCTCGGAACCCCGGTACGGGCCACCCTCAACGGCGTCACGAAGACCCGCGCTCGCGCGCGACGCTGAGGGCGACGCGGGTGCACAGCCCGCGATCAGGAGTTGATCTGCCTCTGACCAGGTGCGGGGAACGCCGCTCGCGTACCATCGAGGCAGGACGCTGACACAGCACCGCGGCCGGGACGACCCGGGCGCCTCTCTCATCGGGGACGGCCCCGCCTCGAAGGAGCTGCAGATGTCTGAGACCACCCGAACCCGCCTGATCGACGCCGGCGACATCGGACGCATCGTGCTCGGCTGGGGCGCCTTCGGCATCCTGCTGCTGATCCATCCGGTGATCGCCGCGCCGGCCCCCGCGCCGACGCTGATCATCGCACTCGCCGCCATCGTCGCCGTGATCATCGCGTGCGCCTTCGGGGTCGTGAAGCAGGCCGAGGCGCTGGCCCACAAGCTCGGCGACCCCTACGGCTCGCTCGTGCTGACCCTGTCGATCGTGCTGATCGAGGTCATCCTGATCTCGGCGGTCATGCTCGGGCCCGGCGAGCACGCGACCATCGCCCGCGACTCGGTCATGGCCGTCGCGATGATCATCCTCAACCTGGTGATCGGCCTCTGCCTGTTGCTGGGCGGCCTGCGCCGCGGCGGCATGGCCCACAACCGCACGGGCACCTCGGCGTACCTCTCGATGCTCGTCGTGCTGAGTGCGCTGGCCTTCGCGCTGCCCGCTCTGATCGGCGAGGCGGGTTCGTACACGCCTGCACAGGCGGTCCCGATCATCATCCTGACCCTCGGCCTGTACGCGTTCTTCCTCTACCGGCAGATGGGGTCTCAGGCCTCCGACTTCACCGAGGTCGACCCCCGCCTGCGGGCGCGCGCCGACGCACACGAGACGAGCGGATCGACGGGCGGCATCGTCGCCGTGCTCCGCGAGAACCGCCGCGAGATCATCGTCCGACTCGCGCTGCTCGTGGTCACCGTCGTGCCGATCGTGCTGCTCTCGCACGACATGGCCGCCCTGCTCGACGACGGACTCGGGCGCCTCGGCGCTCCGCCCGCCCTCGCCGGCGTGCTGATCGCGATGATCGTGTTCCTGCCCGAGTCGATCACCTCGGTGCGTGCGGCCCTGGGTGGCGAGGCGCAGCGCGTGAACAACCTCTGCCACGGGGCCCTGGTCTCGACCGTGGGACTCACGATCCCCGCCGTGCTGATCATCGGCATGCTCACCGGCCAGACCGTGATCCTCGCCGAATCCCCCGCGAACCTGCTGATGCTCGCCGTGACACTGCTGCTGTCGGTCACGACGTTCAGCGCCAAACGGGTGACGGCGATGCACGGTGCGGCTCACCTGGTGACCTTCGCGGCGTACGTGCTGATCCTGTTCAGCTGAGGTCGTGCGGGTAGGGCGGCGACGCCCCGGCACGCGAAACAGTGACGGCCGCGCTCGCGAGCGCCAGGTCGATCGACCTCCGGATGCAGTCGCGCAAGAGCTCGCCCGGCCGAACCGTCTCCGCGGCGAGCGCGGTCGCAGCGCCCGTGCTCACGAGGCCGAACAGCAGCCCCGACATGAAGGCGTCGCCCGCGCCGATCGTGTCGACGACGTCGACGGCGATTGCTTGCCCGATCACAAGTTCGGGATCGTGCGCCAGGGCGGCGAGGCACCCCTCGGCCCCGCGTGTGACCACGGCGAGGCGCGGCCCGAGCGCGATGATGCGGTGCAGCACGGCCGCGACATCCAGCTGGGGATACAGGTATGCGGCGTCGGCGTCGCTCAGCTTCACGACATGCGAGGCGCGCATGATCTCCTCCACTCGTGCGACCGCGGCGTCGCGTGGACCCATCAGCTGCGCTCGGACGTTCGGGTCGTAGGTGCGGAGCACCGCCGCGGGGGCCGTGCGCACGAGCCGTCTGACCACCTCGGCCCCGGGCTCGAGCACCGCACCCAACGACCCCACGTGCACGAGATCGACATCGAGCTCGGGGCCCGTCTCGTCGCCGAGCGAGTCGGGCAGCGAGTCGGGGAGCCGCCATTCCAGGTCGAAGTCGTACGTCGCCACTCCCTCGGCGTCGACCGTCGCGACCGCGCGTGACGTGCGCGCGCCGGCGACGACCGTGCCCGTGCCGAGCCGCACACCCTCTCCCGCCAGGTGCTCTTCGAGCATCCGTCCGTGCTCGTCGTCGCCGATCCTCGCGAGCAGCGTGGTCGCGAGTCCGAGGCGAGAGAGTCCCACCGCGACGTTGAGGGGAGACCCGCCGGGATGCGCGTGCCCGCCGACGATGTCGACGAGGGACTCGCCCACGACCAGCATCCGCATGCCCGTCACTGTGTGCTCACGACGTCGAGCGTCGCGTCGGTCACGACGCCGTCGAGGGGGCTCAGCACGATGGAGCCACCCGGCCATGCCGGTATGAGAGCGGTCATCACGCGATCACCGTCGTCTGCGAACACCTCGACGGACGAGACCTCTGCATTGAGCGAGTCGATCCAGACCTGCCACTCGATGCGATCCGCCGGAGCGGCCGGCATCGACGGGACCTCCGAGAAGGCGGCGGGCAGGTCGGTCGCTCGGGCCGAGCGGTCGAGCTCGACGCGTCCGCGCGCCCGGTCGTAGCGGATCACCACGACGGCTCGGTCGTGCTCGGCGGCACCGACTCCCGCTCCGCCTGCGGCTCCCGCGGCGTCTTCGGCGTCGAGGCGGAGCTCGAGTCCGCGGGCGTCGCCCACGGATGCCTGCACGCGCAGGCGGACCGCACCCGCATCGCGTGCGTCGACCGCGGCGGGCGCATCGAGCCGCCCGAACCGCACCGATTCCTCGTGACCGTCGAACGTCGCGGCGGGCTGCTGTCGCAGACGCACGGCGCCGTCGGGCCGGCGGGTCAACGAGAGACGGCGGGGCAGCGTCATGCCGCTGCGCTGCGGACTCGAGCGGTCAGCAGGCATCTCCCGCGCGTACTCCCAGTTGTCCATCCACGCGATCAGCGTGCGCTCGCCTCTGGCGAGCCCGTCGAAGGTGACCCCCGCGTAGCAGTCGGGGCCGAAGTCGATCCAGCCGTACTGCTCCAGCTCCGCGCGCGGGGGCACTGACCAACCGCCGTCGGCGTCAGGCGCCGCGTGCGGCTCGTCCGGCGTGAACGAGACGCCGTCGAACTCCCCCACCACGTAGTGCGTTCCCGATCCGCCGGCGATGCCCCCCGGGTTCATGCTGATCAGCAGCACCCAGCGCACATCGTCGTCGTCTCCGTCGACGGCGAGCGGGAACATGTCGGGGCACTCCCAGACGCCTCCGACAGGACCGGCCGGCCCGTAGGACGACAGGAACTCCCAGTTCGTGAGGTCGTCGGATCGATGGAACAGCACCTGCCTGTCCTGCGCCTCGACAGCCACCATCACCCAGTAGGCCTCGCGACCGTCGTCGTAGCGGAACACCTTGGGGTCGCGGAAGTCGCTCGTGCCGCGGTCGAGCACCGGATTCCCGGCGTATTTCGTCCAGGTGTATCCGCCGTCGACGCTGAACGCGAGGGACTGTGCCTGGCGGTCCGGTGCCGCGGCGGTGTAGAGCGCCACGAGGGCCGGAGCCCCCTCGGTGCCCAGGCCCGACGTGTTGCCGTGGTCGACCACGACCGATCCCGAGAAGATCTGCGCGTCGTCGTCCCAGAGGATCGCGGGTGCGTGCTCGGTCCACCGCGTCAGGTCGGGACTGGTCGCGTGACCCCAGCTGATGTTCCCGTGCCCGGATCCGAGCGGGTTGTACTGGAAGTAGAGGTGGTAGAGGCCGTCATGGAAGACGAGGCCGTTCGGATCGTTCATCCAGTTGCGCCGCGGAGCGAAGTGCAGGCGAGGGTGCGTGGTACGGGCGGGGTGCATGTCAGTGGTGGTCACCGGTGCGGGGTCTTTCTGTGGGGCGGTGGGGAAGGTCGACGAGAGACGCGGTACGGCGTGTGGCGGCTCTCGGCTATTTGCCGACGCCCGCCGTGAGCCCCTCGCGCAACGGTTTCTGGCCGAAGAAGAAGACCAGCAGCGCGGGGATCATCGAGAGGATCACGCCGGCCAGCACGGTCGAGATGCTGCCGGTGCCGAGGTTGCCCTGCAGCGTCACGAGGCCCAGCGGCAGCGTGAAGTTCTGCTCGCTGATCGTCATGATGAGGGGCCGGAAGAACTCGTTCCAGTGGTAGTTGAACGCCAGGATGCCGACGATCGCGAGCGCGGGAGTGGCGAGCGGGAGATACACGCGGAAGAACGTGCGCCAGGGACCGGCGCCGTCGAGCTGCGCCGCCTCGCCGAGCTCGGACGGGATGCCCAGGAAGTACTGCCGCATCAGGAACGTGCCGAATGCGGTGGGGAGCGCCGGCACGATCAGCGCGAGCAGCGTGTCGGCGAGGCCCATTCCGCGCACCAGCATGAACACGGGGACGATCGTGACCTGCAGGGGCACCATCATGGTCGCCAGCACCAGCGCGAAGAGGATCTTCTTGCTGCGGAACTCGAACTTCGCGAACACGTAGCCCGCCATCGCCGCCGAGAGCATCTGCCCGGCCGCCACCAGCAGCACCACGAGGGCGCTGTTCCAGGCATACAGCCACACCGGGATGCGGGCGAACACGTCGACGAAGGCTCCGAAGCCCGGGCTTACCTGCTGCGTCACGCTGTCGGTCGGGGTGAGGGCTGTGAACAGCGTCCACACCACCGGCCCGAGGGTCAGGAAGGCGGCGAGCGCCAGGATGAAGTACTTGGCGCCGGTGCCGAGGCCGTACATCCACGACCGCCTCGACGGCTGTGTCTGCGGAGCGGCGGAAGGCGGCGCGGCCTGTGAGCGAGCAGCCGGAGCGGTGGTCGTTTTCGTGATCATGATTGCCTCACCCGTAGAAGACGAATCGGCGGCTCAGCCGGAATTGGATGGCGGTGACGAGCATGATCAGCAGCGTGAGCACGATGCCGATCGCGGATGCTCCGCCGAAGTCGAGCTGGCGGAAGGCGGATTCGTAGATCACCATGACCGCCGTCCGCGTCTCGTCTCCGGGGCCGCCGCGGGTCAGCACCCACGGCTGGTCGAAGATCTGCAGCGCGTTGATGATGGCCATCACCGAGGCGACGAGCATCGTGGGGCTGATCAGCGGCAGCGTGATGAGCCGGAACTGGCTCCAGCCGGTGGCCCCGTCAAGCGACGAAGCCTCATAGACCTCGCCCGGGATCGCCGCCAGACCGCCGATGAACAGCAGGAACGTGAAGCCGAAGTTCTGCCACAGGTACACCAGGAGCACGACCACCTTGGCGCCCAGCCCCGTGGTCAGCCAGCCCACGTCGGCGATGCCGATCAGGTTGAGCGTCTGGTTCACGAGGCCGAACTCCTGGTTGAACAGGTAGGCCATGATCAGCGACACCGAGGCGGCCGACAGGATGAGAGGGAAGAACAGGGCGGATCGGAAGAAGCTGCGCAGCCACGTCGGCATCTTCGACTGCACGAGGATCGCCAGGGCCAGTGCGACCGCGAGCTGCAGGAACACCGCGACGATCACGAAGCCGATCGTGTTGAGGAACGACACGCTCACCGTGGGGTTGGTCGCGAGATCGACGAAGTTGTCGAGACCCACGAACTCCGGCGCCGAGATGATGTCCCACCGGAAGAACGCGAGCACGAATGATCCGACGATCGGAAGCAGATTGAAGAGTCCGAGGCCGATCAGGGTCGGCGCGAGGAAGATCCAGACGAAGAACCTCCCCGACCGCGCGGCCGTGCCGGTCTGCGTACGCACCGCCGCGGGGATCGTGACGGTCTGTGTGCTGCTCGTGGACATCAGCGTCCTCCCAGTGCGAGTTCGAGGTCGCGCTGCATGGTCTCGAGACCGCGCCGCACGCCCGAGGGGCCGTTCGTGATCGTCGAGACCACGTTCTTGATCAGGGCCGATTCGACCGCGGCCTGCTGCGGCGGCGCCGGCATCGGGCCGGTGTCGGGGAACTTCTCGAGAGTGTCGTAGAAGACCTCCCAGTGGGCGGGCCCGATCCCGGCCCCGTAGAGCTCGGTGTTGAGCGAGCGGCGCGGCGACGAGGAATCCGGCTTCGGGTGCGCGATGCGCATGCCTTCGAGAGAGACGCAGTACTTGAGCCACTCCCACGCCTCGTCCTTGCGCGACGAGGTCTGCATGATCGCGTACCCGCCGGCGCCGAACTGGTGCCGTTGACCCGACATCCGCGGAAAGTAGGTCACGTCGTAGGCATCGTTCGCGACGCCGGCCTCGGCGAGGCCCTGCACCCAGAATCCGCCGGCGGGAGTCATGCCGACCGACCCCGACGAGAACAGAGAGACCAGCTCGTTGCCGCCGCCCTGGGCGGGGTTCGCAGCGAGCCCTTCCGAGACCATGCTCTGCAGCACCGAGAAGCTCTCGACCGCCCGGTCGTTGAGCGCATCGGCCTGCTGCCAGACGTAGCCGCCGCTGCGCCCCGACTCATTCGGGTAGAAGCGGTTCCAGAACCAGTCGCCGCCCGACGCCTTCTCCTCGCGGAGGAAGCTGGTGTTGTTCACGTAGAGCCACGGCACCGCTCCGCCCCACAGGCGGTTGTTCCAGAAGTACGGGAGGAACTGGCCCGTCGCGTTCTGCTGCATCGCTCGCGCGGTCGCGAGGAAGTCCTCGAGGGTCCAGTTGTCGGCGGGCCGTTCCAGGCCCGCACGCTCCAGCGCCTGGGTGTTGTAGAACACGTTCGCGGCGTTGAAGTTGTCGGGCAGCTGGAAGAGGCTCCCCTGGTACATGAACGACTCGATGAGCGACGGGTGCACGTCGTCGAAGTACTCCTGCATCTCGCTCGCGTCGCGCCGCACGTAGTCGTCGAGTGGATGCGCGAGTCGCGAGGCGAAGAGCTGCGATCCCTCGGTCGCGACGGTCACGACATCGGGCGGCGTGCCCGCGGCGATCATGGTCAGGATCTTGGCGAAGTACTCGCTCCAGTCCTGGCCCTGGATCGCGACGATCCGCACCTCGGTCTTCGGATGCCTGCGCTGGAACCCTTCCACCAGGGACTGACGCGCCACGGCATCCTGCTGCGTTCCGAACAGCGCGACGGTGAGCGTGTCTCCGCCGCGTCCGGGGATGTCGGCTCCGGTGAGGCGTGGCCACGAGACCACTGTGCCCACGATGCCCAGTCCGATCGCGCCGAGCAGCGCTCGGCGAGTGAGATCAACCACGATGTCTCTCCTGTGTCCGTCACTCCCCCCGCGGTCGCGTCGCCTTCGTCGGCAGCGCTCTCGGCGACGTCATCCGTGTCGGATCCTGTGTCGGCCGGGGAAGCTAAATTGATTCAGCATGAGGACAGTAGCACCGGATGCCGAGACGCGGCAACAGTTTTGCTAAATTGATTCAACATCCGAGATGCCGGGGTGACCCCGAGTCATCCCTAAGCTGGATCCGACGCGACGGGACGGAGGAGCCGATGCCGAAGAACGTCGAGCGCAGGCCCACGCTCGCCGACGTCGCCGCGCGCTCGGGGATGTCGAAGACCGCGGTCAGCATGATCCTCAACGACCGACCGGGTTCCCGGCTGTCGGCCGACGCTGCACGCCGGGTGCGCGCGGCCGCGGAAGAGCTCGGCTATCGACCGAACCCGGCGGCACAGAGCCTGCGCCTCGGGAAGACCAGGACGCTCGGATTCATCTCGGACCAGATCACCGTGACGCGGTATGCGTCGGAGATGATCCGCGGCCTCCTCGCCGCGGCGAAAGAGCACGGCCACACGGTGCTCATCGCGGAGACAGAGGGCGACGACGACACGATCTCCGACAGCATCCAGGAGATGATCGATCGCCGCGTCGACGGGATCCTCATCGGCCTGCTGGGTGCCCGCATGATCGACGTTCCCGAGACGCCGCATGATGTGCCGATCGTGATCGTCAACGGCACCAGCCCGTCGGAGCATCCGTCGGTCCTTCCCGACGAGCGGGCGGCGGGCGCCGCGATGGCGCAGCTCCTCCTCGACGCAGGGCACCGCCGCATCGGAGTCATCGGCAACAACCCGTGGGCCATGGCTTCGCCGCGGCACTCCGTGACGATCGGCCTGCGCTTCGAGGGCATCGCCGCCGCATTCGCCGAGGCGGGGGTCGACCCGATCATGGTCGACGTGCGCGAGTGGAATCCGAGCATCGGCTACGAGCAGACGCTGCGGATGCTGGACGAGCACCCCGAGATCACCGCGATCCTCGCGGGCAACGACGGCGTGGCCTTCGGCGCGTATCAGGCGATCGCCGAACGGGGGCTTCGGGTGCCCGACGACATCTCGGTCGCGTCCTTCGACGATGAGGAGCTCGCGAGCTTCCAGCGGCCCGGCCTGACCACAGCCCGGCTGCCCTACGACGTCATGGGGCGCGCTGCCGTCGAGATGCTGCTCGGCGAGAGACCCCTCGGGGCGACGCTGATCCCGATGCCCGTGGTCGTGCGGGAGTCGATTCGCGACGTGCGGTGAGGGCGGTGCCGGTGCTTCGACTTCGGGCCGGCGTCCTGAGCGTGTCGGAGAGTGTGGGTCTCTGAGGCTGTCGAAGAGTACCCGTTGTCGCTCGATGATCTGGGGTGCTGTCACCCGACCTCGATACTGGCGAAATCGAACACCACTCGGCCGCCCGTCACTCCGGCGATCCACTGAAGCGATCGCATTCCAATATCTCGCAGAAGATCCTCGCCAGCGTCGTTGACACCGCACAAACCCCGCCATAGATTCGACGCGGCATATCTCATGCCTTACCGGGGAAATTTCCGAGAATTCGTGTCGCTTTGGCTTCGTAGGGACACTGCGGTGACTTGCACTATGTCAAAATTGGCCAGCCTGGCTGCGATCAGGCTTGGTGGGGTGATCGTGCCATCCGGGATGAAGGTCCATTTGTCGCAGGATCAACGACTTTGGGATCTGACTTCCGTTGCAATTGTTGAGGCGTTGAGTGATCCCGAAACGTTGTCGATCGCGATAGCAACCGGTCAAGTCCAGGAGCGCTTGGGAGCCACCATGGCTGAACTTGCTCAGCGACTTCTATCAAAAACGGACACCGAATGAGCACCACGTGGCATGTCGTCAAGCACGCCTTCCCGATGATGTTGGCGCAGCTCATCCCACTAGCCGCCTCACTAGCTGTGGTCTCCCTGGGCCTTGCGCTCGGCCGCAACGATTTCGTTACTGTGATCGGAGCCATGGCAACCATCGGCGGCCTCGGCACGCTCATAAATGTCGGTGTGGGGATCGGTACACTGCGCGAGCTGGCGCGTGTCCAGGATGATCCCCATCTGGTGACGGCGGCCGTGACGAGGAACCTGCGCATCGCGTCAGCGGTGTCTGTCATTGTGCTCACCGTGAGCTTGATCACGACTCTCGCGTTCTGGCTCGCCCTTCCGGATAATTCCCGTGCACAAACCGGCATCTGGGCCGCGTTTGCCATTCAGATCCCCAGTTACGCAATTTCACCGCAGACGAGTGTGCTCACCGCAACCTTCCAACATCTAGACCGAGAAAGAGAGAACCTCACCATCACGGTGTTGCGAACGCTCGGGGGGGTTACTGGCCGGACTCATGGCAGTGGTTCTCGTCGCCGATCCGGTCCTTGCGATCGCCCTTCAATCGGCAGTGGTATCGATCGTGGCGGCGACAATGCTGGCGCAGCAGCGTCGCCGATTGTCTCGTACTGAGATACGCGTGAGGCTACTCGTCGCTCCGGACGCTTCGCCGCGCGCCATCTGGGATCGCGTCGTGAATTCTCTCGACGGCGCAGTGTTCATGGTGCTGTTCATGATTGCGCAACTCATTGCTGCGAGCATCTCCATCGAAGTGGGTGCTCAGGCGGCTGCTGGCGTCGCCTTCTGTCGCACAGTCATTCTTCCATTGAAGATGGTCGGCCTCACCGCTGGGCGCATGAACCTTCGCGATCCTGGCCACGGGTGGAAGTTTGTGCTTGCTTCTTTCGGCGCCACAGCTGTGTTCGTCGTGCCCATCGCCTCGGGTCTGATCGGAGCGGCAGCCTTCGGGATCAGCGCCTTGGGGAGCGTTGCGCTCACTATTCTCATCGCGGTCCAACTACTGCTCGAGCCGTTCTCGGGGTCGTTGTTCGCGTACCTCAAAGTGTCATGTGGAGCGATGTCCGGACTGTTCGGTCTGATCCTGACGTATCTGCTGCTCGCCCCGGCCCTGCTCGTCGTGTGTCGGTTCGTTTTGCCGACTCCGGAGGCGCTCTGGTTCTGCCTTTTCGTCGTTCGGCTCTGTTTCAGCTGCACGACATTTCTCGCTCTGGGGCGAGAATTACGCCGAACGAGCAGCGATGCGTCGAAGACATCGAGTCCACCCTTAGCGCAGCTTGACGGAGTGTAGAAAGCTTGACAAGGGCGCTGTGTTCAGGGGTCGGCTGCTGTTGCCAGTCGCGGCGTATCTTCTGCGCCCAGGTCTGGGCGGCGTCGGGAGCCGCAGACCGCGCCGCCCGAGCGCGTCACGTCGATCGCGTCCTTCCGGGCGCGTCCACAGCCTCGCCGGCCCCGGTCGATTCGCTGGAAGCCAGCGAGTACCCGGTGCCGTCGGCGTAGCGCTCGACGAACTCGTAGTCCACGAGGTACCGGCGAAGAACGGCAACGTCCTCCGAGTACATGAGAAGTCTGCGATTCACCTCTCGTTCGGTGAGTACCTCATTCGCCGAAAAGGCGTCACGTGCCACCCATGCAAGGAGCTTGCCGCGTTCCTCGACGTTGGCAGGATACTGGCGGATCCTCTTTCCTTCGAGGAACCGATCGATCCCCTCGCGCCTGGGAACCGGTGCTGCGTCGAGAATCGCCCGAAACACCTCGGGCGCGAAGGCCTGAGTGCCGGGATCGACCAGTCCGCTGTGGATCACGGCATCGGTCACACGCCGTCGCCTCGACGGCGACAGGTCCGCCGTCGAGGCCTCGAGTGTGCCGCCCAACATCATCTCGGCAGCGACGCGGCGCGTCTCCGGATTCGCGAGAATCGCGATCAGTGGCCTCCATTGATTCGGCTCACTCACGTCAGTTAGATCCTTCCACGACTGCGAACTCGCGACGGATGTTTCGTCGCAGTCCGCCAAGAACAACCGCCAGGTAGAGCAGCGACGAAATCGTGACACCCCATCCGATACCGAACGACTGCCCGACGATCGCCACGATCGGAGCAACGACCGCGACGATCAGCGAGTCTGCCATCGAGATCACCGAGCCTGCGGTTGCCCGGACATTGTTGGGGATGCCCTCATGGAACAATCCTGACACGAGGATTTGTAAGGCACCGTGAAGCGCAACGTGCAGAACGAACGAGACCCAAATGAACACGACCCCGTCCGCAGCGGCGAACACGACCGCCGCGGCGACGTTGAGCGCCGCGACCATCGCGACGTGTGCGACCCGCACCTTGAATACCCTGAGCAGTAGGGGGCCGAAGATGTTCGCCGCGTTCATGCCTAAGTAGCCGAACGCGAGGAACAGCAGTGACACTTGGTTGAACTTGATCTGCCACAGCAAGAAGGGCGCTACGGCGGCTGCGTTCGTAACGACGAGCAACCACGCATGCGGGGCACGTGCGGTTCTGAGTGCCTGCATGAGGAAGGAACGAAGCGGGATCTTCTCGACGTCGGCTGTTGTGTCTTGGAATGTAGCGATCACGATTCCTGCAACGATGAAGAAGGTGATGGCCGCAACCCAGATCCCCTGGGGCCAAACAGTGAAGATTGCGATGCCGATGACTCCGCCGAGGATGCCTGCTGAGGCAGCGAGATAAGAGATACGGCCGAACGCCGCTGCGATCTTGTTCGCGTTGATGGCTTGGATTTGGTTGACGACTAGAGCGTTGGAAGTGCCGCTCATCGCAGCGACTGCGATTCCTGCTACAACCTGTGCTAACAGGAGAGTTGGCTCGTTCAGGTTGACGAAAAACAACGCGAAGGCAACGATTCTAAGCAGGTTGCCAAACTGCAACGCTAGTTTGTTCGAGTACCGGTCAAAGAGGATCGCGAAAGGTAATTCCGCGACTGTAACTGCGATGTTGAATGCAGCGGTCATGACCCCGATGAAGGCCAGGGAATATCCAAATGCCTGAAAGTAGACCACGTCCACGGAGGCGAAGCAGGCCACGCCCGCCGCGCTCAGCATAATGAAAGCGTATGCGCGCTTCATGAGGAATCCTTTCTACATGAACAGCGAGCCGTGGTACTGGATCTCGGGTTTGGGGTGCGCCATTATTGACGCGAAGTCGGCGAATCGTTCAGATGACGCGAAGTAGGTCGCGTCGGTGACGCTTGCACCACTCATGACTACCTTCGTGACGGCGAACCCGCCTTCTCTGACGAGCGGGATCTCGAACACGGACAGACCTTGATGTGACGCGGACTCGATGAGTGCTTCTACGGTCTGGTCCGCTGTAAAAGATTCTCGGGCATGTTCGAGGCTCTGCAGCCGTGTCGTCGTTGGGGCGCCGAAGAGGTTGGGCATGTCTTGAGCGGCTTGGCCGCTGAACCAGAGGCTGCGCATGTCGGTCTGAGCTGTTTCAACCTCGATCCCCGAATCCAGTGAGTACAGCATCTGAACGCACTCCGCGAAAGCACGCCGGACGGAAGCATCGACGGTCGAGGCGTGGCCCGAACCGCGCGCAGACTTGGTCTGAAAGCCTGAGCGTGCGACGAAAGTTACATTTGCGACAGGCGCCCCAAACGGATTTGGAAGCAGCGCGACAGAGAATGTTCCGTCGTAGTCGCCCATGGATTCGACGATGTATGGATCGAGCGACGTGGAATCAACACAGATTGGGTCGGCGCCGGTCCTCGCGTAATACCAGAAGGCATCTCGCTCGACGATCTCGCGAAGGCCTTGCAATCTTGCGTCTTCGCTGGTAGCTCCAGCCGCTGCCCCGTTAGTGCTACCTGCGACAATCTCCGCATAAGTGCTGCTCATGTAGGGACACAGCGCAAAGTTCGCGGGGATGCGAACTGAAGCTCCGGTGGTGATGTCGACGGCCTCCATCCACTCGAGAACGATGTCGTCTTCCAGCGGGGTGATCGAAGGGTGCTCATCGAGAACGGGGAATCCGAACGTCGCCGCGACATCGATCGCGCCAGCAACCTCTCCTGAAGTACCGGTGACAACGTCGCGTCGGCCGGCAGTCGCTAGGGCGTAGCGCTCGAGAGCTTCCCCTAAGCAGCTCGCGAGTGCTTGGTCGAGGCTAATTCCTTTACCTCCCGCAATCTCGCATTGAAGAGTGTCCACGCTCGTGCGGATGGGGGCGTTCACAAGAGACACCGAGTTGGCTTCGGGTACCAGTACGGGATTGCCCACCACTGAAGCGAAACCGAAGGCCCAGCGGTTGCGACTAACGAACGATTTGGGGCTCATCGAGCGCTCGCCACCGGTGTCTGTCGAACTCGCGCTCCCATCCGCAGAGTCCGGTGCTATGCACCGAAGCGCCGGTGGCGTAATGCTGACGCGCGCGCCCGCGCAGTCTGGACAGTCGGAAGCAGCAACAGCGCAGGACCAGTTCTGAGCGCCGTAGGCATTCGTCACAGCTATCGACAAATCATGGATGACGTGGAAGCTGACGAGTAGATGTGTGGCGGTCGTGTCAGAGAATACGGGATCCGCATCGCCGCTGTAGAAGTGGTCGATAAATGGAGCGACCGGCATCAAGCACCTCGCGCATCCGTCCCGGCTGTCGTCGCGAACTAGCACCCAGGTGTGGTCCGTGGTTCCAGCTCGCAGCATTTCGGCGCCGACCAGATCGTCGGCACGGGTGTCATGGAACCGAGATTCCAGTGTAGGTGCCAACCCAAGTTCAGAGCAGATCGCTTCGTATGCGTCGAACAGTTCCTGGTTCATTCTCAACTCCAATTCGTCTCTGGACATGGCAAGGGGCGGGCACTCAGGCGCCCACCCCTCGCGTCGCTCAGTTACTTCGGACCGTAGCTCTGCTTCGACTGACGTCCAGCGAACACACGGTTCGGCTTTGAGCTCAGGATGCGGGACTTGATCATTTCGATCTCCTTGTTCTAAGCGGCGTCTCTCAGTTCGAGAGCCGGGTGGGCAGGACCCGCGACCACGGGTCCACCCATAGATGTACCAGGCACTCCGGGCACTACCCAGCAAAACGCTCCTCTGCCACGCGCTACATCCCGGAATATCATCCTGATCTGGGCTAACTGCCAGTTCCTGACGTGTCTCGCGCTCTTGATCGCACGCCGCTTTGGTGTCGCCTACCGCCGAAACGCTCTGGTTCTGCTTGTTCGTCGCCCAGTTCTGCTCACGCGGCGATGACGATCATCACGCTGCGTCGAGCATCGCGGCGAGTGACCAGCAACGGTCCACGAGAATCGATCACACCACTCGCGACGCGATCGACCGAGGTCGGCGGCGACCCTCACATCCGGGCGTAGCGGGCGCGCGCGATGCAGAACAGGCCGTAGAGCACGAGCCCGGCGCCCACGACCCACAGGATCACAACTCCGAACGGCAGTCCGGCGAGCGCGCGCAGTGCAGAATCCAAGCCGCCTGCCGTCTCGGGGTCGTGCGTGAGCGCTGCGATCACGAAAAGCACTCCCGCCACACCGATCGCGATGCCCTTGGCGATGTACCCCGCGATACCGAACGCCACGATGCCGCGCCGAGCCGTGCCGCTGGGCGGCGTGAGCTGCTTCATGAACGCCTTGGTGGCTCCTCGCACGATGAATGCGATGCCGATCGCCGCGACGACGAGCCCCACGAGCACGAGCAGAACGACGCCGGCAGGAGCCGACAGCAGCTGGGCGCTGAACGACTGAGACGACTGCGAAGACTGCGACTGGCCTCCCAACGCGTACACCAGCGCGGTCGCGCCGATCGCGAGGTAGGCGGCGGCGGTGCCTGCGAACTTGATGCGATGGGCCCACTTCTTCTTGGCGTCGGGGTCGCGTTCGACGACGGCTTCGGCGATCTGCCAGATCGCGAGAGCCAGCAGCCCGAGCACGATCAGCCACAGCAGGAAGATGCCTGCGGGCGTCTGCTGGATCTGCTGCAGGGCACCGCCCTGATCAGCGCTCTCCCCTCCCCCGCCGGTCGCGATCGAGATCGCGATGCCGCCGATGAGGATGTGCAGGATGCCGAGAACGACATAGCCGACGCGGGCCAGGATGCGGAACGTCTTCGAGTCCTGGGCGGCTCGGGCCGTCGACGATGCCGACGCACGGGTGTTCATCATGTCGCGCTTCTTTCGATGGGTTGCTGAGTGGAAGATTCTTCATCAGACGACGAGGTCTGCGCGCGCGCCGCGCGACGTGCGCGCCACAGGGCCATGCACGCCCAGACGACCGTGGCGACGGCGATGCCCTCGAGCATGCCCGCGACCACGTCGCTCAGCCAGTGAGCATGCAGATACGTCCGGCTCCACATCATCGTGAGCACCCACACCGCCCCCAGCGTCCACACGTACCAGCGCCGGAAGACGAGTGCCAAGACCATCACGACGGTGGTCGCGACGGCGGTGTGGCCCGAGGGAAACGATGTCGCCACGCTCTCGGCGAGCGAGTCCTCGGGCCGCGTGCGTCCGATCACGGCGGCCATGCTGGCGCCGATCGCGACGACGGCCACCATGGCGATCGCCAGCGTCGCGGCATCCCACCGCCGCCCACGCCAGAGCAACCACACGATGAGCAGCGCTCCGACGACGATCATGCCGATCGTGCCGCCGACGACGGCGGGCACCCAGGCGACGACCAGCCAGACGTCACTGGTCAGATCGCCCATGAGGTCGTTCCACCAGTGGTCGATCGCGAGGGGCTCGTGCCCGCCGATCGCCACCACGGCACGCAGGGCGACGAAGGCGAGCGTCGCCGCGGCACCCCAGACCAGGGCCGTGGTGCCGCGTGCGACAGCTGTCACGACGGGTCAGGCGAGGGGATCGTTGTTGCGCATGCTGCGGCGCGTGACACGCTCGCCGGTGGCAGGGTCGACAGCGGTGCGGTCGACCGTCTCGGTACGGCGGCTGCGCATCACGAGCACCAGGCTGATGAGGAAGACCACCGCTCCGGCGATCATGAGGATGTAGCCGATCAGGTCGAGATCGACGTAGCCGCCGGTGTCGATGTTGAGCGCGAAGACGAGGATCGCTCCGATGACGACGAGCGCGATTCCGGTTCCGATTCCCATGTGTTCATTCCTCCCCGAGACCGCCTCTGCGGTCTCGCGCCCCCCAGAATATGGTCAACGGGCACTGAGTCAATAGTCATGGACACGGCTCGGCGCACATGGTATGGATGGAAGCGATGACTGAGCTCGAACGCCGTGTGGCCATCTTCGCCGCCCTCGCCGACCAGACGCGCCTGCGCATCGTCGATCTGCTCACGCTCGGCGACCTGTCGTCGTCCGAGATCGGAACCACGCTCGATCTGCGATCGAATCTCATCGCCCATCATCTCGGCGTCCTCGAATCCGCGCACATCATCACCCGCACACGCTCTGAGTTCGACCGTCGGCGCAGCTACATCGGCTTGCGCCCCGAGGTCTTCGACACCCTCGCGCCGCCGAGCGTCGAACCGCCTCGACGCGTGCTCTTCGTGTGCACGGCGAACTCCGCCCGATCCCAGCTCGCCGAGACGATCTGGCGCGACGTGAGCCCGATCGAGGTCGCGTCGGCCGGCACCCGACCCGCAGCGCTCGTGAACCCCCAGGCCACAGCGTCGGCCGCCCGTCACGGTCTCGCGATCGATCCGAGCCGTCCACCCCGCCACATCGACGACGTGCGCGCAGACGGCGACCTGGTGATCACGGTCTGCGACGATGCGCATGAGCGCCTGCACACCCGCGACGACCTGCACTGGTCGGTGCGGGATCCCGCACGGATCGGCACCCCCGCGGCCTTCGACGACGCATTCGACGCCCTGCACCTGCGGATCCGCGCACTCTCGTCACGGCTCATCGCAGCCTAGAGACCTGCGGCACAGAGACCTGCGGCACAGAGACGTCGCAGCCTGAAGACCTGCGGCACAGAGACGTCGCGGCCTCACGGCGCAGCGGCGCCCCCGCGCAACCTCAGAGTTCGACGGGCGGATCCGGCTCGGAGTCCGCGACCTCGGGGTGCCGCGCGAGGTTGACCACCGCGGCGACGAGGCCACCCCACACCGCGACCATCGCGACGATCATCATGACGATCGCTGTCGGAGTCATGCGCCTGCTCCCTTCTCAGCCGTGGCGGATCCCGGCGTCGCGGCACCACCGTCGCGCAACAGGGGGATCGACGACGTCTCGGGATCCGGCTCGTACTGCTCGTCGACGAGGAACTCGTCGTACTCCGGATCGTCCTTGGCGTGCGAGCGTCCGCCCCAGGGCAGCGCCGACAGCAGCAGCGCGATCACCACGAGGGCGATCACCATGCCCCAGCCGAACACGCCGATGAACCAGCTCGGGTATCCGCTGTACGGCTCGGAGATCTTGGCGACGAGCTCGGTGACGAGCAGGTACCCGAGCACCAGCGGCGCGAGCGCACCGACGAGCAGCATCCAGATGCGTCCGACGCGGAAGCTCGAGCGACGATCGAGGTGCTCGACCAGCACCGGCAGCTTGTGCAGCACCCAGGCGACCACCACGACCGCGACGAGCGCGACCGCCATGATGCCGAACGCGTTGACGAACGCATCGGCCGTGTCGAGCACCGACAGCGCAGTGGTCGTCGAGAACAGCGCCATCGAGATGATCGCGAGCGGGATCGCGACCGTCAGCGTGGTGCGGATGCGCGCCCAGCCCAGCTTGTCCTGCAGCGCGGCCACGATCACCTCGAGGATCGAGATCAGCGAGGTGACTCCCGCGAACACGAGCGCCCCGAAGAACAGCACCCCGATGATCGAGCCTCCGGCGGCCTGCGACACGATCGTCGGGAACGCGATGAACGCGAGTCCGATGCCCGACGAGGCGACGCCGGCCACCTCGGTGCCCTGCGCCTGTGCCATGAAGCCGAGCGCGGCGAAGACGCCGATCCCGGCGAGGATCTCGAAGCCCGAGTTCGCGAAGGCCACGACGAGGCCCGAGCCGGTGAGGTCGGTCTTGCGCTTCAGGTACGACGAGTACGTGACCATGATGCCGAAGGCGACCGACAGCGAGAAGAAGATGTGGCCGTACGCCGAAGCCCACACCGCGGGGTCTCCGAGCGCCTCCCAGTTCGGGGTGAAGAACGCGTTGAGCCCGTCCATCGCTCCGGGAAGGAAGAGGGACTGCACCACGAGGATCGCGAACATGACCGTGAGCAGCGGCATCAGGATCATGTTCGCCCTGCCGATGCCGCGCTTCACGCCGAGGGCCATGATGGCGATCACCACCAGCCAGACGACGACGAGCGGGATGCCGACCTGCGGCACGAACTCGGTCGAGACACCCACCTCGGCGACGTCGGCCGAGCGGAGGAAGTCGATGAAGAAGAAGTCGTTCTCGTTGCCCGGCCCCCAGGTGAGCTGCGCCGAGAACCACGTGTACATCGCGGCCCAGGCGATGATCACCGCGTAGTACACCGCGATGACCACGCAGATCAGCACCTGCCACCATCCGAGCGGTTCCGCCCGGCGATGCATGCGCCGGAACGCGAGCGGTGCAGAGCCGCGGAAGCGGTGCCCGATCGCGTAGTCGAAGAACAGCAGCGGGATGCCGGCCGTCAGCAGCGCGCAGAGGTACGGGATGAGGAACGCGCCGCCACCGCCCTCATACGCCACGTACGGGAAGCGCCAGATGTTGCCGAGCCCCACGGCCGACCCGATCGCGGACATGATGAACACGTTCCGCGATCCGAATGCCTCGCGTTTGGGGGTGTGAGTCTGTGCGATGGCCATCCGCCGAGAATACCGGAGTGCCGGTTCTGCGCCCTCGCGGTCGGGTCAGCCGAGCGCACCCCCGAGCTCTTCACGGAGAAGCGCGGCGCCCGCGCCGAGCGCACGCAGCTTGCCCCGCGCGACATCGCGGGGAAGCGGCGCCAGGCCACAGTTCGTGCTGGGGATGAGGTTCTCGGCATCGACGAAGCGGAGCGCGTCGCGCAGCGTGTCGGCGACCTCTTCGGGAGTCTCGATCTCGTGACTCGCCACATCGATGGCCCCGAGCATGACCTTCTTGCCGCGGATCAGCTCGATGAGCTCGAGCGGCACGTGGGAGTGGTGGCTCTCGAGTGAGACGATGTCGATGCTCGAGCGCTGCAGCAGCGGGAACGACTTCTCGTACTGGCGCCACTCCGCCCCGAGCGTCGCCTTCCAGTCGGTGTTCGCCTTGATCCCGTAGCCGTAACAGATGTGCACGACGGTCTGGGCGTTAAGCCCCTCGGCCGCCCGCTCGAGCACCTCGACGCCCCAGTCCTGCACGTCGTCGAAGAAGACGTTGAACGCGGGCTCGTCGAACTGGATGATGTCGACTCCGGCCGCTTCGAGCTCCCTCGCCTCCTGGTTGAGGATCGTCGCGAACTCCCACGCCAGCTTCTCGCGACTGCCGTAGTGGCGGTCGGAGAGCGTGTCGATCATGGTCATCGGACCGGGCAGCGCCCACTTGATCGGCTGATCGGTCAGCTCACGCAGGAACTTCGCATCCTCGACGAACACCGGCTTCTCGCGACCCACGGCGCCGACCACCGTCGGCACGCTGGCGTCATAGCGGTCGCGGATGCGCACCGTCTCGCGCTGGTCGAAATCGACACCCGAGAGGTGTTCGATGAACGTCGTGACGAAGTGCTGGCGCGTCTGCTCGCCGTCGCTGATGACGTCGATGCCCGCGAGACGCTGCTCGTCGACGGCGATGCGCAACGCATCCCGCCGACCCTCGACCAGCTGGTCGCCCTGCAGCTTCCAGGGAGACCAGAGCGTCTCGGGCTCGGCCAGCCACGACGGCTTGGGAAGGCTGCCCACGATCGAGGTGGGAAGGAGTGCGCTCATGATCGGGTGGGTTCCGTTCGTCATCCGACAGGGGCCAGGTCTGCAGCGGAGTAGGAGGCCGCCCACTGGGCGAGCACATCCCCGTGGGGGCGCATGAGGTGCGCATCCGCGTACTTGCCCTGCTCGCTCGCGAGCCGACTGCGCTCGTCGCGGTCGTAGGCGATCTTCGTCACCGAGTAGTCCTGCTGATCCAGCGTGGGGCGGTAGATGCTCGCAGCGGCCGAGTTGGCGTTGTAGATCTCGGGCCGGTAGATCTTCTGGAACGTCTCCATGGTGCTGATCGTGCCGATCAGCTGCAGGTTCGTGTAGTCGCCCAGCAGGTCGCCGCGGAAGTAGAACGCCAGCGGCGCGACGCTGCCGCGCGGCATGAAGTACCGCACCGAGAGGCCCATCCTGCCGAAGTAGTCGTCGGTCAGCGAGGGATCCTTCTGCTCGTACTCGACGCCCAGCACCGGGTGGTGGTTCTCGGTGCGACGGTAGGTCTTGCTGGTCGAGACGCTGATGCAGATCACCGGCGAGATCTCGAAACGCTCGCGATAGGCGTCGGAGTCGAGGAAGTGCCGGAAGAGCTTGCCGTGCAGCGCCCCGAAGTCGTCGGGAACGGCGAATCCACCCGCGGCCTCGGCGGCCGCCGGCAGCAGCACGCTGAAGTCGTAGTCGCGGATGTACGACGAGAAGTTGTTTCCGACGATCCCCTGCGTGCGCGTGCCGGTGAGCCGATCGAGGATGCCGATGTCGAGCACCTCGAGCAGAGGGAACTCCCGGTCCTCGCCCTCGTCTGCGAACTGCATCGCGACCGACACGATCTCGAGCTCCAGCGTGTAGCGGTCGCGCTCGGCGTTGTCCCAGTGCGCCAGATCGTTGAATCGCCGATCGATCATCGTCAGGGCGTTGCGCAGGTTCTGCTGACGGTGCTCACCACGCGCCAGGTTCGCGAAGTTCGTCGTGATGCGCGAGTCATCCGACGGGGAGTAGTCCTCGTCGAAGCGGGTCGTCGTGATGCGGAAGGTGAACTCGGATGCCATGAGCGGCCAATCGGGGGTCTGATCGGCCGGGTGCGGCCTCGATCGGGGGTCCTTCCATCGTGACGGCGGTGACCGCCCATCGAGTAATGCACCGCGACTATGCCGTGGCATAGTCTGAGACTATGGCCAAGCGCACGAGCGGCATCACGCTGCAGCAGCTCACCTATTACATCGAGGTCGCGGCGGAAGGATCGATCAGCGCCGCCGCCGATCTGCTCTACGTCGCGCAGCCCACGATGTCCGCGGCGATGAAGGATCTCGAGCAGAGGGTGGGGCGCGATCTGCTGCTCCGCTCGGCCCGCGGCGTGACCCTCACCTCCGACGGCGTCGAGTTCCTCGGCTACGCCCGGCAGGTCGTCGAGCAGGTGGCGCTGCTCGAGCAGCGCTACCTGGGCCGACCTCCCTCCCGCCGTCTGCTCGGGGTGTCGACGCAGCATTACTCGTTCGCGGTCGACGCGATGGTGCGCATGGTGAAGGCGAGCGAGGCCGCCGAGTACGAGTTCTCACTGCGCGAGACCCGCACCTGGGACATCATCGAAGACGTGCGCACTCTGCGCAGCGAGCTGGGGATCCTCTACCGCAACGACTTCAACCGCAACGTCATCGACAAGCTGCTCCGCGACTCCGGGCTCGCCTTCCGGCCGCTCTTCATCGCCGAGCCGCACATCTTCATCTCCCGGAAGAACCCCCTCGCGTCGCGGGATCGCGTGACGCTCTCGGACCTCGCCGAGGTGCCGCGGCTCACCTTCGATCAGGGCGCGAACAATTCGTTCTACTTCGCGGAGGAGATCCTCTCCACCCTCTCCACCCCGCGCGAGATCCGCGTCTCCGACCGCGCGACCATCTTCAACCTCATGATCGGACTCGACGGCTATACGATCTCCACCGGCATCATCAGCGACGACCTCGACCCCGAGATCGTCGCGATTCCGCTCGATGTCGACGAAGAGATCGAGATCGGGTGGATCGGTCACTCCGCCATTCCGCTGACCGAGCAGGCGCAGCGCTATCTCACGGAGCTCCGCGCCGTCGTCGCGAGCTTCGGCGTGACGCTGCTGGGCTGAGCGGCACCCGGTCGCCTGAGCGGCGCAGCGTCGACGTCCCCCGACACACAGTCAGGGCGGATGCGCCGCTCGGCACATCCGCCCTGTCTGTCTTGCACCCGGGTCAGCCTCCCGAGAGGTTGTCCCGAGCGTGCTGAGCCTGGTCCCGCACCTCGCCGGTGGCGCTCTGCGCCTCGTCCTTGACGACCTCCACCGACTCCTGCGCGGAGTCCTGCACTGCGGCCACCGATTCCTTCGCGGGCTCCTTGAGGTGCTCGCCGACCTCCTTCGCGGCATCCGTGAGCTCGTCGACGAGCGGCTGCGCCTGGTCCTTCACGGTCGACGCGATGTCCTTCTCCTTCGACGACGCGGGGACCAGCGACGCGAGCAGCAGTCCGGCGCCGAAGGCGATGAGGCCGACCGCGAGCGGGTTGCCCTCCGCCTTCGCGACCGCGCGGTCCTTGAGGTCACCGGCGTGCGAGCCCGCATCCGACAGCGAGGAGCCGGCATCGTCGGCCGCCCCCATCACGCGCTCGCGGACCGAGGTGAAGGCGCCGCGCACCCTGCCCATCTGCCTGTCGACGATCTTCGACGGAGATACCTTGTCGGCGAGGGCGTCGACGTCGAGCCCCAGCTCCTGGCGGGTGCGCTCGATGTCGGCGCGGATCTCTTCGGGTGAATCACTCATCGGTTCTCCTCATTCCTTCTCAGCGTTTCGGGTATCTCTTTCAGCGTGTCGACCGTCTGCGGCACGCCCTCGACCTTGGCCAGCTGGCCGCGTCCGACAGCGAACAGGATGCCCGCGATGATCGCCCAGATCAGTGCGACGATCACGGCGGACCAGCCGCCGCCGACCAGTTCTCCGAGGGCCCACCAGAGGGCGACGGAGAGGAAGAACACCGCCATCAGCGCGCCGTATCCTGCTGCGCCCATGAGCCCGGCGCCCTTGGCGGACTTCGACGCGGAGTCCTTCAGCTCGGCCTTGGCCAGAGCGACCTCCTGCCGCATGAGCGTCGAGATGTCGCGCGAGACCTCGCCCAGGAGGTCGCCGATGGATGTCGATGCGGCCTTGGCCTCAGACGGTGTCGGATCGGTCATGGTCCGCCTCCCCGAGGATGTCCTGGCTGCCCGATGCGGTCTGGGCGTACAGCGGGGTGCTTCCTGCGCCGGTCGTGGAGCCGCCGACCGGAACCGGTACGGCCGGGTCAGGACGCACCTCGACAGGCGCAGGCGCGGGCGGCATGGACGCCGATGTCGCTGGGGCGCCGGATGCGTTCTTCTCGTCGGACGCGGCGGAGGCCAGCGCCCGGGTGAGGCGGCCGGCGACGACGCCCACGACGGCTGCGGCGAGGATGAACGTGCCCGGCCGACGTCGAGCGAAACGCTTGACCTCGGTGACGACGGAGGCAGGATCGCGATCGCCGAGCCAGGTCGATGCCGCCGACAGCCGCGACGACACCTGGGTCACGAGATCTGCCGCGATGCCGCTGCCGGAGGCCGACGACGCCATCGAGTCGAGCTCTTCGCTGACCGAACGCAACCCGCCCGCGACACGCTGCTGCTGAGTGTTCGCCTGCTCCTTCAGCTCACGCTGAGTCTGGGCGAACAGGTCCTTCGCCTGCGCCTTCGCTTCGCCGGCGACCGACGCGGCTTCGTGCTTCGCCGTGTCGAGCACGTCCTTGGCCTGCGCGGTGGCCGTGTCCTTGAGGTCGGCTGCCTCGTGCTTCGCGGCATCCACCGTGCCTGACGAATCGGGGGATGTCGCGTCCGAGCCCTGAGGGCCCGACGTCTCATAGATGTTCGACATTGGTGCTCCTTCTCGCGGTCCGATCGGTGTGATCGGTGGGGCATTCCTAACCCCGGGAATTGCCCAGGCAAGCACCCTTGCGTGTATCGGGATCGAGGAGTAAAACGCGGGCGCGCCGCCGGCGTCCGCGAGAGCGCGCGAGAGCCGACTCGGCGAGATTGTCAATGCCCTCATCGCCTCGCCAGGCGTTTTCTACTCTCGGGGCATGTCCTCCTCCCCCGCCTGGTCCGAAGTCGCACCCGGGATCTTCCGCATCGGAGTAGCCGACGTCAACTGCTACCTCGTGCAGACCGACGACGGCCTCACGCTGTTCGATGCGGGGCTCCCCGGCTCCGAACGGGTGCTGCACACGCTGCTCGCGCACCTCGGCGCACAGCCGTCCGACATCGACGCCCTGATTCTCACGCACGGGCATTTCGACCACGTCGGAATGGCACGCCGCATCAGCGCAGAGGGCACCTCGGTCCTCGTGCACGCCAGGGACGCACGGCTGGCGCGGCACCCCTACAGCTACCGGCCGGCGTCTCCGCGGCTGGCCTACGTGCTCACGCACCCGCGGGGCATCCCGGTGATCGCGAGGATGGCGGCGCACGGCGCCCTCATGGTCCGCGGCGTCGAGGCACAGGGTCGGCTGCAGCACGGACACACGGTCGACGCCCCCGGCGCCCCCATCGCGCTGTGGACCCCCGGTCACACCGACGGTCACTGCGCGTTCCTGCTCGAGGATCGCGGGGTGCTGATCACCGGTGACGCCCTCGTGACTCTCGACCCGTACACCGGCGAGACCGGGCCGCAGATCGTCGCGCGGGCCGCGACTGCCGACACCGCCGAGGCGATGACCTCGCTCGACACCCTCGCGCAGACCGATGCAGTTCTGGTGCTGCCCGGGCACGGCGAGCCGTCGTCGTCCGGCATCCGCGCCGACGTGGCCGCCGCGCGGTCGCGGGGTCCGCACTGAGTGCAGCCTCGCGCCCGCGCCGCGATCAGCCTCGACGGAGCATGCGCCGCGCCACCGTGATGAGCAGAACGCCTGTCGCGATCCACGGTCCCGCCACGATGATCGGGTCCATCCACGTGTGGCGCACGTCGATCCGGCCCTGCCCCACGCGCGAGCGCACCGGGTGATGCGAGAACTCCGCGAGCACGCCGGTCTGGGTGATCGGGTTGTCGGGGTGCCGCGTGACCATCGACCGCACGTGCGCACCGACGGACTCCACACGATCACCGATCACGAGCAGCAGCCAGCGGGTGTTCTTGGTCTCGCTGAAGTGGTCGTAGGCGAACCGGCGGATCGCTCCCGACACCCCGTGCAGCGGCTGGGCGGTGCCGAACACCGGAGGCAGCATCCCGTGCTCGATCGAGCGCTCGCGCCCCTCGCCGCCCGGCTGCCGATCGGGGAAGGTCCAGCGGGCTCCGGTGTCGCCGATGTCGTCACGCTCCTGCCAGGTGCGACGGTGTTCGGGCGCGGCATCCGCACCCCACCCGGGGATCCGCTCTCGCAGTTCGTCGGCGGTGGGTGCGAGCAGGGGCTTGGTGGCTTCGTACGGCATGGTCTCAGTCCTCTCCGAACGTGATCAGGGGTTTGATGCAGTCGTCGAGCTTCGACGAGAACACGTGGTAGGCCTCGGCGATGTGCTCGAGCGGGAAGCGGTGGGTGAGCAGTTCGCTCGGCTTCACATGCCCCGCCTGGATGTGCTCGAGCAGGCGCGGCCACTGGCGCGCGACGGGCGCCTGGTTGGCGCGGATGGTGAGGCCCTTGTTCATCGCATCGCCGAGGCGCACCGACGAGACGAGCGGTCCGTAGGCGCCGATGAGCGAGACCGTTCCTCCCTTGCGCACCGAGTCGATCGCCCAGTTCGCCGCCACCGGAGACCCGCCCTGCAGCTTCAGCTTGGCCGCGGTGACGTGCTGCACGACGCTGCCGTCGGCCTCGGCTCCGACCGCGTCGATCACCACATCGGCGCCCAGGTGGCCGGTCGCCCGCTTCATGGCCAGGACGATGTCCCCCACCTCGGCGAGGTGCATGGTCTCGGCGAAGGCGAAATCGCGCGCCTTCTCGAGCCGGTAGTCGAGCTGGTCGACGACGATCACCCGACCCGCCCCCATGAACCAGGCCGAGCGCGCTGCCGCGAGCCCCACCGGACCCGCGCCGAACACCGCGACGGTGTCGCCCTCGGCGATGTCGCCCAACTGAGCGCCGAAGTAGCCGGTCGAATACGCGTCGGTCAGCAGCAGCGCATCCTCGGCATCCAACCAGTCGGGGATCACTTTCGGCCCGACGTCGGCGAAGGGCACGCGCACGAACTCGGCCTGCCCTCCGTCGTACCCGCCGGTGGTGTGCGAGTAGCCGTAGATGCCGCCGACGGCGGTCGCGTTGGGATTGACGTTGTGGCAGTTCGAGAACAGACCGCGCGAGCAGAAGTAGCACGACCCGCAGTAGATGTTGAACGGCACCATGACCCGGTCTCCGACCGAGAGGTTCTGCACCGAGGGTCCGACCTCGTGCACGACGCCGACGATCTCGTGCCCGAACGTGTGACCGATCCGGGTGTCCGGCATCATGCCGTGGAAGAGGTGCAGGTCGGAGCCGCAGATGGCGGCGTGCGTCACCCGCACGATCGCGTCGTTCGGGTGCTCGATGCGGGGTTCGGGCTTCTCGGTCACCTGGACCTTGTACGGCCCTCGGTAGGTCATCGCGCGCATGGGGTGTTCCTCTCGGTCGGCCGTCTCGCCTCGGGATGGTGGCGGCGAGCGGCCACCGTATGACGGTCGGCTTTCGCGCAGAGGGGGCTTGTCGATCGGACCGGGCACGCGTAACCTGCACGACCGGCGGGGCCGGTGGATCGTCGGAGAACCGAATCATAAAGACTCGCGATGCCGAGGGAAGGGCGTTCGGCGCGACACCCCTCCGTTCTTATATGGTGTGAGACGGAAAATCCGTCCCCGACCATGGCCGCTCACGGCTTCTGGCACCCCACCAGACCAGGAGGTCATCATCACGACCGCGCGAACTCCGGGTGCGCCCGATCTGAGCGCACACTTCGTCGGCGCTCTGCCCATCGAGAGAGCGGCGATCTCGACTCTCGACCTGCCGTTCGACATCGAGACGGTCAGCGCGACCGATGACCTCGCCGCACAGGTCATCGAATCCCAGCTGGACGCCGGTGAGGGCCCGAGCTGGGAGGCGCACCGCTCCCGATCGGTGGTGCTCGTCCCTCGACTGGAAGAGGTCTCGCCGGAGCGCTGGCCGATGTTCGCGCACACCCTGGCCGGGTCCGGCATCCACGCGCTCTACTCCTTCCCCCTCTCGATCGGGCCGCTGCGCATGGGGGCCGTCGAGCTGTACGCCGAGACCGCCGACGCACTCACGACGGACGGCCTCGACGAGGCATCGCGGCTCGTCGAGGAGACGGCCGCCCGCGTTCTCGAGCGCGCACTGCGACGTCGAAACCTCGAGCCGGCCGAAGACGGACCGTTCTCACGCCGCGAAGTCCATCAGGCGACCGGCATGGTCACCGCGCAGCTCCGCATCCCGCCCGCCGAGGCGCTTCTGCGGATCCGCGCCCATGCCTTCGCATCCGGTCGTTCTGTTCGGGAGACGGCCGCCGACATCACCGCCCGCCGACTCACCTTAGAACCGTGACTCGCACCCACCCGAAAGGTAGGTTGTGCTCATGATCGCCCAGACCCGCGAAGCCCAGCTCGCCCAGACATTCGTCTCCCTGGCCGACACCCTCGTCCACGACTACGACATGGTCGACGTCCTGCAGACACTCGTCGAGCAGACGTCGCACATCGTCGAGGCGGCGGACGCCGGCATCCTCCTGCCCAGTGCCTCCGGACACCTCGAGGTCGTCGCCTCGACGAGCGAACGCAGTCAGCTCGTCAGCCTGCTGCAGCTGCGCGTGGACGAAGGCCCCTGCGTGGACGCCTATGAGACGGGCACCATCGTCTCGGTCGACGACATCGCCGCCACGGCCGGACGCTGGCCCGCGTTCGCCACGGGCGCGGCCAGTGTCGGATACCACGCGATGTACGCCATCCCGATGCGCTTCCACGATGACGTCATCGGGTCGCTCAACCTCTTCAGCGACCGCAAGGGTCCGCTGCCCGAGACGGATCTCACGATCGCGCGCGCGCTCACCGACATCGCGACCATCAGCATCATCCAGGAGCGGGCGCTGCGGGAGGCGAACATCGCGCAGGAGCAGCTGCAGCGGGCGCTCGACAGCCGCGTGGTCATCGAACAGGCCAAGGGCGTGCTCTCGCACCGTGAGCAGGTCGACATGGACGAGGCCTTCCGCCTCCTGAGGAGCCGCGCACGCAACAGCGGCCGACTGCTGTCGGTGGTGGCCCAGGAGGTCATCGATTCGGCCGTGGCGCCCTGACCGACGTCGACATGCGGTGACGCACCCCGACATTCGCCGACCCGTTCCGACGAAGGGATGACACACGGGCGCGACCGCGCTACCGTGAAAGGGCGACACAGGATCCGCTCAGGGTCCTCTCCCCGTGTCGCCGCCGGTCCCAGCCCCTGACTCGCGTCTCCGCAAGAGATCGAATCGAGGAATCCCCATGGGCTACTTCATCTACGAGCACACGAACAAGATCGAGATCGAGGATCGCGCGCTCACCCACCTGCAGCTGGTGATCACCGCGAAGCTGCGCCGTGCCGAGCCGTTCACCTTCACCTGGAAGGAAGATGCCAGCGTCGGCGGCGGCCGCATCTCGGTCTGGCTGCACTGCCACAGCTCGATCGTCTACAAGTTCCACGGGAGCAGGCAGCCGTCGATCAACCGACGGTGGATCGAGGCGCTCTCGTTCACCGCCAACGCGCCGACAGGACTGTATCTCGTACCGGAACCCGCGCAGAGCTTCGCGGATCCCGCCGACAAGGGTCACGCGATCCCGGTGTGATGACGGGGCGTACCCGACCACAGGACGCGTCAGATCACAACCCCCTGTCACGCGGGCATCGTCTCGCGGAGCATGGGGCCATGAGCCACCCCGACGACATCAAGCAGCCGCTCGACCACCTGCCTCCGCTCGACGAGCGCGACAAGGCGATCGAGATCGACGAGCCCCACTACCCCACATCCGAGTCGCCGACCGGGCCCGCGCACGCGTCGCCCGAGACCGCCGCCGAGCCCGACAAGCCCCACCGGCACGGCGTCGACAAGCTTCCCCCGACCTCGCGCTGAGCCACAGACGGGATTCGAGCGACTCGCGAGGAGAGGACACCGCATGGCGTCACTGCAAGAACTGTGGCTCGTGCGCCACGGCGAGAGCGTGGGCAACATCGCCGCGACGGCCGCAGAAGTGGCCCGACAGGAGGAGATCGCGCTGGACACGCGCGACGCCGACGTGCCGCTGTCGGAGACGGGTGTCGAGCAGGCACGCGCGCTGGCGATGCCGTTGCGCGAGCTGGCGGACACCGCATCCGTCGCCTGGATCTCGCCGTATGCGCGCGCCCAGCAGACCTTCGCGATCGCGACGGCCGACGGGCCGACCCCGCAGCACGTGGTCATCGACGAGCGGCTGCGCGACCGTGAGCTCGGCATTCTCGACCTGCTGACCCGATACGGCGTCGCCGCACGGCATCCGGAGGAAGCCCGCCGCCGCGCGCATCTGGGCAAGTACTACCATCGACCGCCCGGCGGCGAGTCGTGGGCCGACGTTGCTCTGCGGCTGCGATCGTTCCTGCACGATGCGCTCGCGGTCGATGCCCGACTCGGACTGGTGGTCGCGCATGACGCGGTCGTCATGCTGCTCGTGGCGCTGCTGACCGGCATGGATGAGGAGCGCCTGCTGCGCTTCGCCGCCGCGAACACCGTGCTGAACGCGTCGGTGACCCGTCTGCGTGTCGAGGGAGGCCAGTGGCAGCTCGTCGACTTCTCGGATGTGCGCCATCTCGAGCAGCTCGGCGCCGAAGTCACCGTGCACCCCGGGAGTCCTGATGTCCGCCCCGAGTGAGCCGACGCGGGTGACACCCGATCTGCTGCGCGAGTGGTCGCTGCCCGACCCCGGCGAGTCGAAGAACTCTCGAGGGACCGCGATGATCGTCGGCGGATCGCGCCTGTCGGCGGGGGCTGTCGTGCTCGCCGGCGAGGCGGCGCTGCGGGTCGGAGCGGGCAAGATCGGCGTCACCACGGATGCCGTCGTCGCCGACGTCGTGCGCATCTCGGTGCCTGAGGCGGGCGTCTACGACGCGCCGCGCGAGCCGGACGCGACCGACGACGCCTGGAACGACGCGTGCGACGCCGCGGATGCCGTGCTGGTGGGGCCGGGACTCGACGACCCCGAGCATGCGCGGGCGTGGCTCGAGCGTCTGGCGAGCAGGAGCATCTCGACGCTCGTGGTCGACGCGTTCGCGGTCGGTGTGCTGCGCGACCTGCCCCGCACATCGCTGCCGAAGGTGGTGATCGTGAACGCCAACCTCGACGAAGCGGCCCTTCTGCTCGGCCGACCCGTCGACGACCCCGCCCGCGACCTGCCCCGCCTCGCACAGGAGCTCGACGCCATCATCCACTGCTACTCCACGATCGCGGCGCCCTCGGGAGAGGTGTGGGAGCTCGACGGCGGCGGGCCGGGACTCGGCACCGCCGGCTCCGGCGATGTCGCGGCGGGTGCGATCGTCGGGTTCGCGGCGCGAGGTCTCGACCCCGCGCACGCTGCCGTGTGGGGAGCCTGGACGCATGCGCGCGCCGGCGACCGGCTCACCGCGCGATCGGGGCTCGGTTTCCTCGCCCGCGAACTCGTGCGCGAGCTGCCCGCGGCCGTGCACGAGGTCGGTGCCGACACCGCGGGCGGCTGACCTGCCCAGGCGACGGAGGCGTGCGGCGCCGCTCCGGGATCATCCTCGAGATGTACGAGGATGCGGCGGACGCGGTCGTCATGCTCACCAGCGGCTCCCCCGTCTCGGGCGTCCGCGGACTGACCAGGACGGCTCCCGACGAAGCGGCACTCGCGCGCAGCGGCGACGGAGGTGCGCGGAGTCGACTTGTCAACCCGCACGCGTGTCTCGGATCGCGCGGTTACCGTCACGTCCATGAGCTCTTCCCGCACGTCCTCCGCATCCGTCGACACCATCGCGCGAGAGGGCTTCGGGTGGGATGAGCTGCTTCCGGGCCAGCGTGAAGCGATCGAGTCGGCGACCGCGGGGCGCGACACCCTGCTGGTGCTCGCGACCGGCGGCGGCAAGTCGGCGGTCTACCAGATCGCGGGGGCTCAGCGCGGCGGGGTCGTGCTCGTCGTCTCGCCCCTCGTTGCGCTGCAAGCCGACCAGATGGCCTCGATCGACGCTGCTCCTGCCGCGCCGCCCGCCGTCGCACTCAACTCGTCGATCTCGGCGGCCGAGACCGCGCGCGCCTGGGAGCTGATCGACGCGGGCGGGCCGGTGTACGTGCTGCTCGCCCCCGAGCAGCTGGGCCACGACGACACGGTCGCCCGCCTCGCCGCCGCGGGGGTGACGCTGCTGGTGATCGACGAGGCCCACTGCGTGTCGTCGTGGGGGCACGACTTCCGGCCCGACTACCTGCGACTCGGCGAGGTCCGACGAGAGCTGGGGGATCCTCCGGTGCTGGCGATGACGGCCACCGCGTCCGACCCGGTGCGGGCGGAGATCATCGAGAAGCTGACGATGCGTGACGTCGACGTGCAGGTGCACGGAGTCGATCGCCCCGAGATCCGTCTCGTCGTGCACCGGCACGAGAGCGAGGCGCAGAAGCGCGCGGCCGTCGTCGAAGAGGCCCGCACGTGGACCGCCCCGGGTCTGGTCTACGTCGCGACTCGCAAGGAGACGCAGATCTACGCCGACGAGATCGCGTCGGCGGACCGACGCGTCGCCGCGTACCACGCGGGCATGAAGGCCGCCGAGCGCCGCAGCATCCAGGACCGCTGGCGCGACGGCGAGCTCGACGTCGTGGTCGCCACCTCGGCTTTCGGCATGGGTATCGACCGCGCCGATGTGCGCTTCGTCCTGCACGCGACGGTCACCGAGTCACTCGACGCGTACTACCAGGAGATCGGCCGCGCGGGTCGCGACGGAGAGCCCGCCACGACAGCGCTGCACTACCACGCGAAGGACCTGGGCCTCCGGCGCTTCTTCACGCGACGCTCGGCGCACTCGACCGATCTCCGCGCGTTGTGGACGGCGATCGGCGCGACACCGGGGCGGTCCGTCGCCGAGCTCGCTGACGCGCTCGATCGGCCGCAGCGCACCATCACACGCCTCGTCAACGACCTCCTCGACGCCGGACTCGCCGAAACGGGCGAAGGCGTGCGTGGAGTTCGCGACGTCTCGGCGCAGACGGCTGTGCGAGCGGTGCGTGAGACGCTCGACGCGCGCGAACGGGTGGCCGACTCGCGCCTGGCGATGATGCGGTCGTACGCCGAGACCTCGCAGTGCCGACGCCGCATCCTGCTCGACTACTTCGGCGTCGAGGGACCGCGATGGTGCGACAACTGCGATCGCTGCGAGCAGCGCGACGCGGCAGCCGTAGCGGCCGACGATGCGGAGATCGCGGACGCGCCGATCACTGTCGACCAGCACGTCGAGCATCGCGAGTGGGGTGCGGGCACGGTCACGAGCGTCGACGCCGATCGCGCGACGATCTACTTCGGGTCTGAGGGGTACAAGGTCGTCTCGTTCGAGGCGCTCGACACCGGGGTGCTGCGCGCGGCAGACGCGACCGTCTGAGCCATCTCGTCGCTCAGTCCGCGTCGTCGCCGACCGCGCAGAGAGCGAGCGGCACACCGGGGGCGATGAGCAGCTGGAAGGGCGAGCGGCTGCCGTAGCCGTCGTAGGCCTCGAGCCAGCCGGTGTTGCCCGACGCGAGTGTGATGGCGATCTGCTGCTGTACTTCTTCGAGGCTGCGGCCCACGATGCGGAACGGGCTGCCGGCATAGACGATCTCGAGTGTCCCCATGATGATGTCCTCCCCCTGGATGTCAACCGACGTTACGCCGTGGATTCCGACCTGTGACGGTTTCGCGTGATCTGGATAGCGGATTCGCGCGTCCTGGCCAGCCGACCAGGAGAACCGCGGCGGCCGGACGGAGTCGCGGCGGCGGGCAGGTTCGCCGTGCAGCGCGAAGCACTCGAGGAGTCCCACGGTCAGCATCCGGTACAGCGATGCGCGGAGCAGTTCGCTGTCGGCGAGCACGGGCAGGTTCACGTGGGCGTCGATCAGGAGTCGACGATAGAGCTGCGCGGATGCACGACTGATCGGCACGCTGCTGTCGAAGCGGACCGTGAGACCATCGTCGGCGTAGAAGCTGCGGGCCATGCGCTCGAGAGAGTCGAGGTCGAACGTCGCCGTGATGGCGTGCGAATCGCCGCACGTCGCGTGCATCACATGGCCGGGGCGGACGAGCACCGGACGGGAGTGCGCATCGCCGTCTTCGTCGTCGACGCGCCACCTCGACGGCATCCGCCCCGGTCGACACGAACGACTGATCCACGGCAGGCACGGCCGATCTCCTCCTACGACGCCAGCGTCACCCGGGGACTCTCCCCGTAGGTGTCCCGGTACGTGCTCGAGAAGCGACCGAGATGCGCGAACCCCCAGCGCCGTGCGATGTCGCCCACGCCGTCGTACTCGGGATCGGCCGCGAGCAGGTCACGACGTGCGGCCGACAGCCGCGCCGATCGCAGATACGTCATGGGCGGCTCGCCGTACGCACGGTCGAACGCGTACTGGAGCCCTCGCACGCTGAGGCGGGCGGCGACCGCGATGTCGTGCACGGTGATCGGCTCGTGCAGGTGCTCGTCGATGTACAGGCGGGCTCGCCGTGCCGCCGCCGACGGGGCGGCGCTCCGCTCGCCGGGCCGGTGCAGGCCGAAGGCGAGGATCGCCGTCGTCAGGAGCGACCTCGTGGCTTCCTGCCGGACGAGCGCGTTGTCGTACATCTCGGGCTGCAGGATGTGCTCGCGGTAGAACGCGAGGTTCGCCTGCCACAGCCGATCCATCTCCGCCGACACCGGGCGCACCGAGTCGATATCGAGCGTGGCCTGCGCGTCCACGAAGACCTCGCGGGCGACATCGCGCACCGCGGCCCCGGGCAGCGAGGTGATCGTGAACTCCCCGCGGGAGACGGTGAACTCGCAGACGAGATGCGTGGGGGTGTGGATCGTCTCTCCCCGGGTGGCGACGTGCTGGGGTGTGACGACATCGCTCACCGTGACCTCGGTGCGCAGGCTGAGTTCGCCGGAACCGTCGGTGACGAGTCGGCTGCCCACCGACTCGGACATCGCCTGCATGGCGGCGTCGCGGTCATGCGTCTCGAACGTCGTCTTCTGAAGCACATCCACCTCGTTCGTGCGGGTCACGAACCGCGCCGCGACGAATGACTGCGCGAATCGGACAATCGGACCGCGTCGAGCGGAGCGGCGAGTACCGTCGGAAGCACCTTTCCGACTCCCCTACAGGAAGGCACCCTGATGGGAAAACTCATCGTCGACGGATCCTTGAAGACGACCTACGACGACCGCGCACTCGCACATCTGCAGCTCGCGATCCTCGGCAAACTCCGCATCGCCGAACCCTTCGTCTTCACATGGAAAGACGACCCCAGCATCGGCGGCGGCCGCACCACCGTGTGGATCCACCCCTGGACGAATCTCGTCTTCAAGTTCGACTCATCCCAGCATCCACGTATCAACCCCGCCTGGGTCCATGCACTCGCCTTCACCGCGAACGCGCCCTCCGGGCTGTATCTGGTCCCCGAGCCCGCGGAGAAGACGCTGGAGCCGGTCGAGGCGTAGCCTCAGGTCACACGGCCGTCGCCGGGGCGTGACACACGCAGCCAGCGATAGCCGTATGCCGGCACCTCCAGCTCGACCTCGCCGTGCGGCCCCAGTGCGATCTGCGCGGGATCGAGCAGATCGACGAGTCTCGTTCCGTCTGGCTCGTCCTGCACCCGGAACGAGGTCGTGACCGGCACCTCCGCGAAGTTGTGGAGGGCGATCATCCTGCCGACGTCTGCCGCGAGCGAGTGCACCAGAAGCGAGGCGGCCGGCTGGTCGATGATCTCGAGCGTTCCCCAGCCGAGTTCCGGCGAGATCCGGTATGCCGAGGTGAGCGCCCGCACGAAGTACAGCATCGACTCGCGGTCGCCCAGCTGCGCGGCGACGTTCACGTGCTCCGGCGCGTAGCCGTCGGAGGGCGGCCGAGCGACGAGTCGGCTGGGCGCGGCATCCGAGAACCCGCCGTTCTTGTCGACCGACCACTGCATCGGCGTGCGCACGGCTTCGCGGCCGGGGATCTCGATGTTCTCGCCCATGCCGATCTCCTCGCCGTAGAACAGCACGGGAGTGCCCGGCAGGGTGAAGAGCAGGCTGTAGGCCATGCGGATGCGACGGGGGTCACCCTCGAGCATCGGAGGAAGGCGGCGGGTGATGCCTCGACCGAACACGCGCTGACGCTCGTCGGGCGCGAACGCCTCGAACACCTCCTGGCGCTCGCCGTCGGTGAGCTTGTCGAGGGTCAGCTCGTCGTGGTTGCGCAGGAAGTTCGCCCACTGCACCTCCGCGCCGAGCACCGGTCGGGCCTGCAGCGCCGCGATCAGAGGCGCCGGATCCTTACGGGCGAACGACAGGTACAGCGACTGCATCCCGACGAAATCGAACTGCATGGTCAGCTCGTCTTCATCGTCGCCGCCGAAGTACTGCTCCTGCGTGTCGTAGGGCAGGTTCACCTCGCCGAGCAGGATCGCCTCGCTCGAGCGGCGCTGCAGGAAGCGGCGGATGTCGCGCAGCAGATCGTGCGGCTCGGGGATGCCGGAGCCCTCGGGGATCTCGAGCAGGAACGGCACCGCGTCGACACGGAAACCCGAGATTCCCAGCTGCAGCCAGAACCCGATCACCTTCGCGATCTCATCCCGCACCCGCGGATTGGCGATGTTCAGGTCGGGCTGGTGCTCGTAGAAGCTGTGCTGATACCACTGCCCCGACTTCTCGTCCTTGCCCCAGATGCCGTTCGCCTGCCCCGGGAAGACGGCGTTCTTCTGCCCCTTCGGGGGTGCGTCGTCGCGCCACACGTAGTAGTCGCGATAGGGGGAATCCACGCTGCGCTTCGCGGCGAGGAACCATGGATGCCGATCGGAGGTGTGGTTGATGACCAGGTCGACGATCACCCGCATCCCGCGGTCTCGTGCGGTGCGGATCACCTCGACGAAGTCGCCGTGGGTGCCGAGTCGTGAGTCGATCCCATAGAAGTCGCTGACGTCGTAGCCGTCGTCGCGGTCGGGCGTCGGATAGAAGGGCATCAGCCACAGACAGGTGACCCCGAGCTGCGAGAGGTAGTCGATGCGCTGCGCGAGGCCCTGCAGGTCGCCCACGCCGTCGCCGTTCGAGTCGAGGAACGTCTCGACGTCGAGGCAGTAGATCACCGCGGTCTTCCACCAGAGGTCACTCGTGTCGGTGATCTTCACAGTCGCTCCTTCAGGGCGGGGATGAGTTCGGATGCAGCGGCATCGAGGAATCGCGACTGCTCGGTGCCGACGTGGTGGAGATAGACGCGATCGAACCCGATCTCGACGAGATCGGCGATGCGACCGGCGAGCGCGGCGGTGTCGTGGTCGATCAGCACGGAGTCGCGCAGCCCCTCCTCGTCGATCCCGTCCACTGCGGCCTCGAAGTCCTCAGGCTGCTCGAGATCCCAGGTGACGGGGGGGTGCCAGCAGACCGTTCCGCCACTGCTCGCGTGCGATCGCGAACGCCGCGCCGTCGCTCTCCGCCAGGCTGAGGTGCACCTGCAGGATGCAGGGGCCCGTGCCTCCCGCCGAGCGATAGGCCTCGACGACCCGCTGCAGCGCGGCCGGTTCCTGGGCGACCGTCGCGAGACCCTGCGCCCACGACGCCGCCCATTCCGCCGTCTCGGCGCTCACGGCCGTCGCGAAGAGGGGCGGCGGTTCGGCGGGTCTGCTCCACACGCGCGCCCGATGCACGCGCACCAGTCCGTCGTGATCCACCTCTTCGCCGTCGATCAGGCGGCGGATCACGTCGACGCTCTCGCGCAGTCGCTCGTTGCGGATGCTCTTGTCGGGCCACCCGTCGCCCGTGACGTGCTCGTTGACGGCCTCGCCGCTGCCCATCGCCGCCCAGAAGCGGCCGGGGAACATCTCCTCGAGGGTCGCGAACGCCTGGGCGATCATCACCGGGTGGTAGCGCTGCCCGGGAGCATTGACCATGCCGATCGAGAAGCGGGTGCGGGCGAGCGCGGCGGCGATCCAGCTGAGGGCGAAACCCGACTCGCCCTGAGCTGTGGTCCAGGGCGCGAGATGATCGGAGCACATCGCCCCGTCGAACCCCGCGCGCTCCGCCCCGATCACCGCCTCGAGAAGGGCGCTCGGTGGGATCTGCTCGTGCGACGCGTGGAATCCGATGAACACCATGCGCCGAGTCTGACAACGAACAGCCCGCGGCGGCAGTGGTGGACACCCCGCTCCGACTCTGGAAAAATGCGATGCCCGCTGCCAGGGCTGCTCTCGCCGAAGGCCCGCAGCACGAGCGTGGGCTTCCTCGTCGGATGGGTGCTGGGCATCGTCGTCGCCGTCGTGGTGTTCACCCTGCTGATGGGCATCGGCGCGGGTGTCGCGATCGGCTCGGAGAACCTGTCGAGCAGCGAGACCACGGTCGTCATCGTCGTCTTCACCGTGATCGCCGCCTCGTCCGTCGCGCTGCCGGTGGTCGCCTATCTCGTCGCCGCGCAGAAGATGACCGGGCCGCTCGATGCACTGCGCACCTGGCTCGTGCACAACAACGCCACCGTGATGACGGTTCTCCTGCTGGTCATCGGAGTGGTCACGATCGGCAAGGGCATCGGGAGCTTCTGACGCGGCCGACTCAGTGCGGACGGAGCGCACCCGACTCACGTACTCGGAACCAGAGCGTGAGTTCCATGATGGCTCGGCCGATCATGTCGTGGTCACCCACGCGAAGGTCGTCGAAGGAGTCGCGGTACCCCTCGAGCATCTCCGGTCGCGGAGCCACGAGGGACTGATATCCCATCGTCCAGTCCGCGAAGCGCCGCTCGTGCAGCGGCTCCTCGATCAGCACACGCACGTCGGTGTGCCGCGGGTCCCGGCCGATCTTCTCCATCAGCGCGTCGACACCCGACCGCGGGCCCTCCAGGATCTGCACGAACTCTCCGCTGCGGTACAGCAGCATCCCGGTGATGTCGTGCTCGCTGTTGTGGGCCCGGCTCGCTTCCAGCAGATCGCCGAGTTCCTCGGCACGGAAGGGCCGCGTCGCACTGCTGCAGTACACGACAGAGACGAGTGGATTCTTCTCGGTCATCCGGCATCCCCTCGCTGAGGCTCGATACGTTCGGACTGCGCTCCGACGGTGACGGTGTCCGTCACCGCGGCCATCGCCGCATGATGGTCGGCGAAATCGCCGACCGAGCGCGAAGCGGCGTCGAACGCTCGCCACGCACCGTCCGACTGGCGGTCGACGTAGCCGAGGAAGGAGCCCTCACGGCTGCCCACGTAGAAGCCGTCGGCCACGCTCGCCCAGAGCGGGCGGGCCGGGGACGGCGATTGATCATCCATGCCTTCAGCGTACATTCGGGATCGAGGCCGGGCTCAGCACGCGCTCTGCAAGGATGAGCGTCATGATCACCGTCCACCTGCGCTACGAGATCGACCCCGACAAGCTCGAGGACTTCACCGAGTACGGGCGGGCGTGGATCCGACTGGTGGCGAAGCACGGCGGAACCCACCACGGCTACTTCATGCCGAGCGAGGGCGACAGCGACGAGGCATTCGCGCTCTTCACGTTCCCTTCCCTGGCCGAGTACGAGGTCTACCGCACGGCGTCGAAGACCGATCCCGAGTGCGTCGCGGCCTTCGAGCTCGCACGCAGAACGCAGTGCATCCGCCGATACGAGCGCCGGTTCCTGAGTCCGGTCTTCTCTGCGGACGCTGACTGATGTCACACGGAGGGCGCACAGCGGCGACGAGCCGAACTGCCCGGCCGCGCTCCATCTGGCTCGCACTCGGAGTCGTCGTCTTCTACGTGCTCTGCGCGTGGGGTCTCGGCAATCTGATCGGCGGTCTGGCCCACGACGACGACCCCCTGGCCGAGTTCGCGCTCGGCCACTTCATCCCACTCGCCGTCGGCATCGCGGGCGTGCTGCTCTTCCTCCGCTGGGCGGGCTGGGGCTCCGACGTGTGGAGGGAACCCCCGACCCCGACCCTCACCCCTCGGCGGTGGTGGCTGATCGCCATCCCGGTGCTGGCCGTCACGGTTCTGCTGCTCGAGCTGGCTGACGTTCCCTGGGGCGAGCGCACCTTCGGCTTCCTGGCCGTCGTGGCGTTGGGCACCCTGATGGTCGGATTCGGTGAGGAGCTCGTGATGCGCGGAGTCCTGCTCACTGCTGTTCGCGCACGCTTCGGCGAGTTCTCCGTGTTCGTGATCACGTGCGTGGTGTTCTCCCTCGCCCATCTTCCTGCGTATCTGTTCGATGGGCTGCCGCTCTTCATCATCGCCTTCAACGTCGCCGGGCTCCTGTCAGCAGGCGCGACCTACTACTGGGTCCGACGTGTCACCGGACGCCTCTGGGTCGGGATGCTCGTCCATGCCCTGACGGACTGGGTGCTCTACGTCGGTTCTGACGTGGGACTCCCCGCCGCGGCCGTGCCCGCCCCGCATTCTGCGGCAGCCGACTCCGACCCCACGGCGATGGGCTACGTACAGGTCGTTCTCGTGATCCTCCTCGCGGTCAGCGTGATCAGCGTGATTCGAGAAAGCCGCCGCAACCGGAAGAGCCGCTCGTCGGAGCCGGCCTCCGTCGCGCACCCGCGAGACTGAGGGTGCGCAGCGAGAAGTGATCCGGTCGAGCGCCTACGGCACCCACTCCGACGACCAGTAGTCGACGATCAGGTTGAGCACGCTGCCGGCCGGGCTCGCCGAGACCCATACCGTCCGAGGGTCCCAGAAGTCTCCCGGCACCGACAGCTGCGGCGTGGCGCCCATCTTCTCCGCGAGCGCATGCGGCGACTGTCCGCCGGGAGGCCGCACAGTGAAAGTCACCGAGCATCCCCCACTTCCGCATCCGATGCTCTCGCCGAGAATCTCGGCTCCCGCCGGCAGCGGAACCGCCGACGCCGGAGGAACATCGCCTTCCGTGGCCATCATCGACAGCCACCCCACGCGTGCGGCATAGAAGAGCCCGAACAGCACGATGCCGACGATGACGACCGTCCACATCGCGCGCCGCCATCGCTGCGCCCGGCGCTGCGCCTCCCACTCCCCCTGATCGAAAGGCCGCATCTGATCCATGCCGCGAGCATACTTGTGGCCCGGCGCGTGAACCCGCGGCGCCGACGTCACGGCGTCGTGATGCTCCTGAAACCGCGCAGACGCAGGCTGTTGCCGACGACGAAGACGCTGGACAGTGCCATCGCCGCGCCCGCGAGCATCGGATTCAGCATCCCGAGCGCCGCGACGGGGATCGCCGCGACGTTGTAGGCGAAGGCCCAGAACAGATTCGTCTTGATGGTTCCGAGCGTCTTGCGCGACAACCGGATCGCGTCGACCGCGCTTCGCAGGTCTCCGCGCACCAGGGTGATGTCGGATGCCTCGATGGCGACATCCGCTCCCGTGCCCATCGCGAGCCCCAGATCGGCCTGGGCGAGGGCCGGAGCGTCATTGACGCCGTCGCCGATCATCGCGACCGTCTTGCCCTCGCGCTGCAAGCGCCTGACCACGTCGACCTTGTCTTCGGGGAGGACTTCGGCGATGACCTCATCGATCCCCACCTCTGCGGCGATCCGTCGGGCCACGGCCTCGTTGTCGCCGGTGAGCAGGATGGGCGTCAATCCGAGGTTCGCGAGCTGGGCGATCGCCTCGGCGCTACTGGGCTTGACGGTGTCGGCCACGACGAGGATGCCGCGCGCCTGCCCGTCCCACCCGACCGCGACGACGGTCTTACCGTCGGCCTCGGTGCGGGCCTTCGTCGCCGCGAGCTCTGGGCTCAGATTCTGTGACCACTCGGCCAGGAGGGAGTCCCGTCCGACGAGTACGGCATGGCCGTCGACGATGCCCTGAACTCCCTTTCCCTCGATGTTCGCGAAGTCCTCGGGCGTCGGCAGTGCGCCGACCTCTTGCGTCGCCCCCTTGGCGATGGCCTGCGCGATCGGATGCTCGGAGGCATCCTCCAGCGCGCCGGCCAGTCGGAGCAGCTCCGCACGATCCGTGCGGTCCTCGGTGAACACGCCCACGAGTGTCATCTTGCCGGTCGTGACCGTCCCCGTCTTGTCGAGGACGACGGTATCGATCCTGCGGGTGGATTCGAGAACCTCCGGGCCCTTGATGAGCACGCCCAGCTGCGCTCCGCGTCCGGTGCCGACGAGCAGCGCCGTCGGCGTCGCCAATCCCAGAGCGCAGGGACACGCGATCACCAGCACGGCCACCGCCGCTGTGAAGGCGGCCGTCACCGGGAATCCTGCGCCGAGCCAACCGCCGAGCGTGATGACCGCGATCGCGATCACGATGGGCACGAACACCCCCGAGATCCGATCGGCGAGTCGCTGCACCTCCGCCTTGCCGGTCTGCGCGTCTTCGACGAGCTGGGCCATCTGCGCCAGCTGTGTGTCGGAGCCGATGCGGGTGGCGCGGATCACGAGCCGTCCCCCGACGTTCGTCGTGGCCCCCGTGACGGCGTCTCCCTCGGCGACCTCGACCGGCACCGCCTCGCCGGTGAGCATCGACGCATCGACGGCTGACGTGCCCGAGACGACGACACCGTCGGTGGCGATCTTCTCGCCGGGACGCACGATGAACTCGTCACCGACCTGCAGATCTTCGACGGGGATCTTCGTCTCGACCCCGCCGCGCAGCACGGCGACCTCTTTCGCGCCGAGCTCGAGGAGGGCCCGCAGGGCCGCACCGGCCTGCTTCTTCGAGCGCTTCTCGAAGTACCGACCGGCCAGGATGAACATCGTCACGCCGGCACCCACCTCGAGGTAGATGTTCGCCGCCCCGTCGGAGGGCGCCAGAGCGAACTCGAACGGGTGCGTCATTCCGGGCGTCCCCGCCGTTCCGAAGAACAGCGCATAGAGCGACCACAGGAACGCCGCCGAGGTGCCCATCGAGATGAGCGTGTCCATCGTGGCCGTGCCGTGCCTGAGGTTCATCCACGCCGCCCGATGGAAGGGCCACGCCGCCCAGACGATCACCGGAGCGGCCAGTGCCAGCGAGGCCCACTGCCAGTATGTGAACTGCAGTGCGGGGATCATCGCCATCGCGATCACGGGGACAGTCAGCACGATCGCGCCGATCAGCCTGTTGCGCAGCGACCGCAGCTCGGGATCCGCGTCGCCGGGCTCACCGGCCGTCTCGGTATCGCTCATCCCGCGCTTCGGAGCGGGGAGCGCCGCGGAGTACCCCGTCTTCTCGACCTCGGCGATCAGGAGCGCAGGGTCGTACCCCTCGGGGACCGTGACCTTCGCCTTCTCCGTCGCGTAGTTGACCGTGGCCACGACACCCTCGAGCTTGTTCAGCTTCTTCTCGATCCGCATAGCGCAGGAGGCGCAGGTCATCCCGCCGATCTCGAGCTCGACGCCCGACCCCAGGTCGAGGGGTGCTGATGTACTCATGTGCGTCAGCTTCTTCCGGCGTCGAGAACGAACTCGGCGGTGTGCACCTGGCCGTCGACCTGGAAGTCGAGGTACAGCAGGTAACGACCCGGGGTCGGGGCTTCGGCGGCGAACGCGATCTCGGGACCGGACGTCTCGCCCACGCCGGGCTCTTCGCCCTCGGCGTGCACGTGCAGGTAGGCGAGGTCGCCGTCGCGCAGGGCGACGAGGTGACCGAACGCACCCAGGTACGGCTCCAGCGTCGTGACCGGCTGACCATCGCGCGTGACGGTCAGCACGAGGTCGCTCACCGTCCCCGCCTGGAGGTCGCCGTCGAGGGAGACCGTGAAGCCGTCGACGTTCGCGACTCGAGTCGGCTCGGGCACCACAGGCGCGAAATCGCCGGCCACCTGGACGGTGCGGGTGAGGGTCAGGGAGGCGGCATCCGCCGCCGGCGTGAAGTCGGCGAAGACGCGGTAGGTGCCGGGCTCGGTCCATTCCCACGGCAGAGACCACGTGCCGGTGGCCTCATCCATCGTCGGATGGACGTGGCGGAACAGGCTTCCGTCGGAACGCACCACGATCAGGTGCAGTTCCTTGTCGTGTGCGGTCTGGTAGTCGGTGACGGGGGCCTCTTCGGCATCCGTGATCCGGAAGCTCAGCTCCCCCGCCTCGCCCACTCCCGAGGGAGCGACGACCGGCGACAGCACGAAACCGTCGCTGCTGAGCGAGAGGCCCTTCAGGGCAGCAGTCGCCGCGTCGGCTGAGTCAGCGGGCGCTGTGGCCGAAACCCCATGCCCTTCGTGTTCATTCATCTCTGCACCTTTCGTCCATTCGCTGACGGCGCTCGGCGGCACGATCACCTTCGCCAGGCCGAAGGCCGCGCCGAAGGCGACGAGCAGCCCGATGCCGTAGACGGCGAGTCGTGCACCGGCGTTCATGCCGTCCGCACCGCCGAGTACCCTGCTTCTGCCACGGCAGCCAGGATCTTCGCGTCGTCGAGCGAGTCCGAGCCCGTGACGACGAGCCTGCCGGTCTGGGCGCTCACCCGGATGTCGTCGACGCCGGGCACCTCGGCCACCTCTTCGCGGACCGACATCTCGCAGTGCCCGCAGGTCATCCCCGTCACCTGGAATTCGTTCGTGGTCATGATGTCTCCTTCTCGTTCAGGTAGTACCCCTGGGGGGTATCTGGTTCAAGTGTATACCCTGCCCGGGTATTCCCGTCATGTCGGCCCCGTTTGTCCCCCGAACGGCCGATACCGGGGCCTGGGGACTTACGAGAAGATGGGCTTTTCGGCGGAATGCGAGCGACAGGTGCGGCGCGATGAGAGGCTCTCGATGACGGCATCCGGTCAGCCGGTGGACGAACTCTCCGACTTCGCAGACCTCATGGCGGGCGAGCAGGAGTTCGACGGCGATCGGATCGATCCGGCGACGCGCAGAAGACGCAGGCGACGAGGACTCATCATCACGGCCGCCTGCATCGTGCTGCTGCTGGCGGCGACCGGCGGCTACATCGGGTGGGCGCTCACTGCGCCGGTCAATCCGCCCGAGGTGGCCGCTCGCGCGCCGCAGATCGCGGTCGGCGCCCCCGCTGTCATCCCCACTCCCACGGCGGCAGCGACGGCGATCAGCATCGCCGGTGCCGATGCCTATCTGGGAGACACGGCGAGCGCGACCTGGTCGGCGACAGGAACGGGCGAACCGCTCTCGATCGCCAGCATCACCAAGCTCATCACCGCCCTCGTCATCCTCGACGCGGCGCCACTCTCGTCTGCGGACGACCCGGGGCCGACCATCACGTTCAGCAAGTCCGACCACGACCTCTACGACCAGTACTACGTGCTGGGCGCGACCATCGCTCCGATGCCCACCGGCACCTCGATGTCGCTGCACGATGCTCTCGCGGCCATGCTCATCCCCTCCGCGAGCAACTACGCCGACGCGCTGTCGTCGCGGATCTTCGGGTCGCAGAGCGCCTTCCTCGGCGCGACGCGCGACTGGCTCGCAGCCCACGGTCTCACCGGGACGACGATCGTCGAACCCACGGGAATCAGTCCGCGCAACACGAGCACACCGGCCGACCTGTTGGCCATCGCGAAGCTCGCCGCCGCGCATCCCGCGATCGCTCAGATCGTGGCGACCTCATCGACCTCGGTGCCCGGCGCGGGTCGGCTGCAGAACACCAACGGCCTGCTCGGAACAGCCGGCATCACGGGGCTGAAGACCGGGAACCTGGGCGACGGCGCACACAACCTGCTGTACACGTCGACATTGGATGTGGGCGCAGCCGCGCCGCTCGCCGTCACCGGCGTCGTGCTCGGCGGAGCATCGCGTGAGTCGGTGAACGCCACGGTCGTCGCCGGGCTCGAGAGCATCCGCGCCGGTTTCCACCAGGTGCCGGTCGCGACCGCGGGTCAAGAAGTCGGATCGATCTCGACGCCGTGGGGCGAGACCGCGACGCTGGCTCTTGGAGAGGACGCAGAGATCTTCACCTGGTCGGACACGCCGATCGAGCTGACGATGTCCATCGACGCCCCGCCCGCGTACCGTGACGGCAGCGTCGTGGGGAGCATCACCTGGACAGCGGGGCCGAACACCGTCACCGCGCCCGTGGAGATCGTGGGGACCATCGATCCGCCCACCGAGTGGTGGCGGCTCACCCACCCGTCCGAACTCCTCTGACTCCGACGGCGACCGCCGCCGCGCTGCGATGCGATGCGAGTAGCGTGTGAGCATGCCGGAGCGATCTCGGAACACCCCATCAGGTTCGTCGGCGGGTCGGCTGAGCCGAGAGCTCATCATTCGGACGGCACTGGAGCAGATCGACCGCACGGGTCCTGAGAACCTGTCGATGCGCTCACTCGCACAGGAGCTCGGGGTCGAGGCGATGTCGCTCTACCGCTACGTCCACGGCCGGGAAGACCTGCTGGAAGGGGTTGTCGCTTCGCTGATGGGCAACCTCACCGACACGCTCGACGATGAGCTCGCGGACCACTGGCAGGGCTTCTTGCAGACGGTCGCGCACCGGGTTCGCCGGATCGCGACCCAGCATCCGCGCGCTTTTCCCCTCGTGGCGAGCCGGCACCCGGCGGCACCCTGGTTGCGTCCGCCGCTGCGCAGTGTGGAGGTCGTCGATCTGTTCCTGCGCACGCTCATCGGCCTCGGATTCACCGACGCGCAGGCCGTCGGCACCTATCGCTCGTTCAGCAGCTTCCTTCTCGGGCAGCTCCTTCTGGAGTCCGCCGTCCACGGCGCCGACACCGCTCCCGTCGGAGCTCCGCTCGACGAGGGCGGCGCCGACGTCCCCGAGCGCGACGGCCAGGTCGACCTGGCCAACGCGCCCGAGGTGCTGCGCCTTCGCCCCCTGTTGAGCGAGGACCGCAGCGAGGAGGAGTTCGAGATCTCGCTCGAGGTCCTCCTCGACCGGTTGAGCGCCGACATCAGCCGCTGACGGGTCGCGGCCGGGTCAGTCGTTGTCGTCGGTCTTCCCGGCGCTCGCGTCGATGCGGATCTTGCGGCCTTCCTCGATGTCCTCCTGCTCCTTCTTCGCCGCTTTGTCGCTCTTGCGAGTGTCGCGCGGGGGGCAGCTGGATTTCTTCCTCTGCGGAGATCCCGGCCTGCAGCTGGCGACCGCGCTCGAGTTCGGAGTCGAACTCCGCTCCGAACAGCAGGGCGAGGTTCGCGATCCACAGCCACAGCAGGAAAATGATGATCCCGGCGAGGGATCCGTACGTGCGGTCGTAGTTCGAGAAGTTGGCGACATACAGTCCGAAGCCGACGGTGCCAAGCACGAGGACGACGATGGCGATGAGCGCGCCGATGCTGATCCACCGTAACTTCGGCTGCTTCGCATTGGGAGTCGCGTAATAGAGGATCGCGACGATCAGCACGACGACGAACGCGAGCACCGGCCATTTCACGATGGACCAGATCGTCTGGGGAACCTAGCCGAGCCCGAGAGCGCTGCCCAGCGCTTCGGTCACCGGTCCCGACACGACGAGGATCACCGCGGCGATGACGAGCAGCGCGATGGCGATGACGGTGACCAGCAGTTGCGCGGGCTTCAGCTTCCAGAAGGGGCGCGCCTCCTCGATCTCGTAGATGCGGTTCATCGCGCGGCTGAACGCTCCGACGTACCCGGATGCCGACCAGATCGCGAGGATGATTCCGGTGATCAGCGCGAACCCCGCGGCCGGTTATCCCGCGATCTGCTCGATGGGTCCTCGGATGGTGTCGGCGGTGTCTCCCGGAGCGACCTGTTCGACGATGTCCAGGACCGCGTCACTCGCGGCCTGTCCCTGACCGAAGACGCCGAGGAGGGAGAAGATCGCGATGAGACCCGGGAAGAGCGAGAGCACGGCGTAGTACGTCAGTGCGGCGGCGATGTCTGTGCACTGGTCGGAGGAGAACTCGCGGATCGTCTTCTGCAGCACGTACTTCCAGGAGCGCTTGTGCAGGTCGTCCGGCGAGTCCGGCTTGCCTGCCGCTTCGGGATCGGGGCGCTGCGGTCGGCGGCGGGTGCAGGACGGGGCATGGCGAATCCTTCATCGTGACCGACCCGAGCGGATCGGTGGCAACCGTTATAGGCCACCATGGTGCAGCAGCGAGGGGGCTTGTCACCGCTAGGCTTACGGTGTAAACCTCTCCTCCGCGGCGCGGTCGTCATGAGCAAAGGGACATCGGGCAACATGGGCACTCTTCACTACGGTGACTCCGACGATGCGATCCACGTCGAGGAGCGCGCTCTCGCGCACCTCAAGGTCGTCATCGCGACCAAGCTGCGCCGTCAGGAGTCCTTCACGCTGTCGTGGCAGCACGCGGACGGCGACGTGCAGAGGCGCAGCACGATCTGGATCCACCCGTCGATCCCGCTCCGGTTCACCTTCTCGGAGCCGACGACTCCACAACTCAACATGAAGTGGATCGAAGCGCTCATGCAGTCCGCCAACAGCTCCGGTGGCATCACGCTCGTCGACGAAGTCCTCGAGACGCCCGAGAGCTAGGTGCGGCGCGGGGCAATCGCCACCATGTCGGTCGAGGAACCGACGTGGTCTTGTCAACCGCATAGCGCGGGTCGCTCGAGGGCGATGATATGGGAGCATGAGTGACGTGCAGACAATGGTTCAGACCGAGATCGTCATCGACGGCATGGCCAACCTGCTGTCGCAGGATCAGGACCTCGACAACCTCATGACGCGCATCGAAGCCGCAACCGCGACGTCGGGAAGATTCGTGACGTTCACCATCGTCGGCAACCGCACGATGCGGGTGCTGATCACCCCGACCTCTCGTGTCTCGATCAGCGTCGCCACCGTGCAGTTCGACGCGCGCGACACCGGCGACACCGATTCGCCCTACGGCGGGTACTTCGACCTTCTCTGACAGCGGGGTCCGCACTCCCATGCGGACCGAACCGCAGCGCCTGCATGCGGCGGTGAGCTGATCACCTCTGCGCTTCCTCTCGCGGGATCGGTGAGGGTCGGCGTGTCGCGAACGGACATCTCACACCGCGGGGTCGGCGAAGTGAAGGGTTTGCTCCACAGCCGTAACCTCGCGCGTCGCTGCCCGAAACGCCGGTCCTCCATGCTCGATGCAGCTGAGCATTCGTGCTCCCGTCCCGTGGAGGTCATGTGTCCTACATCAAGCCAGCCGAGCTCGCGACCCGCATGGTCGACGCCGGTGCCTACAAACTGCAGCTGTCCACTCGCGACACCCTCATCCGTGCCTTCATGGGCGCGGCCCTGCTCACGATCGCGGCCGCCTTCGCCGTGACGGTCTCGACGCAGACCGGTCAACCGCTCCTGGGCGCCGTGCTGTTCCCGGTCGGGTTCGTGATGCTCTATCTGCTCGGCTACGACCTGCTGACCGGCGTCTTCACGCTCGGCCCGCTCGCGGTGCTCGACCGACGCCCCGGTGCGACGGTCGGGTCGCTGATGCGCAACTGGGGGCTCGTGTTCCTCGGCAACTTCGGGGGCGCGTTCCTCGTGGCGATCCTCATGGCGATCTACTTCACGTACGGGTTCTCGACGGCGCCGAGCGCCGTCGGCGAGGCGATCAGCGAGATCGGGCACGGCAGAACCGTCGGGTATGCCGATCACGGTGCGGCCGGCATGCTGACGCTCTTCATCCGCGGCGTGCTGTGCAACTGGATGGTGTCGACGGGTGTCGTACTGGCGATGGTGTCGGACAGCACGATCGGGAAGATCGTCGCGATGTGGCTCCCGATCATGCTGTTCTTCTACATGGGCTTCGAGCACTCGATCGTCAACATGTTCCTGTTCCCGTCGGGGCTGCTGATGGGTGCCGACTTCACCGTGTGGGACTACCTGGTCTGGAACGAGCTGCCGACCGTCGTCGGGAACCTCGTGGGCGGCCTGGTCTTCGTCGGATTGCCGATCTACTTCACGCACGGCCGCCCGAAGGCTCGAAAGGCGCGCGAGGCACGTGCAGCGCAGCGTCGGTCCCTCCTCGCGGTCGTCGACGCGCCGGCTGCGGGCGCGCCCGCGATCGGCCAGAACACCGCCCGTGCGGAGCGTGAGCCGTCTCGGGTGTGATGAGAAGACAGGGGGCGGATGCTTCGGCGTCCGCCCCCTGTCGTGCGCTCGAGGGGCGTTGCTCCCGAGGTCAGGCCGCGTGGAAACGGTCGACGACCACTTCGGCGATGCGCACGTCGACGCCGAGCGGCGCCGAGACCAGATCGGCACCCGCCCTCCGGACCAGTCCGGCGAAGTACCCCGGAGCGAGCACATGGCTCGCGGCGATCACGCGAGTAGCCCCGCCACGACGAGCGGATGCCACAGCTTCTCCGATCCGCGGATCGATCGCGGAGGCGTAGCCGATCGTGATCGGGACAGGAATGAGAGGAGCGAGGTTCGCGGCGGCTGCGGCGACATCCGCGACGGCGGCCGGGTTGCTCGATCCGGCTGCGGCGAGCACGATGTGGTCACCAGGCAGCCAGGTGTCCGAGACGGTCACCCGAAGCCGGTCGGCCAATACCTCCGCGACCAGCGGATGGGTGCCCAAGGGCTCTCCCTGGCGCACGTTGTCGTGCGGGCGTACCGCGTCGGCGATGTCGACGGCCGTGTGGAACCCGACGGAGAGCAGCAGCGGCACCACGACGACATCGTCGAGGCTCCGCTCCTGCTCGATCACATCGAGCAGGGTGGGCTCCTGCACGTCGACGAACGCCTGCACGACCCGCGTCTGCGGCAGCAGCTGCCGAACGAGATCCACGAGGAGTTCGACCGCACGCCGCCCCTCCGGCGAGTCGGTGCCGTGGGAGCAAGCGACGAGAGTGGTCATTCGGAATCCTCCACAGTGAGTCGGTAGCCGCGTTTCACGATGGTCTGGATCACGCTCGCCCCGCCGAGCGTTTCTCGGAGCCTGGCGACCGCCATCTCGACGGCGTGCGCGCTCTCGCCGCCCCGCGGCAGCACGAGCGCGAGCTCTTCCCGCGAGAGCACCCGTCCAGCCGCGTCGAAGAGCTCGCTCAGGATGCTGGCACCTGCGCGAGACAGCGGCACGAAGCGGCCCGCGAGCAACGCTCCGCCGCTGCGCACCTCCAGGGTGCCGGCTGCGGTCCGCAGCTGCGGTGCCGTCCCTGAGGCGAAGTGGTCGACGACGCAGCGCACCAGCGACCCGAGCCTGCCGCGGGCGGCGAGCGTGATGTGCAGCTCGGCGTCGCGCAACGGTGCGGCGGTGATGGGGCCGACGGCCGCGAGCAGCAGGCGTCCGGCCGCCGCGCGTCGACGGATCGAGTCGAGTGCGCCGGCGCGCACCGCCGCCCTGACCCACTCCGCGGCGCCGGGTGCGGAGGTGAAGAGCACCGCGTCGACCTCGCCCGTGGCGGCCTGTACGACGGAGCGGTGAACGATTTGAGGGTCGGGCGGCGGACCCCACCGATAGACCGTGATGCTCACGACATCGGCGCCGAGATCACGGAGCAGCGCGTCGAGGCCATCCGCACCTGCACCGTGGTGCTGGATCGCGATACGCCGGCCTGCCACGCCGTCAGCCGTGAGGTACTCCCCCACCTCCGCCGATGTCTCGGACTCCGCGACCCAGTCCGCCGTGAACCCGGCCTGCTGAATCGCTCCGTGCGCCTTCGGCCCTCGCGCGACGAACTGCGCATCGGCCAGCGCGACTGCGAGATCCTCCGCCAGATCGTTCTCGTGCGCGGCATCGATCCACCCGCGGAACCCGACACCGGTCGTCACGATCACGATGTCGGGCGGAGTCGCGATCAGGTCGCGGGTGCGGGCGAGCAGGTCCTCGTCGTCCTCATTCGGGATGATGCTGAGCGCAGGCGCCCGGTAGACCTGTCCACCCCGGCGTTCGAGTGCAGAGACCAGATCACCCGCGCGTCGGTCTGCGGCCACGACGATGGTGCATCCGGCGAGAGCCGGTGGGAGCGGGGCACGGGTCGTCACGCCAGAGCAGCCCCGATCGCCGCGGGGGTCGGCAGCAGCAGACGTTCGCTCGCAACCTCCCCGATCACGATCACGGCGGGGTTGCGGAGCCCGACCGCGCGCGCTTCCTCCACAGCCCGGCCGAGGGTCGTGCGCGTTGTACGCTGCTGCGGCGTGTGACCACTCTCGACGAATGCGACGGCCCGATCTCTCGGGACTCCGTGCGCGAGCGCAGACTCGACCAGCCGCCCGAGAGCGGCGACACCCATCAGGACGACCGTCGTCACCGTCGCGTCAGCCATGGCCTCCAAGGTACCCGGCCCGAACCCGCCCTGCCCGTTCACGACGTGGAACGCCGCCGCCGTGCCGCGGTGCGTGACCGGGATGCCGGCCGCCTGCGGCACCGCGATCGCGCTCGAGATCCCCGGCGTGACATCGACCGGGATCCCGGCGGCGAGACAGGCGCGCATCTCCTCACCGCCGCGCCCGAAAACGAACGGATCGCCGCCCTTCAGCCGGACGACCCTGCGTCCGGCTGCGGCGTGCTCGACGATGATCCGGTTGATCTCGTCCTGCGGGACCGGGTGACGACCCGGCTGCTTGCCCACGTCGATCACCTCGACATCCGAGTCGAGACCCTGCACGATCTCGGACGCCGGTCCGAGGCGGTCGGTCACGAGCACATCCGCCTCGGCGATCAGGCGACGGGCGCGCACGGTCATCAGATCAGCGGGACCGGGACCGCCGCCGATGAGGTCGACCCTGCCAGTGCGGCCGGCCCGCCGTCGCCGCAACGGCAGACCGCCGTCACTGACCAGGTCGGTGATCGCGTCGCGCACCGCGACGGAACGCCGGGGGTCGGCCCCGACCGTGCTCGTGACGGCGACCGTCACGTCGCCGATCTCAGCCTGTGCGGTGAGCCTGGCTGTGCCGTGCGCGCCATCCGAGGCGTTGATGCAGAGAACACGCTGCATCTCGCACTGCTCCGCGACCAGACGGTCGATCTGCGCATCACCGGTCGCCGTGTGCACGAGCCACGCACCGTCGAGGTCGCCCGCGCGGAACTCCCGGGGCTCCCAGGCGACACTGTGACGCTCGACGAGCAGTGCCGTGCGGCCATCCAACACAGGAGCGACGATCCGCGGCCTCGCGCCGTCGGCGAGGAAGCGATGGAGCCGCTTGCTCGCCACCGCCCCTCCGCCGACCAGCAGCACGTCGCGGCCGGCGAGGTTGACACCCAGCATCACAGTCATCGGAGCTCCTCGATGTCGATCTCGACGTGCCCGTCGACGACGGCCACGCTCCACACCCTCAGCGATGCAGGCTCCTTACCCTGCGTCTCGAGGCACGCTCCGCTGCGCAGGTCGAACACCTGCTTGTGCATCGGCGATGCCAGCGTCGGCGTCGAGCCTCTGCTCCCGACGATGCCACGCGACATGACGTTCGCTCCGCTGTACGGGTCGAGGTTCGACACGGCGTGCACGGATCCATCGGCCAGCAGGAACAGCGCGACCTGCACCGCACCGACGAGCGCAGCCCGACCGCGCTCGACCTCGAGATCGCTCACGGCGCACACCCGCACGCGCCGCGCGGCGGTGGGGCTTGTGAACGTCATCGACGCACCTCCAGCGTCGTGCCGGCGATCAGCACCGCACCGTCGCTGCGCTCCTCCGTCGTGGCGGGACGCACCTGCCCCCGCTCCGATACATATGCGAGCGAGGGGTCCGGCGTATCGGGCGCGTTCACGAAGGACTCGAACCGCCGCAGCTTCACGGGATCCCGCAGAGTGGCCGCCCACTCGTCCTCATAGCGGTCCACATGCACCGCCATCGCCGCGTCGAGGTCCTCGCAGATGCCGAGGCTGTCGTCGAAGATCACTGCCCGGAGACCGTCGAGTCCACCATCCAGCTCCATGCACCATCCGGCTGTGCGCTGCAGCCGGTCCGCAGTGCGGATGTAGTACATGAAGAAGCGGTCGATCGCACGGATCAGTCCTTCGTCGTCGAGATCGGATGCCAGCAGCTCCGCGTGCCGAGGTGAGAACCCGCCGTTCCCGCCGACGTACATGTTCCAGCCCGTCTCGGTCGCGATCACGCCGACATCCTTCGAGCGAGCTTCCGCGCACTCCCTGGCACAACCGGAGACGCCGACCTTGAGCTTGTGCGGCGCGCGCAGACCGCGGTACCGCAGCTCCAGCCGCACCGCCATGCCGACTGCGTCGAGCACGCCGTATCGGCACCAGGTCGACCCGACACACGATTTCACAGTGCGCAGCGCCTTGCCGTACGCCTGGCCCGACTCGAAACCGGCGTCGACCAGCTTCTGCCAGATCTGCGGCAGCTGCTCCAGACGGGCACCGAACATGTCGATCCGCTGGCCGCCGGTGATCTTCGTGTAGAGCCCGTACGTGTCCGCGATGGTGCCGATCGCGATGAGCCCTGCCGGTGTGACCTCGCCGCCCGGCATCCGGGGCACCACAGAGTAGGTGCCGTCCTTCTGCATGTTCGCCATCACATGGTCATTGGTGTCCTGCAGCGATGCGTTCTCCCCGTCGAGAACGTGCGCGCCGACCAGCACGGCGAGGATGCTCGCGAGGGCCGGCTTGCAGATGTCGCAGCCACGACCGGTGCCGAAGCGCCCGATGATGGCGCTGAATGTCGACAGCTCCGACACCCGCACGGCATCGAAGAGCTGCCGGCGCGACATCGCGAAGTGCTCGCACAGCGCATCGGACGTCGTTTGGCCGAGCTTGGTGAGCTCCTGTCCGACGATCTTCTTCACCGCGAAGACGCACGATCCGCAGGTCGCCCCCGCCTTCGTGCACGCCTTCACGGCTGCGGCATCCGTGCAGCCCTCCGAATGGACGGCCTCGCGGATGCGCCCCGCCGTCACATTCGAGCACGAGCAGACGACGGCCGATTCCGGCAACTCATTGTCCGGGAGCGTCGTGCCGCCTTCCGGCAGCAGGTGAGCGGCCGGATCGGCGCCGAGCGGCGCTCCCACCAGCGGACGGAGCGAGCCGTACGCCGATGCATCGCCGACGAGGATGCCGCCGAGGAGAATCTTCGCGTCGTCGGAGAGTACGAGCTTCTTGTAAACCCCGTTCACCGGATCGGTGTAGACGACATCGAGAGCGTTCGGGGTCACGGCCATCGCGTCACCGAAACTCGCGACCTCGACACCGGCGAGCTTGAGCTTGGCCGAGTCGTCGTAGCCCGGGAAGGTCGCATCTCCTCCGAGCAGGCGAGTCGCCGCGACCTCCGCCATCGCGTAGCCGGGGGCGACGAGCCCGACGGAGCGACCGTCGAAATTGGCGACCTCGCCGATCGCGAGGATGTTCTCGTCGATCGTTCGGCAGCGGGAGTCGATCAGCACACCGCCCGTGGGATGCACGTCGAGCTGAGCGAGCCGGGCCAGGGAGTCCTGCGGGCGCACGCCGACCGTGAAGATGACGATGTCTGCGTCGTGCATGCTGCCGTCCTGGAACTGAAGGGCGGCCACAGCACCGGACGCATCGGGGTCCAGGCGCGTGGTCCTCGTACCCGTGCGCACCTGGATCCCCTTCGACTCGATGAGCCGGCGGAGGATCGTGCCGCCGGCCAGGTCGAGCTGAGCAGACATGAGGCGATCGGAGGACTGCACCACGGTGCATCCGACGTCGAGCCCCTGCAGCGCACCGGCGGCCTCCAGCCCGAGCAGACCGCCGCCGATCACGGAGCCACGCAGCGGGCGTCCGAGCTGCGCCCGCCGCCGCTCGACGAACTGACGGATCGCCGCGACATCGTCGAGCGTCCGGTACACGAAGCTGCCGGGGAGCTCGGCCCCGTCGACCGCGGGTCGCAGAGCGTACGAACCGGTCGCCAGCACGAGCGTGCCGTACGCGTGCTGCGCGCCCGACCGCGTGCGCACCGACCGTGACGCACGATCGATCTGCGTCACACGGTCGTCAGCGATGAAGCGGACGCGTGGATCAGCGAGCACGCCGGGGTCGAGCTCGAGGTCTTCGGCGAGCGCACCCGAGAAGTACGAGGTCAGCCCGACGCGGTCGTATGGCGCGCGTGCCTCCTCGCCGATGACGGTCACGGTCCGGGCGTCGTTCTCCGAACGCAGCAGACTCTCGACGAACCGGTGCGCCACCATCCCGGCGCCGACCACGACGACATTCGCCGGTGCGCTGTCTCGAACGATCACGAGCCCTCCTCTGTCCGTGAAGCCGACTTTAGGCGCGCGGTGTTTCACGGAGAGCGCGGTCGGCGTTACGCCGAACGAACGTTCTGCTCACAACTGGATAACGCTGAAGTGAGACCGTCACGGCTGCCTCTGGCCAGCCGACGCAGATGCCCGCACTAACCGGCGGGTGCTCCGATGTCAACGGCGTCGAACCATGGGCAGGGATCGCATAGCCTTGCCGAACGACGCGCCGAGGAGGCTCTGTGAAGGGTCCCAGACCAGCCGGACCGTCCCTCACCGTATCCGTGGTGATCCCGGTGAAGGATGACGCGGGTCATCTGCAGCAGTGTCTGACGGCTTTCGCCCGTCAGACCCGTCAGCCGAGTGAGATCATCGTCGTCGACAACGACTCCGCAGACTCGTCGGCAGCGGTCGCGGCCGCCTTCGGCGCCACAGTGGTGCACTGCGATCGGCCCGGCATCCCCGCCACGAGCGCACTCGGCTATGACACGGCGACCGGGGATGTGATTCTGCGGCTCGACGCCGACTGCATCCCGGCCGACACCTGGGTGGAGGAGACGATGGACGCCTTCGTGCGGCATCCGCGGGTCTCGGTCTTCACCGGTGGCGCCCGTTTCATCGACGGCCCGCGAGTCCTGCGAGCGCCTCTGGCCGGCGCCTATCTGGGCGCGTATGCGGCTGCCACCGCTCCCGCACTCGGCCACCTGCCGCTGTTCGGCTCGAATCTCGCCTTCCGCCGTTCGGCCTGGCTCTCGGTGCGCGCAGACGTGCGGCGCGACGACCCGGAGGTGCACGACGACCTCGACCTCGCCTTCCATCTCGGCGAACGCCACCGCATCCGTTACCTTCCGAACACAGGGATGGGGATCTCCATGCGCCCGTTCGTGAGCGGCCGTGCCTTCGCGCGTCGTACCCGCCGAGGCTTCCGCACCGTCATCCGGCGTTGGCCGCAGGACTTCCCATCGGTGCGCTGGGTGCGGTTGGCGCTCCGGCGTGTCCTGCACCGCTTCGGAGTCCCTACGCCGAGAGGTGCCCATCGATGACCATCCCGCTCGTCGGCCGTGTGGATGCGCCGGATCTGCATGTGATGACGTTCAACGTGCGGCGGCGTCTGGCGTTCCCGACCTGGCCCCTCGCCGACCGTTGGAGTGTTCGGCGTCCTCGCGTCGAAGCGCTGCTGAGCAGAGAGCGACCCACGATTCTCGGCGCTCAGGAGGTCATGCCGGACCAGGCGATCGTGATGCGCGACGCGCTCGGCGGCTCGTACCGCTTCGTGGGTCACGGCCGCAGCACGGGGCCCCGCGGCGAGGGATGCCCCGTGTTCTACGACGATGACCGACTCGAACTGCTCGAATGGCGGCAGACCGCCCTCTCCGACCGACCGGATCAGCCGGGATCGACCTCCTGGGGCAACGTGATCCCGCGCGTCGCCGTGCAGGCGCGGCTTCGGGATCGGGTGACGTCACGAGAAGTCGTGGTGATCAACACGCACCTCGACGTCTTCTCCACGAGATCGCGCCATCGCGCGGCGGAGGAGCTGCACCGCACGGTGATCGGGCAATCGCAGCCTGTCGTGCTGCTCGGAGATCTGAATGCGGGACCGACCTCGATCCCGTGGGGCGCACTGCGGGCGGGCGACGCTCTGGCGGATGCCTGGACGGCAGCGGATGAGAGGCTCTCCCCCGAGTGGGGCACGTACGGCGGGTACCGCCCGCCCCGGCCTGGGCGGCGCATCGACGCGATCCTGGTGTCACCGGGAGTTCACGTCTGCCGCGCCGCGGTCAATACCCATCGCGTCGCCGGAGGCTGGCCGTCGGATCACTTCCCCGTTCAGGCCGTCGTCCGACTGGCAGCCGTGGAATCACGCGATGTGCGAACGGAGACGCCCCGATGAAGCAGAACTTCCTCCGTCCACCTCGAGGCGTCGCCGAGTACACGGCCGACGCTCTGCGCGTGATCGCTGTGCTCAGCGTCGTCGTCGCGGCCATCTGGTCGACCCCGACGGATGCCGGCATCCTCGCTCTCGCGCTCCCCGCCCTCATGATCCCTCGCATGCTGGGCATGCGCGCCTGGCTCGACATCTCGGTCGGTGTCATCGTGCTCGTGGCGGCAGGGAGCAATGTGTTCGATCTCTACCGCACCATCACGGGATGGGATCTCGTCGTGCACTTCGTGTGCACGGGGGCGATCGCCGCCACGGGCTACCTCGCCCTCGCCCGGTGCGACGTCGTACCGCGTCAGGGCGCCGAGACGTTCCGCAGGCGCACGGGCGTCGTCGTCACCGCGATGCTCGGCCTCGCCGTCAGCGCGCTCTGGGAGATGATCGAGTGGGCCGGTCGCACATTCGTCACCAGCGAGATCTTCGTCACCTACCAGGACACCATCGGTGACATGGCCGTGGGCGGTCTCGGTGCCCTGGCAGCCGGGGTCGCCGTCGCGCTGTTGCCGCTCGAACGTCCCGACGCGTATCGACCCTGAACAGACGGTGGATCGCCCGCGACGATCAGGTCACCGCGCGAGCGGCGAGCGGATCTCTCGCTCCGCGGCGCCGATGATCTCGTCGATGCTCCGGTCGGCATTCACCACGTGACCCTGCTCGTCGGCTGTGAGCGGTTCGAGCGTGGCGATCTGGGAGTCGAGCAGCGTGAGCGGCATGAAGTGCTCGGAGCGCACCACCATCCGCTGCGCGATCACCTGCCTCGTGGTCTCGAGATGCACGAAGCGGGTCGCCGGCGCATGCGCGCGCAGGATGTCGCGATAGGCGACTCTGAGCGCCGAGCAGGCGATGACGAGTCCGGTGACCCGATGCCGAAACAGCTCTTCGCCGACCAGGTGCAGCCACGGTGCGCGGTCGTCGTCGGTGAGGGCGATTCCGCGAGACATCTTGTCGACGTTCGCCGCCGGATGCAGGTCGTCGGCGTCGCGGAAGGGCACGCGCAGGCGCTCGGCGAGGGCCGCGCCCACGGTGGACTTGCCGCATCCGGAGACGCCCATCACGACGATCAGCGGGGCGGTCATCGTGCGCGACCGAACTTCAGCAGGACCTTGCTCGACACGGTGGCATCCGCCGCGGTCGCGAACGCCGCCTCGGCCGCGCGCCAGGACTCGACGTGGCTGATGACCGGGGCGATGCGGAGCTCCTTCGCGGCGAGCGCGGCGATGACCTCGTCGATCTCGTCGTTGAAGCGGAAGGAGCCGAGCAGGTCGAGCTCTTTCGCGATCGCGAGCGCGATCTGCACGGGCTGCGGGCCGGTGGGCAGCAGGCCGACCATCGCGACGACCCCACCGCGCGTCGCGGCGCGGATCGCGGTGTCGAGGCCGTGGTGGCTGCCGGACGACTCGATCACGACATCCGCATCGATCGCGGCCACGTCGGCCGCATCCGGCTGCTTCAGCACGACGTCGGCGCCGAGCTCCTTCGCAATCGCGAGCGGCCGGTCGTGCAGGTCGACGGCGGTGACGTGACGCGCGCCACGCGCCTTCAGCACCGCCACGGCGAGCAGGCCGATCGGGCCGCATCCGACGACGAGCGCCGACAGATCGGTCACATCACCGATCCTGTTCACGGCGTGCCAGGCGACGCTCGCGGGCTCGATCAGCGCCGCCTCCTGCAGGTCGATGCTCTCGGGCAGCGCCCGCAGCATCCGCGTCGGCATCGCCACCCGATGCGCGAACGCCCCGTCGCGGTGCGGGAAGTGCGCCGCCGATCCGAGGTACCCGCCGCCCGAGATATTCGGCCGGTCTGCGGGATGACGCACGTACTCCTTCGCCGGGGTCGCGGGGTGCACCGCGATGCGCGTCCCCTCCGAGGGCCCTGTGCCGTCGGGCGCCGCGCGCCGCACCACGCCGACCACCTCGTGTCCGAGCACCATCGGCGCGCGGAGGATCGACTCCCCCGCGGCCCCGTGCTTCCAGTAGTGCAGGTCGGAACCGCAGATGCCGCCGTAGATCACCTCGATCACGGCCTCGTCGGGCGCGGGGACCGGCTCGGCGATCTCGTCGATGCGCAGATCGCCGGCCTCATGGATCACGATCGCGTGCGGAGCGCTCGACATCACACCACCGCCGTCATGCCGCCGTCGACGAAGACGACCTGGCCGGTGACGAACCTCGACGCGTCGGACGAGAGCCACACCACCGCGCCGCCGATGTCTTCGGGCTCTCCCCAGCGGCCCACCGGGGTGCGGCCGAGAACCCAGGAATTGAACGTCGGATCGTCGACCAGCGCCTGCGTGAGCTCGGTGCGGATGTAGCCGGGCGCGACGCCGTTCACCCGCACCCCGCTGCCCGCCCACTCGGCCGTCATCGCCTTGGTGAGGTTGCGCAACCCGCCCTTCGCCGCCGTGTAGGCGCCGATCGTCGGTCGGGCGAGATCCGTCTGCACCGAGCAGATGTTGACGATCGCCCCCTCACCGCGCTCCACCATCGCTCGCGCCACCGTGCGCCCGACGAGGAAGGCGCTCGTGAGGTCGGTGCGGATCACGCGCTCCCAGTTCTCGAGACTGACATCGAGCATCGGCTCCCGGTGCTGCATCCCTGCATTGTTCACCAGGATGTCGATCTCGCCCTCGGCTTCGACACTGCGGATGCCGGCGATCACCGAGTCCTCGTCGGTGATGTCGAACACCGCCGTCGACACGGCATCCGCGCCGAAGTCGATCGCGAACGCGGCGGCCGCCGCATCCACTCGTGCGGAGTCTCGCCCGTGCACGATCACGTGCGCACCGGCGTCGAGCAGCGACCGCGCGATGGCGTGGCCGATGCCCCGGCTGGAGCCGGTGACGAGGGCTCTTCTGCCGGTCAGGTCGAACGGGTTGGGCATGATGTCTCCGATGCGGATCAGATGGTCGGGGTGCGGGTCAGTAGAACTCGACGGTGTCGACGACGTTGCGCAGCGGCGCCCCGTCGAGCAACCGGGTGGCGTTGTCGGCGAACAGTTCGGCGATCCGGCGGTCTTCTCGTGCGTCGAGCGCCGCCGTGTGCGGGCTCACCAGCACACGCGGGTGCGCCCAGAGCGGGCTCTCGGCGGGCAGCGGCTCGACCTCGAACACGTCGAGAGCGGCGAAGCCGACCGTGCCGGATTCCAGGGCGTCGAGCAGTGCCGCCTCGTCGACGACGGTGCCGCGGCCGACGTTGACCACCGTGGCCCCGGGACGCAGGGCGGCGAGGAACTCGCGGCCGATGAAGTGCTGCGTCGCGTCGGTTCCGGGAAGAGTCGTGACGACGGCATCCACTTCTCCGAGCACCGACGCGATGTCGTCGGGATGCACGGTGCGGGCGACGCCGGGGACGGATGCTCCGCTGCGCGAGGTGCCGATCACGGTCGCCCCCAGCGCCGACAGCTTCTCGGCCACCGACGATCCGATGCCCCCGAGCCCCAGTACGAGCACCGTCTGCTCCGACACCTGCGACATCAGCCAGCGGCCGCTCCATTCGCGATCCGCCTGCTGACGGGTCAGACGCGGCAGGTGCTTGGCCCCGGCGAAGACGCCGAACACGGCGAACTCGGCGAGCGCGTCGCCGTGCACCCCGGCCGAGGTGGTGAACGTCACGCGCTCGAGCTCGTCGTCGCGCAGCTGCGCGGCGCGCACCTGTCCCCCGCCGCCGGCCGCCATCGTGTGCACCCACCGCAGCGACGGATCAGCGCGCACGGTGCGGGCGAGCGCCGCGGGGTCGACGTCGGGGATGCCGTACAGCGCGTCTGCCGAGTCGAGCAGCTGCTCGTAGGCCGCCTGCTGCTCGGGCGTGCGGCGGAACGACGGGTCACCGGAGAAGTCGGCCGGATGCCGCATCGGCGGCAGCAGCGTCTGGTCGACGAGCAGGTCGATGCGCGGCTCGAGCGACGTGAGCAGTTCGCAGAGTTCGGGGGCGAGCGGCGCGGCGACGGCCACCCGGAGACGGGCGGTCATCGCAGTGCCTCCACGGCCGCGGCGATCTCGGCCACGGCGGCGTTGATCGTGTCGATGTCGGTCGCGAACGAGATGCGGAAGAACGGAGACCGGCCGTACGCCGATCCCTGAATGACGGCGACGCCCGCATGATCGAGCAGGTACAGCGTGACGTCCTGGTCGTTCTCGAGCGCCGCCCCCTCGGCCGTCGTGCGACCGATCAGGCCCGCGCAGTCGACGTAGAGGTAGAACGCTCCGTCGGGCACGAGCGGAGTGAGACCGTCGATCGCCTGCAGCCCCGCGACCGCGGCATCTCGACGCTCGCGGTACACCGGCACGGACTCCGCGATGAAGTCCTGCGGGCCCTCGAGCGCTGCGGCCGCGGCCGCCTGGCTGATCGACGACGGGCACGACGAGGTCTGCGACTGCAGGGTGTTGATCGCCCTCACGAGCGCCGGGTCGCCGGCTGCGTAGCCCAGACGCCACCCGGTCATGGCGTAGGACTTCGAGACTCCCGAGACGACCAGCACGCGGTGGCGCAGATCGGGGGCGACTCCGGCCAGGCTCGGAGCGGGCGCTCCGGTGAACGAGATCTCGCTGTAGATCTCATCGGACAGCACCGACACGTGCGGGTGGCGGCGCAGCACCTCGGCGAGCTCCGCGAGCTCGGCCTCGGTGTGGATCGCGCCGCTGGGGTTGCCGGGGCTGTTGAGCACGAGCCAGGTCGTGCGGTCGGTGATCGCGGCCTCGAGCTCGGCGGCGCTGATCTTGTACCCGTTCTCGACCGAGGTCTCGACGATCACCGGGGTGCCCTCGTTCGCGCGCACCATGTCGGGGTATGACACCCAGTAGGGCGCGGGGATGAGCACCTCGTCGCCGGCATCCACCGTCGCCATGAACGCGAGGAAGATGACCTGCTTGCCGCCGCCGCCGACCGTGAGTTCGGCGTCGGAGTACTCGATCCCGTGCGTGCGGCGCAGCGCACCCCGGATCGCGGCACGCAGCCGCGGCGTGCCGTTCACGGGCGTGTACTTGGTCTCACCGGCCCCGATCGCGGCGATGGCCGCCTGCTTCACGTGGTCGGGAGTGTCGAAGTCGGGCTCGCCGACCGTCAGATCGAGGATGCGGCGCCCCTCGTCCTTGAGCTGCCGCACCCGTGCGGCAGCGGCCGTGCTCGGCGACGGCTTGATGCGGCCGAGGCGCTCTGCGGCGTGGAAGGACGAGGCGACCTCTCCGGTCGCGAAGTCGGTCATGAGTGGTCCTCGACCTCGTCGATGTCGGTCGTGAGACCCTTGGCCTTCAGCACCTCGGTGAGGTTGCAGAGCTCGATAGTGGTGCCGCCGGCCCAGTACTTCTCGATCAGCGCGGCTTCGTTCGCGTCGCGGGCCGCCGAGAGCTCGGCCGCCTCGCGTGCCTCCTCGCGCCGCACGACGACGATGCCGTCGGCATCGCCCTTGACGATGTCGCCCGGGTAGATGATCTCGCCCGCGAACACGACCGGCTGGTTGAGGGCGCCGAGGGTCTCTTTGACCGTGCCCTTGATCGACACGCTGCCCGAGAACACCGGCAGGCCGAGTTCCCGTAGCTCCTGCGTGTCGCGCACCCCGGCATCCGTGACGAGCGCGGCGATGCCCTTGGCCTTGCACGCGTTGCCGAGCACGTCGCCGAACATGCCCGCCTCGGCGAACTCGCCCGCCGACACGATCAGCACGTCGCCGGGCTGCGCGTAGTGGATCGCGACCTGCAGCATGAGGTTGTCGCGAGGGGCGCACACGACGGTGAATGCCGAACCCACGAACGACATGTCGCGGTCGATCGGCGTGATGTTCGAGTTCAGGGCGCCGCGGCGGCCCTGCGCCTCGTGGATCGTCGCAGCGGTGAACTCTCCGACGCGGGCGATGTCGGCGGCGTCGGCGCGCTGGATCTTCGTGGTGACGTGAACCATGGGGATGTTCCTTACTTCGCGTTCTGGAGTGCGGCTTCGCGACGGTCGAAGGTGAGACCGCCGGGAACCTGGAAGGTGGGCATGAGCTCGACGAGCCCGATGTTGACGTGCGAGGGGGCGTCGACCGCGAACTCGATCGCCGCGATCACGTCATCGACCGTGAGCGACTCGTAGCCCTCGTAGTACGTCGCCCATGCCTCGGCATCCGTCTCGGGCGTGCCACCCAGATTGCGCGAGAAGATCTCGGTCTCGATGCGCCCGGGGCTGAGCTCGGTCACGCGCACGCGCTTGCCCATCGCGTCGTTGCGCAGCTGACGCGAGAGCTGATGCACCGCAGCCTTGGTCGCGTGATACGCCGTGTGGCCGAAGAAGTTGTAGTGCCCGGCGATCGACGAGATGTTGAGCACGTGCCCGCGGTCGCGCTCGACCATGCCCGGGTAGAGCAGCCGAAGGATCTGCATGACGGCCGTGAGATTGACCTCGACCAGGTCGTCCAGGTCTTCGGCAGTGGAGCTGAGGATGTTGCCCGCGCGGCTGACTCCCGCGCTGTTCAGCACGATGTCTGCTTCGATGCCCGCGAGCTCGCGCGTCAGAGCGGCGGTGTCGCGCACATCGAGTGCGTGCGTGATCACGCCCTTGTCGGCGAGTTCGGCGAGCCGCGACTCGTCGCGGGCGATCGCGTGCACGGTCAGCCCTTTCGAGAGGAAGAGGTCGATCGCACCGCGCCCGACGCCGCTGGTGGCGCCGGTGACGACGGCGACTCGGTAGTCGGAGAAAGTCATAGCAGGGTCCTTCCGGTGGTGGATGTTGCAAGGGCGTCGAGGGCCGTGAACACGGATCGGACGCGAAGACGGAGAGTCTCGAGCTCGACGAGCTCGGCTCGGGCATGGGCGGCAGCATCCGCGGCCGAGACCCTGCGGAAGCGCAGGCGCTCGCCGGGGCGCACCTGGGCGAGCACGTCGAGGGATCCCGCCGTGACGACCGCCAGCACGGGATATCCGGCGGTGACGCCGCGGCCGCGGTGCAGCACGAGCAGCTCGTCGCCCGGCGGCACCTCGACCGCCCCCACCGGCACGCCCCGCGAGAGCACCTCTCCCGTCGAGCGCCTCTCGGGCAGCGGCCCTGTCATACGCAGGCCGATGTGGTTGCTGGTCGGGGTGACCAGGTATGGCTGCGCGAACAGTCGATCGGCGGTCTCGGCGAAATCATCGATGTCGGGACCGTCGGTCACGTCGACGACGAATCCGGTGGAGATCCGCGGGACCTCGAGGCTGTACAGCTCGGCCGCGAAGTGGTTGTTGATGAACGGAAGCGTGGAGCGGCAGATGTCGATGGTCGCCCCGGCGAGCAGTCGACCCCCGAAGCCCAGCACCGAGTCCGGGGCACAGCTGCCCAGCAGCAGCGGCACGTCGAACGAACCGCGCACCGCGACGTAGGCTCGCAGCCCGCCCTGCAGCTGCCGCAGCGCCACGGCTTCACCCGCGCGCACCGAGACCGGCTGGTTCGTCGGGCGCGTGACGCCGTCGATCGTGAGGTGTCCGTCGGCTCCGGTGACCGCGAGCAGGATGTCGACGTCGGTGACGAACTCGAGGTCGAGCGCCGTGACCTCGAGCAGCGCGGCATCCTCGCGGTTGCCGACGAGGATGTTCGCGACCCGTGCCGACCGCTGGTCGAGAGCGCCGTTCACGGGCACGCCGTAGCGGGGGCCACGCACGCGGCCGAGATCGGTGATCTGCGTCGAGCCCGCCTCGATGACGGTCAGCTGTCCGGCGTTCATCGGGCCACCATCCTGGTGCCGAGAAGCGCGTCGTACTCGTCTCGCTCGATCGGCCGGAACGCGATGAGATCGCCCGGCTCGTAGGGCACGAAGGGTTCGACGGTGAGGTCGAGCACCGTGAGAGGGGTGCGGCCGATCAGGGGCCAACCACCGGGGGCCGCGGCCGGCGTGATGGTCGCCTGCCGCCCGGCGACCGACACGACGCCCTGCGGGACGTGCGCGCGGGGGCTCGCGAGGCGGGGCACCGGATGCGGGAACGGCGGCCCGTCGAGCATGGGCGACCCTCCGGGGGCCCCGAGACAGCGCACGGTGTAGCTCGCCTCGCTGTGCAGCTGCACGACCTGCTCGGCGCTGATGCCCTGGGCCGCGGCGACCATGTGCAGGTCGAGCTCGCCGTCGAGGTCGTAGAGCACGGGCACGTCGAACGTGCGCGGCGTCTCGGTGAGCGGGCGGTCGCGGTCGAGGCCGTCGACCACGACCTCGAGGTATTCCGCCAGGCGCTCGAGCGCGACCTCGGCCGGATCGAGTTCGATGAGCGCGGCGTCGTAGGTGGGGATCACACAGACCACTCCGGGCACACGCGCCGCGTCGACGAAGCGGGCGAGGTGATGCACGAGTCGCCAGCCGGCCTCGCGGTCGGGCAGCGTGCTGACGACGCGCAGCGCGGAGGTGCCGCTGGGAGAGATGACGACGGATGCCGGTGCCATGGCGAGTCCTATTCCAGCCAGTCCGCGAGCGGGGCGATCTCGACGCCCGCCGCCTCCAGGCCCTGACGGATCTGCAGGGCGAGCGCGACCGCGCCGTCGGTGTCGCCGTGCACGAGCACGGTGTCGCACTCGACCGGGATGAGCACACCGTTGCGGCTCTCGATGACCCCGTCGACCACCATGCGCACGGTGCGGCTGCGGATCTCATCAGGGTCGTGGATCACGGCGCCGGGCTCGGTGCGCCGCACGAGCGTGCCGTCGTCTTCGTAGGCACGGTCGGCGATCCCTACGATGCCGACGCGCAGCCCCGCTGCACGGGCGGCGTCTGCCAGCTTTCCGTCCTGCGCGAGCACGATGAGCTCGGGGTTCAGTCGGCGAGCGGCGTCGGCGACGGCATCCGCGTAGTCCTCGCGCACCGCCACGAGGTTGCCCAGGCGGCCGTGCGGAGCCAGATGCGTGACGGTCGTGCCGTGGTAGGTCGCGATGGCCTGCAGCGCGCCGAACTGGTAGAGCACGTCGGTGCGCACCTCGTCGGCGGTGAGTCCCATGTCGCGGCGGCCGAAGCCCTGCAGGTCGGGGAACGACGGGTGGGCGCCGACGCCGACCCCGCGCTGCACGCAGGCGCGGACCGTCTCGTCCATGATCTGCGGGTCGCCGGCGTGGAATCCGCAGGCGATGTTCGCCGAGGTGAGCACGTCGAGCAGGGCGGCATCGTCTCCCATGCGCCACGGACCGAATCCCTCACCGAGATCTGCCACCAGGTCGATCTTCCGGGTCATCGTCAGCTCCTCTCGTCGTCGATTCCGCTGTGGAAGACACGCTACGGCTGCAGGCACGGAACAGTGCAGGATCATGCCGCATCCGTGCCGCACATCTCTGCCTGCCCCCGTTAAATCGCGGGTTTGTGGGCGGCCTCTTGGCAAAGACCGTGCCACATTCCCTCGTCACGACGACGCCACTCGGGTAGCATCGACGTCATCATCCGCCACCGCGAGGAGCATCCTGATGGTCGTCCCCGCCCGCCGCGTGCAGCGCCGCGTCACCCTCACCGAGATCGCCGAGGCCTGCGGCGTCGCGCCCTCGACCGTGTCACGCGCTCTCTCGAACCCGAACCGCGTCAGCGCCGAGATGTACGAGCGCATCACCAGCAAGGCTCAGGAGATGGGATACGCGTCGGCGCTGCTGCCGGCCGCCGAGAACCGTCTCGCCCGCGGCACGATCGCGCTGGTGCTGCCGAACCTCACGAATCCGTTCAACCTCGATGTGACCCGCGGGGCGCAGGCGCAGATCCGCGCCGCAAGCTACCTGCATCTGCTCGTGAGCACCGAGGAGTCGCTGCCGATGGAAGAGCAGTGGCTGCGCGAGATGGCGCGCACGGTCGACGGCATCGTGGTCTCTTCCCCCCGCGTCGACGACGAGGTGCTGCGCTCGGTCGCCCAGATCACGCCGACCGTCGTGATCAATCGCGAGGCCCCGGGGCTGTCCGGAGTCGTGATCGACACTCCCGCCGGCCTCGGCCAGGCCGTGCAGTACCTGAACTCGCTCGGTCACACTCGCATCGCGTACGTGCGCGGACCCCATGGATCGTGGACCGACCGTGCACGCTTCGAGGCGATCAACGCGTCGGCGGCCGAACGGGATGTCGAGGTCGTCGCGGTCGGGCGCTACCAGCCCACGCTCGCGAACGGTGCGGCCGCGGCCGACGCCGTCGTGCTCACGCGAGCGACCGCCTGCATCTTCTTCAACGACGTGCTCGCGATCGGGGCCCTCGACCGGTTCCGTCAGCTGGGCGTACTCGTGCCGGGCGATCTGAGCGTGATCGGATGCGACGACATCTTCGGGTCGTCGTTCTCGCACCCGCCGCTCACGACCATCACCTCGCCGGGCGAGAGCGCCGGCCGCGCGGCAGTCGACATGCTCATCGGTCGGTTCTCGACGCGTGACCGCTCCGAGCGGATCGACCACATCTCCGCCCACCTCACGGTGCGCGCGTCGACCGGCCCGCTGACGGCCTGACGCCGCCCGTCGGGCGGGCGGCGTCGAGTCGGGCGGATATCTCCGCGTCGGGCGGCCACATCCCGCCGCATCCTCCGCCCCACACGCAGAACTCCGCCCCACACGCAGAACTCCGCCCCACACGCAGACCTCCGCCCCACACGCAGAAGACCCCGGATGCCGTCGGCATCCGGGGTCTTCCGCGTCGCGGGCTACGGGACCAGGATGGATGCCGTCACGGCATCCTTCTCCTTCTGGGTCTGCTGCCGTTCATCGACCTCGTCGAGCGAATACCGACGGGTCTCCTTGGCGGTCAGCGCCGAGATGACGGCGATCGCCATGATGCCGAGGCCCAGCAGCGCGGGGCCGAACCAGTTCGTGAGGTCCTCGCCGGCCAGCGCCGTCGAAGCGACCGGACCGATGGCACCGGCGATCGCGAAGCCGATCTGGGTGCCCACCGCGAGTCCCGAGACCCGCACCCGGTTGGGGAACATCTCGGCGAAGAACGCCGGCCAGGCCGCGTTCGCCGTCGAGTAGAAGAGGCCGTTGCAGAGGATGCCGAGGAGGAAGATCAAGGCCCAGTCGCCCTGAGTGATCGCCCACAGGTACGGCACCAGAGTGACACCCGCTCCGACGGCACCGATGATGAACACGGTCTTGCGGCCGATGAGGTCGGAGATGTATCCGGCGAACGGCGTGTAGAGCAGCGCGAGCAGACTGGCGAGCACGGGCACCCACAGCATGGTCGCCTTGTCGAGGCCGTAGCCGGTCGTGGCGAAGGCGACCGAGAACGTCGCGAAGAGGTAGCTGACACCGGCGATCATGGCGCACGCGGCGACCCGGATGATCGACACCCAGTGGAAGCGGGTGACCTGCTTGATCGGCGCGAGCTGCACCTTGATGGCCTGGGTCTGCACGAACGCGGGCGGCTCTTCGAGGTTGCGACGGATGAGGTACGCGACCACGACCACGACGGCCGACAGCCAGAAGGGGATGCGCCATCCCCAGGTCAGCAGATCTTCCTGCGGCATCGCCGCGAACGGGATGAACACCGCGGTGGCCAGCAGGCCGCCCGAGGCGGAACCGCTGGTGACGAAGCTCGTGGTGAAGCCTCGACGGTTGTCGGGAGCGTGCTCGAGGCTCATCGAGATCGCGCTCGCCTGCTCCCCCGAGACCGACAGCCCCTGGATGATGCGGATGACGACGAGGAGGATCGGCGCGAGCACACCGATCTGCTCGAACGTCGGCAGGCAGCCGATGATGAACGTGCAGATGCCGATGCCGAACAGCGTGAGCATCATCACGAACTTGCGGCCGAACCGGTCGCCGAGCGGGCCCAGGATGAAGGCGCCGAGCGGACGCACCACGTAGCCGACCGCCAGGGTCATCATGCTCAGCAGCACGCGAACCCCCTCGGGAAGCTCGGGTGGGAAGAACAGCTGGTTGAGGACGAGCGCCGCCGCCGTGCCGTACACGGCGAAGTCGTAGTACTCGAGCGTGGTGCCCACCCAGGACGCGATCGCGGCCTTGGCCGGCGTCTTCTTGGGTACAGAAGTGGTCGTCATGTCGCCTCCATTGGCGGTCTCGGAGCGGGTCGGCGATCGGGTCGTGTGCCGTGTGTCCGCTGTGCGATACCGCTGATCGGGTTCTCGTGGGCGGCGGTCTCGCTCGCTTGAAGGAACTGTATGGATCCGTCATCCGAGGAAACAAGCATTGTGCCACGGACGTGCCAGCGGAGAGGCGAGATTCCAATGATATGCATCCGTCCGGGGATCAGGTCGCGTTGTTTTTGCCATCGATGTTGCCATCCGTGCCTCCCCGGCGCGGCGCCGCCATGAGACGCGCGCCCATCCGCCCGCACCTCGGCGACGAACAGGAAGTATGCGCCGCTTCCGAACCCTCGCGACCGCCATCGCCCTCGCCCTGGGCCTCACGTCGTGCAGCGCCGCACCGGCGGCCGCACCCGACGCCTCGGCATCTGCAGGGAGCGGGCCGTTGGTCGCGTTCTACGGAGACTCCTACACGCTCGGCACCGGGGCGAGCGATCCGTCGCTCCGCTGGTCGACGATCATCAGCGAGGACCGCGGGTGGCGGGAGTTCAACCCCAGCGTCAACGGCCTCGGGTTCGTGAACCATCGATCGAGCTTCGGTGAGAACGACCTACCGGAGCTCGTGATCGAACAGGAGCCCGACATCGTCTTCGTCACGATGGGACTGAACGACAACTTCAGCTACGACCGCCGCGCCGATCTCATCCGCGAGACGATCACGACCGACCTCGCGCGCATCCGCGACGCGCTCCCCTCCGCGCGGATCATCGTCGTCGAGCCGTTCTGGTACACCGAGCAGCGCCCGGCATCGGTCGACCAGATCATCGCCTGGGTCGAGGGTGCGGCAGTCGACGTCGATGCGGACTGGATCCCCGGCGCGAGCAGATGGCTCGACGGTCATTACGCCGGTTCGGAGGACAGTTGGATGGCGTCGGATGGCCTGCACCCGTCGGACGTCGGCTACGCGCACATGGCCGAGCGGATGGATGCGGCGCTCGCACAGCTCGACTCTCCGCTGTGAACGCGCCCGTCGTCAGGACTCGAGCTGGTGGTGGCGCCCGATCGGGAGCATCAACGGCTTCCCCGAGGTGGGGTCGACGATGATGCGGCTCTCCATGCCGATCGACACGGGCCGTTCGGCCAGCGGGCTCACCCGGCGCACGTCGAAATGCGTCGCGCGGTACCAGGTGCCCGCCGCGGTCGAGGCGGAATGGAGGACTCCCGCCGGGATCCACACCCCGACCGACGGCGTGACCGTCCAGATGCGGTTGTCGACGGTCACACGCGAGGCACCGCGCTCGTTCCAGAGCAACTCGTGTGTCGGATGCGAGTGAGGAAGCCAGGACGTGTCGCGGTCGACGGCATCGTCGAAGGCGTTCACCGCCCAGGGCACATCGACGGAACCCGCACCGAAGGCAGGGAGCGCGATCGTGGCGACCGCGTCGTCAACGCCCGTGGTGTCGGGGCCCGTGGTGTCAGCACCCGTGGTCATCACCACCAACGATACGACCACCGGATGGATCAGTCCGCGTCGAGCAGCGCACCCATCTTCTTCGCGATGAGCGTCGTCGCGAACTTGGGGTTGAGACGCGACAGACGATCCATCGCGGCCGCATCCGATCCGATGGTCGCGCGGAACCGGTTCTTCTCGATCGCCTCGACGATCACCCGGCCGGCCTCGACGGGGGTCGTGGTCTTGTAGTCGCTGTTCTCGGCAGACGCGTCGCCTCCGAGGTCCACGCCCGAGTTCGCGGCGATGCCGGTGCTGATCGCACCGGGGAAGATCACCGTGACGTGCACGTTCGTGTCGAGGAGTTCGGCGTACAGCGCTTCGGTCAGGAGCTTCACGGCGGCCTTCGACGCGCCGTAGACGGCCTGCCCCGGCACCGGAGCGTACGACCCCATGCTCGCGACGTTCAGCAGCGAGGCCTCGGGCCGGGCGAGCAGATGCGGCAGGAAGGCCTTGCAGACGTTCATGACGCCCCAGAAGTTGACGTTCATGACCTTCTCGATCTCGGAGAACGGCAGATCGTTCACCTTCACGAACTTCTGGATGACCCCGGCGATGTTCGCGACGCCGTCGACCTGACCATGGGCCGCGATCACGGCATCCGGCAGCGCGTCGATCGCGTCCCGGTCGGTGATGTTCACCGCGTGCTGACTGAAACGTGAGCCGGCGCTCGCCAGGGCCGCGGTGGCCTCGAGCCCGGCGGCGTTGAGATCGACGCCGGCGACCGATGCACCCCCGCTCAGCAGGCGCAGCGTCACCTCCCGCCCGATGCCGTTCCCTGCGCCGGTGACGACGAAGACCTTGCCTGAGATGTCCATGAGTTCCTTCTGTACGGGGTTCGACGCGCTCAGTGCGAGAGCGAAGAGATGTCGGCGAGGATGCGATCGAGGGTTCGTGTGATCGCGATCGTGGTGGCGGCATCGTGCCACGGATGCTCTCGCCGCCCCGACTCGATCGCCGCACTGACCGCTTCGAGCATCGGGCCGTAGCCGTAGCCGTTGCCGACGCGCGGGTGCCGCACGACCTCGGGCTCGCGGAAGATGCGCTCGGCAGAGCCCGCGTGCACGCGGGCGTCACTGCCCGCCCAGAACATCGGGGCGAGAGTGATCCAGCCGCGTTCGCCGCTGATCGAGGCCGAGAGGTCGAGGAACTCCACGCCCGACCACGCGAGCTGCGCGAAGGCACCGTCGGCGCTCTCGAGCATCGCGTGCCCCGCGAGATCGACGCCGTGCGAGATGGTCCCCCTGGTGTGCACCGCGTCCGGGGCGCCCAGGAACCAGTGCGCGAGCGTGACCGGGTAGATGCCGCGGTCGCGCAGAATGCTGCCCCCATCCTCGGGCCGTGTCTTGCCAGGTCGCGGGAAGAAGGGCGTGCCGAAGCCCGCTCGCACGCTGCGGACCGCGCCGAGCTCCCCCGCCGCGATACGGTCGATCACCTCGACGTGCAGCGGGTTGAACCGCATCCACATCGCCTCCATGAGGAAGAGTCCGGCCGCCTCCGCGCGGGCGAAGAGCAGCTCGGCATCGGCCGCCGAGGTCGCTATGGGCTTTTCGACCAGGACGTGCATGCCGGCGTCGAGGGCCTCGAGGGCGATCTCCGTGTGCGTGTGCGCCGGGGTGGCGATGTAGACGACGTCGATGTCATCGCGCGCGAACAGAGCCGCCCGATCTACCGTGGCGAACGGGATGCCGTGTCGCGCCGCGAAGTCGCTCGCACGCTCAGGGGTGCGGCCCCAGACTCCGGCGACCACACCGTCGATCGCCAGCAGGTCGGCGACGAGCCTGTCCGAGATGTCACCCGTTCCGACGACGCCCCACCTAAGCACGTTCGTCTCTCCTCTCCGTGATCGGAGCCACCGTCAGCGTCGCGAGGGCGACCAGCACGAGGGCTGCTCCCCACACGAGCTGATAGCCGCCCGTGAGCGACACGACCACGGCGGCGAGCGCCGGCGCCAGCGCCTGCCCGAGGTTCATCGCGACGATCGCCAACCCGAGGTCGCGACCGGCCCTCGACGGGTCGGGAAGCACGTCGATGAACATCGCATTGTCGACGGGCAGGTAGACGCCGAAGGCGAGCCCGGTGATGATCACCTGGGCGAACAGCGCGGGCAGAGTCGGCGACAGAAGAGGGATCGCCATCGACACCGCCATGAGCACGGAGGCGACGACGATGAACGGCTTGCGGCGACCGACCCGGTCGGACAGCCGACCCGAGACCGCCACTGCAAGGAGGGTGAACGGGATGCCGGCGAGCCCCAGTACGGGCACCATGGCCGAGGCCTCGGCGGCGCTCAACGCCGGGGTCACATAGCTCTGCAGCATGTAGAGGTTGAGCACCGTCGAGGTGCTGTAGCCGAAGAAGAACAGCATCCGCGAGATCCAGAGCCAGCGGTAGTTGCGGGCTTTCAGAGCACTCGCGTACCCGAGCACGAAGGGCTTCCAGGCGAAGGGCTCGCGCTCGATGTCGATCGACGACTCGTCGCGGTTGCGGGTCACGAAGAGGACCGTGGCGATCGCGACCACGAGCCCGAGGATCAGGTAGAAGTCGAGACCGATCATGCCGAACAGCGCGCCGGCGCCGATGCCACCCAGGATGCCGCCGATGATGGCGCCCATGCTGGTCCACGACGTGACACGACCACGCCGGTCGCGCGGCACGCGGTCGGCGACCGTGGCCTGCAGCGGGTTGCCCGCCACGTTCAGCGCGAGCTCGGTCGCGGACCACAGCACGACGAGCACGACGAGCGAGGGGGCGTAGCGAACGGCGACGAGCAGCACGGCGCCGATCAGGCCGGCGTACAGGATCCACGGGGCACGGCGTCCGAGGCGCGAGCGGGTGCGGTCCGAGAGCACGCCGATGACGGGCTGGAGGATCATCACGATGATGGCGCTGGTCGTGGTCACGAGCGCGAGACCGTTCGCCCGTGCGGCCTCGAAGTCGGCGAGCAGGCCCAGCTGCCGCGTCTGCTCGGCGGTCGGGGTGACCTCGCCCGAAGCCACGGCACGGCCGAGTTCGGTGAGCGCCGGCAGGTCGACCCCCGCGTCGACCCCCGTGAAGAAGGAGCCGAACTCGAGCAGTTGGATCTGATTCGGCATCAGGATGCCGTTGGTCGCGGCCCACACGGCCGACACCGCGAGCGACAGCAGGAGGTACCAGCGGATGTAGCGCGAGAGCGGCTTCTTCGCGTCGTAGTGCACGGCGACGGTCGACGTCCAGCGTGCATCCTCGCCCGCGGTCTGCGTGACGGATTCGCTCATGGCCGTGACCCCGCGGATACGGCTCCTCGCAGAGGAGGAACCGGGAACAGCGCATTCGACATCGAAGACTCCAGACCGTCTCGCTGTTGAGACAGTTCCATCAAAACAGATCCGCGCCGATTCGGCAACCGATTGCCAGTCTGTCGTCACAAGCAGCCACGGCCTGCAGCCGCTCGCTTCAGCGCGCCGACACCCGGCCCGTGCTGCCGCGCACGATGAGCCTGGTCGCCAGCGGCTCGTCGCTGACCGGTTCCGCGGCGTCGTGGAGCGCTTCGAGCAACTTGCCCACCGCGCGCTCACCCGCCAGCTGCAGCTGCGCACGCACGGTCGTCAGCGCCGGGACGATGAGCTCGCTCCCGAAGATGTCATCGAAACCCGCGACACTCAGATCGCTCGGAACGTGGATGCCGGCAGCTGTCGCCGCCTGGATCAGACCGATCGCCATCAGGTCGTTGAAGGCGATCACGGCACCGGCACGCGCGGCCTGCACGCGACGCAGCGCGTCGCGCCCTCCGTCGATGGTCGGACTCAGCGGTCCGATCTCGACGACGGCGATGCCCCGCTGCTCTGCGGCGTCGAGCAGTGCCTCCCAGCGCCGACGGCTGATCCACGAGGTCTCGGGCCCGGAGAGGTACGCGATCGATCGGTGTCCGAGATCGTCGAGGTGCGCCACGAGCTCGGCGACGCCCTCCTCGACCTGGGGCAGGACGCTCGCCACCTCGTCGACCCGCCGGTTGATGAGGATGACGGGCTTGCGCTCAGACAGCTTCACGATCCGCTCGTCGGAAAGACGGGTGGTGGCGAGGATCAGTCCGTCGACGCTCGGCAGCAGTCGCGACACCGCCTCGGCCTCGGCCTCGCCGGATTCCTGCGACTCCGCGATCACCAGCGTGTATCCGGCGGCGGCGGCCGTGTGCTCGGCACCTCGCACGATGCCGAAGATGACCGGGTTGGTGATGTCGGCCACCATCAGCCCGATCGTGTGGCTTCGCCCCGTCGGCAGCGCTCGTGCCATGGGATTGAACTGGAAGTCGAGACGATCGGCGGCGGCTCGGATCTTCTCTTCGGTCTTCTTGCTGATGCGGCCGGGCTTGCCCAGCGCTCGCGACACCGTCGACGGGTTCACGCCCGCGAGTTCGGCGATGTCGTAGATCGTCGCCGCGCCGTTTCGTCGGCGGATGCGCTCCGCGAGATCGCCGGGCAGTTCGTCGTCCATCATGCCTCCCAGCTCCCAGGGTGTCATGACCGCGACGATTCGAGCCATTCGACGGCGGCGCGCGCGAGATCCGCCGGAGGCGCACTCACCTCGACGACCATTCCCGCCTCATCCGGGTCGAGCAGCTCGAGCGTGTCGAGCTGTGACCGGAGCAGGGAGGGCGGCATGAAGTGATCGGTGCGTCCGGCCGCGCGTTCCGCGAGCAGAGCGTCGCTGCCGTGCAGATGCACGAACACGACGGAGGGCACCCGCTCACGAATCCGGTCCCGGTAGGTACGTCGCAGAGCGGAACAGGCGATCACCGACCCTGCCGTCGACCGCGCGGCGAGCTCGTCGCTCACGCGGTCGAGCCACGGCATCCGGTCTTCATCCGTCAGCGGGGTGCCCGCGCTCATCTTCGCCCTGTTCGACACGGGATGCAGGTCGTCGGCGTCGAGGAAGTCGACGGCGAGCTCGGCGGCGAGCAGGCGCCCCGTCGTCGACTTGCCCGCGGCCGAGACGCCCATCACCACGACCGGGGGCGGCGTCTGCGTGTTCACCAGTCGTGCACGGTGCCGTCGAGCAGACGGTTGTAGGGCAGGTAGGCCTGCTCGTACGGGTATCTGCCCGCCTCGTCCACGTTCAGCTCGACGCCGAGACCGGGCTTGTCGCCCGGGTGCAGGTATCCGTCGTTCCAGGTGAACGACTGCTCGAACACCTGATCGGTCTTCGCACCGTGGCGCATGTACTCCTGGATGCCGAAGTTGTGGATCGACAACCCGAGGTGCATCGCGGCGGCCATGCCGACCGGGGAGATGTCGGTCGGCCCGTGCATGCCCGACTTGATCTGATACATCGCCGCGTAGTCGAGCGTCTTCTTCAGCGCACTGATGCCACCCATGTGGGTGACCGCACCACGCACGTAGTCGATGAGCTGATCGCGGATGATGTCCTTGAAGTCCCAGACCGTGTTGAAGATCTCCCCGATCGCGAGCGGTGTCGTGGTGTGCTGACGCACCAGGCGCAGCGCCTCCTGGTTCTCGGCCGGAGTGCAGTCCTCGAGCCAGAACAGGTCGTAGGGCTCGAGGTCCTTGCCCAGGCGCGCCGCCTGGATCGGGGTCATCCGGTGGTGACCGTCGTGCAGCAGCGGGATGTCGGGACCGAACTCGTTGCGCACCGCCTCGAACACCCCGGGGAGGTGGTTCAAATAGGCCCGGGTGTCCCAGTCCTCCTCGACGGGCTTCGCACCCCGGCGCGCGGGCTCGTGGTCGTAGCGCACGCTCGCATCGCCGACATCGGCGCCCTGAGCGGCGATGCCGTAGATCGCCTTCAGCGTCGGCACCCCGGTCTGCACCCGGATCGCCTTGTACCCCTGCGCCTGATGCGCGCGGATCGAATCGAACAGCTCGGGAAGCTCCTTCCCCGACGCATGCCCGTACGCCATCAGACCCTTCCGCGACGCCCCACCCAGCAACTGGTACACCGGAAGACCGGCGACCTTTCCCTTGATGTCCCACAACGCCATGTCGACCGCGGCGATCGCCGCCATGGTCACCGGACCCCGCCGCCAGTACGCGCTGCGGTACAGGAACTGCCACGTGTCTTCGATGCGCGACTCATCCGTACCGATCAGCAACGGCACCACATGCTCCGTCAGATACGCCACGACCGCGAGCTCACGCCCGTTCAAGGTCGCATCCCCCAACCCGGTCACACCGTCGGCGGTCGTGATCTTGAGCGTCACGAAATTGCGGTCCGGACTCGTGACGATGACGTCGGCCCTGTCGATGGTCATGCGTTTCTCCTCTGGGTAAAGACGGTCGGTCAGGCGTCTGCGTCGCCGGTGGTGCCGGGCTTGCGTCCGTCGAGTCCGCGCCAGCGCTGGCGCAGTGCGAACGCCGCGGACTTGGGTCGGCGCTCGCGGGTGAAGATGCCCTTCTTGTTGCCGCCGACGCGGTGCAGGCCGTTGGTCGTCGCGAAGTCCGCGAAGTTCCAGATCTGCTCGCCCACGAACTGCGGGAAGCGATCGAAGACGCGGTGGTACATCGCGAGCAGGTCGGTCTGGTACTCCTCGGTCCAGACCTGATCCCACACCGAGTGCAGTCCGGGCATCGTGTCGGCGCCGTACTCGAGCATCATGATCGGCTTGCCGGTGCGGTCGATCCACCCCTGGATGTCGCCCTGCAGGTAGAGCTCCGCCGTCGCGAGATCGCCCGCGTTGATGTACCACCCGTAGTAGCGGTTCAGGCTCACGACATCGAAGAGGTCGATGATCTGGTCATTCTTGAAGGTCGCGAACATGACCATCGAGTAGGTGATCGGGCGCGTCGGGTCGAGCTCGCGCACCAGCTTCACGAGCGGCTCGAAGTACTCGCGCGCGCCGTCTTCGTTCGACGCGGGCTCGTTCGCGATGCACCACAGCACGACCGACGGGTGGTTCTTGTCGCGCCCGATGAGCTCGCGCAGGTGCTGTGCGTGGGCCGCGTGGGTCTCGGCCCCCGCGTACTGCTCAGAGAAGGTCGGGAACGGCGGGGTGCCGCTCAGGCCGCCCACCACGCCCATGTTGAGCCCGACCGCGGCGGTCTCGTCGATCACCAGGATGCCGTGGCGGTCGGCGAAGTCGAGCACCTCTTCGGCATAGGGATAGTGCGAGGTGCGGAACGAGTTCGCGCCCGTCCACTCCATGAGCTGGAAGTCATGGACCATGTAGGCATCGTCGTGCCCCTTGCCGCGCACGAAGGTGTCTTCGTGCTTGCCGAACCCGGTGAAGTAGAAGGGTTCGCCGTTGACGAGGAACTCCTCACCCCGCACCTCGACCGTGCGCACGCCGACCGCGAGCGAGTAGGTGTCGAGCACGTCGTCACCGTCGACGGCGTCGACCGTGAGCTCATAGAGGTACGCGGCACCGGGCTTCCAGAGCACGACGTCGGCGATCTCGAGACGCCCCTCTGCACCGGTCGAGGTCGCCACGACGCTGCCTGCGGCATCAGCCAGACTGACGCGGACCTCTGCACCGCCCGCCGTCTCGACGCGATAGTCGACGAATCCGGTCGAACCGTCGAACGTGGTCACCACCGTGACGTCGTCGACATGCACCGAGGGCAGCGAGTACAGCGACACCGAGCGAGCGAGGCCGGCGTAGTTGTAGAAGTCATGGAAGTACGTCTGGGTCTTGGCGCCGGTCATGCCGACCTCGATCTTGCCCGGCGGGATCGTCGTGTTCGTGAGGTCGGGGCTCACCGCGACCGTGAGACGGAAGGCGGTTCCCGGCTGCACGGCATCCGTGACATCGATGTCGAATGGGGTGTATCCGCCCACATGCTCGCCGACGAGCCGGTCGTCGACGTAGACCTTGGCCGAGTGCGTCGCCGCATCGAACCGCAACAGGATCCGCTCTCCGGCCCACCCCCGGGGCACCTGCACCGAGCGCTGGTAGTAGACCCAACCGACGTGGTCGCGGATCGCAGGGTCGGTGAAGAGATCGTTGTAGCTCGCGGGAACCGCCGCTTCGAGCGGCGTGTCGAGGGCGGCGAGCCACGGCTCCTCGGGCAGTCGGGAGTCGATCCCGAACCTCCAGACCCCGTCGAGCTTGACGAGGTCACGTGTCGCAGTGGCGATGGGCTTGAGCATCAATGGCCTTTCGTGCGCTTCTTTGCGTTCTTGTCTTCAGTACAGCAGAGTTCGAGAGGAATGGCAACCGATTGCCAGTCAGATGGTCTCGCCCGCGTCGGCGAGCAGCGTGCTCCCCGTCATCACCGTCGAGAGGTCGCTGGCACAGAACAGCACCACGCGCGCAATGTCGTCGGGCGTCCCCTGCCGGCCGATCAGGCTCTGCGACATCGCTGCGGGCATCGTCGACGGATCGATGCCGGCAGCGGCCATCTGCTCCATCGCCGCGGCCGCCATCGCCATGTTCCCCTCGGTGGGCACGTAGCTGGGCGCCACGCCGAGCACGCGGATGCCCTGGGGTGCGAGTTCGAGCGCCAACTGCTTCGTGAGACCGCGCACTGCGTGCTTCGACGAGACGTAGGCCGAGAGCCCGGGCGCCGTGCCGCGGAAGCCCGCGGTCGAGACGATGTTCACGATCACGCCGCCCTGCGGCATCCGGCGGGCCGCCTCTCGCGCCCCGTTGCGCACACCCCGCGTGTTCACGGCGAACACCTGCTCCCAGGTCTCATCGCTCATCTCGAGCAGCGACTGACTCGGGAAGATCCCGGCATTGTTCACCCAGATCTGCGGATCGCCGACCTCGGCCTTCGCCGCCTCGGTCGCCGCAGAGACGGATGCCGAATCGGTCACGTCCATGCGCACCCCCACCGCACGCACCGAGAAGCGCTCGGCGATCTCGGATGCCGTGGCGCGGGACCGCTGCTCGTCGAGATCCGCGATCACGATGTTCGCTCCGGCCTCGGCGAGTCGGTCGGCGATGGCCCTGCCGAGCCCCTGTGCGCCGCCCGTGACAAGCGCGGTGCGGCCCGTCAGATCGGTCAGCGACGAGAGGGGGTGCGACGAGACGTCGGGGAAGGGAAAGGACATCATTGCTCCATTTCGAGGGGTGGTGGGCTCAGCGGACGCTGCGCACCGTGAGGGTGATGAGAAGGCCGCCTGCGAAGGCGAGGGCCGCGGCGAGAAGGTAGAGAGCGGTGAAGTTCTCGGCACCGGCACCGGCCCCGATCGCCAGCACTGCACCGCCGAGCACCGGCGCGAAGACACCCGGGATCTTCTGCGCGAAGAGGGCGATGGCCATGTACCGGCCGGCCTCGCGTTCGCGGTTCGGCAGCACGTCGAGCAGCAGCGCCTGGGCGACGGCGGAGAAGGTGGCGATGCCGAGGGAGTTCAGCAGAGTGCCGATCATCAGCATGGGCAGATCGTGAGCGAAGGCCGACACACCGCATCCTGCGGCGAAGAGCGTGGCCCCCGCGAGGATGAAGGGCTTGCGCCTTCGCACCCGGTCGCTGAGCCATCCGCCGCCCAGCGAACCGACCGTGGCCGTGACGATGCTCGATGCCGAGACGATCGCGAGCACGCCCGCCACATCGGGCACCCGCAGCTCGAGGCGCTGGGCGACGAAGAAGACGGTGAAACTGGTGGTGAGGGTGAGCCCGGAGAAGAAGATGAAGCGCCCGAGCCAGTTCCAGGCGAAGTCCGGGGCGCTGCGCGGATCGAAGCCGTAACTGCGCAGCAGTCCGCCGACGGTGAGGCGCCGTTCGAGCAGCATCCCGCGGCTGTCGGGCTCGCGCACCACGGCGAGGAACGCGATGACCAGCACGGCGCCGATCACGGCGGGGAGCGCGAACACGACGAGGATCTGATCCCGGAACAGCCCGACGAGGATGATGCCCACGACCGGCGCGACCTGCATCGTGACCCCGGTGAGGCCGGACACGCGTCCGCGCTGGTTCGGCGGCAGCCGATCGGCCTGCCAGTTGCCGAGCGAGGCTGCCGCCGTGCCCCAGCCGACCGTCGAGAACGTCCATCCGATCGTGAGGACGGTGAGATTCGGAGCCAGGGCCATGACTGGCACCGACGCCGCACCGATCAGCAGACCGATCACCGTGAACGGCCGTCGCCTCCCCCATCGACTCCGCAGGCGATCGCTGAGGATGCCGGTCAGAGGCGCGAGCACGAGCGTGGCCGCCGACCCGACCGCGAGCACGATCCCCAGCGCTTCGGTGCGGCCCGGCGCCAGCTGGTCGAGTCGAACCGCCAGCGAATAAGCCATCGGCACGATCATGGCCATGCCCGCCCCGAACGTCGCGGCGACCAGCAGCACGATATGCCACATCGGCACGTCGGGCGGCCCCGCGGCGCCGACGTCGTGCGGTTCCGTCGCCGCAGACGCCGCACCCGAGGCCGGAGGCTGCGGAAGCGCGAGGTTGCCCTCGGGAACTCGCCCCGCAGCCCCCGTCGGGCCCTCGCCCCGGGGATCGTCGACGTCGACGGTCATGTGCTCGCCCTCTGCGTGCGGCTTCGGTCAGGCCAGACCGTTGCGCTTCGCGACCTCGCCCAGCCAGCCGAGGCTCGGCTTCGGCGTGCGCACGAACGTCTCGCGGTCCACGGCGATCAGGCCGAAGGTCGGCGCCCAGTGACCCCACTCGAAGTTGTCGAGCAGCGTCCAGTGCAGATATCCGCGCACGTCGATGCCCTCGTCGATCGTGTCGGCGAGCCCGCGCAGCGCGGCATCCGTGTAGCGGATCCGCTGGGTGTCGTCGGCGGTGGCGATGCCGTTCTCGGTCACGATCACGGTGACGCCCTCGGAGACCTCCCACGCGTGGCGCACGGCCATCGCGAGCGAGTCGGGACGGAAGGCGGTGCCGACCAGCGTGTTGTCGGGGTGGGGCGGATGCGGCACGAGTCCGTCCGCGTCGACCTCCTGCGACGAGTAGGCCTGCACGCCCACGAAGTCGTCGCCCCGCGAACCCTCCCAGTAGACGTCTTCCTTGCCGTAGCGGATCTGCTTCAGCTTCTCCTCGCCGCCGGGTGCCGCGGTGAGTGCTCCCGCCGCGATGGTCCAGCCGACCTTGGCGCTCGTGCGCGCGCGCACGATCTCGCGCGCGGCGTGGTGGATCTCGACGAACGCGCGACCGATCTCGGGATCGGCGTCCTGCAGGAAGGCGCCGTGCTGCTTCTTCTCTTCCTTCTGCTCCGCGGGTGCCTCGCTCTCGACCGCGTCCGCCTCGACCGTGGGGCTCGTCCACTGTCCGCCCTGAGCGGCCATGCGGCGCATCGCCGTCATGATGGCCGCCTGCATGTTGGGCTCGTTCATCGTGGCGACCCACTCGACGCCGTCGAGGATCGTCGTGGCCTCGGTCACGAAGCGGAGGAAGCGGTCCTTGGCCTTCGGCGACGTCCACGCCCCGTCGTTCGCGAACCACTGGGGTGTCGTGAAGTGCTGCAATGTGACGAAGGGGGTGACGCCGCGCTCGAGACAGTAGTCGATCACGCGACGGTAGTGCGCGAGCTCAGCCCGCGAGAAGCGGCCCTCGACGGGCTCGATGCGCGACCACTCGAGGCTGAACCGATAGGTGTCGAGGCCGGCGTCGGCCAGAAGGTCGATGTCTTCGCGGTAGCGGTGGTAGCTGTCGACGGCGTCGCCGGAGGGCTCCATGCCGGGCATGGTCAGCTCCCGCTCCCACCAGTCGCTGTTGACGTTGTTGCCTTCGATCTGGTGTCCGGCGGTGGCGGCTCCCCAGAGGAAGCCGGTGGGGAAGTTCGTCATTGAGGGATCCTCTCGATGGAAGCAATCATGACAACCGATTGCCAGACCCACGGTAGCATAAAATAGAAAGCCCTCACTATTTTCATCGAAGGAGGCTCCGATGGCTCAGTACGCCAAGACCGCAACCGTCCGCCGCGGCATCCTGGATGCCTGCCTCACGATCTTCGGCGAGTCCGGGTTCCACGGGGCCTCGATGGCCGAAATCGCTCGTCGGGCGGGCATCAGCCACACCGGGCTGCTGCATCACTTCCCCCGCAAAGAGGATCTGCTCATGGCCGTTCTCACGCTGCAGGACGAGCGCAGCGCCGACTACCTCGCACGCAACGAGGTCTTGAGCGCCGGAGCCGATCCGCTCGACGTGCTCCGCGGCATGGCCACGACGTTGATCGAACGGGACCAGCGGGTCGGTCTGGTCGAGCTGAGCGCCGTGCTCACCGGCGAGGCCACGGCGCCAGCTCATCCGGCCCACGACTACTTCGAGACGCGCTACCGCAACATCCGCTCGTTCGTGACCCGCCTGTTCACCCGACTCGGCGATGAAGGCCGCCTGTCGACGGACCTGCCTCCGGCACACCTCGCAGCAATCACCATCGGCGCGATGGACGGGCTGCACACGCAGTGGCTCTTCGACCGGTCAGCGATCGACGTCGATGCGTGCGTCACGTCGCTGATGTCGACCTTCGTGCCTGAGCTGAAGCCCGACGCGCAGGACTGATCACTCCGCAGCGGCACCCGACTCGTACTCGAACCGACTGACGACGACCTGGTCTCCGAGAGCCTCGACACCGATGACCCTGCCTGTGAACCCACCGGCGACCTCGGTCGACAGATAGCGGCCGTCGAGCGTGGCCAGCTCGATGAAGCCCTCCGCCGAGGCCAGGCCGGCGCGCAGCAGGTCGGGTCCACGACGCGCACCGCGCTCGGCTTCGAACTCCGTGGCTCTGATCTCGAGCACCGCATCCATCGTCGCGTCCGTCCGCGCGACGACGTCGCTCAGCGGACCGATGACGATCCGTGCGCGCACCTCTGCACCGACTCGCTCGACAAGCAGCTGGTGCGCGTCGTCCACGCGCACCGAGAGCGCGACGTCGCCCGTGGCGTGCAGGCGGGCCGACCAGAGCTCGTCCTCGGCGCGCACCGCGAGCAGCCGCTCGGCGCGGGCGGCGAGCGCATCCCGCCCCCGCTCGAGGTGCAGGCCGTCGGTGCTCGTGCGGACGAACGACGACGGCGAGATTCCCGGCGAGATCCACCGCGGATGCAGTTCCTCGCCTCTGAAGTCCTCGACGATCGATCTCTTCGCGAGCGGGACGTCGTAGCGCTCCTCGTCGATCACCGGCCAATCATCGACCCAGTCCACCCCCGCGAGGAACGTCTCCCGCCCGTTGGTATGCCAGCGAGGGAACGTGCCGCGGGGCCGCGTCGCGAGGAAGACCAGTGCCCAGGATCCGTCGGAGAGCTCGACCAGATCGGAGTGCCCCGTCGACTGCACGGCCGCGCTCGTGCTGCGGTGGGTGAGGATCGGGTTCGTCGGCGCGGACTCGAAAGGTCCGCTGATGCTCGAGGATCGCGCGATCGTCACCATGTGTCCGGGTCCGGTGCCGCCCTCGGCGACGAGCAGGTACCACCAGTCGCCGCGGCGGATCAGGTGAGGCCCTTCGGCGTGCGCGCCGCCGGTGCCCGCCCACAGCGGGACCGGTTCCGACAGGACCTCGCCGGTGAGCGGATCCACCGCCGCCTGCGAAATGCCGCCGCGCATCACGTCGCTCCAGGTCACGAAGCAGGTGCCGTCGTCATCCCAGGCGATGTCGGGGTCGATGCCGATGAGACCGGCGACGTAGACGGGTTCGCTCCACGGGCCGGTCGGGTCCTCGGCGTGCACGAGGATGTGTCCGCGGCCGACCTCGTGGATGTTCGTCGTGATCATCCAGAACCGCCCGTCGTGATGCCTCAGCGTCGGGGCATAGATCCCTCCGCTGGCGCCCGCGAGTCCGGTGCGCACGTCGAGGTGCTCGGGTCGGTCGAGGACGTTGCCGATCTGCGTCCACGAGACCAGGTCCCTGGAGTGGAACAGCGGCACGCCCGGCGAGTACTCGAAGCTCGAGTTCGCGAGGTAGTAGTCGTCGCCGACGCGGCAGATCGAGGGATCCGGGTGGTAGCCGGGGATGATCGGATTCTGGGTCATGATGCCTCCATGATTCGACGGCGCTCGAGTCGCCGCTCGCGCTGACGGGAGGGGTCGGCGACCGGCGCCGCGAGCAGCAGCTTCTGCGTGTAGGGATGGTCGGGGGTCGAGGTCACATGCTCGGCCGATCCGGTCTCCACCAAGTCGCCGCGGTACAGCACTGCCACCCGGTGACTGATGTGGCGGACGACCGAGAGATCGTGCGACACGAAGAGATAGGCGACCCCGGTCGCCCGCTGGATCTCGACGAACAGATCGAGCACGCGCGCCTGGGTCGAGAGATCCAGAGCGGACACCGGTTCGTCGCACACGATCAGGCGCGGCTCAGGAGCCAGTGCGCGCGCGATGGCGACACGCTGACGCTGTCCGCCCGAGAACTCCCGGGGCAGTCGCTCGACGGCATCCGAGGGCAACCCGACCTGGTCGAGCAGGGTCCTGACCCGCGAGCGGGCATCCTTCGCCGTCGCACCCTGGATGACCAACGGCTCGGCGAGGATGTCTCCGATCGTCATCGACGGGTTGAGCGACGTGTACGGGTCTTGGAACACCACCTGGATGTCACGAGACAGGCGACGGCGATCCCGAGGTGGGATGCCGGCGATCGACGTCCCGTCGAACCGGATGTCTCCGCCGGACGGCTTCACCAGGCCGAGCACCGCGCGTCCGATCGTGGTCTTGCCCGATCCGGACTCGCCGACCAGCCCCAGGGTCTCCCCCGGCGCGACGTCGAGCGAGACGCCGTGCAGCACCTCCACCGGTTTGGCCCGCCATCCCCGTCCGGGGAAGGCGACGCGAAGCTCATCGACCTCGAGGAGGCTCATCGGTCAGTCCTTTCATCGGAGACCGCGACGGGCGGATCGGTGCGAACCGTGCTCTCGTCGAGGATCGCACCGAGCAGCATCTTCGTGTACTCGTGCGACGGGTGCGAGAACACCTCCGCAGCGGTGCCGGACTCGACGATCACGCCGTGCTGCATGACCGCGATGCGATCGCAGAGGTCGGCGACGACGCCGAAGTTGTGAGTGACCAGGAGGATCGCCATGTCGAGCTCGGACTGCAGGTCTCGCAGCAGGTCGAGGATCTCAGCCTGCACCGTGACATCCAGTGCTGTCGTCGGCTCGTCGGCGATCAGCAGCTTCGGCCGGCTCGCGACGGCGCCGGCGATCAGCACACGCTGCGCCATGCCACCCGAGATCTGATGGGGGTACGAGTCGAAGGTGCGCTGCGGGTCGGCGATGCCCACCCTCTCGAGCAGCGCGAGCACCCGGGCGGATGCCTCCGCGCGGGTCACGCCGAGCGCCGACCGCACGCCCTCGACGAGCTGTGCGCCGACCTTGTAGGACGGATCGAGGTTCGACATGGGTTCCTGCGGGATGTAGGCGATCTCCTTGCCCCGCAGCGGACGCATCTGGGCGTCCGTGAGTCCGACGAGCTCGCGCCCGTCGAAGCGGATCGACCCGCGGGTGATCACCGCCTCGTTGGGCAGCACCCCCAGCGAGGCGAACGCGGTCTGCGACTTTCCCGATCCGGATTCGCCGACCAGCCCGACGATCTGCCCACGGGCGATCGACAGGTCGACGCCGCGCACGACCTCGTTCAGGCCGCCGCTCGGTCTCGGATAGGCGATGGCGAGGTCGTTGATCTCGAGCAGCCCCGTCCGCGCGGCCGTCGCCTCGCCGGCGGTGTCGAGCACGCGCTGACCGACACCGACCTTCGCGGGCTTCGGCATCGACCCTTCGAGCACGTCGCGCAGCGCGTTGCCGAGCAGCACGAGCGACGCCGTGATGATTCCGAGCAGCAGGCTCGGCCAGAGGAACTGCGTCGGTGCGATGTAGAGGTTGCGGAACCCCGACGAGATCATCGATCCGAAGCTGGGGATCTGCAGCGATCCGACGCCGAGGAAGGCGAGCCCCGACTGCACCGCGATCGCTGAGCCTGCCATGAAGGCCGCGGCGATGATGATCGGCCCTCTCACGACGAAGAGCACGTGGCGACCGAGGATGCGCAGGTTGCCGAGCCCCGACACCCGGGCGGCATCGACATAGAGCTCGTTTTTCACCCCCAGCACGAGGTTGCGGACGATGCGGTAGATGCCGGGCGACAGCAGCACGCCGAAGATCAGCATCGTGAAGCGGTAGTCGCCCCCGGTGACCGGCATCAGGATGATCAGCAGCAGGATGCCGGGGAACGTCATGATGAGGTTGAACAGCCACTCGGTGGTCGCTCGTGTCACGGTTCCGAAGTAGCCGCCGATGAGACCGGCTACGACTCCGACGACCAGAGCCACACCGGCTCCGATCAGAGCCGAGATGGCCGCCGTGTTGATGGAGTGGAGCAGGCGCGAGAGGATGTCGCGACCGGCCTCGTCGGCACCGAGCAGGTACCCGGGGGTGCCGACCGGCGCGTTGATCATCGAGAGCTCGGCATCGTTCGGGCCGTGCGGCGCGAGCCATGGTGTGAGCAGCCCGAGCAGGAAGATCACCGCGAGAAGCCCGAGCGTCACGACCGCCTGCGGGTCGCGCAGAATACGGCGCCAGGTCGACGTGCGGGTCTTCGCCGCATTCTCGAGGGTGACGAGCAGCTCGGTGCTGGGAGGCGTCACGGTACCGGTGGTGGTCTGGGGCGGGCGTTCGTCGCTCAATGGACTCTCGCTTTCGGGTTCAACCAGCCGTTGGCCAGGTCGGTGAGGAGGTTGACGACGGTGACGAGCAGCACGCCGAATGCGGTGATGCCCATGATCACGGGGATGTCGCCCTGGAGGGATGCGTTGAACGCGAAGCTGCCGTAGCCCGGCAGTGCGAAGACGTTCTCGATGATGAGCGCCCCGCCGAACATCTGGATGAACTCGAGCGACATCACGGTGAGCGCCGGGCTCGCCGCGTTGCGCAGCGCATGCTTGATGACGATCGACGTGGAGGATGCGCCGCGGGTGCGGAGCGTGCGGATGTAGTCGCGGCGGAGCTCGTCGATCATGCGACCTCGCACCTGCGCCGCCATGTTCGCGACGCCGCCGATGGTCAGCACGATCACCGGGATCGTGATGCTGCGCACCCACGCCGCAGGGTCTTCTGCGAAGGGGGTGAAGCCTGTGGCGGGAAGCCACTTGAGCTGCACCGCGAAGACCACCACGAGGACGATCGCCAGAAGCAGGCCGGGGACGATGTACCCGATGAGGGATATCCCCTGGGCGATGCGGTCGACGATCCCGCCGCGCGATGCCGCCCAGACTCCGAGGAAGACAGAGAGGATGACCGTCAGGATCAGCGCCGGGACGATGATCGAGAGCGTGACCGCGAGCCGCTGCAGCACCGACGGACCGACCGGCAGCGAGGTGTACACCGAGACACCGAAGTCGCCCTGCACCGCGTGGATCAGCCAGTCGAAGTACTGCACGAGGACGGGTCGATCCCACCCCTTGGCAGCGATCAGATCGTCGACCACCTCGGGCGTCGCCGACGTACCGAGGATCGCCTGAGCCACGTCGCGGAACGAGGTGCTGAGGAGGAGGAAGGTGATGAGGGTGACCAGTATCGCGAGCACGACGCCGGCGCCGAGTCGGCGGAGGATATAGCTGAGCATCAAGAGACTCCTGGTGTGCGGTGGGGATGCGGCGGACCGCACCCCCACCCGTCACTCACTCGGTGACGTCGAACTGTCGGATGGTTGCGAGGGTGTTCGCCTTGCCGACGTAGGTGATCCCGTCAGCGGTCGCCCAGGTCGCGCCGATGTAGGCGATCGGGGCGACGAGCGCCTGATCCACGACGTACTGGTTCAGCTCCTTGTAGACGGGGAGAGCATCCGCGAAGTCGACGGTGTTGTTGATCTCGTCGAAGTAGCCGTCGAGCGTCGGATCGGTGTACCCGGTCGGGTTGCCGAAGCCGGCGGCACCGATCGTGGTCGCGAGATCAGCGGAATCGGAGTTGAACCCGAGGATCTGGTAGTAGAGCCCGTAGTCACCGGAACGGGCAGCTGCCTGCGCCTGCTGCGGCGGCACGGTCACCCACTCGAGGGTCAGACCGATGTCGGCGAACGCCTGCGTGAGCACGGGCTCGATCGTGGTGCTGAGGAAGGTGCTCGGGATCTGGAAGGTCTCGCCGGCGTAGCCCGCCTCTTCGACGAGCTCCTTGCCCTTCTCGGGGTCGTACTCGTACTCGTCGTTCAGCTTCTCGTCGTAGACCTCGCCGAACGGGCTGACCAGCTGCGTCGTGGCGATGCCCACTCCGCTGAAGATGCCCTTGAGCACGCCCTCGCGGTCGATCGCCATGTTGATCGCCTGACGCACCTTGACATCACCGAGCGCCGGGAACTTCTCGCCGGCGCGATCGAGGATGTTGAGGTACCCCACGGCCACCGCGTCGTTCACCGTGATGGTGAACTTGTTCGCGTCGAGCTGCGAGACGACCTGCGACTGCACGGTCGCCGCGTTGAGCTCGCCCGCCTGCAGTGCGTTGAGCGATGCCGTCGGGTCCTGCAGCACCTTGACGGTGAGTGTCTTGAACGGCACATTGTCCGCGTCCCAGTAGTCATCGCGCTTGACGAGGACGTAGCTGCTGCCCGGGACGGTCTTGTCGACGTCGAGAGTGAACGGGCCGGATCCGATCGGGTCGGTGGCCGTGCGCTCTTCGTCCATGGTCGCGGGATCGCCGATGGCACCAGGGCCCTGGGCGAGGTTGTCGAGGAACTGGGGGTCGAATGCCGAGAAGCTGATGACGACGGTCTTGTCGTCCTCTGCCACGACGTCCGCGACCGCGGCGAGGCGGCTCTGTACGGCTCCCGGCGTGGCCTTGGAACGCAGCAGAGTCGCAGCGACCGCGGCAGCATCCACCGGGTCTCCCGAGCTGAACGTCATGCCGTCGCGCAGCGTGAGGGTCAGCTGGGTGCCGTCTTCGTTGTACTCCCACTTCTCCGCGGCGCCGGGAAGCAGCTCCCCTGTCTCAGGGTCCTTGCGCAGCAAGGTGTCGAGGATCGACGACCAGACGAACATCTGCTGACCGTCGACGATCTGAGCGGGATCGAGCGAGTTGGGGGCAGACACCGCGGCGACTGCGAGGTCCTTCTCGACGACGGCCGCCGCCGACGATTCGTCCGGTGCCGGCTCGCTGCCGGCCGCGCAGCCGGTCGCGACGAGCGCGGTGATGAGCAGCGCGGCGGGCAGAGCCACACCGCGACGATGCTTACGGGTATTCCACATTTTTCATACTCCTTTGGATGAAACGACTGGACGCGCAACCGCTTGTCAGCACGGGTGAGGCTGATGAGAAGTGCGACGACTTGTGTCAGTAAAGCAGGGATTCTTGGTTTTGACAACCGATTGCCAAGTTGTTACCCAAGCGTGAGCTCGGCCACGGCAGACAGGCTGTCGAGCACGCCCTCCACGAAGGTCTCGTCGCCGCCGAGCGCGGCGCTGAGCTGCGCCACCGCCCGTTGCACGTCGGCGCGATCCGCGTCCGGGGTGTCGAGAGCGATCCATGCGGCGATCACGGCAGCACAGGCGGCGGCGGTTCGCCCCGCGCGGCGCTCGCGCTCCGCCACCGGCGCGATCCGCACGCGCATCTTGGTGTCGGCATCGAGACCGATCTGCGCGAGCAGATGTCGGATGCGGGGGTTCCGGAATCGGTCGAGCAGCGCCGCGCGATACTCGTGCACACCGAGGTCAGCGGGAAGGTGCTGCTCGGCCTCGTCCCAGTAGGCGTCGACAGCACGAAGGCACTCCGCGTCCGCGATGGCTTCGGCGACCGTTCGATGCCCTCGAAGACGACCGAGAGAGGCCAGCAGGGTGTGCGCACCGTTCAGCAGCCAGAGCTTCCGCGCTTCCCACGGTTCGAGGTCATCGGTGAAACGGGCACCGGCGGTCTCCCACTGCGGGCGCCCTGCGGGGAACGCTCCGGAGATCACCCAGTCGGAGAACGGCTCGGCGACGACCGGCGCGCGATCCCCGTAGAGCTCCGACAGGTCCGCCGCCTCCTCGTCGGAGAGCCGGGGAGTGATCCTGTCGACGGAGCCCGACACGAACGACACGTTGTCATCGATCCAGGCCCGCAGTTCGGGCAGCGCAGCCGACAGGGCGCCGACGGCGTCGCGCAGCACTCCCCCGTTGTCGGGAAGGTTGTCGCACGAGATCAGGGCGAGTGGCCCGCCCCCGGCACGTCGACGAGCGTCGAGCGCGACGACCACGCGTCCGAGCGCGGTCCGCGGCTCGATCGTCGTCGGCTCCACGCCCTCGGTGAGACCGCGCAGCGCGGCCGCATCGGCATCCGTCTCGTCGCGCGAATAGGCGGCCTCCGTGATCGTGAGCGACACGATCGCGGTGGTGGGCGCCGCGACGTCGGCGAGGAACCGGCGCAGCTCCGACCCGCCGTGCGCGCGCACGATGCTGTCGATGCGCTCGGCTCGATCGTCGTCGCGCGATCGCACCACGAGTGTGTACAGACCGTCCTGGTCGTTCAGCGCCTCGGCGAGCGCGGCGCTGCGTCCGCTGTATGCGGCGATGCCCCACTGCGCGGCATCCGCTGCGCGCGCGGTGTACCAGGCCTGATGCGAACGATGGAAGGCGCCGAGTCCGAGATGCACGATCCGCACGGGAGGCGCCTCGCTCGTGCGCACGCCGAGGACCGAAGAGGAGGCGGTCACAGCTTGAACACCCGCTTCGGCTGCGGACCGACGATGTCGTCGATGATCGCGGCCGCGGTCTCGTCGTCGATGCGCCCCTCGATCACGAGCCGCGCGAGGAATGCGGCGTCCGCGCGCCGCGCGGTGTCGTGCCGCGCGGGGATCGACAGGAACGCCCGGGTGTCGTCGATGAACCCCGATCCGCGCGAGAAGCCTGCGGTCTCGGTCACCGCCGAGCGGAATCGCGCCATGGCGTCGGGGGCATCGAGGAACCACCAGGGAGCGCCGATGTAGACGCTCGGGTAGAAGCCCGCGAGTGGAGCGATCTCCCGCGAGTAGACGGTCTCGTCGACCGCGAACAGCACGAGATGCAGGTCGCGTTCGAGGCCGAACCGCTCGAGCAGCGGACGCAGCCCGCCCACGAAGTCGGTGCGCCGCGGGATGTCGTGCCCCGAGTCCGGGCCGAACCGCCGCAGGGTCCGCGTGCTGTGGTTGCGCACGACGCCGGCGTGCACGGTCATGACGAGTCCGTCGTCGACGCTCATCCGCGCCATCTGCAGCAGCATGTGCGCACGGAATGCCTGACGCTCGGCGGCATCCGCCTCACCCGAGACGACACGGGCGAACAGCGCCTGAGCCTCCGCGGCGTCGAGATAGAGAGTCTCCGGCACCTCGACGCCATGGTCGGCCGATACGGCGCCATGCTCGATGAAGTACCGCCTCCGCGCCTCCAGAGCAGCGAGATATCCGGCGAATGTGCTCGGCTGCCCCGTAGTCTCGAGCAGGCGCTGCACGCTGGCGGCGAAGCCCGCAGCATCCGGGTCGAGGTAGCGGTCGGGCCGGAAGGTCGGAACGACTCTGCCGACCGTGCCCTCGGCGGCGAGCGCCGCGTGCCCCTCGAGATCATCGAGCGGATCGTCGGTCGTCGCGAGCACCTCGATGTTGAAGCTCTCGTAGAGCGCGCGCGGGCGCATGCTCGGATCACCGAGCTTCGCGGCGATGTGATCGTAGGCATCGTCTGCGGTCGCGGCCGTGAGCGGCGCCCGCAGATCGAGCACGTTCTCGAGCGACTCGCTCAGCCAGTACCCCGACGCGGTCCCCGCGAACAGGCGCCAATGCTCGGCGAACAGCCGCCACACCTCGCGCGGGTCCGCCGGCGACCCGCCGACGCCGAGCGCATCGAGTCCGACGCCCGAGGCATGCAGCAGCCGGGTCACGTAGTGATCGTGCGTGATCAGCAACGACGCCGGGTCGGCGAAAGGCTGATCGTCGACGAGCCACTCCACCGGCACGTGGCCGTGCGGCGAGACGATGGGCGCAGCTGAGACGCTCTCGTACAGGGATCGCGCGACGGAGCGCGTCGCCGGGTCGGCAGGAAGCAGGCGGTCGCGGTCGCGGCGTTGCGGCTGGAGCATTCCCCTATCAGATCGGTTTCCGCCAGTTTTGTCAATCGGTTGCCAAGCGTGTTGTTCGCACGGCGACATATCCCGGCGGACCTGCTGCCGTACGATCGGGGAACCGGATGCCGGTCGCAGCGAAGGGAACAGCACGCGATGTCGATGGACGATCTGACCGCACCCGATGAGGTGCCTGGCAGTGCTGGCACCTCTGCCCGCCGAGCGACCATCTACGACATCGCGCAGCGGGTCGGCCTCAATCCCTCGACGGTCTCCCGCGCTCTGAACAAGCCGGGTCGCACGAACGCAGCGACCGAAGAGAAGATCCGCGCGGCGGCCGCCGAGCTCGGCTACCGCGCCAACCCGATGGCGAGAGCTCTTCCCACCGGCCGGTCGGGCACCTTCGCGATCGTGCTCCCTGACATCACGAACCCGGTGCACTTCGAACTGATCCGGGGCGCTGAGCAGGTCGCCCGCGGCGGCGGCTTCACGCTGATCGTCTCGGAGACGGAGGGATCGGCGGAGATCGAGCACGAGACCATCGAGACGCTGCAGGCATCCGTGGACGGGCTCCTCGTCGTGGCGTCTCGTCTCGGCGACTCCGACCTCGCCACCCTCGCCGCCGTGAAGCCGATCGTGGCGGCCAACCACTCGGCACCCTCGCTGCCGAGCGTGATCCCCGACCTGGCGATGGGGCTGACCGCAGCCATCGACCATCTCCGCGATCTCGGACACCGGTCCGTCGCCTATCTCGGCCTGAGCGGCCTGCAGATCAATCGCGCCCGCTGGGATCTCACCCTCGACCTCGCGCTGTCGAGTGACATCTCCCTGGTGGAGATCGCCGTGGACTCCCCCACCGTAGACGCAGGTGCGGATGCGCTCCGGCGCGTGCGCGCCAGCGGCGTGACCGCCGTTCTGGCCTACAACGACCTGGTCGCTCATGGACTGCTCCGAGCGGCTCGAGGCGCCGGCCTCACGCTGCCCGAGGCGTTCAGCGTGATCGGGTTCGACGACATCTTCAGCGCCGAGCTCGCCGTGCCGGCGCTGACGACGCTCCACTCGCCGCTGCGCGAGATCGGCACGCGGGCCATGGAGACACTCATCGAGCCCGAGCGGAATCGCGTCCCGTCGAAGGTCGTCCTACCGCTCGATCTCGTCGTGCGCGAATCGACGGCGCGCCCCGTGAGCTGAGCGCCCAACACGTAGGTCTCGCGGTCAGACCGAGGGAGCGGCAGAGGGTACGGCGAGTTCGCCAGTCAAGTACTGCGCCCGACCGAATCCGAACGACCAGTCCTGAGGGCCGTTCTCGACGTACCCGATGAAGACGTCCTCGCCCACGACGCCCACCGCAGCGAGTCGGGCTGCGATCTCGGCGTACAGGCTCTGCTTCATCTGATCGCTGCGCCCACGCTGGGTGAAGATCTGGATGATCACGGGGTCGGTCCGATCGAACCCGAGACCGGCATCCTCCGCGATGATCGTGGTCGCCGATCGAGAGGTGATCACTTGGAATCGGTCGCGGACGGGGATGCCGTAGACCTCGACGATCGCGTCGTGGATCGCTTCCGAGATCTCCTGGGAGTTCGAGCGGGCGTCGCTGTGGTCGATCCGTACGAGTGGCATGGTTCCTCCTGAGTATTTGTCCTGACATTCTCACATTATTAGAATCAGTCCGTCAAACCCTTGCGCCCAAACACTCCTCCATGCGAGAATGTCTTTACATGGAACGCTTTGTCACGTTCCGCATCACCCCTTCCGTCGCCGCGGCATCCACCGTGCGGCGACTGCACGCAAAGGAGCGTCCTCGTGTCGAATTCCCGCATCACCAGACCGTCGTCGGTTGTGACCGGCGGCACCGCAGGGCGGGGGTTCCTCGCTCGCCTCACGGTGATCTCCACCCTCGGCGGTCTGCTCTTCGGCTACGACACCGGAGTCATCTCCGGTGCACTGCTGTACATGCGCGATGACCTCGCGATGTCGACAGGAGAGGAAGCCTGGGTCGTCAGCGCACTCCTCTTCCCCGGCGCCGCCTTCGGCGCGCTCCTGGGTGGGCGCATCGCCGATGCGCTCGGGCGCAAGCGCAGCCTTCTCGTCTGCGCCGTGATCTTCCTGATCGGAGCCATCGCCTGCGCGATCGCCCCGAACGTCACGATCATGGTCGTCGCGCGCATCTTCCTCGGGTTCGGAGTCGGCGCCGCTGCCGTGGCGTGCCCGCTCTACCTCGCAGAGATGGCGCCGGCCGACAAGCGCGGACGTATGGTCACGATCAACGAGCTGATGATCGTCACGGGTCAGCTGCTCGCCTTCGCGATCAACGCACTGCTCGCCGTGCTGATCAGTGACACGCACGTCTGGCGCATCATGCTGGCAGTCGCATCCGTGCCCGCGATCATCCTGCTCGTCGGCATGCTGCTCCTGCCCGAATCACCCCGCTGGTTCGGCGCCCGAGGTCGTCTCGATGAAGCGCGACTGGTGCTCAGCAAGAGCCGCACGCCCGAGGAGGTCGAGACAGAGCTCGCCGAGATCGCGCAGAACGCGAGCATCGAGGGCGATCAGCGTCGCCACGCCTGGCGCGCGCTGCGAGACAACCGCTGGATGCGACGGCTCCTCTATGTCGGATTCGGTCTGGCCGCGGTGCAACAGGCCACAGGCATCAACACAGTCAACTACTACGCGCCCAGCATCCTCACCCAGACGGGTCTCGGAGACCAGGCCGCCCTCATCGCGACGATCGGCGTCGGACTCACGAGCGTCATCATGACCATCGTGGGCATCTGGTTGATCGGGTTCATCGGGCGACGCAGGATGCTGGCCATCGGCTTCAGCGGGGTGGTCGGCTCGCAGATCGTGCTCGCCCTCGTGTTCCTCCTCCCCCACTCCGATGCCGTGAGCTACCTGATCCTCGCCGCGATGATGCTCTTCGTCGCGTTCGTGCAGGGCTTCATCGGCACCGTCGTCTGGCTGCTGCTGAGCGAGATCTTCCCGCTCGCGATCCGAGGCCTCGCCATGGGACTCGCCGTGTTCGTGCTGTGGACGGTCAACGCGTTCATCTCCTTCGTCTTCCCGCAGATCGTCGAGGGCATCGGATCCACCTGGACCTTCGCGCTGTTCGCGGCGATCAATGCTGTGTCGCTCTGGTTCGTGCTCACGCAGGTCCCCGAGACCAAGGGCCGCTCGCTCGAGACGCTCGAGACCGACTTCCGCACCCAGGCGATCCGCACGATCCCTCGTCGGGAGCGCCTCGCGGGTCGTTGATGCATCGCCTCAGAGAGGGGGTGGGGAGCCTGACCGGCTCCCCACCCCCTCTCTTCGCGCGCCCCGGCCATGGAAAAGCCCCCTCCTCGAGATCGAGGAGGGGGGTTGTCTGCGCGACGCGCGGCTCGTGCGCGGGACTCAGCCGATCAGCTCGCGCAGCCTCTGCAGCTGGAAGCGCGAGACCTCGTCCGCCCGCTCATCCTCGGCGAAGACGTTCGAGACCAGCAGCGCATCCGGGCGATCGAGATAGCCGGTCGTCCGCAGCGTGTCGAACAGCTCGATCCAGTTCACGTCGCCGTCACCGATCTGCAGGTGCTGGTGCACGCGGGCCGCGTTGCCGGGCGGGTTCGAGATGTAGCGCAGGCCATGAGAGCGATGGTGGTCGAAGGTGTCGGCCGCGTAGACCGCGCCCAGTCGCTCACCGATCTCGGGAAGCAGGGTCGCCGCACGGTCGCCGTAGTGGAACGTGTGCGAGGCGACGTACACGAATCCGACGGCCGACGAGTTCAGCCCGCGGATGACCCGCCAGGCCTCGAGCCCGTCCTCGACGAAGTCGTCGGGATGGGGATCGATGTTCAGCCGCACCCCCTCACGCTCGAGCAGGGGCAGCAGCTCTTCCATCGAGCGGTAGAACGCGTCCTCACTCTCCTCCTGGAGCTCCGGTCGACCCGAGAACTCCGTATTCAGCACCGGGGCCTCCAGAGCGACGGCCAGCTCGATGATGCGCCGCATGTTGCGCACGGCCGCTGTGCGCTCCGCCTCGACAGGAGACGAGATGCGCTGCACCGGGAGCAGCGCGGGGATCGTCACACCGGCGTCCGCCGCGCGCTTCTTGAGCGCGGCGGCGAGCGCGTCGTCGGCCTTCGGATGCCGGAAGAACGGAGCGAAATCGGCGTGCGGCGTGAGATGCAGATGCTCGTACCCGAGACGCGCGGCGACGTCCGGGAAGTCGAGGAGCGCGTGATCGTGGTGGTACGGCGTGGGGTCGAGTGCGATGCGGACCATGTCGGTTCCTCTCCGGCTCAGGCGTAGAACGCAGGACGCTCAGCAGCCTCGACGGGAACGATACCGCCGTCGAGCGCCGTGACCCCCGCCTCGCACGCGAGCGCGACCAGGTATCCGTCCCAGGCATTAGGACCGTCGACGAGGCGGCCGTCCTTGACGGCGTTCACCCACCGCTGGATCTGGCGGTCGTACGCCTCCGCGAAGCGCGTCGTGAAGCTCGTGTGGTCCTTGATCGAGAACTGCCCGTCGCGCCACTGCTGCAGGCCCGACGGCTGCCCGATGCGGGCGATGCCCTTCTCGAACACCGCCTCGGTGCCGACCTGGTAGCCGAACTGCACGCTCACGTTCATCTCGACGTCGACGAGCACACCGTTCTCGAGCTCCATGATCACGAGGATGGGCTCGCGCAGGTGCTCGGGAGTGAGGGTGTTGCGCCGCGGGAACTTGATCTCGACCGACTTCACAGCGGATCCGGCCAACCACGGGATGACGTCGAACTCATGCACGACCGAGTCGGTGATGAGCATCGTCTGCGTGTAGCTGTCGGGCACGGAGGGGTTGCGGTGCACGCCGCGCACCATGACCAGATCGCCGGCGTCGCCCGAGGCGATCAGTTCGCGCAGGGCCGCGTACTCGGGGTCGAAGCGGCGCATGAAGCCGATCTGGATGTGCGGCCTGTCGAGCTTCTGCTCGCGCTGGATGATGTCCCACGACGTGGCGGAGTCGGGTGTGAGCGGCTTCTCGCACAGGATCGGAAGACCGGCCCCGAGTGCCGGCACCAGAACCGGCTCGTGGAACTGACCCGGGGTCGCGATCAGCACGGCGTCGAGTGCCCCTGCGGCGATCGCGTCTTCGACACGGCTGAAGGTCACGGCTCCCGGAGCCTTCTCCGCGGCCGCCGCCGCGCGCCCGGGATCGGGCTCGACGATCGCCGAGACGACGGCGCCCGAGATGCGATGGGTGATGCGCGCGATGTGATCGGCGCCCATGAGTCCGGCGCCGACGACGCCGATACGGAGGTCAGAGGTCATGAGTTCAGTGCTCCAGAAGAGAAGGGATCAGTGGATGCGGGCGAGATGGGTGCATCCGAAGATGTGCTCGCGTGTGCGCTGGGCGATGGGGAAGGGGTAGTCGACGTCGCAGCCGTACATGTCCTGCTCGACGATCGCGAAGATCTCGGAATCGATCGCGGCGACCGCGTCGATGATCGGCCCGAGATCGGGCACGCCGTGCGGCGGCTCGATCATGATGCCCTGCGTGACGGCATCCGCGAACGGCACGTCGTTCTTGAGCACGTCGAAGAGCAGCGACGTGTCGACCTGCTTGAGGTGCAGGTATCCGATGCGATCGGGGCGCTCCTGGATGAGTTTGACGTTGTCGCCGCCGTAGTAGGCGAAGTGGCCGGTGTCGAGGCACAGGTTGGTGTATCGCTCGTCGGTCTCGTCGAGGAAGCGCACGACCTCACGAGTGGTGCCCACGTGGCTGTCGGCGTGCGAGTGGAACTGCTGCTTCACTCCGAATTCCTCGAGCAGAGCCTTGCCCAGGCGGTCGTGCCCTGCGGCGAGCTTCTTCCACTGCTCGTCGGTGAGGGTGCGCGCCTCGAGCACCTCACTGGTCGCATCGCTGCGCCACAGGTCGGGGATGACGACGAGATGCTCGGCGCCGAGTTTCGATGCGAGTCCGGCGACGGCGAGCGCCTGGTCCCACGCGCGCTGCCACTGGTCGTCGCCCTTGTGGAATCCGGTGAAGACGGTGCCCGCAGACAGCTTGAGCCCCCGCGAGCCGAGTTCGTCCTCGAGCTGATGCGGGTCGGTCGGCAGGTACCCATACGGGCCCAGCTCGATCCACGAGTACCCGGCGGCGACGACCTCGTCGAGGAAGCGCTGCCAGGGCACCTGCTTCGGGTCGTCCGGGAACCAGACGCCCCAGGAATCGGGGGCGGTGCCGATGCGCAGACCCGGGTTGGCGCCTGCTGCCGCGGCGGCGGGAGTGGTGGTGGTGTCAGTCATGTCAGTTCTCCGTTGAAGTCAGCCGAGGAGCGGACGCTGGTGCGCCTGCTGTGCGAGGTACTCGGTGCGCGCCTGTTGCGTGCTGGCGAGCGTGGAGACCTCGGGAACGGGTACGTCCCACCATCCGTCGCCGTCGGGCGCATAGAGGAGTGGGTCGCTGTTGATGTGGATGAAGGTCGATGTCGCCGACGCCTTCGCCTCGGCGACAGCTGCCGACAGCGCGTCGATGGCCCCGGCTCCCGGCTCGATCTCGATCACGTCGAGTCCGTAGCTGCGGGCGTTCGCGGCGAGATCGATCGGCAGGGTCTGCTCGCCCTGGAAGTTGCGCGCCTGAGGGTCGTACTCGCGATACCAGGTGCCGAAACGGTCGGAGCCGACCGTCTCGGAGAGGTGCCCGATCGACGCGTAGCCGTGGTTCTGGATGAGGACGAAGATCACCTTGATGCCCTCGGCGACGGCCGTCACGAGTTCGGTGTTGAGCATCAGGTACGAGCCGTCGCCCACCATGACGATGACGTCTCGGTCGTCGCCGTCGGCGACCAGCCCGCGCTTCGCACCGATGCCGCCCGCGATCTCGTACCCCATGCACGAGAACGCGTACTCGACGTGATATCCGAGGGGATCGCGCACCCGCCACAGCTTGTGCAGGTCTCCGGGCAGCGAGCCTGCGGCCTGAACGATGACGTCTTCCGGGGCGGAAGCCGACTGCACGGCGCCGATGATCTCGGACTGCCCGGGAAGCGCGAGTCCTGACGGCGCGAAGGCCGCATCGACGCTCGCATCCCACGCTGCCTTCTCGCGGGCGATGCGCTCGGTGTACTCGGAGGTGATCTCCCAGCCCTCGAGCTCGATGGCGAGTTCACTCAGCGCCTCGCGGGCATCGGCGATGACCGGCAGCTGCGAGCCGTGCTTGTAGGCGTCGAAGGATGCGATGTTGATGTTGACGAACACGACGTCGGGGTTCTGGAAAGCGGTGCGGGATGCGGTGGTGAAGTCGCTGTAGCGCGTGCCGATGCCGATCACGACGTCGGCCTCCGCCGCGATGCGGTTCGCCGCCAGAGTGCCGGTCGCGCCGACGCCGCCGAGGTACTGCGGGTGATCCCAGACGAGCGAGCCGCCACCCGCCTGCGAGGTGCCGACCGGGATGCCGGTCGCCTCGACGAGTGTTCGCAGGTGATCTTCGGCACCGGCGTAGAGCACGCCGCCACCGGCGACGATGAACGGACGCTTCGCCGAGCGGATGGCGGCGACTGCACGAGCGAGCGCCGCACGCTCGGGCAACGGCCGGCGCACGTGCCACTCGCGATCCTGCAGGAACTCGAGAGGCACCTCGATCCGCTCGGCCTGGACGTCCTCCGGCAGCGCGATCGTGACCGCTCCGGTCTGCACCGGGTCGGTGAGAGCGCGCATCGCTCCGAGCGCGATCGAGTACAGCTGCTCAGGGCGCTGAACCCGGTCGAAGAACACCGACAGCGGCCGGAAGGCATCGGTCACCTGGATCCCGGGGTCGTGCGGGTGCTCGAGCTGCTGCAGAACAGGATCGGCCACGCGGGTGGCGAAGGTGTCGCTCGGCAGCAGCAGCGCGGGAAGCCGGTTCGAGGTCGCCAGGGCCGCCGCGGTCAGCATGTTCGCCGCACCCGGTCCGACCGAGGCCGCGGAGGCGAGAGTGCCTCTGCGCCGGTGCATCCGGGCGTAGCCGACGGACTGGTGGACCATCGCCTGCTCGTTGCGCGCTTGGTAGTAGGGCATCAGGTCGGGCTGCTCGACGTTGAACTGCTTGAGCGCCTGGCCGATGCCGGCGACGTTGCCGTGTCCGAAGATGCCGAACATGCCCGCGACCGTTCGCTCGCGGATGTCGCCGTCGACGGTCCACTGGTGTCCGAGGAACTCGACCAGCGCCTGGCTGACGGTCATCGTCTTCGTGTTCGCCATCAGGGCTGGCCTTCCTTGTCGTTCTCGTTCTCGTTCTCGTACGGCAGCCGGGAGTCGAACTCCTGACCGTCCCAGGTGTCGCGAACCCACGCATGAGCGGGATCGTCGCTGATCAGCCACGTGCGTTCCGGGTCGGGACCCGCCATGACGTTGAGGTAGTAGAGGTCGTACCCCGGGGCGGCGACGGCCGGGCCGTGATAGCCATAGGGCACGAGTGCGATGTCACCGGTGCCGACCATCGCATTGATGTCGATCTCACCTGCGGGCGAGGAGTAGGTGCTGAACATCCCGAAGGCGCCGTCGGCCGCGTCCGGGTTGCCGCCCGAGCGCGACGGGGCGCTCTCGAAGTAATAGATCTCCTCGAGGCGCGACTCGTGCCCCGGCTTGTGCTCGTCGTGCTTGTGCGGAGGGTACGACGACCAGTTCTCGGCCGGGGTGATGACCTCGCAGACGATCAGCCGAGCGGCGTCCAGCGCCTGCGGAGTGCCGAAGTTGTGCACCTGACGGCTGGAGCGCCCCGCCCCGCGGAGCTCCACGGGCGTCTCCTCGGCGGCGATGTACTGCCAGTCGCGACGCTCGGCGGTCGGCGCTTCGGTGACCGCGACGCGGCCTTCGCCGCTGATGGTCGCCGTCGTGCCGATCGACAGATAGAGCACGTCGGTCGGCCCGTCGAACACCGACGCACGACCGTGCAGTCGTGTGTGCCACTCGCCGGGGTGATGGTGGTGCGCGATGCGGAACGATCCGGCCAGCGGCACGATGATCCGCTCGACGTCGAGGGCCGTGAGCTCGAGCTCGTCGCCATCCGTCAGCTCGGCGATGCGGATGCCGGTGTGCTGCCACCCGGCGAGCGAGGCGTCGACCACGCTCTGCCATCCGTCGCGCGCGAGTGTGCCCCGTCGGTGGAACCAGCGATCTTCTGTGGTGCTCATCTTCGTGCTCTCAGAGGAATGGATGCCGCCCGCTCCCCCGCGGGCGGCATCCGGATCGGGTCAGTTGTTCTGCGGGAATCCGAGGTTGATTCCGCCGTGCGTGGCCGGGTCGAGCCAGCGGCTGGTGATCGCCTTCTCCCGCGTGAAGAAGTCGAACCCGTGCACACCGTACGCCTTCGCGTCGCCGAAGAGCGAGGCCTTCCAGCCTCCGAACGAGTGGTACGCGACCGGCACGGGGATCGGCACGTTGATGCCGATCATCCCGACCTCCACCTCGCTCTGGAAGCGCCGGGCGGCGCCTCCGTCGTTGGTGAAGATGGCGGTGCCGTTGCCGAACTCGCCCGAGTTGATCAGATCGAGCCCCTCCTGGAAGGTCTGCACCCTCACGACCGAGAGCACCGGGCCGAAGATCTCCTCGGTGTAGGCGCGCGACGTGATCGGGATGTCGTCGATCAGGGTGGGCCCGAAGAAGAAGCCGTCTTCGTGGCCGTCGATCTTCAGGCCACGGCCGTCGACGACGATCTTCGCGCCGTCGGCTTCTGCGATGTCGACGTACGAGGCGACCTTGTCGCGGTGCACATCGGTGATCAGGGGGCCCATGTCGGGCTCGACGCCGTCGACACCCGCGCCGTTTCCGATGCGCAGGTTCGCGATGCGCTCCGAGACCTTGGCGATCAGTTCGTCGGCGACGGGCTCGACGGCCAGCACGACCGAGATCGCCATGCACCGCTCACCGGCGGCGCCGTATCCGGCGTTGACGGCCTGATCGGCGACCAGGTCGAGGTCGGCGTCCGGCAGCACCAGCATGTGGTTCTTCGCACCGCCGAGGGCCTGCACCCGCTTGCCGTTCTTCGACGCCGTCTCGTAGATGTACTGCGCGATCGGGGTCGAGCCCACGAACGAGATCGACTGCACGACCGGGCTGTGGAGCAGACCGTCGACGGCGAGCTTGTCGCCCTGCAGCACCGTGAACACGCCGTCGGGAAGACCGGCTTCCTTCCAGAGCTGAGCGAGCCAGAGGGCAGCCGAAGGGTCCTTCTCGCTGGGCTTGAGCACGACCGCGTTGCCTGCGGCGATCGCGACCGGGAAGAACCACATCGGCACCATGGCGGGGAAGTTGAACGGGCTGATGATGCCGACCACGCCGAGGGGCTGCTTGAGCGAGTAGACATCGACTCCGGTCGAGGCGTTCTCGCTGAAGGCCCCCTTGATGAGGTGCGGGAATCCTGTGGCGAGTTCGACGACCTCCTGGCCGCGAAGGATCTCGCCCATGGCGTCGGAGACGACCTTGCCGTGCTCAGCCGTGATGATCTCGGCGAGCTCGCGCTTGCGGGCGTTCAGCAGCTCGCGGAACGCGAAGATGACGGTCTGACGCTTCGCGATCGAATAGGTCTTCCAGACCTGGTATCCGCGCTGTGCGGACTCGATGGCCGCGTCGATCTCGGCCTGGTCGGCCAGCGCGACCTGCGCCTGCACCGCTCCGGTGGCGGGGTTGTAGACGGGCGCGGTGCGTCCGCTGCTCGACGGACTGTCGGCGCCGTCGATCCAGTGGGAGATGACGCGAGGTTCAGTGGTGCTCATGGGTGATCCTTCGTGGAGGGCAGTTCAGCGGATGGAGGCGGCGGCGCCGCGGACGAGCCCTGCTGCGGCATCGACCGCAGAGGCGACGTCACCATCAGGGGGATAGAGGAGCGTGCGGCCGACGGTGAGCCCGCGCACGCCGGGAAGGGTCAGAGCGTCCTCCCACGCGGCGAACGTCTGATCGGGATCGGCACCGGAGTCGCCGCCGAGAAGCAGCGTCGGCATGGTGGTCGCCGCCATCACCCGCTCCATGTCCTCGACGACCGGGAGCTTCATCCACGTGTACGCAGACGACGCGCCGAGGCCGGCCGCGATGGCGATCGAGGCGATGACGGCATCCGTCGAGAGATCGTTGACGATGTGGCCGTCTTTCCAGCGGCTGAGGAACGGCTCGAGCATGATCGGCAGCCGAGCTCTCGCGGCCGCGGTGACGGCGTCGGCCGTCGCCTGCAGCGTGGGCGCGGTTCCTGCATCGTCGAGATTGATCCGGATCAGGGTCTTCGCGAAATCTGCGCCGATCGCTGCGAGCTCGTCGACCGTGTAGGCACCGTACCGGTCGTCCATCTCGAAGGTCGCGCCCCGCAGGCCGCCTCGGTTCATCGACCCGACGACGATCTTGTCGTCGAGCAGCCCGAGGGCGGCCAGGTCGTCGATGATGTCGGGTGTGCCGAGCACGCCGTCGACGCCCGGGCGCTTCAACGCCGTCGCGAGCCGATCGAGCAGGTCGTACCGATCGGCCATGGCCATGGGGTCGGAGCCCACGGCGAGAGCGCCGCGGGCGGGGTGGTCGGCTGCGACGATGAACAGCTTTCCGTCGACCCCGAGCAGGTCGCGGCGGCGGCGGTTGCGCAGTCGCGTCGCGATCTCGTGCGGCGCTGAGGCGCGCAGGTCACGGAGACGGGAGAAGTCGTCTGCCGAGAGGGTGATGCCGGTCATCCTCGGGCTCCTTCGAGTAGTTGCTGCACCTCGGACACGGTGGGCATGGCGGTCGAGCATTCCAGTCGCGAGGCGACGATCGCGCCGGCGACGTTGGCGAACCGGAGGATCTCCTCGAGACCCCAGCCCGAGAGGAGCCCATGACACAAGGCCCCGCCGAACGCGTCGCCGGCGCCGAGGCCGTTGACGACGTCGACGAAGTGGGGCGGCACCTCGACCGTCTCGTCGGCCGTCTTGGCGAGCACGCCCTTCGGTCCCTGCTTGACGATGGCCAGGCGCACCCCGCGCTCCAGAAGAGCATCCGCGGCTCGGAGAGGCTCTGTCTCGCCGACGGCGACCTCGCACTCCTCGCGATTGCCGACGGCCACGGTCACGTGCTCGAGAGCGCGAACCACCTGAGCGGTCGCCTCACTCGGGTCGGCCCAGAACATGGGCCGGTAATCGAGATCGAGGACTGTGTGATCTGCGCGACCGCGCATCGCCCAGGCATCGAAGTGCGTCTGGCGGCTGGGCTCCTGCGAAAGACCGGTCACCGTCGCCCAGAGGACGCCGGCTGCACGGATGGCGCCCGCATCGAGCTGGTCGGACGTGATGTTGAGGTCCGGTGCCTTCGGCTCGCGGTAGAAGTACAGCGGGAAATCATCGGGAGGGAAGATCTCGCAGAAGGTGATGGGCGTCTTCAGATCCGGATCGACGGCGACGGCAGAGTCGTCCACGCCGAGCCTCGTGAGCTCCCGATGCAGGTAGCGGCCGAAGGGGTCGTCGCCCGTCCGGGAGACGAGCTGCACGGCTCGACCGTAACGAGCGGCAGCCACGGCGACGTTCGCCGCGCTTCCGCCGAGGTACTTGCCGAACGTCGATACGTCCTCGAGACCGACGCCACTTTCGAGGGGGTAGATGTCGACGCCGAGGCGCCCGAGGGCGACGACGTCGAAGGTCTTTTCTCCGGTCATACTCCTGTGTACAACTTTCCTGATCGCAATGGACGGGATATGTCTTAACAATAACACAAGGGGCGATTCTTGCAAGGGGTCCGCACCCGCGGCTCTCACGCTCTGAGGTGACAAAGTCCGCGGGAGGTAATATTGTCGCGACAAACGAGGGAGACCACGAGATGGCGACGACGGACGGCGTATGGCCGGACCACCTGTTCCACGATCTGGATCGCACAGGGCCGATTCCCCTGTACTTCCAGGTGTCGAGCAGGCTCGAGGCGGCGATCCGATCAGGCGAGATCCCGCCGGGTGCGCGCCTCGAGAACGAGATCGCGATCGGTGAGCGCCTGGGACTCTCTCGCCCGACCGTTCGGCGGGCGATCCAGGAGCTCGTGGATCGGGGCCTCCTCGTACGTCGCCGCGGAATCGGCACGCAGGTGGTGCAGGGGCAGGTGACCCGCCAGGTCGAGCTGACCAGCCTCTTCGATGATCTGCAGACCTCGAAGCACAGCCCCGGCACGACCGTGCTGCTGCACGAGCTCTCTCCCGCCCCCGAGAACGTCGCCGAGCACCTCAGCGTCCCAGCGGGCGCCGAGGTGCTGCACATCCGCCGCCGCCGCACCTCCGACGGCAGCCCCGTGGCGATCCTCGAGAACTGGTTCCCCGCCGATATCGCCGAGATCACCCGGGAGCAGCTGGAGGATCAGGGCCTATACCAGATTCTGCGCAGTCGAGGCGTGACGATCCGTGTAGCGAAGCAGCGGATCGGCGCTCGACGGGCTCACGACGATGAGGGCAAGCTGCTCGACATCGACCGTGACGGGCCCGTGCTGCAGATGGAGCGCACCTCGTTCGACGGCGCCGGCCGAGCGATCGAGTTCGGAGTGCACATCTACCGACCCGATCTGTACAGCTTCGAGACCACGCTGGTCGCCAAGTAGCGCGACCGGCTCGCCCTCACCGCAGCAGCATGCTGATGGTGTTGCGGAGCGTCGAGGCGACGAGCTCATCGTCGAGCTCCGCGACCTTGTCACAGAAGATCTCCGAGCAGTACCAGCTGTCGTACCCGGTGGAGCGGACAGCGTCCACCCATTCCTGCAGCGGGATGTCGCCCGCACCGGTCCATACGTTGCGAGAGACTCCCTGATCGGGGATCTCCCCCGCGGGCACATGCAGGCCGTCGCAGACGTGCACGGCCGCGATCAGATCGGCGGGCAGCGCCGCGACGTCCTCCGGCACGTCGCCCGATGCCCAGAAGTGCCAGAAGTCCACACACAGCCTCACGTTCGCCCGGTCGATCCGCTCGAAGATCTCGAGTGCCTGCGACACGCGGTTGATCGGCGACCACGCCAACGGCTCCAGATACAGACCCACCCCGTGATCGGCTGCGATGTCCGCGGCGAGCGCGACCCGGTGAGCCGTCTCGGCCAGCGACTCGGCGTCCGTCAGGCCGAGCGAGCCGCGATAGCGCAGGTCGCCGGGCGTCAGCGTCCCTGCGCGAAAGTCCTTGACGACCTGCACGTCGACCGGCCCCGTGCACATCTGCACGAAGGGAGCGCCGATCACTTCGGCCACCTCGGCCAGCCGAGTGGCATCGCGGACGAACCGGTCGTGAGGTGCCTCCTGGATCGCTCCCACTCCCGAGACGGCGAACCCGTCGAGCGGACCCACGAGGTCGCGCGCCGTGTAGCCGGCGTCGAGGAACCGGAACAGCTTCGGCGTCTGCAACTCCACCGCATCGAATCCGGCCGACTTCGCGACGGCGATGTCTCGCAGGGTGGTGCCGTGGAAAGAAGCGGTGGAATTCATCGAGATCTTCACTTGCCCACCCTATAGGTCCGAATGTCAGAACATTCTATTGACTTCTTGCCAGGTGCTGGATACGCTCAGCGCACCAATGACGGTAGCCGGAACCCGCCGGCGCAAGAAAGGATCACGACGTCGTGACACTCACACACAGCTCCCGCACCGGGATGGCACTCGTCGCCGTCACCGTGTCGGCCCTCGCCCTGGCGGGCTGCTCCGCCGCCGCCTCCGACGGCTCGACCGACGCGTCCAGTGGTCTCGAGAGCGGCTACGGCTCTCTCGCCGAGAACCGCAACGCCTACTTCTTCACCTACTACAACCCGGCGGGCGATCCCTTCTGGGCCCAGATCCTGCAGGGCGGCGAGGATGCCGCCGAACTCGGAGATCTGACGCTCACACACCAGACCGCCGAGGGCGATCCCGACAAGATGGTCGACCTCGTGCAGACGGCGATCGCCACCGACCCCGCCCTGATCTTCATGCCCTTCAACGAGGGCGAGAAGTGGGTGGGCGTCGCCTGCGACGCCGCCGAGGCGGGCATCACCGTCGTCGCCTACAACGTGCCGGCGCCCGAGTCGGCCGCCGATTGCGTGTCGGGCTTCGTGGGGCAGGACTTCTTCGAAGTCGGGGAGATCGTCGGCGAACGGCTCGTCGAAGAAGCAGGTCTCGGAAGCGGAGACAAGGTCCTGCTCCCCGCCGAAGAGCCCGAGCAGGCCTACGCGATCAACCGGGGCGGCGGCGTGCAGTCCTCGCTCGACGAGGTCGGTGCGAAGGGCGAATTCCTTCGCACCTCGGGCAACGACGAGGAAGCGCTCAACTCCCTGACCGCCTGGCTCACGGCCAACCCGGATGTCGCCGCGATCGCTCCTCTCGGCGGCACCCCGCACCGGAACATCGTCGCCGCGATGGAGGCGGCCGGAGTGAAGGTGCCGGTCGTCGGCTTCGACACCTCGCCTCAGGTCGTCGCGGGCATCAAGAGCGGCGACATCATCGCGACCGCCGACCAGCAGGGGTATGTGCAGGGATTCCAGTCCGTCACGCAGGGAATCCTCTACATCGACTTCGGCCTCTCCCCCGCCAACATCAACTCCGGCGGGCGCGGCCTGATCGACGAGTCGAACGTCGATCTGCTCGAGAACGACAAGCTCAAGGGCGTCCGTTTCTGAGAGCTCGACTCGCGGGGGCCGCAGCCTGGGGCGCGGCCCCCGCCTCCTTCTTCCTCACTTCCCCGAAAGGCATGAGATGTCTCAGCCCACAGAAAGACCGCGCGAGCACATCCTGACTGCTCCCGCACCGACCGAGACCGTCGTCACCGGGCGGATGCTCGGCGACAGCACCCCGCGGACGTTCGGCGATTCCCTCCGCGAGAGCATCCGCTACAGCCGAGGCCGCGGCGCACTCGAGATCGGCGTGATCGTCGCCCTGGTGCTCATCGGCTTCATCATCGCCGGCTCGGTGGCCCCCGCCGCCTTCCCCTTCCTCTCTGCGAGCAATCTGTCCGGAGTCATCTCGCAGAGCATCCCCGTGCTCGCGCTGCTCGGCCTCGGAGCCGGCATCCTGATGGTGGCCGGCGAGTTCGACCTCTCGCTCGGTGCGAACGTCGGCTTCACCGCGATCGTCTTCATCAACGTCTCCGAGAGCGTCGGTTGGGGCTGGGGCATCGTCGCCGGACTCGCCACCTCCACCTCCATCGCTCTGATCAACGGACTCATCGTGGTGCTCACCCGCATCCCGTCCTTCATCGCCACACTCGGCATGGGGTTCTTCTGGGTGGGCGCGAGCATCTTCGTCAACGGCACCTCTCCCGCCATCCTCGTCGACGGCAAGGACGACGTTCTCGTCACGGTGTTCGCCGGCGACTTCGGCTTCTTCCGGTCGCAGTTGGTCTGGCTGGTCCTGATCGGCCTCGCCGCGTGGGCGTTCCTGCATCGCCACAAGCTCGGCAACCACATCTTCGCAGTGGGCGGCAACGCGTCTGCGGCCAAGGCGATCTCGATCAAGCCCAACTCCGTGCGTCTCCTGGCCTTCGGAGTCTTCGGCCTGCTCGTCGGTTTCGCGTCGATCCTGATCTCCGTCCGCACCGGCTCCATGCAGCCGGGCAGCACCGATGATTACACGCTCATGGCGATCGCTGCGGCCGTCGTCGGCGGCACCTCTCTGAACGGCGGTCGCGGATCGGTCATCGGCATGATCATCGGCGCCGCCCTGATCCGACTCATCGAGAACGGCCTGATCCTCGCCAAGGCACCGGGCTTCTACATCCAGCTCTTCGTCGGCCTCATCATCGTGATCGCCGCCGTCTTCAACAAGCTCATGGAAGGCAAGGCATCATGACCTCCGACTACCTGCTGCGTCTCGAGGGCGTGACCAAGAAGTACGGTGCGAACACCGTGCTGAAGGACGTCTCGTTCGACATCGGCCGCGGCGAGGTCGTCGGCCTGCTCGGCGACAATGGCGCAGGCAAGTCGACCCTCGTGAAGATCATGTCCGGTGTCGTGCCGATGACCTCGGGGGCCTACTACTGGGACGGCACCGCCGTGCCGACCGTCAACCGACCGACCACCGAGTCGCTGGGCGTCGAGACGATCTTCCAGGACTCCGCCCTCGTCGATCAGATGTCGATCACCCGCAACATCTTCATGGGTCGGGAGATCACGAACCCCCTCGGCTTCATGAAGCTGAAGCAGATGGATGCCATCGCGACCAACATCCTCGACACCGTCGTCACGATCGAGGGCATCAAGAGTTCGAAGCAGCTCGTCTCGTCGCTGTCGGGAGGACAGGCGCAGGCGGTCGCGATCGCGCGCGCAGTGCACTTCAAGCGCAGCCTGCTCATCCTCGACGAGCCGACATCGGCCCTGGCCGTGCGTGCGACCGAGGCTCTTCTGGACTACCTCCGACAGCTCAAGACCGAGGGCGTGAGCTCGGTTCTCGTCACCCACAACCTGCACCACGCCTACAAGGTCTGCGATCGGCACATCGTGATGAATCACGGCAGGAAGATCCTCGATGTGCGGCGCGAGGACACCAGTGTCGAAGAGCTGACCGCAGCCGTGGTCGAGGGCCAGATCGGGGTCGACCGCTTCCGCGCCGGAGTGGGCATCTGACCGGCAGCTCCACACGCGAGGCCCCGCACTGCAGCGCAGTGCGGGGCCTCGCTGCACCCGGCAGTACCGATGATGCGAAGACGCTACTTGATCGCTCCGGCGCCGATGCCCTTCACGATGTGGCGCTGGGCCATCAGATAGAAGATCACCACGGGCACGATCGAGATCGTGGTCGCGGCGAGCAGGATCTGCTGCTGCGGCGTCTCTGCGGACGTGAACGCGGTGAGACCTCGCTGGATGGGCATCAGCGCGTTGTCGTCGAACAGCACGAGCGCCATCAGGTACTCGTTCCACGCTCCGAGACCCTGGATGACCGCCACGGCTGCGAGCCCTGGCTTCGCGAGCGGCAGGATCACGCTCCAGAAGATGCGGAGGGGCCCTGCCCCGTCCAACGCCGCGGCCTCTTCCAGGTCTCGAGGCTGGCTCACGAAGAAACTGCGCATGATGAGGGTCGACATCGGGATGCCCGAGGTGATCAGGATCAGGATGTAGCCGACCGGATTGTTGGTCAGCCCGAGCGAGATCAGCAGCTTGTACTGCGCTAGGAACATCGCCGGCGCCGGGATGATCATCACGGCCAGGATGATGACGGTGAACACCCCCTTGCCCGCGAAGTCCAGCCGAGCGAGTGCATAGCCCGCGAGGCTCGACACGAGCAGGATGCCGGCGACCGCGCACCCCGTGTAGATCACGCTGTTGCGCAGGTAGGTGCCGAGATCGCCCTGCACCCACGCGGTGACGTAGTTCTGCCACTGCGGGCTCGCCGGCAGGAAGCTGTCGTTCGACAGCAGCTCGGTGAGGCTCTGCAATGACCCCGAGAGCATCCAGAGCAGAGGCAGCAGCGCTGTCAGCGCCGCGATGATGAGGAGCCCGTAGAGCCCCACTCTGTCGGCGCGGATGCGACGACGCGGTCGCGGCCGGGGCTGGTCGATCGTGGTCTCCGCCTCCTCGACCGGCGGCTGGGTGATGAGTGTCATGCGCGGGACCTCCGCCCGGTGATGGCGAGCTGGAGAACCGAGAGCAGCACGAGAGCGCCTCCGAACACGACGGACATGGCGGCGGCGCTTCCGTAGCGCCAGTTGACGAACGCCTCGTTGAAGATCGCGAGCGTGGGCACCATCGTGTGATAGCCGGGCCCGCCGTTCGTGAGCACCTGCACGGTGCCGAAGATCTGCAGCGCGGCCAGCAGTGTGAGCAGGCTCACGATCGAGGTGACCGGTGCGAGATGGGGCCAGGTGATGTAGCGGAACTGCGTCCACGGACTCGCGCCGTCGAGCTCCGCAGCCTCGTACAGCTCTTTGGGCACGTCCTGCAGCCCCGCGAGGAAGAGCAGGAAGCCGAACCCCCAGTGGAACCAGACGAAGACCGCGGCCACCGCGGGAAGCGCGACGGACGGATCGCCGAGCCAGTTCTGCTGCAGGGCCCCGAGACCGACCAGGTCGAGCACGCGGTTCAGCACGCCCGATCCGGGGGCGAGGATGAACGAGAACAGCAGGCCGACGACCACGACCGAGAGGACTCCCGGCAGGTAGAACACGGTGCGGAAGAACGTCTTGCCCCGGGTGACGCGATTGACGGCCAGCGCCATGCCGAGCGCGACGCCGTTGCCGACGAAGAACCCGACGACTCCGAAGAAGAGCACGTTCCTCATGGAGGCCCAGAAGACCGGATCGCTCGCGATGAACTCGTAGTTGGCAAGCCCCACCCACGGAGTGTCCGGGCTCACGCCGTCCCAGGTCTGGAAGCTGAGCAGGATCGCCTGTCCGAACGGCACGATCGTGAAGATGCCGATCAGCGCGATGGCAGGCGCGAGGAAGAGCCACCCCAGCAGGTTGGCCCGCAGCGAGTGCTTCCTGCGCGGCGCCCGCTCGGGGCGCCGCGCAGGAAGCGGCAGAGTGGTCGACGTCATGACACTCGGTCTTGAGCGGCCTGGATGTTGGCCAGTGCCTCGTCGATCGTCGCCTCTCCGAGCACGACGCGCTGCGCTTCGGCGACGATCGCGGTACGCACGTCGGTCGCGAACGTCGCGGACATGACCTGAACGGTCTCGACTCCCGAGGCGAAGCCCGCGAGCTGCTCCGGCACGTCTCCGCTGGAGAGCAGCTCGGGGTTGGTGGGCAGGATGCGTCCGACCTCGGCGAACACGGCCTGCTGCTCGGGCTCGGTCAGCCACTTCACGAACGCGAGAGACTCGTCCGGGTGCTCGCCCTTGGGGTTGATGACCGCGCCCTTACCGGGGACTCCCGGAGAGCGAGGATCCTCCGTGCCGCCGTCGACGACCGGAATGCCGACCGAGAAGTAGTCCTCGAACTCCGGGTTCGTGCGCAGACCCACCGACACCCCCGGCGACGCATCGAAGATCGAGCCCATCGCCTGGGTGAAGAACGACGACTCCACGTTGGGGTTGTCGTCCTGGCCGCCGACGAGCGCGTCATTGGCGATCACGCCGGCATCCTTCATGTCGACCAGCACCTGGAAGGCCTCGCGCCAGGCATCCTGTTCCCAGCTCTCCTCCCCGTTGAAGGTCGCGGCGATCTCGTCATCCGTCAGCCAGTTGGAGGCGATCGCCTGCAGGAACTGCGGCGTCAGCGATGCTGCGACCGAGAAGCTGCCCCCGTCGGATGCGGCGAGCGCGTCGATGAACTCCTCGGTCGTCTCCGGCGCATCGTCGAGGGTGACGCCGGTCAGTGACGGGTTCAGCAGGAAGCCGTAGGTCTGGGTCTCCCAGTGGACCGTGTAGATCCCCTCGGGAACGTCGAGGTTGTTGTCCTTCTCGAAGGTCGACATCTCGATGATCGCGGGGCTGAAGTCGTCACTCCACTCCCCCTCGAGCTCGTCGGTGAGGTCCATCGCCCACCCGGCCTTGTAGAAAGGAGCCATGTCGGTGGCCTGGAACGACGAATAGATGTCGGGCATCGAGTTCGACTGAGCCTTCGCCTGCAGCTTCGGCAGGTAGTCGGCCGGTCCGGGAGAGTCGATGGTCACGGTGACGCCCGTCTCGTCCTCGTACTGCTCCGCGAGCTGCGTGAGCGCGGCCTCCTGGCCCCGCGACTGGTTCATGAACGTCAGGGTGACGTCTTCGGCACCCTCGGACGGCTCCGCAGGCTCGGGCGACGAGCATCCCGAGAGGGTGATCGCGGCCGTGACGACGAATCCGCCGGCGACGACGGCCAGCCGCCGGGTGCGGCCCGCGTGCGGGGTGGTGCGTGTGGTCCTCATCATTGAAAATCCTTCGAACGACGAACCGCCGCGCGGTTCGATAGCTGGGTGGTGCGGTAGTGGCGCAGACGCTGATCAGCAGTCTGTCAACCGGTTGCCTTACAGAGAATCATCCTCTCTCTCGGGGGATCGCAGGGCGGGTCAGGCGACGCCGGAGGCGGCGCGAGGCTTCGAGGCGGATGCCGTGTCGGGCGCGTCATAGGTCACGCGCCACCCGTGCGGCTCGGACGCTCCGGCTTCGATCGCCGCGACGATGTGGGCGATCGCGGCGAGCAGCCCTCCGTTGGCCGGGAGGTACAGCGACAGGAAGCCCGGGATCTGCGGCGTGTGGCCGTTCGGGAGGAACTGGTTCTTGGGCGACGGCAGCAGCAGGGCGTCGAGCGCGAGGCCGAGGTCTCCGAGGGATGCCGCAGTCATGGCCATCACCGGGTAGTCCCACCCCCAGCTCGACTGCAGATCCCATCGCGCCCAGACGGTCTCGAGCGTCGAGCGCATGATGTCGGGATCGACGGCGTCGGTCGGCGGGAGCCATCCGAGCGCCATCAGCATCGACGGGTGGTCCTTGCGCACGAGGTAGGGGGGCGTGCTCAGCGCGGCATACGTCCCATCGGCGAGACGCGGGAGCGGTGCCATGTTGCGGGCGACTCGCTCCCATCGCCGCTCCTGACCGAGTCCGAGCAGCGATCGCCAGTCGTTCGCGACCTCGAGCGCCCACGACCAGTACGCGAGTTCGAAAGTCGGATTCGTGTTCGACCGGCGATCCGCAAGGTAGCTCTCCTGCGCCGGGATGATCGGCGGCGGCAGCACGAACGCGCCATCGCACTCCTCGACGAAGTCCGCCATGAACTCCGCGGTGGCCTCGACGAGCGGATAGTGCTCGCGCAGGAACGCGTCGTCTCTGCCCTCCCTGCGCAGAAGCTCCAGCATGTGGATGATGTGGGGTTGCTGCCAGACGAGGAACACGCCGATGTTGCTCGGCGACTCCACGCCGCTCGGGTCGGTCTGCTTCTGCCAGCGTGCGCCGCGATAGCCCTGCCACTGCGCGGTCGCCCGCGCTGCGGGAAGCGCCGAGTGGTACCAGCCCAGACTGCGCTCGAGAAGATCGCCGCGTCCCCAGAGCGCGAAGTGCGCGGCGTGCCACCAGTGCATCTCGAGGTGGAACTTGCCGGTCCAGGTGTTGTAGGTGAGTCCCGTCTCGGCGGGCGGGGTCGATCCCGCACTGTTCACCGCAGCGAGGTACTGCGAGAGCACGATGCGGCGCTCGAGCTCCTCCGCGCGCTCGTCGTCGCTGCCCTCGAACGAGACAGCGGTTCCGTGCGACCAGAACTCCTCCCACCAGGCCTCCGCTGCGCCCACGACATCCCGGAACGAGAGCTGCATCGCACCATCGATAGCGCCGCTCGGACGCGGGATCACCACGACCTCGAGCGCGCCTTCGTCGGCGACCGTCGTGGCAGCGACGGCATCCGCTCCGCGAGCGTCGAGCACGCCGCTCGTCGCGATCTCCACGTCGTACGAGGCCCCCTCCAGCTGCCGACGAGCCGACCATCGGGCGACGCTGTGTCGGGTCCAGTCGGTCGACACGGCGAGCGGCAGCTCGAACGCGGCGAGGTCGTCCGGCTGGGCGTCGAAGACCCATGTGACGCCCCAGCCGCGCAGAAGCAGGCCGGACTCGACCCTCACGGCGAAGGCGTCACGGTCGGGGTGCGCGACGGTCGTCACGGTGACCGTCTCGCCGTCGAGTGTGAAGCGCGCCTCGACACGGCCCGTCCACAGATCGAGCTCGGTGCGCGGGCTCTGCACGGCGGCGACATCGACGAGCTCGGCCTCACCTGCCGGAGGCGTGAGCGCGAGCCGGCCGAGATGTGCACGCCGCGGGTTGTAGTGGAACCAGGCTCCGGCGGCGAACTCGTCGCCGATCGGGTCGCCCGCGCGCTGCAGACCCATGCGATCGAGGTACGGCACCGATCCTCTGGCGGTGTCATACCGTGTGACCACCTCGTCACGGTCGAATGCGCGGTCGGTGCGGGTGCGGTACCACGCCCAGGTGGACTGCGTGCGCAGCGGGATCTGGAAGTCGTCGGCGTCGAAGACGCGCACGCGCTGCTCGGGGAGGCCGTCGACGCCCGTGACGGCGACCCGGTGCGGGTCGGGCACGAGCTCGTGGAGAGCGGGGAAGGTCTGCAGGCCCGTGATGTCGACGGTCATCGCGATGTCGCCGTTGCCGACGGTCAGGGCTGCGGTCGGATGCGCGGCCGTCAGCACAGGATTGTGCCGTCGCACGAGGCGACGGCGATCGACGGTCGACGCAGGCATCTTCACCTTTCCCTCGACTCAATTCTGAGTCGACTATTACTTTGGCCGGATGAGCATAACATTGCCTGAGCGCCACGCTCAAGAGCAATCGGAAGGACGCTGATGGCCCAGAAGAGAGGTCCGTACGCGAAGTCGGACCAACGACGCCAGGCACTCAGCAGGGCCGCACTCGATCTCGTGCGCCGGCACGGCCACCGCAACGTGTCGGTGTCGGACATCGCGGAACTCGCCGAGACCAGCGAAGCGACGGTGTTCTACCACTTCCCCACCAAGGAGGCGCTGTTCATCGCGGCGCTCGCACAGCACGACGAGGAGAACATCCGCGCGCGAGGCTCCGAGGCCGGCGCCATCGCCGAGATGGGCGCGCGCGCCGAAGCCGGAGTGCAGCGCACGAACTACGCGCGGCTCTACAACGAGCTCGCCGGAGCCGCCGCCGATCCGGCACACCCGGCCAACGAGTTCTTCCAGGCCCGGTGGGCACGCTCGACCGCGGTCGTGGCGACCGACATCCGCCGCCTGCAGGAGGCAGGTCGAGTCGCCACGACAGTCGACGCAGACGCTGCCGCACACCTCCTCCTGGCAGCCTGGGAAGGGCTGCAGCTGCAGTGGATGCAGGGCCCCGCGTTCGACATCAGGGCCCGGATCGAGGCGCACATCGGCGCAGTGCTCGGGGCCGACGCCCTGGACTGAGGGGCCCGCCCGTCGAGCGGGCCCCTCGGTCTCACTCGCCGTCGCCTCCTGTACGACTTCGGCGGGCGAGGTCGCCGAGCCAGGCCAGGCTGGGCTTGGGCTGCCGCTCGAAGGTCTTCCGATCGACCGCGACGAGACCGAACGTCGGATCCCAGTGGCCCCACTCGTAGTTGTCGAGCAGGCTCCAGTGGATGTAGCCGCGAACGTCGACCCCGTCTCGCATCGCCTCGGCGAGCGAGCGCAGAGCGGCATCCGTGTACGCGATCCTGCGGGCGTCATCCGACGTCGCGATGCCGTTCTCCGTGATGACCACGGGCACGCGCGGCAGCACGTCGGCAGTGTGGCGCACCGCGATCCCGAGGGCATCCGGACGGTAGGCCGTGCGCACCAGCGTGTTGTCGGGATGCACGGGGTGCGGCTCGATGCCGTCGAGACCGACCCACTGGGCGGAGTAGGCCTGGACTCCGATGTAGTCGTCGTCTGCCGCAGCCTCGAGGTAGAGGTCCTCCCAGACGTATTCGAGGCGGCGCCGCACCTCCTCCGCGCCGGGGCGCGTCTCGAACGCCCGGCTCGCCACCGACCACCCGATCTTCGCGGCGGTGCGCTCGCGCAGGATCTCCCGCGCCGCATGGTGCGCCTCGATGAGGCGTCGTCCGATCTCCTTGGACGGCGCGGGCTTGACCGGCCGCGGGGTGTCCGCCTCGAGCGTCGGGCTGAGCCACGCGACATCGGAGTCCGGGTCCAGAGCGGCCTCGGCCTCACCGACCATGATCGCGAGCATGTTGGGCTCGTTGATCGTGCAGACCCATTCCACGCCGTCGAGGATCGTCGCCGCGACCTCCACGTAGGCGCGGAACCTGTCGATGGCCTGCGGCGAGCGCCATCCGCCCTCCTCGGCGAACCAGCGCGGCGAGGTGAAGTGATGCAGAGTGACGAAGGGACGCACTCCGGCAGCCAGTGCGGTGTCGATCATCCGCCGGTAGTGCGCGAGCTGCACCGTCGAGAACTGCCCGGGCGCCGGTTCGATGCGGGCCCATTCGATCCCGAACCGGTAGGTGTCGAGGCCCGAGTCCGCGACCAGGGCGATGTCCTCGGGATAGCGGTTGTAGCTGTCGAGCGCATCGCCGCTTCGATCCGCTCCGGTCATGTACGGCTCCTGCATCCAGAAGTCACTGTTGACGTTATTGCCTTCGACCTGGTGCGGCGCACTGGCCGCACCCCAGAGGAAGTCTTTCGGGAACGTGGGCATCGGTGCTCCAATTCTGAGTCAACTTGTATTTTCACGATGATAGTCGACCCGAGCCCGAGCCCTCAAGAGTGGTCGCGGCCGGCTCCCTCCCGGCCGCGACCTCGACGACGCGCGTCACCCGCCGTTCGACTGGCGGATGCCCTCGCCGTACGCCTCGAACGTGTGCACGAATCCGCCCGCTGGACCGCTGACCACCAGGTACCCGTCGGTGGTGCCCGGAGCGATCGCGATGTTCGTGGCCGACTCGAGCCCTTCGCCCGGCACACGGATCGTGCCGATGCGCTCTCCGGTCTTCGCGAACACCACGATCTCCGCCTTCTCGTGGAACGCCTGGTAGATGTTGCCCTCGGCGTCGACCGCGGTCGAGTCGATGCGCCCGATCCCGCCGTCCACGTGGATCGCGGGGTACGCCGACACGACACGCGTACGGTCCTCATCGAGTGCGAAGTAGTCGATGCGGTTCGCGTTGTACTGGGCCACCCACAGCCCCGCATCCTCTTCGTCGAACACGATCCCGTTCGGCGAGGGCAGGTCGGCGGCGAGAACACTCGCATTACCGTCCGCGTCGATCCTCACCACGCGTCCCGGCGTCTCCCACCCCGGCCCGTCCATCCCGCGGGTGTCGGTCACGAACATCGTGCCGTCGGGATGGAACGCGATGTCGTCCGGCAGCATCGCCACCCCGTCGACGTCGCCCGAGAAGTGCGAACGCGGATCCTCCCCCTCCGCCGTGATGCTGGTGATGCCACCGCCGAGGAAGTCCGTGAGATAGAGCCGCCCGTCGCTCGGGTGGAACTGCGCCGACGTGAAGGCGCTCGTCTCGTCAGTGAAGACCTGATCCACGGTGCGCGCCTCCACATCGACCTGCAGCACCTTGGCCTCGCCGGCCGGCGCCATGACATCGACCAGGAACAGCGATCCTTCGTCGTGGAAGGTCGGCCCTTCGAGCAGCGTCCCTCCGGTGAGCTCGTGCGGCTCGGTCACCTGCAGCAGCTCCTCCGAGACCTGTTCCGCAGCAGGTCCATCCGACGTCGCATCCGAGCCAGCATCCGTCTGCGCCGCATCGGGAGCAGCGGGCGCGCATCCGACCAGCAGAGCCGCCACCCCGACGACGCTCGCGGCGGTCGCCAGACCCGCCCTCACGCTGAGACTCCGATCTCGGCCGACTCGCGCACGCGCTCGTCGGCGTCGGACACGACCAGCAGATCCGCCATGTCACCCTGCCGCCACTCGCGCAGGAGTCGGTGGAAGACGACCGGCCCCGGCGAGAACGTCAGCCCTCCGATCGACCGCGACCCCTCGCCGTTGTAGTACCCCGGCGTGCACTGAGCCTGGAAGTCGGAGACATCCCTGGCCGTTTCCACGACCGTGCGGCACCAGGCGTCCTCCGCCTCGGCGGTCGGCTCGATGCGGCGAGCGCCGACCTGCTGCGCCCGCGCGATGACGGCGGTGATGTGCGCCGCCTGTTCCTGCAGGATGTGCACGAAGTTGACGGAGTTGGCGTTCTGCATCGGGCCGAGCTGGAACAGATTCGGGAAGCCATGCGTCGTGAAGCCGTGCAGCGTGCGCGGGCCGTATCCCCACGCCTCGAGCAGTGCACGCCCGCCACGACCCACGACAGGAAGGGTTCCCGAGACCACCCCCGAGACCCCCACGTCGAACCCCGTGGCGAAGATGATGCAGTCGACCTCGTACTCCGTGTCACCGACCACGATCGACGTCTCGGTGAGCGCCGTGATGCCGTGGGCGTCGGCGGTGTCGACGAGGGTCACGTTCGGGCGATTGAACGACTGCAGATAGACGTCGCTGAACCCTGGTCGCTTGCACATGTAGCGATACCAGGGCTTCAGCGCCGCCGCCGTCGCGGGGTTCTCCACGATGTCCTCCACTCGACCGCGGAGAGCATCCATCTTGGCCGCATCGTCTAGCTCCTCCTGCAGCAGCCGATCCTCTTCCGAGACCGATGCGTCGACGCTGCCCGACAGGATGCTGCGCTGCAGCCGGTGCGTCGAGGTCCAGCCGTCCTGCACCAGCGACTCGACCGGCTCGCCCGCCAGCACCTCGAGGAAGTTGTCCATCCTCTCGCGCTGCCATCCCGGCGCGAGGCTCGCCGCCCATTCCGGGTCGGTCGGGCGGTTGTCACGCACGTCGACGGTCGACGGCGTGCGCTGGAAGACCAGCAGCTCCTGCGCATGCTCGGCCAGGTGCGGGATGACCTGCAGCCCCGTGGCCCCGGTTCCGACCACCGCGACACGTCTGTCGGCGAGCTTCGTCATGCCGCCGTCGGCCGAACCGCCGGTGTAGGCGTAGTCCCAACGGCTGGTGTGGAACGTATGACCGGTGAAGCGCTCGATGCCGGGGATGCCGGGAAGCTTGGGCTGGGTCAGAGTACCCGACGACGTGATCACGTACCGGGCCCGGAACACATCGCCACGGTCGGTCTCGATGACCCACTCGGTCGCCTCCTCGTCCCATGTGAGACCTGTCGCTCGAGTGTGCCCGACGAAGTCGCGATAGAGGTCGTAGTGCTCCGCGATGCGCACCGCGTGCTGGCGGATCTCCTCGCCCGGCGCATAGCGCGTGCTCGGGATGTACCCGGTCTCCTCGAGGAGCGGCATGTACACGTACGACTCGATGTCGCAGTGGATGCCGGGGTATCGATTCCAGTACCAGGTGCCGCCCACGTCGCCCGCCTCGTCCATGAGGCGCACCGAGTCGACTCCTGCATCACGCAGGCCCGCGCCGGTGAGCAGCCCGCCGAAGCCGGCGCCGATCACCAGCGCGTCCACCCGGTCTCGCAGCGGCTCGCGATCGACCCGCGGCGTGTAAGGGTCTTTGGCGTAGTAGCCGTACTCGCCGAGAGCGGATCGGTACTGACCCGCTCCGTCGGGGCGCACGCGCCGCTCTCGCTCCTGCGCATACTTCTTCCTCAGCGCCTGCAGATGCTCGAGCTGCCCTTCGGTGTCATGTGCGTGGACCGTCATGGTTCCGTCCTCCTGTCGCCGGGGGCACGGGCGCAGATCGACGCGAACTGGGGACGACGTGATCCTGCACCCGATACGACCCCGGATCGGTTCCTTGGAAAAAGGTTAGCTTGAAGCTAAGTAATTGTTCCTGGGAATCCAATATGAGGGTTACGGTACTGAGGTGAGCGAAGACCGGAGACGTGCGGAGGCGCTGGAGAACATCGACGCGCTGACCTTGGCGGTCTCGGTGCGCTCGCTCCCCCGCATGATCGGCTCTCTGCTGAGCACGCAGCTGACCATCCAGCAGCTCAAGGTTCTCACCCAGGTCGTCGTGTCCGACCAGAGCACCACCAGCGATCTCGCCTCGTCGTTCGACGTGTCTCTGGCGACGATGTCGAAGCTCGTCGAAAGGCTCGTCGAGCAGGGCCTCGTCGAGCGTCTCACGGATGCCGTGGACCAGCGCGTGCGACGCCTCATGCCGACGCCGCTCGGGCGCGATGTGATCGGGAAGATCATGGCGGCACGCCCCGAGATGGGCGCCGACATCCTCGACGGGCTCACGATCGACGAGCTCGAGGCGCTCGCGACCGGCCTGCGCGCCATCAACCGAGAACTGCAGGCAGCGGTTGCGGACGAGCGCTGAGCCGAGGCCCGGCGCCCGCCCGCCATCGCTCAGTTCGCGACGCTCAGCCCGCCGACAGCGGTGAACGATCCCGGCCCGACGTCGTGCGTCGTCCCATCCGGGAACACCACCGAGGCGCGGCTTCCCGCCGGGATATCCGCCTCGAGGTGCATCCGGTCACCGTCGATCCGCCACTCGACACGGATCCGCCCCTGCGGGGTGTCGAGATGCCCCTTCGCCCACTCGAGCCCGCCGCCGGGCACAGGAGCGATCGTGAACGACTTCCAGGCGACCGAGTCTGCATCCTGACGCAGTCCGAGCGTGTGCGTATGCAGGAAGCGGATCACCGCGCCCTTGCTGTAGTGATTCAGCGACTCATGAGCCGCGCCGGCCTCGTCGATCCCCTCCCAGTCCTCCCAGACCGTGGTCGCACCCTTGTCGATCATGTGAAGCCAGGACGGAGCACTTCGCTGGAAGAGCAGCTCGTAGGCGACATCGGTGTGCCCCGTCTCGGCGAGCACCGGAAGCAGATCCCCCGTCGAGAGGAATCCGGTGCCGAGGTGTGTGCCCGCACCCCGGATGAGCTCGACGAGCCGGCGAGCGGCCGCAGGGCGCAGTGGCTCGGGCATCAGGCCGAACGAGAGAGCGCGCACGTAGGCGGCCTGCGTGTCCTGAGCCGTCCTGCCCTCATCCGTGACGAACTCCGTACGCCAGGCGTCGAGCACACGATCGGCGATCGCCGCGTACTTCGCGGCCTCCTCCGGTCGATTCAGCACGGAGGCGGCGTCAGCGAGGATCCGTGTGGAACGGTAGAGGTAGGCGGTTCCCACCTCTCCCTTGTCGGCCATGAACCAGGCCATGGGATTCGTCTTGATCGGATCCAGGCGGGATCCGTCCTCTGCCTTCGGAACGGGCTCGGTCCACTCGCCCCAGTGGAACGTGCCGTCCCACAGATACTCCTCGTGCGGCTGCGGGTCCGCCGAACGCTCGACGCGGGAGTGATGCCGGTTCGCACGTGCGGCGCCGAGAACCCACTCGACCCAGCGCACCATCGCGTCCCAGTTCTCGTCGAGAACGCGGGCGTCCCCGTATGCGGCGTACATCTCCCACGGCACGAACGTGATCGCGTCGCCCCATCCCGATGAGCCGGTCATCATCGCGAACTGATCGTCGAGCTTGTGCTTGATGCGACGGCCGTCCGGCGAGAAGTTCGCGACCCGACCGTCGTCGAGCTGGTCGTCGCGCACCGACTGCAGCCATTTGCGCGTGAACCCGAGCACGTCGTAGAGGCGCGCGGCGGTCGGAGCGAACACCTGATAGTCGCCCGTCCAGGCCAGGCGCTCGCGCGTCGGGCAGTCGGTCGGCACATCGACCGCGTTGCCACGGAAGCTCCAGTCGGCGATCTCGTGCAGGCGGTTGAGATCGGCATCGCTCGACTCGAAGGATGCCGTGCGGCGCAGGTCGGTCTGCACCACACGCATCTGTGCGGTCGCAGGGTCGAAGGGCGCGCCCACACGGGTCACTCGCGCGTACTGGAAACCGTGCACGGTGTGTCGCGGCTCGAAGGTCTCATCACCCCCGGCCGAGACCACCTCGTCATGCTGCACGAACACGACGTCGGGCTCGCCCGGTTTGGTCGAGTCGAGATGCGCGGTGCTGAGATCGCCGTCGGGGGTCACGTACTCGCCGTAGTCGATCACGGTCCGGGTTCCGGCGGGACCGAGGTCGGTCAGGCGCAGCCACCCCGAGGCGTTCTGACCGAAGTCGAGCACCCAGGTGTCGTCGGCGGTGCGCGAGGCGTGCTCGACATCACGCGTCTCGACGACCCGGATCGGCGGCGCGGGAGACCACGAGATCGGGGGGCCTTCCACTGCTCCGACGATGACGGGCTCCGGCGCACGGGGGGCGAGTCGGAAGTCGGTGGTCTGACCGTCCATGAGATCGGCACGGGTCACGGCGGACTCGGTGCTCGTCCAGTCGCCGTCGGTGCGGATGACGTCGCGACGCCCGTCCGACAGCTCGAGGTGCAGCTCGGCACGCGCGCCGAGGGTGGTCCCCCAGCCGGCGGGCAGACGGAACGCCCCCACCTGTCCGCGATACCAGCCGTCGGAGAGCTCGATCTCGAGCGAGTTCGCACCATCGGTCAGCAGGTGCGTGACGTCAGCGGCCTGCGCATAGAGCGTGCGGTCGTACGACGTCGATCCCGGCGACAGTTCCGCCGTGCCGACGCGGTGCCCGTTGAGACGCGCCTCGTACACTCCGAGGGCCGTCGAGTAGAGCCGGGCCGAGACGACATCCACCGCGTCGAACCGGCGCTGCAACGTGTGCGCGCCCCGCGCACCGTATCCGGGGTCACCGTGCTCGACCGGGCTGATCCACTCCGCCGACCAGTCGGCATCGAGCAGGCCGCTCTCGAACGATGCCCATTCCGACCACTCGGAGGAGGCGTCATCGCCCAGCGCTCGAACCCGCCACCGCACACGCCGGCCGCTGGACAGCGGGGCCCACGGCCACTCGACGAACAGATGCGAGCCGGCCGCCAGGCGCACGCGCGCCTGCGGCTCGCCGTCGACCGTCGCCTCGACCTCGAACCCGGTCGACTCCGTGACAGAGACCGGAACCGTGAACGACAGTCGAGGGGCGGCCTCGGAGACGATGAAGGCGTCTCCGCCGCTGTCGATCCGCAGGTCGTAGGGCGCCGAGGGCACGGATGCCGAGTTCGATGCACCGGTCATCTCAACGCACTCCCTTGACCTTGAACATGATGATGAGGCCGCCGACGAGCGCGAACGCCGCGCCGATCAAGTACAGCAGCGTGTAGTTCTTCTCCGCGCCGACCGCACCGATCGTGATGATGAGCGGTGCGATCAGCGGGGCGATCGCGCTCGGGATCTTCTGGGCGAACGCGACCACGGCCATGTACCGACCCGACTCGGCACGGTCGGGGATGATCGCATAGACGATGGCCTGGTCGACCGTGGCGAAGACCGCGATCGCGAGCTGCATGAGCACAGCCCCGATGATGAGCTGCGGCAGCGACCAGGCGAAGGCTTCGGCGAACGCGCCGCCGATGAAGATGAATGCCGCGATGAGCACGAACAGACGACGTCTCTTGAGCTTGTCGGAGAGGAATCCGCCGAGCAGCGCGCCACCGGCCGCGGCCACGACTCCGAGCATGCCGACTGTGGCGACCACGCCGGCGACCTCACGCACGGGCAGGTCGAGACGCTGCGCGTAGAAGAACGTGCCGAAAGTGGTGTTGAAGTAGAGACCGATGAAGAAGACCATGCGGCCGACCCAGTTCCAGGCGAAGTCCGGGTACTTGCGGGCGTTGAAGCCGTAGCCGGAGATGACCTTCTTGAGCGTCACCGAGGAGTCGACGACCAAGTCCTTCGAGCTGCCCTCCTTCTTGAAGGTCGGCAGAAGCACGAGGAACACGGCGCCGATCACGGCGGGCACGAAGAACACGAGGAACGTGCTGTTCGACACGGCGTAGGCGATGCCGATACCGAGCACGGGAGCGATCTGGGTCATGAGACCGGTGAGGGCCGACACCTTGCCGCGCTGTTCCTCGGGCAGCTTGTCGGCCTGCAGCGTCTGGATGGCTGCGCCAGCCGTCGACCAGCCGGTCATCGCGACGACCCAGCCCGCGCCGACGAGCAGCAGGTTCGGGGCGAAGCCGATGATGACGGCGCCGACGAGTCCCAGGGCCGCCCCCAGGAAGAGGAACGGCGTGCGACGGCCGAAGCGAGAACGGGTGCGGTCGCTCCAGATGCCGATCATGGGGCTGAGCACGAGGAAGATCAGCTGGGCGGTTCCCGTGACGTAGCCCAGCACCTCTTCATGTCCCGGGGCGAGCTCGGTGATGCGCAGAGCGAGGCCGTAGGCCAACGGCACCATCATCGCGATGGAGGCGCCGAAGTTGGCCAGCATCAGCCAGAAGATGTACCCGCCGCTTACCTTCGCGGTCGGCTCGGAGCCGATCGCGACTCCCTCGAGAGGAGTGTCGTCCGGCGTGTTCCCGGCGACGGGCTGGGCCGCGGCGATCGAGTCGATCGTGTCGCTGCGGTCGAATTCACTCTTGGTCACCTGGACTCCTTCATCGTTCAGTGATCCCGGCACCCTCCACTGGGCGGCCGTGCGATGGTCGAAATCCGTTTGGCAACCGATTGCGATCCTGAGCGATAGTAACCACTTTGGTTACAGAAGGCAAAAGTGAGAGGGTGAGAGCATGACGTCACCGTTGACCGCCGCGCGCGCCCCCCGCCGTCGAGGGCAGAGCGCGACCACCCCCGCGCGGCGCGCTCAGATCGTCGAGGCGGCGCTCGCGAGTTTCGCCGAGCACGGCTACGAGCGCGCGTCGCTGCGCGACATCGCCTCCCGCGCCGGCATGACGCACGCTGCACTTCTGCGCCACTTCGCCGGGAAGGAGGAACTGCTCCCCGCTGCACTCGCGCAGCGGGAGGAACACGAAGAGGACCTCGCCGCGCGGATCATGACGGCGAACATCCCGGGTGAGCAGATCCTGAGCGCGGTGCTCGCCGACGAGTTCTCGAACTCCGAGTTCCAGCGCAACTGGCTGGCCCTCGCCGTGGCCGCGACCAACCCCGACCACCCCGCGCACGAGTTCTTCCTCGGTCGCCGCGAACGCATGCGGTCGCGCTTCACCGACGGCCCTCTCCCCACGAGCGACAGCGAACTGCTCACAGCCGACGAGAAGGTGACGCTCGTTCTGGCCATGGTCGACGGTCTGCGCATTCAGGCGCTGCTGGATCCTTCTCGCGACGCCCTCGGCCTGCTCACCACTTTCATGAAGCTGGTGGCCGCTCAGCCTCCCGCCGCGGCCCCAGAGGGAACAGTCGAATGAGCGGGCGTCCGCTCCGCGCGATCCAGCAGATCCAGATCGTCCGACGCACCGGCTGCTTGCGCTTCAGCGGTGACGCTCGTCGCGCGCATTCGTAGGCAGCTCGTCGTAGGCCTCGTCGCTGACAGGCTCGAGCCATTCGTTGCTGACGTTCTCGCCGGGGGTGATGAAGGCCAGGTGCGAGAACCAGGAATCGGCCTTCGCGCCGTGCCAGTGCTTCGTGCCCGCCGGGACGCGGACCGCGGTTCCCGGGACCATGCTGATCGGAGCCTCCCCCTCGGCCTGGTACCAGCCGGAGCCTGCCGTGCACAGCAACACCTGGTCGCCGCCGCCGGCCGCGCCGTGGTGGATGTGCCAGTTGTTGCGGCAGCCCGGTTCGAACGAGATGTTGTTCACCGGGACGCCGCCATCGACGACCGGCGCGTTGAAGCTCCGCCCCGAGAAGTACTGCGCGTAGGCATCGTTCGCCGGGCCGAGTGGGAAGATCTGGCTGAAGTCTCGAGCGTCTGACATGGTGTCTCCTCTTCGCGATGTGCGGGATGTTCAGGATGCGCGCGGTGTCACTTCGACGGTGGCGGCTTTCGGGCCGGGCCCGATCATCGGCGGCAGGTACGTGCTGCCGGCGTACTTCGCCTCGTAAGCGCCGTCGATCCTGGTGTTCAGGCCCGGATCGACGACCGGCGCGAAGGCCACGTCGTGCTCCTCGCCTGCGGCGGTGATCCGTCCCGTCCGCTGGGCGACAGCGGACCGATACCACTTGCCGTCCGTGCCGTTCCACGCGCGCACGAACAGGCGCCCGTCGACCACGACCGACCAGATCCACGTCGGCGTCCCCGTGGTCTCTCCGTCGGCGTGGTGCGGGGCGATATGGAGATCATCGGTCGACGCGATCGCCTCGATGAGGTCGGCGGGCCACGATGTCATGCGGCTCGCTGCTCCTTCTCCACTGCTCGCGGTGTCCTCAGGCATCCTCTGCTCCTCCGCTGATCCGAGTCCCGAACACCTCCAGTGAACACACTCGGCGCGCTCCGAGGGAGTCCCTGTCGAAGGAGGTACCAGGAGAACACCCCAAACGGCCGCCACTGGGTGGGGGCCAGCGGGCCGGCCCACAAGATCGACGCGGATGCAGTGCTGCGTCAGGCGAACGCCGCGATCTGCAGCAGATTCCCGACCGTGTCATTGAACACGGCCGTGGTCACCGGCCCATGGTCGATCGGAGGCTGCGTGAACTCGACACCGAGCCCCTGCAGACGCTCGTACTCGGCCTGCACGTCGTCGACGCCGAGCACGAAGAACGGGATGCCGTCCTCGAGCAGCGCGTCCGTGAACGGCGCCACTGCGGGGTGCCCCTTCGGCTCGAGCGAGAGCTGCGTGCCGTCGGGCGACGCCGGGTCGACGACCGTCAACCAGCGGAACTCCCCCATCGGAACGTCGGCGGCGACTGCAAATCCAAGCTTCTCGGTGTAGAACTCGAGTGCCCGCTGCTGATCGTCGACGAACACACTGACGGTCTGGATCTTCATGATTCTCCTGACTCAAGGGGCCAGCGTTCCGCGATCTGCGCGAGCGGCCGGGTGTCGATGGTGTGGAACTTGAACTTGCCGCGACGCTCGCTGTGCACGAGGCCCGCCTCTTCGAGGACGGCCAGGTGCTGCGACACCGCCTGCCGTGTCGGTGTCACACCCCGCTCGGCGAGACGCACGCACAGCTCGAACAGCGTCTGTTCGTCGCGCTCGGCGAGGTCGTCGAGGATCATCCGACGCGTCTCGTCGGCGAGAGCCTTGAAGACATCGCCCATGCCGCGAGTATAGGCAAGTGACCACTTGCCTATCAAGCCCTCACCGGAGAGAGATTGGTTATGCGGTCGGCGTCGATCGAGACGGTCCAGATCAGACGTGGTGCTCTTGCTTCACCTACGGTCCTGAGACAGTGGGCCCCGGGTCATCGCGTCAGCGCGCCGCCGTTCAACGCCACCGGCGCCGCCTGCCAGATACAGGATGCGGCCTAGCGGGACGGGGCGTTCCCGCCCTTCACCTTCGAAGGGTGACCCGCCCGTTTCCGCCTCGCGCGTGGCGCATACGCTCGACCGCACAGGGCGAGACCGGCTCGCCGTACCTCAGGGAGTGGCGATGTCCGACGTGCAGCGTTCTGTTCTTCCGATCCCGGACCTCGCCTACACGGGCACGGTCACCTACGACGCGACCGACCCCGACACCACGTTCCCGCCGATCACCCCGGTGCGCCCCCCTGAAGGCTCCCCGAACGTCCTGATCGTGCTCATCGACGACACCGGATTCGGCGCTTCCAGCTCCTTCGGCGGACCCGTGCAGACCCCGAACTTCGAGCGCGTCGCGGCCGCAGGACTGAAGTACACCCGCTTCCACACCACGGCGCTCTGCTCACCCACGAGGGCGGCACTTCTCAGCGGACGCAACCACCACACGGTCGGCATGGGAGGGATCACCGAGATCGCCACCTCCGCACCCGGCTACAGTTCGCTGCGTCCCAACAGCTGCGCTCCGCTGGCTGAGACGCTGAGGCTCAACGGCTACAACACGGCTCAGTTCGGCAAGTGCCACGAGGTGCCCGTGTGGCAGGCGAGCGCGATCGGCCCATTCGATGGATGGCCGAGTCCCGGCAACGGCTTCGAGTACTTCTACGGCTTCATCGGGGGCGAGACCAATCAGTGGTACCCGTGCACGTGCCACTCTTCGCCGGCTCCGGCCGGTACTCGCTCCTCGATCACCGACAGCCCTGGACTGTCGAATAGTCGCCACCCGTCGGAGACCTCGCCCCATACGTAGTGATCAGCGTTGGTGACATCGACAGCTTGAGGCATTCTCCGATCCTCGCAGACCCATCTACTTTGCAGACGCGAGCGCCCTCGCGATCCCGCTCGAGCACTGCTCGAACGCCAGAAACCTACTCAGCCCCATCTCACTTCAACGTCTGGCCCATTGGCCACGATAAGACCAATTATCCCGACTATCGGCGTCCGTTGCGCCGCCAACGGAGATAGGCACCGCTGCGGCTTGGAGGGGAGCGCTAGGTCCGGTGTGCCCAATTCACAGTTCCCCATTGCACGGCGGACCATAGTTCGCGGAACTGCTTGTCATCGGCCGGCGCTGAGATCTCGCGTAGTTCCAGCAACCTCATCGCGACCCACTGGGCATCTTCGAGAATCGAGCGCGCGCCACCTATCTGAGCGAGCCTACGAGTCGCGTCACCTCCGTGTGCGATCGCTGATCGCACACGATAGACCTCTTCGTAGCGATCAAACCGGGCAGCTCGAGCGGCTGTGTCGCGTTCGAGCAGCGCAAATCGGCCTTTGCTGACTGCTCCGGGCACTGCGTCTTTGCCGGTCAGCATTGAATCCAAGGCGACGCTGACTGCGAGAGCCGCGTCATCTTGCGCCTCCGCCCAGAACGCGCGGGCGTACCAGCGGGCAGCCACCCGCAGCCTCTGTGCGATCACGTCCGGAGCAAGCAGTAGGTCGCCAATAAGCGAACGCCGGTCAGCGTCGAGGATGCGGTCCAGAGGCAATGGATCCGCGCTGTGCCAGCGAAAGTAATTACCAGAGCTCCAGCCGGTGATCGTGAGCACCCTGTCGCCGAGTTCACCGGCTCCGTTGTCCGCCAGCAGCCTGCTGATAGCGGACCGGTCCAGAGTGGTGCCGCGAATCCCAGGCCTGTTCGTCGCCCCCCGCAGCGAGAATATCCCGTACGCTTTGAGGTCATTCGAGAGCATCAATGTAAGCCCGATCAGATCCTCAAGGACCCTTTCGAAGTCCTCTATCGCGAGTTCGCCCTGCCGAGGGGTGGTGGATGTCGCCAAGACAAACGAGCCAAACTCTCGAAGAAGCTGTTGTGAGTGAGAAATGAAACCCGGTTCTGCGAGCTTGGCTAGCTCCAGCGAGGCCGCTAGTTCGCGCGCATCGGCTTCGTCCTGAACCCGTGCCAACGTGAGGCTTCCGAACACGACAGGTCCTGTTTCCCAAGCCACATTTGCCAGCGCGGCAGCGATGCGAACCGGCCGAGGCTTAACGATGCGCTCGATGGCCTCAGCGAGATCAGGCACACGACCGGCTGATGCTGCCGCCAGAAGGGACAAGACCGTGGTCCAAAGGTCCTCGTCTCGCCAGTGCCGTGTCACTCTCTGATCCCTAAGAAGCGCTCTCATCGCGCTCTCCATCGCGGGCATACCTTCGTCGGCGATAGTAAGAGAAGCATTCTCGCCCAAGAACGCTCGTTCGGAGGATGCACGATAGCTCGGCTCCACCCACGCCCATCCGATTAGTGGGACTTCTGTCGATGTCCGCACAGCGGCTAACGCAGTCTTTAGCTGCTCGGCGACGTCGTTCATCAAAAGCCTCCTCTCGCCAGACGCACGCGGCGTATCGCCGACCCGGCAGGTCCAATCAACCTGAACAGGTGCCCGGCCAAAGAAAAGGGTGCGTCTCGTCAGAATGTATCGTTTTTGATCGGCTGCGACGGTGAGCTCCGAGCGGGCGAGCGAGCAGACAGCACAAGGTTGGAAAGCCCATCTGCCAAGGGTGCTGGAACGGCGGCGCTGCCACCGTTCGCTCATTCAGGAGGGAGCGCCCTTCCATCATGGTCGAGCAAAGTTGATTGGCCGCTCGACCACACGACGGTGCGCGAGGACTTCACCTGCTGCGCTGCCACTCGCCCCGGCGGGCGTGCCGAAATCCTGGGCCCCCTGCCACCAGGGGAAGGTCCGTCGCTCCAGCGATGGATGTAGGGATTGTTTCAGGTCGAATCGAGCCGAGGCCTCGGCAAGGTGAACCCGGAAGCAGCGTGCCTCCAGATCTGCACCAAAAACGCACCACGCCCCACCCCAGACATGGAAAAACCCCCGATTTCTCGGGGGTTTCCATGGCGGTGACGGTGGGATTTGAACCCACGGTAGGGGGTTACCCTACACAACTTTTCGAGAGTTGCACCTTCGGCCGCTCGGACACGTCACCGCGGACTAGCTTACGACAACCCGCGCCACGGCGCGAATCGAGCAGCATCCGGACATCCGACTCTTTTCCCCGGCTCCCGCCCCGGCGGCATCCGAACGCGCTGGTTAGGATGGCCTAAGGGACACCGCACGGGAGGGGATGCAATGGGCTTCATCACATCGGAGGCGCTGGCAGAGACCGGATACGTCGTCCTCGACGACCACGATCAGTCATCCGACCCCGCGGAATGGCTCGACCTCACCTACATCGGCTGGCGCTCGTCAGGCGTCACACGATTCGCCCCTCTGGCGAGTTACGCCGGCGAGATCGAGTGCAACGGATTCTGGAACCAGACCCCGCCCCGCAGCGACAAAGACGGCGTGTGGGTCGCCTCGCAGGTCGCGATCGCCCCGACCCTGCAGCGCCGCGCGCTCGAACCGGGCGCGGGTGTCGGCCGTTGCCGCGTCATCGAGCTGCAGCCCAACGAATACGCGGATGCCGTCTACAACCTGCATCAGGACGACAACAACCGTCTCAACGAAGACGGCACCGGTTGGGTCGTGCGCGGCTACTACAACCTGTCGGATGACACGGACTCACTGCTGCTCCTGCGCTCCGACCGCTTCGACCCCGCGACCGAGATCCGCCTGCCGCTGCGCGAGGGGTCCCGCATCATCGTCGACACCCAGCGCTTCTGGCATGCGGTGTGGCACCGCGGCACGACCCCGCGCTACGCGCTGATCACCTCGTGGACCTCTGGGCCCGAGCTCGACGCCTACATCGAGGCCAATCACGGCGACCCGCACCCGGCGACCGTCGACCTCGACCCGCAGCTGGTCGACGACGCGCAGGTCGAGCTCCACCGCCGCATCGAAGAGCGCCGCCGCGTCTTCGAGGCACAGGGCATCGTGATGGAGCCTCGCGCCGACCTCAGCGTCTGACGATCGTCACCGCGTTTCGTCTCGGTGCTTCGCTCCTCGCTCAACGACCGAGAGTCACCCGGTCGTTGAGCGAGGACGGCGAAGCCGACCGCACCCGGTCGTTGAGCGAGGACGGCGAAGCCGACCGCACCCGGTCGTTGAGCGAGGACGGCGAAGCCGACCGCACCCGGTCGTTGAGCGAGGACGGCGAA
>NZ_JBYTEB010000002.1:839482-888273 GCF_058791955.1 Microbacterium sp. EB106-03-03-XG65
AGCCGACCGAGACGAAACGCCCTCAACGCACCAGGACCGTGCGCCCGTCTTCGAGCCTGACGACCCGATCGACCGTCCCCGCGGGCGGGGCGACGTGCGAGATCAACAGCACCGACTGCTCCCCCGTCGCGGCGAGCAGGTCGCGCAGCAGCGCATCCGAGGCATCCGGATCGACGCCCGCCGTCGGCTCGTCGAGCACCAGCACCGGGAAGCCTCGCAGCAGTGCCCTCGCGAGGGAGATGCGCTGCGCCTGACCTCCCGACACGAGCCCGCCGCGATCGCCGACGCGCGCATCGAGTCCCCCGCGCTCGCGCACCCACGGCCCGAGGCCGACCCGTTCGAGCACCGCGAGCAGGTCGTCGTCGGTCGCCGACTCCCGAGCGAACAGCAGGTTCTGGCGGATGTCCTCGTCGAACAGCTGCGGGCTCTGCTCGCACAGCCCGATCGTGCGACGCAGTGCGGGGCCTGAGAGCGCCGCAGCATCCACGCCTCCGACGGAGTACTCGCCCTCGACCCGCAGGAATCCCACGAGCGCCGCGGCCAGTGAGCTCTTCCCCGCGCCACTCGGACCCGCGACCAGCACGCGCTCCCCCGGGCTCAGGTCGAGATCGACTCCCCGAAGTGCAGGCGTTCCACCCGGCCACCACGCTCGCACGTCTCGCAGCCGCAGCGCGGGAACACCGACGATCTCGGCATCCTCGCCGTCATCCGACCGCAGCTCGACCGGCACGTCATCAGGCAGCACGTCGACGATGCGCTCGGCGCTCGACAGCACGCTGCGCCAGGATGCCGCGGCGATCGGCACCGCGCCGAACACCTCGAACACGACCATCGGCACGAGCACGGCGACAGCGAGCCACGGACCGTCGATCGCGCCGGTACCGAGGCCCGGAGCCGCGACGGCCAGCGCCCAGACCGACGCCGCCCCCGCCACGGCCGAGACGACGCCCGCAGCGATCGCCTGGGCCAGGGATGCCGTGCTCACGGCGCGGCGCAACTCGGCATCCGCGTGCCGCACCCGCTCGCGCGCCTGCGGTTCGGCTCCGTACGCGAGCAGTACGTCGAGGGTGCCGAAGTAGTCGGTCAGTGCGGCCGACAGGTCGCCGCGTCGGCGCGACACGGCGGCCTCGGCGCGGGAGCCGAAGACCCAGCCCAGTCCGATCGCCGCAGCGGCAGCGATCACGAGGCAGGCGGCAAGAGTGAGCGCGGCCGGCACTGACACGAACGCGAGGAACCCGACCGACCCCAGCGCGACGAGTCCCGACACCGCGAGCGGCTGCACGACCCGCAGCGGCAGATTCTGCAGGTTCTCGACGTCATCGACGAGGGCGGAGAGCACCCGCCCGTGGTCCGTGCGACCGAGGCCAGCCGGCGACAGCGGAGTGAGGCGCCGCACCATATCGGCACGGGTCGAGGCGAGCTGACGCAGCGCGGCATCGTGTCCGCTCAGCCGCTCCAGATACCGGGTCACCGCTCGAGTCACCGCGAAGAACCGCACGCCGACCACCGCGATCGACAGCGGCACGAGAGAGTCGACGATCGACGCGCTGACGATCAGCCAGCCACTCACCGCCAACAGGCTCACCGCGGCGCCCGCCGACAGGAACCCCCAGATCAGGCCGGGGAGGAAGCGGCGGAGGGGCGGCTGCGCCAACCGCAGGATGCCGCGGACGCGCGCGGAGGTGTTCATCGTGCTCATACGTGCACCCCCAGCTCGACGACCGCATCGGCGATGGTCCGTGCCGATCGGCGATGCGAGACCAGAAGGATCGTCGCCCCGGCATCCGCCCGTTCCCGCAGCGAGGCCCAGAGCCGTGCTTCGGTGTCGGCGTCGAGAGCGCTCGACGGCTCGTCGAGGGCCAGCACGGCATCCGTCTGAGCAGCGTGCCGATACAGCGCCCGTGCGACCGCGACGCGCTGCGCCTGGCCGCCCGAGAGCCCACTCCCCTGCACACCGAGCTCGAGTGCGGAGTCGATGTCGTTCGCGCACGCGTCGTCGAGCGCACGGCGGATGCCGTCCGCATCCGGCTCGTCGTCGCCGAGGGCGACGTTCGCCGCGACCGTGCCCCGGCTGAGCTGCGGCCGCTGCCCCGCCCAGGCCAGCCAGGCCGATGGGGCGAGGTCGCGCACGTCGACGCCACCGAGCGTGGCCGCGCCCTCGAACTCGGCCCCGCCCCGCAGGGCGGCGAGCAGGCTGGACTTGCCCGCACCGCTCGGCCCCTCGATCAGGGTGATGGCGCCGGGCAGCGCGGTGAACGAGACGGGCGGCAGGTCGCGCACGCGCAGCTCGGTCACCACGAGGTCCCGCGCGCTCGCACTGCGCACACTCGCAGAAGAACCGCCCGCTGCATGCTGCACACTGTCGTCCCGGGCCTCGGCCGCGTCGAGAACCTCGAACACGTCCTCCGTCGCCGCGACGCCCTCGGATGCGGCGTGGAACTGCACCCCGACCTGGCGGATCGGCAGGAAGGCCTCGGGCGCGAGCAGCAGCACGAACAGGCCGACCTCGAGCGACAGATCGCCCGACAGCAGCCGGAATCCCACGGCGACGGCGATCAGCGCGACGGCGATCGACGCGAGCAGCTCCATCGAGAACCCCGACAGGAACGAGAAGCGCAGCACCTTCATGGTCTCGCGACGGTACTCGTCGGCGGTGTGCTCGATCTGCGCGGCGGCCCGGCGTTCGCGGCCGAACAGTCGCAGCGTCGAGAGTCCCTGCACGGTGTCGGCGAATCGCGCGGCGAGCCGCTGCAACGTCTGCCACTGCGTCCGCTGCACCGTGCGGGTGGCGATGCCGATCAGGATCAGGAAGAGCGGGATGAGCGGCAGCGTGATGAGGGCCGTCAGGCCGCTCGGCCAGTCCTGCCACCACATGACGGCGACGATCACCGGCGTCGCGACGACCGTCAGCACGAGCTGGGGGATGTATCGCGCGAAGTACGCGTCGAGCGCCTCGAGGCCGTGACCGGCGGTGACGGCGAGCTCCGCCTGATTGCGCTGCGCGAGCCACCCGGGTCCGAGGCGGCCGACGGCGGCGATCAGCGCAGCGCGCAGCTGCATCCCGGTCTTCGCCGCGGCGCGGGTCCCGGCGGCATCGGACGCGGCGATCAGCACGCCCCGCAGCGCGGCGAGCCCGAGCAACCAGAGCAGTGTGGTCGTGACATCCCGCCCCGCGAGGGCGCCGGTGACGGCATCCGTCAGCATCCAGGCGAAGGCGATCGTGACCGCCGTCTGCACGACGCCGATCAGGCCCGACAGCAGCAGGAATCCGCGGGCGGCGCTCGCATACCGCAGGAGGCGGATGTCGACCGGCTTCATGCGTCACCTCGTTTCGTCTCGGGCACGCTCCGCGCGGCCTCGCTCAACGACCAGCCCCCGGTCGTTGAGCGAGCGAAGCGAGACGAAACGCAGCCCACGATGACAAGTCTCACGCGTGCGCCGGGGCCCCCTCGATCGAGCTGCGGGTGACGCGCTTGCGGAAGATCCAATACGTCCAGGTCTGGTACGCGAGCACCAGCGGCAGGGCGATCAAGGCGGTCCAGCTCATGATCGTCAGCGTATACGGCGTGCTCGAGGCGTTCTCGATCGTGAGGCTGAACGCCGGGTCGATGGTCGAGGGCATCACATAGGGGAACAGCGCCGCGAACAGCATCACGACAGCGGATGCCACGGTCACGGCGCCCGCGGTGAAGGCCCGACCGTCACGTCCGCGCATCGAGAACAGCACCGAGGCGATCAGGGCGAGGGCGGCGACGAGCCCGCATCCGACGACCATGAGCATCAGCGGAGACTCGCGACCCCAGGCGATGCCGATCGTCCAGAGCACGGTGCCGGCCGCCGCGAGGATGGTCGGCCCGGCGGCGAGCTTGACCAGGCGACGAGCATCCGCGTGCACCTGCCCGTCGGTCTTGAGCGAGACGAACAGCACGCCGTGCAGGAAGAACAGCAGCAGGGTCGTGACGCCGACGAGCAGCGAGTACGGGTTGAGCAGCGCGAAGAACCCGCCCACGTAGATGTGGTTCTCGTTGATCGCCACGCCCTGCACGATGTTCCCGAAGGCGACGCCCCAGAGCAGCGCGGGCACGGCCGAGCCGATCACGATCATCCGGTCGAAGCCGGCCTTCCATTGCTTGCCCTCGCGCTGGTGGCGGTACTCGAACGACACCCCGCGCAGGATGAGCGCCAGCAGAATGAGCAGCAGCGGCAGGTAGAACCCGCTGAACAGCGTCGCGTACCACTCGGGGAACGACGCGAACAGGCAGGCGCCCGCGACGATGACCCAGGTCTCGTTGAGATCCCAGATGGGGCCGATCGTGTTGATGACCTGGCGACGCGAGACGTCGTTCCTGCCGAGGAACGGCAGCGACATGCCCACACCGAAGTCGAATCCGTCGAGCACGAAGTAGCCGACGAAGAGGAAGGCGACGATCCAGAACCACATGTATTCCATGACTGTTCCCTTTCTCAGTACACGACCGACGGCAGCTGGGCCGTCTCCTCGTGGGGCTGCTCTTCGGTGTCCGGGCCCTTCTGGGCCGCGCGGATGATGAGGCGGATCTCGACCACGGCGAGCGCGGCATAGATCGCGGTGAAGGCGATCAGCGAGATCAGCACCTCGACGCCGCTGACGCCCGGCGAGACGCCGTCCTGCGTGGTCATCAGGCCGAAGACGATCCAGGGCTGCCTGCCCATCTCGGTGAAGACCCACCCCATGATGTTGGCGACGAGCGCGAGCGGGAACGACCAGATCGCGAGCTTCCACATCCACGGCGCCGGCGGCTTCTTGGCGCCCTTGCGGGTGACCCAGAGGCCGACCACGGCGACGAGAGCGGCGGCCATGCCGAGGCCGATCATCCAGCGGAACGCCCAGTAGGTGACCCAGAGGATCGGGGCGAACTCGGTGAGGCCGGTGTCGGCGAAGGTCGTCGCGTACTCGGCGTTGAGGTCGTTGATGCCGTGCACGCACGCGTCGAACGTGTGCGTCGACAGCAGCGACAGCAGGTAGGGCACGCGGATGCTGAACAGCTCGGAGCTGCCGTCGGGGGTGCCGAGGGTGAAGAGGCTGAACGAGGCATCCGGCCCGCACACCGTGTTGAAGGTCGCCTCGGCGGCGGCCATCTTCATCGGCTGTGCGGCGTACATCGCGAGCCCCAGCTGATCGCCCGTGAGCACGACGCCGGCGGTCGAGACGATCATCGCCCACAGGCCGAACTTGAGGGAGATGCGCATGGTGTCGAAGTGCTGGCCGCGTGCCAGGTGCCAGGCCGACACCGAGATGACGACACCGGCGGCGAACATCAGCGCACCGAAGATCGTGTGCGGGAAGGCGGCGAGCGCGACGGGGTTGGTCAGCAGCGCCCAGAAGTCGGTGAGCTCGGCGCGGTTGGTCTCGGGGTTGAAGACGTAGCCGACCGGGTTCTGCATGAAGGCATTGGCGGCGATGATGAAGTACGCCGACAGGATGCTGCCGATCGAGACGCACCAGATCGTGGCGAGGTGCAGCTTCTGCGGGAGCTTGTCCCAGCCGAAGATCCAGAGGCCGATGAAGGTGGCCTCGAAGAAGAACGCGAGCAGACCCTCGAAGGCCAGCGGGGCGCCGAAGACGTCGCCGACGAAGCGGGAGTAGTCCGACCAGTTCATGCCGAACTGGAACTCCTGCACGATGCCCGTCACGACGCCCATGGCGAAGTTGATGAGGAAGATCTTGCCGAAGAAGCGCGTCAGATGCAGGTACTGCACCTTGCCGGTGCGCACCCACGCGGTCTGGAAGATCGCGGCGACCAGCGCCATGCCGATCGTCAGGGGCACGAACAGGTAGTGGTAGACGGTCGTCAGACCGAACTGCCATCGAGACAGGACCAGCGGGTCAAGCCATTCCATGAGCCACTCCTTCTTCCGTGCTCTGGTGATCCAGCGCCGGGTGACACGCTAACGACGGGCCCGCCGCCTCCGATGGGCCGCCGACCGTGAATAAGACAGATGCTCGCCTAGGCGGCGGTCATCTCCGACAGACGCAGCTGCACGGTGCAATCCGCCGGGAGGGCGGAGGTGCGCACGGCCTCGGCGGCGAGCGGCCCACCGGCTTCGGTGAGCACCCCCTGCATGAGGCCGAGGTGCACGGAGCACAGCATCGGACGGTCTTCGACGCGCCCCGCGGCGTGCGGGCACGGGCTGAGATCGACGGTGAGCTGCTCGTCGTCGACGACGGGCTCGAAGCCGCTCTCCTCCAGGTGTTCGATGAGGGCATCCAGCTGGTAGGTCGCGTCACGACCGAGAGCGGATGCCGAGGCAGGAAGGACCCGACGCAGCAGGTCGCCGCGCGCGGCGGCAGCCTTCGCCTTGTCGCGGGCGATGGGGCTCGAGGCGTCGCTCGTGCCGGTTGCGGCGCTGTAGAGGGTGCGCGGGCGCCCGCGGGTGGTGCGGTGCTCGGTGGTCTGCAAGACGTAGCCGCCCTCGATGAGCCGCTGCAGGTGCTCGCGCACGGTGTTGGGGTGCAGCCCCGTGGCCTCGCACAGTTCGCCGATCGTGCGCTGCGCGCGCATCTGCGCTGCGCTGCCGTCGACGGGGCGGATGCCGCTCCCGGCCGCCGAACCGTCATCGAACAGCGCGTGCAGTATCCGCACTCGCGAGAAGCTCGAGATCGGCCCGTAGACGGGCCCGGGGGTGGCCATGAACCCAGTATCCCGTTGTGCGACAAGGGCCGGAAGCGATTCGGCCGTGAATAATGCCCGCTGCAATAGGGATGTCGGATACCGGCGATAGCCTGGCTGCATGGCCACCCGCAAACCCGCTCCCCCCGCCTATGTCTGCACGGAATGCGGGTGGACGACCGCCAAGTGGGTGGGCCGCTGTGCCGAGTGCCAGCAGTGGGGAACCGTGCAGGAGCAGGGGGCACAGACCGGCATCCTGAGCCGGGTCGCGCCGCTCGCACCGACAGCCGACCGCGCCGCCCGCCCGATCACGCAGATCACGACCGCCGACGCGCCTCGACGCTCGAGCGGCGTCGGCGAATTCGACCGGGTGCTCGGCGGCGGCATCGTGCCGGGGGCCGCGATCCTGCTGAGCGGTGAGCCGGGAGTCGGAAAGTCGACGCTGCTGCTCGAGGTGGCGGCGCAGGCCGCGCGAGGCGGCCGCCGCGTGCTCTATGCGAGTGCCGAGGAGTCCCCGGGCCAGGTGCGTCTGCGCGCCGAACGCACCGGAGCCCTGCACGACGAGCTCTACCTCGCGAGCGAGACCGACCTCGCGACGATCCTGGGTCACATCGACGCGGTGCAGCCGCAGCTCGTGATCGTCGACTCGGTGCAGACGGTGTCGTCGTCGCTGATCGACGGCGCGGCCGGTCAGCCGAGTCAGGTGCGCGAGGTGGCGGCGACGCTGATCCGCGTGGCCAAAGACCGCGGGCTGCCCGTCATCATCGTCGGGCATGTCACGAAAGACGGCCAGGTCGCGGGCCCGCGTGTGCTCGAGCATCTGGTCGACGTGGTCTGCCACTTCGAGGGCGACCGGCAGACATCGCTGCGCTTCATCCGCGCGCTGAAGAACAGGTTCGGCCCCACCGACGAGGTCGGATGCTTCGAGATGACCGGCGACGGCATCGCCGAAGTGCCCGATCCCTCAGGGCTGTTCCTCTCGCAGGGCGAGACCGAGCCCGGCACCTGCGTCGCGATCTCACTTGAGGGCCGCCGTGCTCTGCCGGTCGAGGTGCAGGCGCTCACGATCGACACCTCGGCCCCGAACCCGCGACGTGTGGTGCACGGTCTCGATGCCTCGCGCGTGGCGATGGTGCTGGCGATCCTCGAGAGACGCGCGGGCATCAGGACGAGCAACCTCGACGTCTACGTGTCGACCGTCGGCGGTGTGCGCTTCACCGAGCCCGCGGCCGATCTCGCCATCGCCGTCGCCGTCGCCGGTTCCATCCAGCAGATCAGGGTGCCGCGCACGGTCGCTGCCGTGGGCGAGTTGAGCCTCGCCGGCGAGATCCGCCCCGTCACGCAGTCGGCGCAGCGGCGATCCGAGGCCTCGCGCCTGGGTTACGAGCAGGTGGTCGACGATCGGTCCAAGACCCTGCGCGCCGCGCTGAACGACGTCCGCGCCCGCAACACCTCACGCCGCCCCGAGCGCGACATTCCGCCCTTCTGATCCGCTTCCCTCGGTCGGTGAGCGACGTTTCGTCTCGGGCGGCTCCGCCGTCCTCGCTCAACGAACGACGTGCGTCACCCCACCCCGGTCGTTGAGCGTCACCCGACCCCGGTCGGTGAGCGACGTTTCGTCTCGGTCGGCTCCGCCGTCCTCGCTCAACGAACGACGTGCGTCACCCCACCCCGGTCGTTGAGCGAGGAGCGAAGCACCGAGACGAAACGCCCCGACGACACCGCCCGCGTCAGGCGTCGAGAGCCTTGAGGATCTCCTCGGGAGACGCCTGCATCGGATGCGGGCCGGCGATGTCCAAGAAGACCGTCGTGATCGGATGCGTGGCGAGGAAAGCCCGCAGCCAGTCCGCGCTGTAGATCCCGACGCCGGGAGGCAGGTTCGCGGGCTTGTTCTTCGCGTCGCTGAACAGCAGCAGCGCGAGGTCGCCGGTGTTCGGGTCGCGATACGTCCACACCTCGCCGCTGTCGAGCGGGTTGTCGCGCGCACCGGGCTTGATCAGCGGCACCACGGTCGTGCCGTGGCGCAGCGCGAGGGCGACGGCGGCGATGTCCTGCTTCTCGAGCGCCTGCGCGAGAGCATCCGACCGGAAGTCCTCGGGCGCGGGCTTGTTCTTACCGGACTTCGCCTTCTTCGATGCCATGGCTCCAGCCTATTCCCGGACCGAGCATCCCCCGGCGCGAAGAGCGACGACGATGCGGGGTACGAAATTGGGCCCTCTCGAATGACCATTGGGGATGGATGCAGTCGAAAGGGCCCGGGGCTCTCGGGCGGCAGTGTCGAAGCGCTGGGGACGCTATGGTTCGACGCCACTGGGGATGGCATGGCGCCGCAAGATCTAGAGAGCCACCTCTATGGTATCCCAAAGAACCGGCAGTGTCAGCACGGGCGAGAGCCCGACCGATCAGTAGAGCAGGATCTGCGCGGTGGTCGCCGCGGGGAACCCGCCGATCTCGACCGACACGTGATACGACGAGCCTCCGCCGGGAGCACGTGGGCGGTTCTCCTGCGCGCAGGTGTCGACGCTCGACCGCGTGCGATCCCACACCACCGGCTCCTTGCTCGTGACGGTGGCCCCCGCCGCGAGGGTCGCGATCATGCTGCTCGGATTCTCCTGGCAGTCGGTGGATCGCCACCACACATCGTCACCGCTCGAGACGGTGAACCGCTGCGTCGTCGATCCGACATCGATCGTGCAATCGGCCGATCCGCGGTTCGTGAGGGAGATCGAGAGGTTCGGCAGTGCCCCCGCGGGGTAGGACTCAGCATCCGTGACCGCGGTCACATCGATGTCGCCGGCCTGGCACGCGACGAGTCCGGGCGTCTCTTCGACGCTGGGACCGTCGGTCGGCGTCTCGCCCTCCTGCGTCTGCGACGGTGAGGGAGAGGGCGATTCGCTCGCTTCCGCACCCGTGGTCGGGGCCGTCGACGGCGTCGACGACGAGGTCGGAACCGGTGACGCCTCGGACGCCGCAGCCCAGGGCCGCGCGACCAGCAACCACACCGAGACGCCGACGACGGCGAGCACCACGATCAACGCGATCAGGGTCACCAGGCGCCGACGACGATAGACGGCGGCAGACTGACGAGGCATGAGTCCAGGTTAGTTGAGGCTCTTGATCATCCTGGTGTTCCCCAGGGTGTTCGGCTTGACGTGCGCGAGGTCGAGGAACTCCTCGACACCGGCGTCACCGCTGCGCAGCAGCTGCGAGTACACGTCGGGGTCGACGACCTGTTCGCCGATAGGCGTGTAGCCGCGGCGACCGAAGAAATCGACCTCGAAGGTCAGGCAGAAGAGCCGACTCAGTCCGAGCACGCGGGCGTTCTGCTCGAGATGCCCGACGATCGCACCGCCGACGCCGTGGTGCAGCCAGTCGTCGCGCACCATGAGCGTGCGCACCTCGCCCAGGTCCTCCCAGAAGACGTGCAGCGCGCCGCATCCGATGAGCTCTCCGTCGGCCTCGGCGACGACGAACTCCTGCACGGCGCCGTAGAGCACCGCCAGATCCTTGCCGAGAAGGATGCGCTGCTCGACCATCGGCTGCAGAAGGGCCCGGATGCCGATGACGTCGGCGCTGCGCGCCGCACGGACGATGTAGTCGCTCACACCCTCAAGCCTAGAACCCGAGACCTCCCGGGAACCTGAACCACCCCCGGCCGTTGCCCACCCCCCGGCCGTTCGCCCCCCGCCCCCGGCCGTTCGAAACCACCCCCGGCCGTTCGAAACACCCCCCGGCCGTTCGAATCGCCTGCTTTGCAGAAAGTCGGGGCCGAAAACTGCATAGTGCGCGATTCGAACGGGAGGAACGGCCCCCACCGGACACGACAGAAGGGGCGGATGCCGCAGCATCCGCCCCTTCTGTCGTGAGGACTACTCCCCGCTGGCGACCGCCAGGTCGGGAGTGCCCGAGATCGCGCCGCCGCCGGTGTTGACGCCGACTGCGACCTTCTCGCCACGGGGACCGTGCTCGAAGAGGAACTCGCCGTCTTTCGCGTCGACCTTCACGTGGTCGCCGGGGTTCAGCTCGCCGTGCAGGATCTTCTCGGACAGACGGTCCTCGACCTCGTGCTGCATCGCGCGACGCAGCGGTCGAGCACCGAGCGCCGGGTCGAACCCGATCTCGATGAGACGCTCCTTGGCGGCCTGCGAGAGCTCGATCGTCATGTCGCGGTCGAGCAGACGCTCGCCGAGGCGCTTCGTGAACAGATCGACGATCTGCACGAGCTCTTCCTTCGACAGCTGCGGGAACACGATGATGTCGTCGACACGGTTGAGGAACTCGGGCTTGAAGTTGCGCTTGAGCTCTTCGTTGACCTTGCCCTTCATCCGCTCGTAGTTCGTCGAGTTGACGCCCTCGATCTGGAATCCGACCGGACCACCGGCGATGTCACGAGCACCGAGGTTGGTGGTCATGATGATGACGGTGTTCTTGAAGTCGATCACGCGGCCCTGACCATCGGTCAGTCGACCCTCTTCGAGGATCTGCAGCAGCGAGTTGAAGATGTCGGGGTGGGCCTTCTCGATCTCGTCGAACAGCACCACGCTGAACGGCTTGCGGCGCACCTTCTCGGTGAGCTGGCCGCCCTCTTCGAATCCGACGAATCCGGGAGGGGCACCGAACAGACGCGAGACCGTGTGCTTCTCACCGAACTCGCTCATGTCGAGCGAGATCAGCGCAGCCTCGTCGTCGAACAGGAACTCGGCGAGCGCCTTGGCGAGCTCGGTCTTTCCGACACCCGTGGGGCCGGCGAAGATGAACGAGCCCGAGGGACGCTTCGGGTCCTTGAGACCGGCGCGCTGACGACGGATCGTCTTGGAGAGAGCCGCGATGGCCTCTTCCTGACCGATGACGCGCTGGTGCAGCGCCTTCTCCATGAAGACGAGTCGCGAGGACTCCTCTTCCGTCAGCTTGAAGACCGGGATGCCGGTGGCCTGTGCGAGCACCTCGGCGATCAGGCCCTCGTCGACGACCGCCTGGGTCGCGACGTCACCCGAACGCCACTGCTTCTCGAGGCGCAGGCGCTCCGCGAGGAGGCTCTTCTCCTCGTCGCGCAGCGACGCGGCCTTCTCGAAGTCCTGCTCTTCCGAGGCAAGCTCCTTCTGCTCGCGCACCTTGGCGATCTTCTCGTCGAACTCGCGCAGCTCCGGCGGCGAAGACAGGATGCTGAGGCGCAGGCGGGCGCCGGCCTCGTCGATCAGGTCGATCGCCTTGTCGGGCAGGAAGCGGTCCGACACGTAGCGGTCGGCGAGGTTCGATGCCGCGACGATCGCGCCGTCGGTGATCTGCACCTTGTGGTGCGCCTCGTAGCGGTCGCGCAGGCCCTTGAGGATGTTGATCGTGTGAGGGAGGCTCGGCTCGTTCACCTGGATCGACTGGAAGCGTCGCTCGAGAGCGGCATCCTTCTCGAAGTGCTTGCGGTACTCGTCGAGCGTGGTGGCTCCGATGGTCTGCAGCTCGCCACGAGCGAGGAGCGGCTTGAGGATGCTGGCCGCATCGATCGCGCCCTCGGCGGCACCCGCACCCACCAGGGTGTGGATCTCGTCGATGAAGACGATGATGTCGCCGCGCGTGCGGATCTCCTTGGTGACCTTCTTCAGGCGCTCTTCGAAGTCACCGCGGTAGCGGGAACCGGCGATGAGAGAGCCGAGGTCGAGCGAGTAGAGCTGCTTGTCCTTCAGCGTCTCGGGCACATCGCCCTTGACGATCGCCTGGGCGAGTCCCTCGACGACGGCGGTCTTGCCGACGCCGGGCTCACCGATCAGCACGGGGTTGTTCTTGGAGCGGCGCGACAGGATCTGCATGACCCGCTCGATCTCCTTCTCGCGCCCGATGACCGGGTCGAGCTTGTTGTCGCGTGCGGCCTGCGTCAGGTTGCGACCGAACTGGTCGAGCACCTGCGAGCCGCCCTGGGCGCTCGGGGTGTCGTTCGACTGCGCGCCGACGGCTGCCGGCTCACGGCCGGGGGCACCCGAGAGCAGCTGGATGACCTGCTGGCGCACCTTGTTCAGGTCGGCGCCGAGCTTGACGAGGACCTGGGCTGCGACACCCTCGCCCTCGCGGATGAGACCGAGCAGGATGTGCTCGGTTCCGATGTAGTTGTGGCCGAGCTGCAGCGCCTCGCGGAGGCTGAGCTCGAGCACCTTCTTGGCGCGCGGCGTGAACGGGATGTGGCCGGTCGGCTGCTGCTGACCCTGGCCGATGATGTCCTGAACCTGCTCGCGGACGGCGTCAAGGGAGATGCCGAGGCTTTCGAGCGCCTTGGCTGCGACACCCTCACCCTCGTGGATGAGGCCGAGCAGGATGTGCTCGGTGCCGATGTAGTTGTGGTTGAGCATCTTCGCCTCTTCTTGGGCGAGGACGACCACTCGACGGGCTCGGTCCGTGAATCTCTCGAACATGCTGTGACTCCTTATTCGCACTGGGCGAAGCGCTGAGTCCTGCGACGGTCTCCGCGCCTGTACATCGAGAGTAACCACCGTGCGGATGACGTATGCCCGTGTTCGCCGTCGGCATAGCGCCACGACATCCGGCGATATCTGCGGTTCCCCCGACGGGGGTCTTGACGCTCCTTATCGATTCTCGTTATGTTAACGACTATCGGTAATATCGAAGATCGATAAGGAGCACATCATGACCTCGACGAAGAACCGCACGCTGTCTCGCGGAGACACCGGAGCGATGATCGGCTTCTGCGTCTCGGGAGCCCTGATCGCCGCCTACATCACCGTGTTCTCGATCATGCGCATCATCGAGCTCGCACGTGGCGTGGATGTTCCGGTGCGGGTCGAATTCGCCGGGCCCCACACTTCCGTCGACGTGCCGCTCACCGCGGGCACCAGCGTCTCCGCCCAGCTCGACAGCGCGACACTGACGGCGGCGGAGCTGCCCGCGGTCGCGACAGTGCCCGGGATCATCGGCCAGGTGCTGCAGATCGTCACGATCGTCGTCGTGATCGGATGCCTGATCCTGCTCGCCCGTCGCACGCTCGACGGCCGCGTGTTCAGCCGTCGCAGCACCGCCCTGGTCGCGACCGCCGGAATGACCGGACTGCTGGGCTTCGCCGCGGTGCGGCTCTTCGAGAACATGCTCGCGAACGCCACAGTGGCCGCCGTCACCGACAACGGGCTCGACAATGCGGTCATCACCGTCGAGCCGTTCACCTTCATCCTCGCCGCCTTCGTGATCGCCCTCATCACCACGGTCTTCTCGATCGGCGACCGGCTGCAGCGCGAGAAGACCACCCTCGAGGACGACACGAAGGGACTCGTCTGATGAGCACGTCGTCAGGCCGCACCACGACCCGGTCGCAGAGCGCGGATGCGATCACCGTGATCCTCTTCGGCGCCGCCGCCGTGGTGGTCACCGCCATCAGCTCGGTGCTGCGTGTGCTCGGCACGTTCCGCGACCAGGGCATCGCGTGGTCGATCCCCATCGACGAGCAGCCGATCAGTGCGACAGTCGACTCGGGAGCCACCAGCATCGAGGGCATCGCGCAGCAGGCGATGGTGTTCGCCACGGGAGTGGATGCCGTCTCGACCGCGGCGATCATCGGCTCGCTCGTGCTGTGGACGCTCGCTCCGCTCATCGTGATCGCCGGGATCATGCTCGTGGCATGGAACTTCCTGCGCGGGCGCTTCTTCGTGCCGGGGAACGCCAGAGCGTTCGACGCGATCGGGTGGACACTCACCCTTGCCCCCGTGCTCATCGTGCTGCTCGAGCACATGGGGCGCAACGGGGTGCTCGTGGCTATCGGCGCAGAATCGGGCGATCCCGCACACCCGATCGCGTTCTGGACGATCGTGCCGCTCTTCGCGACCGGCGTGGCGGTGGGACTGATCGCCGCCGCGTTCCGTCAGGGCATCCGCCTGCAGCGCACGAACGCCGCCCTCGAGAACGACACGAGGGGCCTCGTATGACGCCGGCCGAGAGCGACGACGAGCTCACCGGTATCCACTGCCGGCTCGACGAGCTGCTCGCCGAACGCGGGATGACGCTCACCGAGCTGAGCGCGCGCGTCGGCGTCAGCATCGTCAACCTGTCGGTGCTGAAGAACGATCGCGCGCGGGCGATCCGATACTCGACGCTGCGGGCCATCTGCGATGCGCTGGGCTGCGAGGTCGGTGACCTGCTCGTGCTCGCCTGATCTCCGGGTTCCGGATGCCGCGGCATCCGTCATCCTTCGTCATGTCGGCCCCGCGTCTCGCATCGCCCTTCTAGCGTGGGGACCTGCGCGCACACGGCGCGCACCGATTCTGGAGTCCCCAATCCAATGAGCACCACCGTCCGCGCCGCCAAGGCGCCAGACACCCGCGGTCCCGTCCGGAAGCTGCTGACGTCGTTCGGCTTCCAGATCCTCGCAGCCCTCGTCCTCGGCATCGCCGCCGGCCTGATCGCCCGTCAGCTGGGTGCGACCGGCGACGAGCCGAACGGCCTCTCGGCCACCCTCGACACGATCGGCAGCTCGTACGTCACACTGCTGCGCACCGCCGTCGTGCCGCTGATCTTCACCGCGATCGTGGCGAGCATCTCGAACCTGCGTCGTGTGCAGAACGCCGCCCGCCTGGCCGGACAGACCCTGCTGTGGTTCGCGATCACCGCGTTCATCGCCGTGACCATCGGCATCGTGCTGGGACTCGTGATCCAGCCCGGCTCGCGAGCGGGCGACGATCTCGACCCGAGCGCCCCCTACACCGTGGGCACCTGGTGGAACTTCCTTCTCGGGTTGATCCCGCAGAACTTCCTCGGCCTCAGCGTCAGCACCAACCCCGGCGCCGCAGAGGGCACGTTCTCGTCGAGCGTGAACTTCAACATCCTGCAGGTCATCGTGATCGCGGTCGCCGTCGGCATCGCGGCGCTCAAGGCCGGCAAGAAGGCAGAGCCCTTCCTGGCGTTCACCGAGTCGCTGCTCAAGGTCATCCAGCGCGTGCTGTGGTGGATCATCCGCATCGCCCCGATCGGCACCTTCGGCCTGATCGGCGCCGCGGTCGTCGAGTACGGCTGGGAGAAGCTCGCCTCCCTCGGGTGGTTCGCGATCGCGATCTACATCGGCCTCGCTCTCGTGCTCTTCGTGGTCTACCCGGTGCTCGTGAAGACGAACGGACTGTCGATCCGGCAGTACTTCTCGGGCGTCTGGCCCGCCGTGCAGCTGGCGTTCGTCAGCCGCTCGTCGATCGGCACCCTGCCCCTCACCGAGCGGGTGACCGAGCGCAACCTCGGCGTGCCCCGCTCGTACGCCTCGTTCGCCGTGCCGTTCGGCGCGACCACCAAGATGGACGGCTGCGCCGCGATCTACCCGGCCATCGCCGCGATCTTCGTCGCCCAGTTCTTCGGCATCGAGCTCACCCTCGTGCAGTACCTGCTGATCGTGCTCGTCTCGGTCGTCGGCTCTGCCGCGACCGCGGGCACCACCGGCGCGACCGTCATGCTCACCCTGACGTTGTCGACCCTCGGCCTGCCGCTCGAGGGCGTCGGCCTGCTGCTCGCGATCGACCCGATCCTCGACATGGGCCGCACCGCGGTCAACGTCGCGGGCCAGGCGCTCGTGCCCACCATCGTCGCCAAGCGCGAGGGCATCCTCGACGAGGAGCTCTACAACGCGCCCCGTGAGGGACTGCCGTTCGCCGACGACTCCGCCGACGACGACGCACCCGAGACGGATGCCGCCGCATCCGAGCGCGAGCCGGCCGGCACTCGCTGACCGGTTTCTCTCGCCGACCGAGCGCCTCGTCCCGTCTCCGGGGCGGGGCGCTTGTCGTTCCTGCTACGCGCGCCCGGGCTGGCGCGTGGCGGCGCGGGTGTCGAGGGCCAGCTCCTCGGCATCCATCGCGGTCATGAGCTCGCGCATGACCTCCTCGTCGAGGTTGCCGGCGTCGCGCTCGGCGAGCAGGATCTCGCGGCGCACCTGCAGCCATCCCCGAGTGAGGGCCGCGAGGTCTTCGTACGAGGGCCGGGCGACGGCATCCTCGACCTGCTGCGCCTCGTCGGTGTCTCTCTCGACCCGGGTCATGCGCTTCGTGAACGCGTCGAACACCCCGATGTCGACGGTGCCGTACTTCGCCTCCCACTCGACGCGCTTCTCAGCCAGATACGCCTTGCCCGCCTCGCGACTCTTGGCCTTGACCTCGGCGATCGCCTGCTCGTCTTCGTGATCGTCGACGTCGCTCGCGATACCGAGCCCCTTGATCAGCACCGGCAGAGTGAGCCCCTGCAGCAACAGCGTGCCCACCGTCACGACGAAGGCGACGACCACGATCGCGTGCGAGGGCTCGGTGTCGAGCGCGGCGAGGTCGGCCGCGGCGAGCGCGGTCGCCAGGGTGACGACTCCGCGCATCCCCGCCCACGAGATGACGGCGTTGTCCTTCCAGGTCAGCTGCAGCCCGGCCATGCGGTCGCGCACGATCTTGGACCGCAGTTCTTCGGCGCTGTACTGCTTCCAGCGCTTCGAGTCGCGGCGTCGCTCGTCGAAGGCACCGGATTCGACCGAGCGGTCCCAGCGTTCGAGCCGCCTGCGGTCTTGGAAGTTCGCCCAGAGATTCGCCGGATAGACGTAGAGCGGTCGCACGATCAGCACGACCAGCAGCACCGCACCCGACAGCACCAGGATGCGACCGACCTCCTCGCCCCCGAGGTCGCTGAGCACCCGCGGGAACTGCAGTCCGATGTACGCGAAGACGAAGCTCTCGAGCAGCAGGTCGGCCGACAGCCACAGCGGCGCCTCCTGCTGACGGGTCGTGTAGTCGGTGCGCGGCGAGTTGTATCCGACATAGAGCCCCATCGCGACCACCGCGAGCACTCCCGACCCGAGCAGGTGCTCGGCGATCGCGTACGCGCCGAACGGAGCGAGCAGACCGAAGGTGCCGATCACGACCGGGTCGCTGATGCGCATGCGCAGCTGGTGCAGCACGATGCCGAAGACGAGTCCGACCGCCACGCCGACGCCGACCGCGAGAAGGAACTGCCAGATGCCGTCCCAGACGGTCAGCGTCGCGCCGGCGATGATCGCCGCGAACACGCGGTAGAGGGTGAGCGAGGTCGCGTCGTTGATCAGGCTCTCCCCCGACAGCACCGTCATGATGCGCCGCGGCAGGCCGAGCTTGCGGCCGATCGCGGCCGCCGAGACCGCGTCGGGCGGGGCGACGATGGCACCGAGCAGCAGCGCGCCGGGCAGCGTCAGCGACGGCAGGATCCACCACGCCACGAGTCCGACGGCCACGGCGGTGAGCAGCACGAGGGTGATCCCGAGACGACGGATCTGCGGAAGGCTGCGCCGGAATCCGACGAACGAGACGTCGAGCGCCGCCGAGTAGAGCAGCGGCGGCAGCACGAGGTTCAGCAGCAGGTGGCCATCGATCTCGACCTCGGGCACGAAGGGCAGGAAGGATGCCGCGAGCGCGACCACCGTGACGAGCAGCGGTGCCGGCCACCCGCGCCAGCGGGCGATCGCCGCCACGACGACAGCACCGACGAGCACGTAGAAGATCTCGGCATCCATGCCTTAAAAGTACTGCCCTCGCGCGTCCGTCGCAGTGCAGCGCGGCGCCCCTCAGGGGGCTTCGGTCACGGGCGCTCGTCGGCGAGTTCGTCGCGGAGCCCGGCGTTCTCGTCCTCCAGATCGAGCACGCGTCGGATGCCGACGATGTTGATGCCCTCGACGCGCAGCCCGGTCACCCGGCGGATGCGCTCGAGGTCGTCGTCGCTGTAGCGGCGCGTGCCCCCGTCGCTGCGCGCAGGGGTGACCAGCCCCTTCGCCTCGAAGAGCCGCAGGCTGGCCTCGGGGACCCCGCTGAGCTGCGCGGCGACGGCGATGCCGTAGACCGGCATGCTCGGATCGCGATCGTTCATCGGCACCTCCTTCACATGAGGCTTGCATTCTATCTCGCGTTGTTCTATAAAAAATCTATAGCAACGGTTGCAGATAATCTGCACCGGAGGCGCCCAGCCGGGCCACACGAAAGGAGACACTCATGGCCATGTCATTCGATCCGTTCAGTCAGCTCGACCGCTTCGCCGCGAGCGTGCTGGACTCCGTCCGCGCACCGCGTCTCATGCCGGTGGACCTCTTCCGCGACGGCGACAGGTACGTCCTGCACGCCGACCTCCCCGGCATCGATCCGGGGTCGATCGACGTCGACCTCGACGGCGGGCAGCTCACGATCCGCGCCCAGCGCACGGCCGACGGCCGCGAAGGCGTGCGCTGGCTCGCCCGTGAGCGCGGGGCGGGCTCGTTCCTGCGCCAATTCACGCTCGGCGACGGTGTCGACCTCGACGCGATCAGCGCCTCGTACGAGAGCGGCGTGCTCTCGGTGATCATCCCGGTCAGCGAGCGCGCGAAGCCGCGCAAGATCGAGGTCGAGTCGAGCGACAGCCGACAGTCGATCACCGCCTGAATCGCGGGGTGGGCCGGGATTCCTCGGCCCACCCCTCCTCCCTCCGGAAAGGACGATTCCCATGCACACCTCCTCTGCTCTCGACCGGTTCCTCCGCGGCATGGAGTATCCGGCGACGCGCGACGACCTGCTCCGCGAAGCTGCCCGTGACGGCCTCGGCCACGATGACCGAGCAGCCCTCGCTCAGCTTCCCGAGCAGAGCTTCAGCGCCGCCTGGCACATCCGCTATCACCTCACGCGCCGCGCACTGACGGAGGAGCTCGCTCCGTCAGCATCCGTCGTTCCCGTCGCGGCCTGAGTCGCACCGACAACGATCGGGGCGGGCGGGAATGTCACGCCCGCCCCTGCCGTTGCATTCGGGGATGACTTCCACCGCGCTCTCCGTCCTCGACCTCGTCCCGGTTCGCACCGGCCAGACCAGTGCCGAGGCGATCTCCTCCTCCCTCGATCTCGCCGCCGTCGCCGACCGTCTCGGCTACCGCCGCTACTGGTTCGCCGAGCACCACAACATGCCGGCCGTGGCATCCACCACACCCCCGGTGCTGATCGCCGCCGCCGCGATGCGCACGTCGAAGATCCGTCTCGGCTCGGGCGGCGTCATGCTGCCGAACCACGCGCCGCTCATCGTCGCCGAGCAGTTCGCGGCTCTCGAGGCGATCGCGCCCGGACGCATCGACCTCGGCCTCGGCCGCGCCCCCGGCAGCGACCCCGTCATCACCCAGCTGCTGCGCGGATCGGGCACCACCAGCGACGTCGAGCAGTTCCCACGCAACGTGCAGGACATCGCCGCGCTCATCTCGGGCGAGGGCGCCACGGTGCGCTTCACCTCGGGCGGCGAGTACACGGTGCACGCGACCCCGTCGGCCACCGGCAGCCCCGAGGTCTGGCTTCTCGGATCGAGCGACTATTCGGCGCAGCTCGCCGCATCCCACGGGCTGCCCTATGTCTTCGCGAACCACTTCTCGGGTCAGGGCCTCGAACGCGCTCTCGACCTCTACCGCACCGGTTATCAGCCGAGCGAAGAGCACCCCGAGCCGCGCACGTTCCTCACGATCAACGTGGTCGCCTCGCCGACGCAGGAAGAAGCCGAGGCCCGCGCCCTCCCCCAGCTGCGCATGATGTCGCGTCTGCGCCTGAACAAGCCGCTCATCGCCCTCGAGACCGTCGAAGAAGCGCTCGCGGCGGAATCGGATGCCGCGACCGACCAGGTCGTCGAAGCCGCCCGCTCGCGCTGGTTCGTCGGCACCGGCGAGTCGGTCGCCGCCGAGATCCGCGCGTTCGCCGAGAAGTACGGCGTCGACGAGGTCATGCTGTCGCCGGTCGCCGGTGCGTACGAGTCCGAGCCGCGGGATGCTGCCGCCGGCCGCGCACAGACGCTCGAACTCATCGCCGCAGCGCTGTAGACGCGGTCGCCGCATCCATTCCGCCACGCGGGGCCACTTTCGCATCCGAAAAGCGGTTTCGAGATGCAGAAGTGACCCCGCTCGCGGCGAAGGATGCAGAAGTGACCCCGCTCGCGGCGAAGGAACGCACCACAGACGCTGTCCACAGGCACGACTTATCCACAATTCTCAGGATGCCGCCGAGCACGAATCCCCGGCCGCGCTGCGCTCACCGACCGTGAGGGGATGCGCCATCGGATACCCCTGCCCGACGAACTCGGCCGTCATTTCAGCGTGACGCAGGCCGCGGCCGTGGGGGTCGGGCGGGGCCGAGCCGGCGCCCGCGATCTCGACCGCCCGTTCCGCGGCGTGCGGTCGGTCACTGCAGCGGACACGCCGCTCGAGCGGGTCGCCGCCTTCGCGCCCCGCCTGCACCGCGGTCAGCTCATCGGCGGCGAGACCGCGCTGCGGATGTGGGGGTATCCGTACCCCGGCGAGTGGAGCGTCGAAGCCCCGATCGTCGTGGTTGTGGCGACGGGGTCAGCCCGGGCCCGCAGCCGCGGTGTCACCGGCCGACGCCTGGCAGAGGGACGAGCCCATGCGTGGCGGATCGACGGCATCCCGGTGATCGATCCGGTCGCGGCGCTGTTCATGTGCGCGGCGATGCTGACCGATGATCAGGCGGTCATCATCCTCGAGGCGCTCATCAGCACAGCCGACAACTATCCCGGTCTGCGTGCAGGACGTCCACCGCTCACGGTGTCGGACATCGAACAACGCCTGCAGGTCTGGGGTCGTTTCCCCGGGTCTCGACGAATCCGTGACTCGCTGCACCGCGCCCGAGATGGAGTGGAATCGCCGAAGGAGACGGAGACGCGGCTGCGCATCGTGGCCGCGGGTCTTCCTGAACCCGTCGTGCAGTACGAGATCCACGAGAACGGCATCCTCCTCGCTCGCAGCGACCTGGCGTATCCCTCCCTCAGGATTGCGATCGAGTATGAAGGCGACGGCCACCGCACGAGCCGAGATCAGTGGCGGCGCGACATCCAGCGGCAACGCCAGCTCGAGGACAACGGATGGATCATCATCCGCGTGACGCAGCTCGACCTCGACGACGGCGGCCGGATGCTGCTCGACCGCATCCGGGGCGCGGTGGCGTCCCGCCGTTGACGCTCACTTCCCCCTGATCCCTACTGCCCCCTCCCCCCAGCCGGGGCCACTTCCGCATCCGATGCACCAGCCGGGGCCACTTCCGCATCCAAACCACCCCGTGCCGGTGCGAAAGTGGCCCCGCGCAAAACGGCGGGCGCGCGAATCGACGCAGTAGCGCGGCGGGAGCACGGATCCCGGGCGCCCGAATCCGGGGCTGGTATTCCGGCACTCCGGGGCGTAGCGTCACCAGCAACGGAAGGGGTTCGATGATGAGCACTACCAAGACTCTGGCACTCTGGGTGGCCTACGGCACGAACGGCGTCGTCGGCAGCATCCGACATGACGACGAGGGGTACACCGTGGTCATGGCCGGCTCGGATGCCGCGACGGGCACGTACCCGAACCTGGAATCGGCGAAGGGCGCGCTCCATTCGCACATGCTGCCGGGCAGCGGCTGGCCGATGTTCCGCGAGCACTGACTCGCGGACGGAGGGCAGGGGTAAACGGGAGGGCAGGGGTGGAGGGGGCGACGCGGTCGCGGGGCATCCCCGCGACCGTCGTACGCTGACTGCATGCGAACCGCCACCTCCCTCGCGCCATCGACCATGCGTACGGTCGCCGAGCAGCAGGCGAAGGTGCTGGCCGCGGTTCGGCCGCTGGATGCCGAGTCGATGCCGATCGCGCACGCAGCGGGCCGCACACTCGCCGCCGACGTGCACGCGCGCCTCGACGTTCCGCTGTTCGACAACTCCGCGATGGACGGTTATGCGGTCCTGTTCGCCGACGTCGAGGCGGCCACGGCCCAGCATCCGGTCGAGCTCAGGGTGATCGCCGACCTTCCGGCAGGTGCGGCCGAAGAACCCGAGCTTCGTGCGGGGGTCGCCGCGCGCATCATGACCGGCGCTCCTCTGCCGCGCACCGCGACCGCGGTCGTACCCTTCGAGCACACCCGTGACGGGCTGCAGGCGTGGGACGCCCCCGCGATCGTGACCACTGCCCCGCCCCGAGAAGGCGCCCGCATCCGCCGCCGCGGCGAAGAACTCCGCGCGGGCTCGGTCGTCGCGGAAGCGGGCACCGTGCTCGGCCCACTGCAGCTCTCGGCCATCGCGGCCACGGGCGTCGACACCGTGCAGGTGCGTCGTCGCCCTCGGGTCGCGGTCATCTCGACGGGCAGCGAGCTCGCACCTCCCGGCGCAGACCTCGCGCGCGGCCAGATCCCCGAGTCGAACTCGGTGCTGCTCGCCGCCCTGTGCGCAGAGGCGGGTGCCGACGTCGTCTCGGTGGACACGGTGACCGATGAGGATGCCGCATTCATCGCCCTCCTCGACCACGCGCTCGACGAGGCCCACGTCGATGTCGTGGTCACGTCCGGCGGAGTCAGCGCCGGCGCCCGCGAGGTCGTCAAGAACGTGCTGCGCGATCGCATCGAGTTCGGGGCTGTCGCCATGCAGCCGGGCAAGCCGCAGGCCTTCGGACGCCTCGGCGACGCGCTCGTGTTCGGCCTGCCGGGCAACCCCGCCGGTGTCGCGGCGTCGTTCGAGGCGTTCGTGCGCCCGGCGCTGCTCGCGCTTCACGACGGCGCGGCGCTGCAACGCCCGATGCTCCGCCTCGCGACCACGGCGGGGTGGCGCAGCCCGACGGGACGCCAGCAGTACGTGCCGGTCACGCTCGACCGATCCGATGCCGCCGCCTGGTCGGTGCGTCCGGCAGCCGCAGACGGGTCGCCCGGCGCGCACCTCGCCGCAGGACTCGCCCGAGCGGATGCCTACGCGGTCGTGCCCGCCGAAGTGTCGGCCGTCTCGGCAGGCGACCTCGTCGACGTGATGCTGCTCTCATGACCGAGCCACCTGCAACACCCCCGACAGCCCCGACACCCCCGACACCCGCGACCGCCGCGATCATCCTCGCGGGCGGGCGGGCGTCCCGGCTCGACGGTGCCGCCAAGCCGCTGCTCGACGTCGGCGGCCGCACGCTGCTCGACCGCGCCGTCGCGGCCGTCGACGGATACAGTCCCCTCATCGTCGTCGGCCCGCAGACCCCGACCCACGACCGCGTCGTCTGGACCCGCGAGGCTCCGGCGTACGGGGGTCCGGTCGCGGGCATCGTCGCGGGGCTGGCCCTCGTCGACACCGCCGAGGTCGTGCTGCTGGCTGCCGATCTGCCGAACGCCGAAGACGCCGTCGCGTTGCTGCGGCGGCATCCGCCCCTCGTCGGCGGCACGGATCACGAAGACGACCTCGACGGCGTCTGCCTGACCGACGACGCAGGGCGGATGCAGTGGCTGACCGGCCGCTACCGCACCGCAGCTCTCCGCGCGTCTGCCGCGGCGCTGCCCGACGACGGCCGCGACGCATCGATGCGGTCGCTGCTCGCGCCCCTCACCCTCACCGCCATGCCCGCCGGGGACATGGTGGCGGACATCGACACATGGGACGATCTCGAGCGAGAGCGCGCCCGGGCCTCGGCATCGAGGCCCCCACGAGACAGCGCGCCAGATGAGGAGACGACATGACCGACACGCCGCAGCACCTTCCGGTCGACGCGCTGGACGACTGGACGACAGCCGTCTGCACAGCGCTCGGGATCGATCGCGACGTGGTCGACGTCGCGCTGCTGCTCGATCTCGCCCGCGATGTCGCGCACGGCGTCGCACGCCCTGCCGCCCCGCTCAGCGCCTACCTCGCCGGGCTCGCCGCGGGGCGAGCCGGCGGCAGTCGCGAAGACACCGCCGCGGCGGTCGCAGCCATCACCGCGCTCGCCGAGTCCTGGCACGGTCGCGGCGAGGATTCCTGACGTTCTCACGATCCTTCGGCCGCAATGATCGGTCCTCGATCGTGCGGTCACGGGTCACTGCGGTGCCCGAGTCCACGCGGGCGCTCATGCAGGTCAGCGCGGTCAGCCACCGTGGTCCGGCACCGGGCGTCCGATGCGGTCAGGCCTCGGGTGCGCCGCTCACGATGCCGCGCAGCCAATCGCGCGCCTCGACGAACACATCGTCGTCGTATCGCTCGGGGTACTGCACGATCTGCCGATCGGCGCGCGGGTACGACCCGAGGAACACCACGCGCGGGCTGAACCGGCGGATGCCGAGCAGCGCGTCTGCCATGCGCTCGTGCTCGATGTGCCCGTCGGCGTCGATCACGAAGCGGTACCTGCCGAGCTCGTCTCCGATCGGCCGCGACTGGATCAGCGAGAGGTTGATGCCACGGGTCGAGAACTGCTCCAGCATCTCGAGCAGCGAACCGGGATGGTCGTTCGGCAGCTCGACGATCAGCGAGGTCTTGTCCGCGCCGGTGGGAGCCGGGGCCGTGGTGGTGCGGGTGACGAGCACGAAGCGCGTGACGGCCTGGACGTTGTCACCGATGTCCGTGGCGAGCACGTCGACGTCGAGGTGCTTCACGACGCCGGGAGCGGCGATGGCCGCCTGCGCGGGCAGCGAGCCGTCGAGCACGCCGATCGCCGAGGCGACGTTGCTCGCCGCGGGCACGTGCGAGTGAGAGGGCAGATTCGCACCGAGCCAGCCGTGGCACTGCGCGTAGGCGACGGGGTGCGCGGCGATCACCTGCACGTCGTCGAGGGTCGTGCCCCGCGGCGCCACCAGCACGAAGTTCACCCGCACGAGATACTCGCCGATGATCCGCAGTCCGGGGATGGTGGCCAGAGCGTCCTGCGTGGTCGAGACGCCGCCCTCGACCGAGTTCTCGATCGCGATCATCGCGGCGTCGCTGCGCCCCTCGAGCACGTCGGCGAGCGCCTCACCGACGTTGTGCACCGCGCGTCGCTCCTGCCCGCGAGCCTCGGCGACCTGGTCGAGTGCCGCCTCGGTGAACGTTCCGGCGGGGCCGAGGTAGCTGTAGGTGCGGCGTTCAGTCACGCGTTTCACCTTAGGGCACCGGCTGGGGACAGAAGATGCGCGGATGCCGAGATGGGGGCAGACTGTGTGCATGACGAGCCGTGCCGGCCTTCCCGCCGAAGAATCCGATCTGATCGATGTCGACGAGCTGATCGCCGCCTACTACGACCGCATCCCGAATCCCGAGGTCGCCGCCGAACGCGTCGCCTTCGGCACGAGCGGCCACCGGGGCTCTTCGCTCTCGAACAGCTTCAACGAGAACCACATCCTGGCCACCACCCAGGCGATCGTCGACTACCGCGCAAGCCAGGGCATCACCGGCCCGCTCTTCCTCGGTCGCGACACCCACGCCCTGTCGCTGCCCGCCGAGCGCAGCGCCATCGAGGTGCTGGTCGCCAACGGCGTCGACGTGCGCGTCGACTCGCGCGATGCCTGGGTGCCGACGCCCGCGCTCAGCCACGCGATCCTCACCTTCAACCGCGACCTGGCACCGGATGCCGCGGGCCGCGCCGACGGCATCGTCGTCACCCCGTCGCACAACCCGCCGCGTGACGGCGGCTTCAAGTACAACCCGCCGCACGGCGGACCGGCCGACACCGACGCGACCGGCTGGATCGCCGATCGCGCCAACGAGCTGATCGCCGGCGGCCTCGTCGACGTCAAGCGCGAGCGTTTCGCCGACATCGACTGGGACGCCCTCCCCGGCTACGACTTCCGAGACGCGTACGTGCGCGACCTCGCGACGATCATCGACATCGATGCGATCCGCACCGCCGGGGTGCGCATCGGAGCCGACCCCCTCGGCGGAGCATCCGTCGAGTACTGGGCGCTCATCAAAGACGTCTACGACCTCGACCTGACCGTCGTGAACCCCGAGGTCGACCCGACCTGGCGCTTCATGACGCTCGACTGGGACGAGAAGATCCGCATGGATCCGTCGTCGCCGTCGGCCATGGCCTCGCTGGTCGCCAAGAAGGGCGACTACGACGTGCTGACCGGCAACGATGCGGATGCGGATCGCCACGGCATCGTCACCCCCGACGCCGGGCTCATGAACCCGAACCACTACCTCGCCGTCGCGATCGACTACCTGTTCTCGCACCGGTCCGAGTGGCCGCGCGACGCCGCGATCGGCAAGACCCTCGTGTCGTCGATGATCATCGACCGCGTCGCCGAGTCGCTCGGACGCCGCCTGCTCGAGGTGCCCGTGGGATTCAAGTGGTTCGTTCCCGGTCTGCTCGACGGATCCGTCGCGTTCGGCGGCGAGGAGTCGGCAGGGGCATCATTCCTCCGCAAGGACGGCACAGTCTGGTCGACCGACAAGGACGGCATCCTGCTGTGCCTGCTCGCGGCCGAGATCATCGCCGTGACCGGCAAGACACCGTCGGAGCGCTACGCCGAGCTCGAGCAGGCCTTCGGGTCGTCGGCCTACCAGCGCGTCGACGCCCCGGCGACGCCCGCGCAGAAGGCGACGCTGGGCAAGCTCGCTCCGGATGCCGTCTCGGCGACCTCTCTCGCCGGCGAGGAGATCACCGCCAAGCTGTCGAACGCCCCCGGTAACGGTGCCGCGATCGGCGGCCTCAAGGTGCAGACCGAGCACGCATGGTTCGCCGCGCGCCCGTCGGGCACGGAAGACGTCTACAAGCTGTATGCCGAGAGCCTGCGCGGCCCCGAGCACCTCGCCGAGGTGCAGGCCGAAGCACGCGCCGTGGTGTCGGCGGCACTCGGCGCCTGATCCGACCTGTCGGCTGACATCTGCCCCCGTACGTCCTCCGTGCGGGGGCAGAGTGCGTGCGGGGTGCGGCGGGTCAGACCGACCGGGCGAGCAGCGCCCCGGCATGGCGCAACCAGCGCGCGGGCTCCGCGAGTGCGGCCGCGGACGAACCGGCGAGCGCGGTCAACGAGGCGGATGCGGTGAACAGCGCCGTGTCGGAGTCGTCGGTGATGCGTCCTGCTGCGAGCAGTGCGGTCGCCCCCGCCGCAGACGCGAGGCCCGCGATGAACGAGGGCACCTTGCCGTCGCCCGACTGACCGTCGTACGAGCCCTCGCCCGTGATGACGACGTCGGCGTCGGCGATCGCATCCGCAAGCCCGATGAGTTCGGCGACCTCGGCCGCTCCCGGGGCGAGCGTCGCACCCCACACGACCAGCGCTGCGCCCGTGCCTCCTGCGGCCCCGGTGCCGGCGAGAGCCGGATCGAGCGCCAGCAGCCCGGCGAGGTGCGCGAACGCGGCATCCACCCGAGTGATGTCGTCGCCGGCGAGGCCCTTCTGCGGGCCGAACACCGCCGCCGCACCGCGCGGCCCGACGAGCGGGTTCGTCACGTCGGTGAGCACCCGCACGTCCGGGACCGCGCGCAGTCCGGTCAGATCGACGGACGCGATGTCGAGCAGTCCGCGTGCCCCCCGCGCGACCGGAATGCCAGAGGCGTCGAAGAACCGTGCACCCAGGACCGTCAGCATCCCGGTGCCGCCGTCGGTCGACGCGCTCGACCCGATGCCGACCACGAGACGGGAGACGCCGTGGTCGAGCGCCGCGGCGATCGCCTGGCCGAAGCCGGTGGTATCGGCATCCCAGGGCCGCAGCTCGTCGAGCAGCTCGATGCCCGAGGTCGAGGCCAGGTCGACGACCGCGGTTCCTCCGGGAGCATCCGTCGTCGACGGGAGCAGCAGCCAGCTCGTCTCGATGCGCGAGCCTGCGGGGCCGTCGACGGTCACCGCAACCCGACGCGCTCCGGGCACCGCGGCCTCGAACGCCGCGACGGTGCCCTCTCCGCCGTCGGCCATCGGCCGGTGCACGAACGTGGCGGTCGGGTCGACTGATGCCCACCCCTCGGCGAGCGATGCGGCCGCATCCGCCGCCGTGATCGTGCCCTTGAAGCTGTCAGGCGCGAGGACCACTGTGGTCATCGCTGCACGCCCGGCGTGCTCGCCCGCACCACGACCTCCAGCGGCAGCGTGGCCTGCTGCCAGTCGGCGTCGACCGTCGCACGGAAGGCCTGGTACCCGACCTCGCTCAGCGGCACGTGCACGGTCGTGAGCGCCGGGGTGACGTCACTGCTCGAGGGCACGTCGTCGAAGCCGCACACCGCGATGTCGGCGCCGACCTCACGTCCTGCCTCGCGGATCGCGGCCATGGCGCCGATCGCGACGACGTCGCTCATGCCGAACACGAGAGTGCCCGGTTCGACACCGTCGGCGAGAGCGGATGCCATCGCCTGCACGCCCGACTCGCGACGGAAGTCGCCGCGGATCACGCGCTCGAGAGACCCGCCGCCCGCTTCGAAGCCCGCCCGGAATCCGGCGAGACGCTCGTCGGACGTCAGCACACCCTCGGCCGCGGCGATCGCGAGGGCCGACCGATAGCCGAGTGCCGCCATGCGCCGGCCCAGCAGTTCGGAGCCTGCGCGGTTGTCGATCTCGACGTGCCGATTCGCAGCGCTGCCCGCGCCGAACGTCACGACGCGGCCGCCGAATCGGGCGAACTCGGCCAGCTCGCGCGTCGTGTCGGAGTCGGCGGGCTGCGTCGTGCGGGATGCGGCGAGGATCAGCCCTTGCGGACGTTGCCCGCGCAAGGCCCTGACGATGCGCGCCTCACGCGCGGGGTCTCGTTCGGTGATCGCGATCGTCACGACGAGGCCCTGCTCGTCGGCGCCCCGGGCGACGCCCGCAGCGATGAGACCGAAGTACGGGTCGGCGATGTCGGCCACGAGCAGCGCGATCACGGGAGAGGTCCCGCGCGCGGTCGCCTGCGCCGACACGTTGGCCGTGTAGCCGAGTTCTGCGGCGGCCAGCTCGACGCGTTCGCGGAAGGACTCCGCGACCTTGCGCTCGGATCCGTTGAGGACGCGTGATGCCGTCGCGAGGGAGACACCGGCCTCACGGGCCACGTCGTGCAGGGTCGGGGCGGCGCCCCGCGCGTGACGCGGCTGGCGCACGCGGGAAGGGCTTTCCGGCTGGCTCATGCCCTGAGCTTACTGCGGCGAGGGCTCGAGCTCCGGAAGCACGACGACGTCGAGAGTCGACGGTGGGCGAGCATCATGGCGGCCTAGAGCGAGAGGTAGGCGCGCAGCGCCGCCGCCTCGGTCTTCAGCACCGCGGGATCGTCGCCCGGCACGAACTCGAGCAGCGCATCCCGCACCCCGGACGCCGGTGCGTCTGTCGGCACCTGGCTCGCCGAGCCGGCCGACGCTCCGGTCGCCTCCGAGAAGAATCGCGTCCACAGCGCATCCCGGGCCCGGAGCGGCAGCCGCTCCTGCGCCGGCCACCACGAGAAGACATGCGCGGCGGTGGCGTACGCGGCGAGCGCGCGGTACTCGGCGAGCACGGTCTCGACGCTGGCCCCGACCGTCGGCTGCCAGTAGGTGCTGAGGGCCGGATGATCGACCTCGGCGAGCAGTCGCAGGGTCGTCGGCGCGGTATCGGCGAGCGTGCCCGAGTGGAACTCGAGAGCGAGGCCGATGGCCCGAGCATCCGCCTCTGCCGCCGCGTCTCGCAACCGGGCGACGATCTCGGCCCACTGCTCGTCGGACGCCTCGGTCGAGCCGAGGTGCCCGGCCCAGATGCGCACCCTGTCGACCCCGAGCGCCTCCGCACTGTCGAGGATCGGCGTGAGCGATTCGTCGGCTCCGGCACGGAAGTACGAGCCGTACGAGCACGAGATCATCCCGGCATCCGACGTCTCGGTCGCCACCTGCGCCGCGCGTTCGATGTCGCCCGCGGGCACGTGCACGTCTCCGCCCCACTCGATGACCTCGAGCTGGGCCTCTGCCGCGAGCCCGATGACCTCTTCGGCATCGAGCGAACGGAAGGTCACCGAACAGAGGCCGGGCCTGATCTTCGTCATGCAGTCATCCTCTCAGGGGTCGGCGGACTTTCACCGACCAGCCGATATCCCGCGCGGATGCCGGAGCGACCGAAAGCCGTCAGCGCAGGTGCGGCGAGACCGCTGCCCCGAAGGTCTCCGCCGTGCGGCGCACGACGTTCTCGGGAGCGTCCGCCCAGATGTCGGCGTTGAAGATCTCGACCTCAATGTCGCGGTCGTACCCGGTCTCGATCACGGCTCGGGTGAGCGAGCCGAAGTCGATCACGCCGTCGCCGGTGTAGTGCCGCGACAGCAGCACGTCCGCGGCGAGCGGGGTCTTCCAGTCGCACACCTGATACGTCGCGATGCGCCCCTCGCGGCCCGCACGGGCGATCTGCTCGAGCACCTGCGGGTCCCACCAGATGTGGAAGGTGTCGACCGCCGCACCGACCACGTCGGCGTCGAAGTCGGACGCGATGTCGAGCGCCTGTCCGAGGGTCGAGACGACCGCGCGGTCCGAGGCGTACATCGGATGCAGCGGCTCGATCGCCAGCGTGACGCCCGCGGCCTTCGCGTCGGTCGCGAGCACCCCGATCGCGTCGCGCACGCGCTCGCGCGCACCGATCAGATCGCGCGAGCCCGCGGGGATGCCGCCGGCGACGAGCACGAGCACGGCGGTCGACCCGTCGGCACCGGCGGCGGCGAGCGTCGCGGTCTCCTCGATCGCGCGGCGGTTGTCGTCGAGCGCGGCGACGCGCTCGGGTCCGTCCGGCAGGGTGAAGAAGCCGCCGCGGCAGTGGGTCGTGAAACGCAGTCCCGAGTCCGCGAGCATGCGCGCGGCGACATCGAGACCGACCTCGTTCACGGGCTCGCGCCACAGACCGATCGCCTGGATGCCGGCATCCGCCGTCACCCGCAGCGCGGTCTCGAGGTCGGCGTGCTTGATCGTGGCCTGGTTGATCGACAGGCGCGGATCCGGGGCGGTCATGCGTCGAGTCCGTTCAGGCGCAGCATCCCGTGCCAGCGCTCGCGGGCGAGCTCGGGATCCTCGAGCGCGAGCGACGCGTTCGCCAGCTCGACGATACGGCTGAGGTGCGGAAGGCTCCGCGCCGAATGGAGCCCGCCGACCATCTGGAACGCGGGCTGGTGTCCGTTGAGCCAGGCGAGGAACGCGACGCCCGTCTTGTAGTAGAACGTCGGCGCGGCGAACACCTGACGGCTGAGTTCTTCGGTCGGACCGAGGATCTCGAGGTAACGCGCGTGGTCTCCGGCGTCCAGCGCCTGGATCGCTGCGGAGGCCACCGGCGTGATCGCGGCGAACGCCCCGAGCAGCGCGTCGGAATGGGTGCGTTTCGTCTCGGTGCTCCGCTCCTCGCTCAACGACCGGGTGGTGTCGCCGCCGATGAGACCGACGTAGTTGAAATCGTCTCCGGTGAACATGCGCACGCCCTGGGGCAGCCGCTCGCGCACCGAGATCTCGGACTCGGCGTTCAGCAGGCTCATCTTGACGCCGGCGATCTTGTCGGGCTGCTCAGCGATCACATCGAGCAGCACAGCGGATGCCGTCTGCCAGTCATCCGCTCCGAAGTAGCCGGCGAGCTCGGGGTCGAAGGCCGTTCCGAGCCAGTGCAGCACGACCGGCACCGTGGCCGATTCGAGCACCTCGCGGTAGACGCGACGGTAGTCGTCGGCGCTCTCCGCGACGCGGGCCAGGTGACGCGAGGCCATCAGCACCGGACCCGCCCCCTGCTCCTCGGTGAAGTGCAGCTGCTCCTTGTAGGCGTCGATCACCTGGTCGAGCGAGATGTGCGACTCGGCGACGTGATCGGTGTTGACGCCGACCACGACCGAGCCGCCCTCTTCGCGGGCCACCTCGGCGCTGCGCGAGATGAGCTCACGGGTCGCGGCGGCATCCAGCCCCATGTTGCGCTGCGCGGTGTCCATGGCGTCGGCGACGCCGAGACCCCACGAGTACACGTTGCGGCGGAACGCGAGCGTCGAGTCCCAGTCGATGTCGGCGGGCTGCCCCGGGGTGTTGTCGGCGTGCACCTTCGGCACGACGTGGGCTGCGGCGTAGGCGACACGGCTCTGCAGCGGCGAGGTCGGACGGGAGTACCCGCCGCCCTCGCGCAGCTCGGCATCCGTCACCGCACCCACGGCGTCGAGAAGTCGGAGAGTCGACATGCTCAGCCCAGCGTCAGCGGCGACAGGGAGACCTTGCGGCCCTCGGCGCTGGAGGTCAGACCGGCCTCGGCGAACTGCACGCCGCGCGCGCCGGAGAGCAGGTCGAACGGGTACTTCGTGCCCTCGACGAACGAGACCAGGTACTCTTCCCACTGCTGGCGGAAGCCGTTGAGGAAGACCTCGTTCGTGGGCACGTTCTGCCAGTCGGCGTCGTAGTCGTGCGTGTCTTCGAGGTCGGGGTTCCATACCGGCTTCGGCGTGGCATTGCGCGGCTGGATCTTTGCGCCGAACAGACCCACGACGGCCGATCCGTGCGTGCCGTCGACCTGGAACTCGACGAGCTCATCGCGGTTGACGCGCACGGTCCAGCTGGAGTTGATCTCGGCGATGATGCCCCCCTCGATCTCGAAGATGCCGTATGCCGCGTCTTCGGCGGTGGCGGTGTAGTGCTCGCCGTTCTCGTCCCAGCGGTCGGCGATGTGCACGGCGGCCTGCGCGTAGACGCTCTTGACCTCGCCGAACAGGTTCTCGAGCACGTAGTTCCAGTGCGGGAACATGTCGACGATGATTCCGCCGCCGTCTTCCGTGCGGTAGTTCCAGCTCGGGCGCTGCGCAGGCTGCCAGTCGCCCTCGAAGACCCAGTAGCCGAACTCGCCGCGCACCGACAGGATGCGGCCGAAGAAACCCGAGTCGATCAGGCGCTTGAGCTTCTGCAGACCCGGCAGGTAGAGCTTGTCGTGCACGACGCCGGTCTTGACGCCCGCCTCGTCGGCGAGGCGCGCGAGCTCGAGGGCCTCGTCGAGCGACTCGGCCGTGGGCTTCTCGGTGTAGATCGCCTTGCCGGCGGCGATCGCCTTGCGAAGGGCCGAAGCACGGGCCTTGGTCACGAGGAAGTCGGCGTAGATCTCCCACTTCGGGTCCGCGAGAGCCGCGTCGAGATCGGTCGTGTAGTCCTCGATGCCGTGCTTGGCGGCGAGCTCGGCGAGCTTGGCCTCATTGCGGCCGACCAGCAGCGGCTTGACCGTGATGCGGGATCCGTCGGGCAGTTCGATGCCGCCCTCGTCGCGGATCGCGAGGATCGACCGCACGAGGTGCTGGCGGTAGCCCATGCGTCCCGAGACGCCGTTCATGATGATCCCGATCTCGCGGGTTGTCGCCTGTGACATTGCTGGTCCGTTCTCTTCTCTCAGATCCCGCATGCTCTGCGGGGAAACCTTTCGCTCACCCTAGCGGGTAAGCGCTTTCCGTTAGCATGCCATGCTGCGGGGCGGTTCGCAAGCAGGGACGGAAAGCGTTCTCCTGCGGCACGGCCGTTTCCATCGCCGGATGCAGATGCGGATGCGCCTCCGCATCCGCACAGGCACTCAGGCGCTCATCTCCATGTCACGCCGCGTGATCACCTGCGAGGGCACTCCGCCCCGCAACAGCGCCTCGACATCGTTCAGCGCCGAATCCGCGAGCCGCCGCGCCTCGCTGCCCATGGACCCCGCGATGTGCGGCGTCAGGGCGACGTTCGGCAGCCGGCGCAGGGGGGCGTCGACGGGCAGCGGATCAGGCTCGGTCACGTCGAGCACGGCATCCAGCCGCCCCGACGCGCACTCGACGAGCAGGGCGTCGTGGTCGAGGATCCACCCGCGGGCGGTGTTGATCACGGTCGCGCCGTCGCGCAGCGCCGCGAGCTCGGCCGCCCCGATCATGTGCCGGGTCTCGGGCAGGGCGGGCGCATGCAGCGACAGCACGTCGACCTGGCCGAGCATGTCGTCGAGCGACACCAGCTCGGCCCCTGCCTGCGCCACGGTCTGCTGCGAGACGAACGGATCGACCACCAGGATCCGGATGCCGTCGAGCTGCCCCAGCATCCGCACGACTCTGCGTCCGATGCGCGAGAAGCCGACGATCCCGACGGTGCGCCCGACGCTGCCGTATCGCGTCGAGCCGACCAGATCGCGCCACTCCAGCACGGTCGCCGGCGAGCGCATGTGCACGAAGGCCCGCTTGAAGGCGAGGATGATCGTCGCGAACGTGTACTCGGCAACCGGCACCGCGTTGGCGTCGGCGGCCGAGGTCACGGTGATCCCGCGTTCCCACAGTTCGTCCGACACGAGCTGCTGCACGCTGCCGGCCGCGTGCACGACGGCGCGCAGCCGCGGCATCCGATCGAGCAGCGGCGCGTCGAGGCGAGGGGCTCCCCATGAGGTGAGCAGGATCTCGGTGTCGGAGATGTCCTCTTCGTCGATCCCGCGTGGTGAGGAGGGGCACAGCGCGCGCAGGCGAGCCAGACGCGCGTCGTCGAAGAGCAGATCGAAGACCTCGGGGCTCATCGCCGTACGAACCGTCACGCGCGCACCCCCACGGGCTCACGCACGGCGTCGGCGTCGCGCACGGTCTCGAGGTCGAGAACGGGTCGAAGCGTGTACCGGCTGTTCGCCCATGCCACATACAGTGCGGGCGCGCAGGTGAGGCCGATCGCGATCGCCGGCATCGTGGTGAAGAGCCCGAACTGCACGCCGAGCACGACGAGCGACAGCGCGGTGAGGTACCACCGTCGCACGCACAGATACAGCGCGGCCTTGACAATGTCGCGCATCCGCGCGCCCGGCTCCTCGGCCAGGGCCACGAGTGCCACGAGAGTCGTCGACACCGCGATCACGGCGAGAAGGGCGAGCGCCGGCACGATCATGACCGACGCGGGCGACGCGCTCACCGCCCGCACGTCGACCAGCAGCACCACGACGGATGCCGAGGCGATCGCGCCGATCAGCATGCCCTTGGCCGCCGTCGTCCTCCACCCCCGCAGGAACGATCGCACCACCTGAGGCTCACCGCGACCGAACTCGCGGAACGCGGTGAACGCGCCCGTGAGGGCCGGCGCGGCCAGCGGCGCGGCGAGCGCCAGCAGCGGCCACGACAGCACGGGATCGGTGGTCATGAGCAGCACCACGAGAGGCGATGCCGTGACGAGCACGAGGAAGTTCACCATGAGTCCCAGATAGACGACGCCGAGGATCGTGGCCCACGCGTCGTGAGAGATGCGCTTCATCGGTCAGCCTTTCAGTCCGCTGGTGGCGATGCCCTCGACGAAGTACTTCTGCCCGAGCAGGAAGACGATCGCGATGGGCACGACCGAGATCGTGAGCCCGGCGAACAGCAGCGCGTAGTTCGTGTCGAAGAGGTTCGACACGAAGCTCTTGAGCCCGAGCTGGATCGTCCACAGGTCGGGGTTGCGCAGATAGATGAGCGGCCCGAGGTAGTCGTTCCAGGTGTTCACGAAGGTGAGCAGCGTGAGGCTGGCGATCGCCGGGATCGACAGCGGGAGCATGATGCGCCGCCAGATGGCGTATTCGCTGAGGCCGTCGAGGCGCGCGGCCTCGCTGAGCTCCTCGGGGATCGTCTCGTAGTACTGCTTCATCAGGAAGACACCGAAGGCGCCGAACGCCTGCAGCAGGATGATCGACCACAGCGTGTTCGACACCTTGAGATTCGACAGCAGGATGAACTGCGGGATCATGTACGACTGCCACGGCACCGCGATCGTGCCGATGTAGGCGAGGAAGAGGATGTCGCGGCCGGCGAACTTCATGCGGGCGAAGCCGTAGGCGGCGAAAGACCCGGTGAGCACCTGCAGGAACGTCACGCTGACGGCGAGGAACAGGGTGTTGCGGATCCACACCAGCATGTTCGACTTCGTCCAGATGTCGATGTAGTTCTGCCACACGAACGTCTCGGGCACCCACACGACCGGCACCGAGAACACCTCGTTGGCGTTCTTGAGCGAGCTCATCACCATCCAGAAGAAGGGGGCGAGCAGGCCGATCGCCGCGATGACGAGCGCGATGTATCCGAAGGTGCGGCCGATCGTGATCTTCGAGCGCGCACGGCCGGCGGGGACGGGGGCGCTGAGCTTGCGCAGCGGCCCTCCGGTGACGAGTACCTGTGTCTCGGTCATCATGCGCTCCGCTTCCTGTTCCAGAGGAACTGGCCGATGGTGACGAGGATGCAGAGGAAGAACAGCGCCACCGCGGCGGCGGATGCGTAGCCGAACTGCGACTCCTCGAAGCCCTTCTTGTAGATGAACTGCGACAGCACCAGGGTCGACTGCCCCGGCCCGCCGTCGGTCATCACGAGGATCAGGTCGAAGATCTTGAAGGAGTTGATGGTGAGCATCACCGTGACGAAGAACATCGTCGGCCGCAGCGACGGCAGCGTGACGTTCGTGAACCGCTGCCACACGTTCGCACCGTCGACGCGCGCCGCTTCATGCAGCTCGCGCGGCACCGTCTGCAGGCCCGCGAGGAAGAGGATCATGTAGTAGCCCATGTCACGCCAGGTGCTGACGATCACGACGGCGGGCATCGCCCACTCCGACGACGTGAGCCACCCGGGCGGCTGCGCGATGCCGAGTGCCCGCAGCACCTCGTTGATGGGGCCGTAGTCAGGGCTGAAGAGCAGGTTCCACACCACGGCGATCGCGACGATCGAGGTGATGTAGGGGAAGAAGGCGGCGGTGCGGAAGAACGCGACACCGCGCAGCTTGTTGTTGAGCAGCAGCGCGAGCCCGAGCGACACGACGATCGTCAGCGGGATGTGCATCACCGAGTAGTAGATGGTGTTCCAGAACGCGATGTGGAAGCTGCCGTCGCCGAGGAGGCGCTGAAAGTTCGCGATGCCGACCCAGTCGGCCTTCCCGAAGACGTTCCAGTTCGTGAACGCCATGTAGAAGAGGATCAGCACCGGGAGCAGGGTGAGGAACCCGAATCCGATGAAGTTCGGCAGGATGAAGCTCCAGCCGATCAGGGCGTTGCGTCGGCGCAGGGCCGAACGTCGGCGGGGCGGCTTCGTCTGCGGCGGGGCCGCGTCGTCGCGACGCGGGGCCTCGGTGATGGTCATGTCTCTCGTCTCCTGGATGCTGCGCGAGGGCGGAGTCCGGGGGCCGACCGGCGGTCGGCCCCCGGGCAGGTCAGCCGACCTCGTTCTTCACGCGGTCCTCGGCGGTCTTGATGGCGTCGTCGACCGAGACCGAGCCCGACATGACGGCGGTGTGCAGATCGGCGAGGATCCCCTGGATCGTCGCCGTCTTGCTCGAGGTGGGGTTCTCGGGCAGCACGTCATGCGACGACCACGCGAACTTCGACAGGTCGTCGGTCGGCGCCCCGTCGACGGCGAAGTACGACTCGACCACGGCGTCGTTGGTCAGCGCGGGGGTGATGCCGATCGCCGCGAGCTCCTGCGCGGCCTCTTCGGATGCGGCGAACTCGAGGAACTGCTTGGCGGCGTCGACCTTGGCCGAGTCGATGTTCGCGTTGATGCCGAAGCCCGTCGGGTCGCCGAACGTCACCGGGGTGTTGTCGGTGCCGGTGGTCTTCGCGTCGAGCTGCGGGGCGGGGGCGATGCCCCACTCGAAGTCGTTCGCCTCGCCAGACGCCTGCTGCGCGATGAGGGTCGCGGTGTACCACGTGCCCATCAGCATCATGGCGGCCTTCTGCGTGCCGAACTCACCCTGGTAGGTCAGCTGGTTGGCAGTGGACGTGTTGAAGTCGACCTGGCTTCCGGCATCCTGCAGCGCGAGCGTGTTGTCGTAGTACTCCTTCATGTCACCGAAGTCGCCATCGAGCACGCTCGTGCCGGTCTGCGCGTTCGCGAAGCCCTGCACAGTCGACTGCCAACGGTGCAGGTACGTGCCCTTGGAGGCATCCGTGGTGAGCGCCTCCGCGGCCTCGGCGTAGTCGTCCCACGTCCACGAACCGTCGGGCTGCTCCACACCTGCGGCGTCGAACAGTGCCTTGTTGTAGAAGAGCACCCAGGAGTCCTGGCGGTACGGCACGGCATACGCGGCACCGTCGACCTCGTACGAGTCGGCGCCGCTGATGCCGTCGGGCAGCGCCACGTCCGAGACGTCGAGCAGCTGACCGCCCTCCTGGAAGGTCGTGACGTACTTGACCTCCTTCTGCGTGATGATGTCGGGGCCCGACCCTGCCGCGAGGTCAGCCGTGACGAGGGTGTTGTACTCGGCCGCGTCGTACTCCTTGAGCTCGATCTTCACGTTCGGGTGATCCTCGGTGAATGCGTCGGCGAGGGTCTGGAACTCGGGAGTGGTGTCGATGCTCCACCCCGAGAGGGTGAGCGTGACGGGGGCGTCGGGGTCGGCGCTCTCACCGGCGTCTGCACCGCCCGAGCACCCGGCGAGGGCGAGGGCGGCGACGGCGGCGATGCTGCCGGCTGCGAGGATTCTGCGGTTCATGGGGATACTGCTCCTTTGCAATGACGGGTGCCCAGGACGGGTCGGGGTGTCCGACTCAGACGAGTCGGTGTTCGGTGGTGGTGGAATCGGGCCAGGTGATCACGACGTGGTCGACGTCGATGCGCGCCGAGGGAACGGATGCCGGGGCGCCGTCCGACAGATGCACCGCGGTCGCGATCCATTCGCCGGTCGTGATCGGGTAGGTGACGACCGGCACTGCAGCGAGAGGGCCGAGGGGGCTCGCGGCACGCCTGGTCTCGATCGACGGCGTGCCTCCCGGGGTGAGTGCGACGATGCCGGCGTGACGACCGCGTGCCGATGCGGCGGCGACGTCGGCGGTCACCGAAGAATCCACGTGGTCTGCGGCGAGCGCCCAGCCTCCGATGCGCAGCGCTGCGGGAGCGGCATCCGCCTCGACCGCATCGATGCGCACGAGCCGCACCTCCCACGCGCCGCGCACGAGCGACCAGGTGGTGACAGTGCCTGCCACCTCGACCGCGCCGGTGATGCCGGAGCCGTGTCGCGTCTGCGTGCTGTCGGGAGCGATCCAGTGCGCGTCCGCCTCGGAACCCGCGATCGCGGCGGCTCCTTCACGACGGATGCCGAGCACCCGCATCCCGGCCCGATGCGTCGCGCGTCCGTCGGCGTGCAGCAGCACGACCGACTGCTCGAGCGGCTCGACCCACGCATCGCCGTTCAGCAGCGGACTCGCCGCGGTCGAGTACGCGAGCCGTGCGTAGAGGGGCGAATCGCCGACCAGATCGCCGGGGCGGGCGTGATCCGTGCCGTGGTTGATCACCCGCACGATGCCGTCGTCGGCCGTGGCCGAGATGATCCAGGCCGGCGCCTCTGCGACGCGGAGCACATCGGCCGTCTCGACGGGCAGCGGCACGGATGCCGCGGACCACACGGGGTGGTCCGCCGGAAGGGCGATGCCGAGCAGGCCCTTCGAAGCCCAGTACGGCGAGCCCGTTCCCGAGTAGTTCTGCGCGAGTCGCCGCCACTCGTCGTGCCAGCCGAGGTCGAGCAGCCCCTGATCGTTCGGGGCACCGTTCTCGGCGAAGTGGCGGACGATGTCGGATGCCGCGCGACGCAGCTGCGCGGCGGGCACCGACGGCACCCCGGCGATGACGCCCGCCCAGTAGGGGGCGGCCGCGGCGAAGCGGTAGACGAGGCTGCGGCCCTGGATCAGCGGCGAGCCCTCGGCGCCGACCAGGGCGATCGCGTCTTGCAGGAACCTGTCGAGTCGAGCGAGATCGCCCGCGGTGCGCTCACCTGCCAGCTCGGCGGCTCCCTGCATCCGCGCCCACAGCACCGGGTAGAGGTGAAGCGCCCAGCCGACGTAGTGGTCGTACGAGCGGTCGTCGCCGTCGGAGATCCAGCCGGCCTCGCGGATGAACGAGTCGTGCTGCGCCAGGTCCTGCTCGATGTCGGTCTGAGACCACGGCCCGCCGACCGACCGCAGGAACGTCTGCACGACGACGCGGAACCACAGCCAGTTGTTGCGCGGGTAGGTGTCGTCGCCCACGACGGGGGCGAGGTAGTCGATCAGGCGCTGCTGCGTGACGGCGTCGAGGCGGTCCCAGATCCAGGGGCGCGTCATGTCGAGGATCAGCGCGATCGACGCCGCTTCGACCTTGGCCTGCGCGTGCTCGTCGAGTCGCACCCAGCGGTCGGCGCCCGACGGATCGACCCCCGCCGCGATGCCCCGCGAATAGAAGTCGATCAGGTCGTCGACGCCCTCGCCCCGTGCACCGGCGATGCGGAAGCCCGCGAGCAGGAAGGTGCGCACGAACCCCTCGAGGCCGTCGACGTCGACGCCGTATCCGCCCGAGGTGCCGGGGAGTGTGATGCGGGCGCCGTTCTCGGATGCCCAGGGGCGCACCGCGTCGAGCAGACGATCGGCGTAGGCGAGCAGATCATCGCGGGTCCATTCATCCGTCGCCGATGTGGGAGCGTCACGGATGATCGTCGCCCGTGCCGCTCCGGTGCGCTCGTTCGCCACAGGGTTCTCCTTTGAAGACTGCTTCGAGGTCGGCCGCGAGGATTCGTTCCTTCGCGATCGTTGGGAGATTATCACCGCATATCGATCAAGACAAGACTTAAATAATCGTAGAACGATCATTTTCGATCAGCTAGGCTGAAGGCGTGAACCCGCTCCCCGCGCCACCCGCCGACGACCGCGCCGCCTGGTCGCGCGTCGCCGCCGCCGAAATCCTCGCCCGGGCAGACGCCGATCTCGGCACTCCCTGGCCGCAGCCTCTGGCGAGCCAGGCCGCCCGCGTGCATCGCGACGGAGACCGGGTGAGCTGGGAGGATCCGGCCTTCGCCCGACAGCATCGGCTCACGCGCGTGTCGATCGCCGCCGCCGTCCATCTCGACGACCGACGCATCGACGAGGTCATCGACGGCGTGCAGCTGCTGTGCGAGCAGAGCTCGTGGTGCTGGCCCGCCCACGATGACACCTTCGCCAGGCACCGCAGCGTCCTCGCGAGGGTCACCGACCCCTATCTCGACCTCGGCGCGGGCGAGGTCGTCAGCCAGCTCGCGTGGATCGATCACCTGCTCGGCACCCAGCTCGATGCGCGTGCCCCCGGCATCCGCGCCCGCATCCGCCACGAGGCCCATGTGCGGGTCTTCCGCCCGTTCGTCGAGCGCCGCGACTGGCATTGGCTCGGCCTCGACGGCGATGTGCACAACTGGAATCCGTGGATCCATTCCGCCGTGCTCACGGCAGCCGTGCAGCTGCACGATGACCCCGATCCCGTGATCGACCTGGTCGTCGAAGGGCTCGATCGCTACCTCCTGGCACTGCCCGACGACGGCGCGATCGATGAGGGCTATTCGTACTGGTGGAACGGGGCGTGCCGGGCGCTCGAAGCCCTCGACATCCTCGAGAGCAGCGCCGGGCGGCGTCTTCCCGACCTCCTGTCCGTGCGTGAGACGGTCGCCTTCCCGCATCGGTGCCACCTCGGCGGCGAGTGGTACGCGAACCTCGCCGACGGGCAGGCGCGTCCTCAGACGCAGGTCCCCTGGCATGCGCTGCACCGCGCCGCCCGGCGCGTGGGCGATGCGGATGCCGCGGCACACGCCGCCTCCCACCGCGGGGCGGCGCCGTCGGAAGAGGCCGGCCTCGGGAGACTCGTGCGCGAGCTGACGGATGCCGACTGGCTCGCCGCCGAGCCGGCCACTCCTCCCCTGCCCCGCGACGTGTGGCTGCCGTCGACGCAGGTGCTCCTCGCCCGCGCGCACGCGGGGTCGGCCGCGGGACTCGGCCTGGTCGTCAAGGGCGGTCACAACGCCGAGCATCACAACCACAACGACGTCGGCTCGTTCATCGTCACCTCCGACGGCGTGCCGGTGGTCGTCGATCCCGGGCGGCCGACGTATACGCAGGCCACGTTCGGACCCGAGCGCTATGCGATCTGGACCATGCAGAGCGCGTGGCACAACACCCCCACGATCGCGGGCGTCGACCAGTCTCCGGGTCGGGATCGCGCGGCCGCCGCGGTCGAGGTGTCCGTCACGGATGCGGTGTCGTCGCTGTCGCTCGACTTGGATGCCGCCTACGAGCTCGACGACCTGACGTGGCGACGAACGGCCGCGCTCGACCGCACCGAGGGCGTCGTTCAGGTGTCCGACCGATGGGGCGCCGTCTCGGCAGCCGGCCTGCGAACCGTGCTCAACCTCATGATCGCGGGTGACGTGACCCCGCAGGGCGACGACAGCGTGCGGGTCGTGCCTCTCGACGGCGCCGCACCCGTCATCATCCGCTGGCCGTCCGGCATCCGGGTGGCTGTGACCGAGCGGACGCTCGACGACCCGATGCTGAGCGAAGTGTGGGGCGCACGACTCACCCGACTCGAACTCGACGTCAGCGCGCACGATCACGCGTGGATCAGGGTAGAAAGAGACGACGTCACCCCGGCGACGGGCGACAGCGAGGACGACCGATGACCGATCAGCAGCACGCTCCGCTGGCGCCCGCGCGTCACGCGCACATCCTCGCGGCACTCGAGCGAGATGGGATCGTGCGCGTCTCACGCCTCACGGAAGAGCTCGGCGTCGCTCCCGTCACACTGCGTCGCGACCTGCAGCAGCTCGAAGAAGAGGGGCGTCTCGAGCGCGTGCACGGCGGAGCAGTGGCTCCGCAGGATCCCGGTGCACACGAGCATCCGCCCGTCCGCACAGGAGGCGCGATCGGCGTGCTGGTGCCGTCACTCGCGTACTACTGGCCGGGAGTCGTGCGCGGCATGGAGGCCGAGGCCCGCAAGCGCGGCCTGCGCCTGGTGCTGCGCGGCGCCTCGTACGAGCTGCAGGACGAGCGACCGGTGCTGGAGCGCCTCCTCGCCGCCGACGACATCCGCGGACTCATCGTCGCCCCGAATCCGGACGTGACGCATGCACAAGACGTCGTGCAGTGGCTCGACGCCTCCGGCATCCCCTCGGTCTTCGTCGAGCGCGACGCCGTCGTGCTCCCCGACCGCGCGCCCGTCGAGAACGTCACGACCGATCACGCGCTCGGCGCTGTGCTCGCCGCGCGCCACCTCGCGGGTCTCGGCCATCGACGCATCGGCCTCATCCTGTCGCGCGAGTCTCCGACGGGCCGCAAGATCGTCACGGGATGGGCGACCGCGTGCGAAGAGCTCGGGCTCGCACCGTCGGAGCACTTCGAGAGCCTGTTCCCCGATCGCAACGGACCCGGATTCGCCTCGGCCGTCAATGCCGCCATCGACACCGCACTCGACGCCGGGGTGACCGGGCTGCTCATCCACTCCGACCCCGAGGCGATGGCCTTCATCGACATCGCGCTGAACCGCGGACTCTCGATCCCCGAGGACCTCTCCGTCGTCGCCTACGACGACGAGGTGGCACAGCTCTTCACCCCGGCGCTCAGCGCGGTCAGCCCGCCGCGCGCCGCCGTCGGAGCTGCGGCGATCGACCTCCTCGCCCGACGCATCGAAGATCCGACGCGTCCGGTGCACCGCGTGGTGCTGAGTCCCACGATGAACGCCCGGGAGTCGTCGGCAGCGCCCGCCTGACCCGGCTCGGTCGCAAATTCGCTTCTGCATCCGCCCCGCATCCGTTCCGCACCTCCCGCACCAGTCCCGCACCAGGCGGGGCCAAAAGAGCATCCGAAAGGGCCGTTTCCCGTGCGTTTTTGACCCCGCACCGCGCCCCGGATGCAGAAGTGACCCCGCACCGCGCCCCGCACCGGCCCCCGCATGCAGAAGTGACCCCGCACCGCGCCCCGCACCGGCCCCCGCATGCCCCCGGATGCGCAGAACCGATCGGCGCAGCGGACCGTTCAGCGCGTGCTGGCGCGCGTGATCAACAGCGTCGGCACGACTGCGGATGCGTCGACGCCGGGCGTTCCTTCGATCTCGGCGACGAGCGACTCGACGGCTCGGTGCGCGAGCGCGGTGAAGTCCTGACGGATCGTGGTGAGCGGCGGGCGGTAGTTCGCGGCATCCGGCACGTCGTCGAATCCGATCACGCTGACGTCCTCGGGCACCCGTCGACCAGCCTCGGCGAGCGCGCGCAGCAACCCGAGCGCCATCTGGTCGTTGGCGCAGAAGACGGCGGATGCTGCGCCCAACGCCTGTCCCGCCGCGAACCCGGCTTCAGCCGACCAGTCGCCGCGCGCGATCACCGGCGGTTCGATGCCCGCGGCGACGAGGGTCTCGCGCCAGCCGCGCTCGCGCTCGGCGGCGGCGAACGAATCGGCCGGCCCCGCGAGGTGGTGCACCGTCTCATGCCCGAGGCTCAGCAGATGTGCGGTCGCGGCGGCCGCACCGCCGACGTGGTCGCTGTGCACCACGGCGAGGTCTGCCGTCCCCGGAGCATCGACGACCACGAGGCGCAGCCCCGCGGGCCGTTCGGCAGCCGGCACGAGCGCGGATGCCTCATTGAGCACGATCGCGCCGTCGACCTCCTGCTCGGCCAAGCGTTCGAAGGCGTCGGCGACACTGTCGCCCGCTGTCACGAGGGTGAGGGCGTAGCCTCGCTCGGCGGCGGCCTCGGCGGTCGCCTGCAGCATCCGCGAGTTGCCGACCGTGGCGAGTGTCGTGACGACGAGTCCGATGGTCTGCGAGCGGCCGGTGCGCAGCGCTCGAGCGGCGCGATGCGGGCGATATCCGAGCTCGACCATCGCTTTCTCGACGCGCTCGCGCGTGACGGGATCGACGCGGGGGCTGTCGTTGACGACGCGCGACACGGTCTGCCCCGAGACCCCCGCGCGTGAGGCGACCATCGCCATCGAGACGCGTCCGGATGACGGACGCCGGCGCCGTGTCGGCTCGATGTCGTGCAGCAGGTCGTCCTCCACCGCAGGCACCTCCGTCTCGCGTCCACAACTCAGCAATGTTGACGTTACCACGGCAGTGTGCGTACCATGTTTACGTGAACACGCACGAATCCTCCGAGATGCGCACCGGGACCCTCTCCGCCGGAATCACGAAGCGAGCGACGACGCTCGCCGACGGCCGTGAGCTCATCTACTTCGACGATCCCGACACGACGCTGGGCGCCGAACGCGCGGTCGACGCGCGCACCCTCGACCCCCGGGGCGACACCGCCTCGATGCGACTCGATGTGCTGACCGGCGACTGGATCACCGTCGCCGCCAACCGGCAGAACCGCGTCATGATGCCGAGCGCCGACGCCGACCCGCTCGCCCCGCAGTCGCCGACCAACCCTTCCGAAGTCCCGTCGCGCTATGACGTCGCGGTGTTCGAGAACCGCTCGCCCGCCTTCGGCCCCGCCCTCGCGGAGGCGATCGGCATCGCGCCGGCTGCGAGCAACCCCCCGCGCGGACTCGACGACCTCGCGGCCCTCGGCCTCGGCCGCACGCGCACGTCGGTCGGTCGCTGCGAGGTCGTGTGCTTCAGCCCCGAGCACACCGGATCCTTCGGCACCCAGTCCGTCACCCGCGCCCGCACCGTGATCGAGGCGTGGGCCGACCGCACCGCAGCGCTCTCCCAGCTTCCGGGCATCGAGCAGATCTTCCCGTTCGAGAACCGCGGCGAGGCGATCGGCGTGACTCTGCCGCATCCGCACGGCCAGATCTACGCCTACCCATATGTGACTCCGCGCACGAATCGCGTGCTCGACTCGATCGACCGCACCGCACCCGATCTCTTCCAGCGCATCCTGGAGTTCGAGCAGGCCTCGGAACGCGTCGTCTTCCGTGGCGAGCACTGGACCGCGTTCGTGCCCTTCGCCGCCCGTTGGCCTCTCGAAGTGCACCTGATGCCGCACCGCCATGTGCCCGACTTCGCCGCCACGACGGATGCCGAGCGTGACGAGCTCGCGCCCCTCTACCTTCGTCTTCTCCGCGGGGTCGATGCGCTCTACGACACCCCGACCCCCTACATCGCCGCCTGGCACCAGGCTCCCGTCAACGTCGGCCGCGAGAGCGTGCGTCTGCACCTGCAGCTCACGAGTCCTCGACGCGCCGCAGACAAGCTCAAGTTCCTGGCGGGCTCCGAAGCCGCCATGTGGGCGTGGGCCGCAGAGGTCACCCCCGAACAGGGCGCCGCCCGCATCCGCGAGGCCATCGCCCGCGCACACGCATCCGACAACGCTCAGATCGACGCAGGAGAGGCATCCGCATGACCACCGCACACGACTCCGCGCGCGCCCTGTTCACCGACCTGACCGGTCGCACCCCCGACGGAATCTGGTCTGCACCGGGACGCGTGAACCTCATCGGCGAGCACACCGACTACAACGACGGCTTCGTTCTGCCGTTCGCCATCCCCCACCGCACGGTCGCCGCGGTCGCACGGCGCGACGACGCACGCATCCGGGTCGCATCGACGTTCGCGGATGCTCCTGTCGAGGTCTCGCTCAGCGAACTCGACGATCTCTTCCCCACTCCGAGCGGCGCGACTCCCGCCGTACCCGAGTGGGCTGCCTACCCGCTGGGCGTCGCCTGGGCTCTGCGTCAGGCCGGCGCCGCCGGGAGCGGACTCGACATCGCCATCGCCTCCGATGTGCCGGTCGGCGCAGGGCTCTCCTCATCCGCCGCGATCGAAGGCGCGACCGCCTCTGCGCTGAACGATCTGTGGGATGCCGGGCTCGATCGCAGGGCCCTCGCTCGCATCGGCCGCCGTGCCGAGAACGAGGCCGTCGGCGCCCCCACGGGCATCATGGACCAGATGGCCTCGATGCTCGGAGAGCCGGATGCCGCGATCTTCCTGGACTGCCGGTCACTCGAGACGGCGCTCGTGCCGCTGGGCATGGCCGAGGCGGGGCTCGCGATCCTCGTGATCGACACTCGCGTGAAGCACGCGCACTCCACCGGCGGCTACGGCGAGCGACGCGCGGCGTGCGAGCGAGGCGCCGCGATCATGGGCGAATCGAGCCTGCGAGATGTGTCGGTCGACGACCTCCCGCGCGCCCAGGAACTCATGGACGATGTGACATTCCGTCGCGTACGCCACGTCGTCACCGAGAATCAGCGCGTGCTCGACACCGTCGAGCGCCTTCGCGCACAGGGTGCGCGCGCCATCGGCGACCTCCTGGTGGCGTCGCATGCCTCCATGCGCGACGACTTCGAGATCTCGGTGCCCGAACTCGACACCGCGGTGGAAGCCGCACTGACAGCCGGCGCTCTCGGAGCGCGCATGACCGGCGGCGGCTTCGGCGGCGCCGCGATCGCACTCATCGAGCAGGACTCGGTCGCGCAGGTCTCGGATGCTGTCGCCGATGCCTTCGCCCACGCCGGTTTCGCCGCCCCCGTGATCTTCACGGTCTCCGCGGCAGCGGGCGCGCACCGCGACGACTGACCCGCAGCGCCGGCTGCGGGTCAGTCGTCGGACGACGCGTGTCGGACTGTCCACAGATCGACGCCGTGTCGATCCGACGGCCAGCGACCCGCCGCGCTGTCCTGAGATACTGAACACTCCAACACCTGAGGAGCAGCATGTCCTGGATCGTCACCGGCGGCGCCGGCTACATCGGATCGCACGTCGTACGAGCATTGGCGGATGCGGGGCTCGCCCCGGTCATCCTCGACGACCTCTCGAGTGGGGTCGCGTCATTCGTTCCCGAGGGAGTGCCGTTCGTCACGGGGAGCATCCTCGATCGTGAACTCGTCGAGAAGACGCTGCGCGACCACGACGCCGAAGGCGTGATCCATGTCGCAGGATTCAAGTACGCCGGCGTCTCGGTTCAGCGCCCTCTGCACACCTATGCGCAGAACGTCGAAGGCACCCGCGTGATCCTCGAGGCCATGGAAGCCGCGGGGGTCAGCAACATCGTCTTCTCCTCGTCTGCCGCCGTGTTCGGCACTCCTGATGTGCCGCTCGTCGTCGAGGGCACCGAGAAGAGGCCCGCGAGCCCCTACGGCGAATCCAAGCTCATCGGCGAATGGCTGCTGCGCGACCAGGCGGTCGCGACCGCAGAGACCGAACGGCCGCTGCGCCACACCTCGCTGCGCTACTTCAACGTCGTGGGCTCTGCCGACCCGACGGTCTATGACGTGAGCCCCCACAACCTCTTCCCGATCGTGTTCGAGGCGCTGCTGGCGGGAAAGACTCCGCGCATCAACGGCGACGACTACGACACCGAAGACGGCACGAACGTGCGTGACTACGTCCATGTCGGCGACATCGCCGCCGCTCACGTCGCCGCGGCGCAGCGCCTCGCCGCGGGAGAGTCGATCGAGCCGGCATACAACCTCGGTTCCGGTGACGGCCTGAGCGTGAAGCAGATCATGGATGCCGTGGCCCGGGTCACCGGTATCGACTTCACGCCCGAGATCGGCCCCCGACGCGCAGGCGACCCCGACCGCATCGTCGCAACCGGTGAACTCGCAGCCCGCGACCTCGACTGGAAGATGCGCTACTCGGTCGACGAGATGGTGCGCACCGGCTGGGAAGCACGACGCAACGCGTCGTGAGCTGCTGAGTCCACGACGATAAAGGGCCCTTCCTCGCGAGAGGAAGGGCCCTTTATGTGTTGTCGACACGCACCGCCGCTGCAGCTGCACCACAGTCGCAGTCGCAGCGATCGCGTTAACGCAGAAAAGCCACCCAACATTGGGTGGCTTTTCTGTTTGAAAAGAAGTCCGGCGGTGTCCTACTCTCCCACAGGGTCCCCCCTGCAGTACCATCGGCGCTGTGAGGCTTAGCTTCC